>JBEEGH010000015.1:0-4363 GCA_041166745.1 Acidimicrobiaceae bacterium
CGGTCTCCCGCCTACGGCCTCTTACTCCTGCGCGTTCGGCTTTCGCCTCGGGTGCCCCGGCGGCACCTGTTGTCGGGATTGGACCACGCTACGGGAGCCGCTCGCAGCAGTCGACCGAGAACGGCACGTTCCGGTTGTCTACACGTCGCAGTCGAGGTCGGCGCCGAGCGCGACGATCCGGCGAAGTAGTTCCACGGAAAAGTGGAAGCCCGGAGTCGATTCGTCCCCGTCGAGATCGCCCCACGACAGCCCTATCTGCGGTTCTACCCCGTGCCCGTTCCTCAGTTCTCGAATCGCGTCGGCGTGCGGCTCGATCAGATCCAGCAGCCGCTCGACCTGCTTGCAGTGGTCGAAGGTCAAATCCGGGCCAATTGCCAGACTCCAAGATGAGTGCTGACGCAGGCGTCCACGTGCCTCCTCGCCTTTGCGCCATGATCGCGACGGCATCAGCCCCGTCGCGGCGGTAAACGCGTCCGGGTCGAAGTCTTCCTCACCATTCAGACTGAACGAGCTAAAGACCTGCGGTGCCACTGAGAAAGTTTGCCCGAGTCGTACTCGCGGAACCGAGATGTATCGGCACGTATCGCGCTGTTAGACCGTGGAGCTCGACCCGGTTCCGCGGCCACGGAGCAGGCGAACCAAGCTCACGGTGAGCACAATGAACCCGATCGCCAGAATCACCAGACCGAAGATCGACATGCGAGCGTTGCCAACGCAGTTGCCTCCTCGGCTGTGCAGTGCCTCGGAGAACGATCCGCAACTCGTCCCATAGGTGGTCACCTCGTTCCGGCTACCGATCGAGATCAGGCCGCTCAGACAGAAGAGCGCACCGACGCTGCGTCCAGTGACTCGCAGCCAAAGCGGTCGCTCGTGACGCGGGAGCGCTACCGGTGGCTCAGCTAGTGAGGGAACGCCGCGTCTTTTGGAGGTATGAACCGCGACCACGAGTGTGATCGCGGCGGCTGCGCTACTCGTGATCGACAGGTATAGGACAGTGAGACCTCCGACGAAGACGCTTCCGACCCGAAGGACCACCGCGAGCATGAGGAAGCCGAACGAGACGAGCACGAGCATCCCGCCCTTGCGAGGTCTGTTCGCCGAGCCGGTGTCCTCAGCCACGGTCAGGTATTCGCCGGCCGCTCGAAATGGCCTGTCGCGCATCACCGGTAACGCCAGATCGATGCGCACTGGATCGGCACTTTCCGCGACGTTCAGTCAGACCGGATGGCTCCCGAGTACGAGCCGTTGTCTCCTCGTGTCCAATCAATCGACGCGAAGAGACCGTGGTACTGCTCGCACACATTCGCGACCATGCGCTCGGCCTCCAACGTTGCCTCCGAAGGGGAAGCCGCCGCGGCCACTTTGAGTTGACCGTCCACTATCCCGCCGTTCGAGTGGTACATCGCGTGACGCCAAACGTCGTGCTTCGTGTCGGGGTAGATGACGATCTGAATCGGGGGTCCAAGTCGCTCCCAGATCGGCCGGTCACCGCTGCGATCGGTCACGGAGCCAGTATGGCAACGACCGCGATCGGCACGTCCGGGCCGTTCGGATCGGGAGTCATTTGCGCCCGCGGCTGCGCCGTGTTCAACCAGGTCCGAGTGCGATGGCGGCGAGCCACGTGGGCCAGGTGCTACGACAGCCCGCGGTGCATCGAAGCTTGCGCGTGGTTCCGTTGACGAACCGGACTTGCAGCACGACCGGTCCCACGACGTTTGGAAAAAGTGCCATGCGGGCCACCTCGACCGCGGCGACGTCATCCCATTTGCAGGTTCCCGTGCGCAGAAGCGACCGCCAACGAAGTTCAACGCCGTCCGACTCGACGTACTCGGTCCACACCACCACGCGTACGGCGAGGAGGACGGCACCGATCGCGATCAAGAGCACGGAGTCCGCCGGCGAATCCCACCGGAGGTGTTCCGCGACACCCGCAACGATTCCGAGCAGCACGCACAGAAGGAGCACCGTAGAAAGAACTCGACCATGCCTAGCATCCGCATCTTGCTTGCGAACGGCCGGTCGAGTCGGATCACGGTCGGCAGTCCCGGCAGGCTCACGCGCACAATTTGCCTGTTATCGAGGCGCCACCGCACCATCCGGAAATGCCGGATCGGCGCTCGCGATGATGGCGCGCTAACGGCACGTTCCGGATGGTCGACTATTCGCCCAGCAGGCGCGCTGACCACCAGTTTCGGAGATGGGCGTCAAGCGCCGAGAGGTCGGGCGTCCCCCAACCGAGGATGAGTTCTCGATCCTCATGGCGAACAGCGGTGACTCCGTCGAACGCACCGATGATCGCGACCGACGCTTCGAGTGACTCCTCGAAGTTGTGTGCGATGTTGTCGTCGTAATCGACGGAGAACGTGGGCGGATTCGCATCGAGGCGTTCGGGATGCCACGGCTGCACGATCAGCCACCGCGGACGGTTAATCGCGTCGGCTGCCTGTTCGGGCGTGTGGGGCTGGTCGGCGCGCGGTCGGACGATGGCCTCGCGGTGCTGCCATTCCTCCGCGAACCGGCGGTCCCAGTCCCGCATCGCGGCGCGCACGGCCGGCACTTCCGCCGGATCGATCCCGAGGAACTCGACCAACATTTCGTCGGTGTCCCTGCCAGCGATCCGCAGTCGGATCGCAAGGCGAACCAGCTCCTCGTCCATCCCCATCACCCTGGCACGCGTTGCGTCACCTACGCGAGATCGGCACGTTCCGGACGCTCTCAAGTCGGCGTGACCGGCGGTCCGAGTCGCTCGCCGTTGACCTCAACCCAGATCTGCCGCGAGAAGAGACCCCACCAGTCGCTTCCCACGTAGACCCGCGCATCCACAACGGAGCCGTGGTCTTCCAGGACGGCGTCGAAACTGACCGCCCGCGTCGCCAACAGCCTGAGCGGACGCCAGCGAGCAGATCGGACGATGCGATCCGACTCGGCCCACCAACGAAGGCGTTTCCGAGCCTCGACTACTTGCCATCCCATTAACGCGCCGATGAAGACGACGGCCGGGATTAGCGCAAGCGCCACCTTCACGCCTCAGAGTCTCCCAGTACGCGCTCAACCGGTGCGCGGAAGCGGCACCTTCCGGTCGCTCAGACCCTCCGGTAATAGGACCGTTGAGTTCGGGGTGCATCTACGGGCCGGATGAGAACGGCGGCCCCATCTGCTCTCCCGTGCATTGCGTGAACTCGGCCTGCGCCTGCGGGTCGGCGGCAATGTCTCCGGTCAGGAGATGTATCCGCTCGCCGCCGTATCCCCACGCTTCGGTGGGAAAGCCGTAGAAGATGCGTCCGTCTTTGCACGGGTAGACGAAGGGAGTCACGTCGTTGTCCTGACCGGATGATCCTGGACGCCGACAGCCCGCTTGCCACTCGGCATCGCTGAGGACAGCGCCTTCCCGCAAAAGGTCGTCACACCGCGGTGGAGTCACAACATGGGGAAGACCATCGTCCCCTGATGAGCACCCACTGACCACGACGACAATCAGCAAGATGACGCCCAACGCCTTGCGGACCTGTCCCCCCACTAGAGGAGAGGTTCGACGTTTGGCCACGCTCATCCTTCACGGGCGTCGACAACGCGTCGACGCCCGTGAACACCGGCAGGATCGCCACCGCGTAGTCGCAAGCGCACGGAAATGCCGGATCGGCGCTACCGATGAAGCCGCGAGATCGGCACGTACAGGATGGTTACGGCGCGAGCCGACGCGATCCGAGACTGAACCAGGTTCGTTTGCGGTTCACACTGAACCCAGCCCGCGAGAGTGAGGTCAGCAATCGCCTCCGCTGCCACACCGGCACGGTCGCGGATGCGAACGGATCGTTCAGCAGCACACTGGTGTTCATCCACGGAGGTGCCAGCGTGGTCTCGACGACAATGACCTCAGCCCGTGAGTGCGACGCGGGACCGGACCATGTGAGCGGCCCGACGCGGCTGGGAGCGAACTCCAGCAAGCCGTTTCTTATGGTCAGCCATCCGGGTCCGTTCCATCCGCCGGACTTGGCTCCAACTCGCAGCCGATCGACAACCTGTGAAGAGTCGTGAGCGCTCACCCGTGCATGATGCCGGACAGCCGGGACCCGCGCTATCGGCACGTTCCGAATGTAATGACGGCTCCGCTTCACGATGATGAGCTGTTGAACACCTGTGGTGCGTTACCGATCAAATCGTCGATCCGGCGAATGTTGTGCTCAACGGTGCACCCCAAAAGGAACAGCAACTGATCCTGACCCCCTTCGGCAGCGCCGACCTGCTAGGTCGCAGTCAACGGTGACGTAGTGCTCCCATGCCTGCTGGCTCTCGGAAAGCAGCGGGGCCCGATCCGGCGGGAGAGCCGCCATGACCTGAGCGAATGCTCGGTCGAGTGCCGGTT
>JBEEGH010000016.1:0-108874 GCA_041166745.1 Acidimicrobiaceae bacterium
AACCGGCACTCGACCGAGCATTCGCTCAGGTCATGGCGGCTCTCCCGCCGGATCGGGCCCCGCTGCTTTCCGAGAGCCAGCAGGCATGGGAGCACTACGTCACCGTTGACTGCGACCTAGCAGGTCGCGTTGCCGAAGGGGGTCAGGATCAGTTGCTGTTCCTTTTGGGGTGCACCGTTGAGCACAACATTCGCCGGATCGACGATTTGATCGGTAACGCCCCACAGGTGTTCAACAGCTCATCATCGTGAAGCGGAGCCGTCATACATCCGGAACGTGCCGATCCCGGTCGAGCACATCCGGCATTATGCGTGGGTGGCTTCGCGCTGCAAGGAGGGCTCGACGAGGAGTCGACGTTTCCGCGTCGCACTGGCTTTGAGTGTCGTTTTGAGTGCGGCGAGCTGCGGCGTCGACAAGACCTCACCGTTGGCTGGGGACGGATCGACCTCACGAGGCAACTCGGCAGCGAGCACAAGGGACGAGACTCCCGCGTCGGGTGTGACCTCGACCACGTTGCCCTACGGACTTGCGACGCACCTCTCGCTTCCGTTTGAGCCAGCGCCGGGCAGGTTGACGGTTACGGGCGATGTTGTTGCTACGGCAGAGTTCTCGGGTGGTTCATGTGTCGGTCGTCGAATAAGCGAGTCTGTTGGCTTCCTCGCCAAGTTTCAGTACGTCGCCGATGCCGGGGTCTACGAGCTAGCAATCTCTGGTGGTCAGAGCATCTATCCCGTAGATCCGAAATCTGAGCCGTTTAATCGGGTCCGGTTTTCGATCGCGATTGGGGACGACTATCTCAATTGGGGTGCGAATATGGGCGGCGAACCACAGGCGACCGGCAACGTGTCGCTGATCGATGGGGACACCTCGGCTGGGACGTTCGATTTACAGCTTCCATTTGTGGGCGACGACCTCGGTACGGTCCCAACGTCGACGCACGAACCAGTCCACATCAGGGGCGACTGGCATTGTCCGGGCCCGGCTCAATAGAAGCACCTGGGCTCCGCCAAACACGCGGAAGGTGCCGATCCCGGGAGTTGCGTCGGCGATGATCGTGAGCGAATGACTGTCGATCCGACCTCGACGCTTCAAGCGAACATGACGGTGTCGGCGCCGCTCTACCTGTCCCTCCTCACTCGCGCCTGGGTGCTCGACATTCGCGGTCGGCTGACGCTCGAGCCCGACTATGTGCGGTGGCGTCCCACGGGTTGGTATGGCCGCCGCAGTCCCCGAAGTAAAGGCTTCGAGGTGCCGCTGACGGAACTGGGCTCAATTCGCATTCTTCGCCACCGGTTCTTTCGTGCGTCGCTCATCTTCGAGGATCTGCATGGATATGAGATCAAGGCCGATGGCAACCGTCGCGTCATCCAGCTTCAGGTAAAGGAGCGAGATGCTCAGGCTGTTCTCCGCGCGTGGTCGTTCTTGCCATCGGTCGACGACGTGAAGGAAACCGAAACGGTTTGGCAACCGCACTGACTCCTAGCGGGACGACCGGAACGTGCCGATCTAGTGCGGCTCGGGAAGTGCGCCGAACAGTCTCCCGTTCAGGTCGAGAGCGGCCCGTCCGAATCTTGCACGAAGGTCCCTCACGACAACCTCTACAGCTTGGACGACCGCGGCCTCGTCAGGTGTCTTGCCGTTCCCGAGGGAGACGAACATCGTGGAGTACGGCAGCCGCCCATACGGAAGCCGCGCCGGATTCGCTGGCTCCGGCAGTCGAAGCGTTGCGCGAAGGCCGGACTTGGCGAGGTTTCTCGCCAGCGCGTCGCTCGCCGTCTTCGTGGCGGGCTCGTAGAGCGTGAGCTTCCAACGAGACGGACTCATGGCAACACGCTAGAGCGGCATCCGGAACGTGCCGATCCCGCCGCCCGAAACGCCGAGGCTCGGACGAGCCCGAGTCAGCAGACTGGCAGGGTGAGACGGGACGTGACGATCCGAGCGGAACGAGCTGAGGACCATGAGGCCATCCGACGGGTGGTGGCTGCCGCGTTCCAGTCAGACCGGGAGGCCGACCTCATCGACGCGATCAGAGCGTCGCCGGAATACCTGCCCGACCTAGCGCTCGTCGCCGAAGTCGACGGCGTCGTGGTCGGCCATGTCATGGTGAGCTTCACGTCACTCGACGATGGTTCGACGTGCCATCGCATCTACCACCTGTCACCCCTCGCGGTCGCGCCGGACCATCAGCGCGCTGGCATCGGGTCGGCCCTCGTCGACGCTGTGGTCGAGCTTGCGCGTGATCAGGGCGCGCAGTTCGTTGTCCTCGAAGGCGATCCTCGGTACTACGGGCGACTCGGGTTCGAGCCGTCGTCGAGGTACGACATCTTCATCGACCTGCCGGATTGGGCACCACCGGAGGCGTCTCAGATCCGATTGCTGTCCGACACTCCAACGGTGTCAGGACGAGTGGTCTACCCACCCGCGTTCGACACCGTGACCGACTACTGAGCGGCGGCGGAAAGTGCCGATCTCGCGGCTTCATCGGTAGCGCCGATCCGGCATTTCCGAGGGGTCGCGCGACGCTTCTTCGGTGCCGATGTTCGTTGTCGTCGGGTTGGTGGTTCTGGGGCTCGCAATCGCGCTCGCCGCGATGGCTGACGAAAGACGATCGGGCGCGACCTCTGCCGAAACGAGTGCCACTCCGGCCAGGAGGAGGACGCAACGGTCCGTTTTTGCGTCCCAGGTTGGGCTTGGCTTGTGGCCGCGGGACTGCTGATCTTTGCGCTGATGCCAATCGGTTGGCTGGCGTTCTACGTCGGCGCTGACACCGAGTCGGCTTCAACGGGGATCGGGCTCGGAGCACTCCTCACAGGAATCGTGGTAGCAGTACTCGCGGTGTTCGTCGTGCTCACCGGGTTGGCTGCGGGAAGGGCAGCCCGGCGTACTGACGGATAGCGCGATACGTGCCGATCCCGGTCGACAGCACCCGTGGAAGAGTTGTGCCGTGGCCTGGTACGCGTGGGTGGCGGCAGATCTCAAATGCCATGAGTGCGGCGCTCTGTACGACGATGTCGTTTGGCTTCCGTGGGGAGGTGTACACGGCCAGGACATGAGCGAAGGACCCGTCTACAGAATCGGCGACGCGCTCATGTGGTGCTGCGACGCGATGGGCCACATCCACCCCAACACGGAGTACACCGGCCGACGGTGCACCAACCTCGGGGACCCGCGGACACGTCGACGTCATCTCAGACCGCGCCGTCGGCGGCAGATGCCAAGGATGCAATGCACGACTGGTCGCGTCGAAGGTCGCCATACGCGACGGCGTGATCCACTCCGTCGAGCTGCTGCTCGGCGATCAACTCCCACCGTCGGTTGCGTACACCGGTGCAACCGCCACGGACATCGCTCAAGTGCTCGGCGACGCTGAGCCGCTCTCCACCCGGTAAGTGCCGTTTCCGGCGCGTCCACGGCTTTGTGCAGCCGAGAGCTAAGGCAACGGGAAGTCACGGCGATGGTTTGCTCGCTTGTCGATCTTCCGGTCGAGATACCAGATCACGCCGAGAACGACCCCTACCCCGACTACAACAACGAGGGCCGACCCGATCCGGTCGTAGTCACCCGGTGCAAACAGCACTCCGATCAGGCCGACGGGAATGAAGGCGACGGAGATCACGACAAGGCCCCACTCTCTGGGCGCGTCCCATCGAAATGCTCGCCGCTTCAGTTCCTGTCCACGGAGACGCCATCGCTCCCGCGATCGAAACTGCACACGCCCAAAGTAGTAAGGCAACGAACGACTCTCGGTCAATCCGAACGTCCGGAACGAGCCGGTCCCGGTCGAGCACATCCGACATTTCCGGTCGGGGCTCGGCCGTGCTCAGATGGAGTCCATTGCCTCGTCGAGATTGCCGCCACAGCGCGCCCAACACTCGACTGAGCCGTCGGCATCGTCAATGTCTCCGACGAACCAGTCGTGTGTGGATGCCTCACGCGCGAGGCAAAGACGCTCGCGAGCGTTCACACGGATGATCAAGTCGCTGACCACTTCGCGGAAGTCGCCCGAGTTGATCGTTACGACGTAATGCTCGTCTGGGTCCAGAAGGAGTCCGTACGGCAGGCGCGTGTGAAACTGCTCAGAGGTCCAACCTTCGGGAAGCGGCTGCTCACGCGTCACGGGAAGCTCCTGTCGAGGGTACGTGTCAACCGAACGCAAAGTGCCGTTATCGGGCCGGCCCGCTTCGGCAGCCCTCGTAGCCTGATGTGGTGGGCGATGCCAGTCGAAACGCCGAAGTCGATGAGTGGTTCGCTGTTCGGTGCGTCTTCAACCTTGGTCCGAGCGGGACTTCAAGCGGCGAACAGATCGAACGCGCCTACGAAGAGCGCATAACGCTCTGGCGCGCAGCCTCATCTGATGAGGCCGTCCAGCTTGCCGAGTCAGAGGCAGAGGCGTACGCGCACGACATCGATGCTGAGTTCGTGGGTCTGTCTCAGAGCTACGAACTGGTTGATGAGCCGGACCACGGGGCCGAGGTGTTCTCGCTCATCCGTGAGAGCGATCTCGCACCCAACGACTACCTCAACGCATTCTTCGACACCGGCTCCGAATACCAACGGCACGTCGAATCGGACTAGCGCGAGACGTGCCGTTAGCGCGAATTCATGGGTAGGGCCGATCCGGCAGGTGGACCGCGATTCGTGATCTGCCATTGCAGCGGCCCCGAGATCGCACGCAATGTCGGCGCGACGGGTCGCATCCCGTCGACGCCGCCATACAAGCGGCCGGCAACTTCAACAGCATCGCCCCGATGCGGTGCAGAAGGCAGACTGTCCTGCCGATGAAGCTGCACCGTTGTGCTGTCGGTCGAATCCCACTTGTAGCCGCGCTGGCTTTGTCGCCCATCCTGTTGTCGCTCAGCGACGCGGCCGCCCAAGCTGCGACACCTGTCGTTCGAATCGCGTCGGCTACTCCCGCCGCTCTCATTTTCGGCTGCGGTGGCGAACCCAAAACAGTAAACGGAGTCGTCACCGTCGAACGCGACGGCGAACTGAGCCAGCCACTCGTCGTCTCATACACGGTCGAAGGACAGGTTCAACCGTCGGGCGATGGCGAGGTCACCATCCAGGCGGGAGAGGCGACCGCATCTGTCGAGTTGCGTCCGCTCACTGACAACGGGCCCCCGAATTACGTGTTCACCATCATGGCCGAGTCCATTTACGAACTCGGCGAACCGTCGACCGCTGAAGTGCAAGGAGGCCTGGCAGTACCCGACTGCGTAGCACGGCCGACTCAGACCGCGGACACGCTTGCCCGCACGGGTGCCCTCGGGTCGACCGAGGGACTCTCGGCATTCGCCGCGGTGCTCATCAGCCTTGGCGCTGCGGTGACTGTGATGGCATCACGCCGGCGTTCGCGCTCTCGCTAGGTAGCGAAGGAGATCGTTACCCCCGCGAGACCCTGCAGCTCCGTGGGTTCTGTGACGCCGTGGCGGTTGGCTGGGCATCCGGGAAGTGCCGATCCCGCGCTACCGAGAGTTACTCGTCTGGTGGAGTCCATCCAAGAAAGAATTGGGCGACGGGCAGAAGGAAGTGACCCCGCACCTGGTCGCCGAAGAAGCGTTCGTGTCGGTCTTCTTCGACGCGCATTGCCTCTAGGTCCGACACGAAGCGATCGAGACCGAGCCGCAACGCATTGTCCCGGGCCGTGCGGTACTGGTCCACGTTCATCGCCTCGAGTCGGCCAGCGGCGTACATCGGTCCGAAGAAGCCCGATACGAAACACAACAGTCCGAAGAACCGGCCGATTGAGGCCATCGCCATCTCACGAGGTCGACGAGGCCGCTCGTCCAGTTCCGCGAGCATCTCGGCTACCAGTCGGCGGTGATGCCACTCGGTCCCCTCGATACGGCGAACCTCGGCCCGAGCCGCGGGTCGCTTTCGCAGCGATTTCCAATGCGCCCGGTAGGCATACGCCGCGGCGAGTTCCCCCGCATGCGCGTCTTGAAGGATTCGCACTAACCGCGATCGAGCTGTCACCGCGTCAGATCCCACATCGTCGACTGTCCCACGCGGCTGTCGATCGATCAGTGACATTCGCGCCGATGCTACGGACGAGCTCTACGCCCTCGCCAACGTAGCGTCAGACCGCCACCAAACATCCGCCCTGTACGTGCCGTTCCGCCGCACGGCGCCTACGCGGTTGCGACTACCTCGACGATGCGAACAGATACGAGGTCGATACCGACTGTCCTCTGATTGTCGGCGTTCGCGCGGATGTTCGCCGCCATGTCCTCGGCGGCAGTTGAAGAGTCGTAGGTGATCAGAACGATGCTCTCCGCTGTGGAGCGATCCAGGGTCCAGTGACCCGTAATGACCCCGGGAGCGTTGCGCACGCCCGGCACGATCATCTGCTCGAGGCCGGCTCGTTGTTCGGCTTCGCGGTCGAGGTCCATGTGGAAGGTGGCGATCGTGGCGTGCGTGGGTTTTGTCACCGCGACAGCATCGCGTCCCGCGCGGTCACCCCGCGAGCCGCGCAAGGCGCCCGGAACGTGCCGGTCGCGCGAGCAGTTGCGTCCGCGTTTCCAGTCAGTCGTCGACCTTGTTCACGTGCGCCTCGTGGGTCTTTATCTCTTTGCCGTGCTTCTCCAGCGCGACGGTGAGGCCATCGCCGATGAGATGCTTGTCCGTGATGGCGCCTCGCTCGCCCTTGAAGTCGCCCTCGGTAATGATGACCTTGTCGCCGACTTTGAAATGAGTCATGCGCGGATATTGGCACGCAGGTGACCGCAACGTGCCGATACATCTCGTTTTGCGAGGGCGGTTCCGGTAGTCACCTCGGCTGCGTCCAACTCGCTTGGATGCGCGCGCCGGCCGAACCGTTTGTGACCATGCACGGTGCGTCCGCTTGTCATGGTCTCGACAGCGGCGCGGCCAGCGATGACACTGCTGGCTGGGACGAACGCCCGGACCCTGCCGACTCCTTGCCGATTGTGTGCGACACCCGTGACAGAGAATGAGGAGTTGGCTATGAGCTATTTGAGTGCGTCCAAGTTGACCTTCTCGCCGAAGTGGCCCGACATGAGCGAGGACGAACAGACAGCCGAACAAGTGGCCGCGTACGACATCGTGAGCAAGTACGGCGGCGACATCAAAGCCCAATACGTGCTGATGACCGACGGTTGTCTGTTCAGTGTCATCGATTATCCCGACGAGACATCAGCGTTCAAGTCCGAACTCGCGATCGGACGCCGCGGCGCGTTCGTGTTGCAGAACCAGCGAGCCTTGCCACTCGAAGACATCGTCGGTTGGCAAGACGAGGCTCGCACCGTCGCGGGCAGGTAGCGACAACCGCGCCCTCACGCGGTAGGCGCTGGCCGACGACAACTTGCTGGTCCGCCTTGCCCTGTTTGAGCCAACGCTGTCACGCCAGGCCTTTGCCGGCGAGGGCCTGAAGGCTCGCGTGCGCTCGAGCTTGCAGCGGTACAGCGCCCTGCTCGCCGGCGATCTTGGCTGCGAGTTGGAGCGAGGCGATCCCCTCCTGCGGTGCCTGGCGAACGATGATGACCAGCTCGCCTCGGAGCCGGTGCAGCTCGGCCGCGTAGAAGCGCTCACCAAGCTCGTCGACCTCCTGCAATGCACGTTCCACTGTGCTGAGCGCAACGTGTGGTTGGCCCGCGGCGCGTTCCGTCTCGGCTTGGAGGGCCAGGAAGAAGTGGCCGACCATGCGGGTCCCGGTCGAGGCGAGGGCGTCGAGCGCGGCGCGGATATCAACGGCAGCTTCGATCGGCTCACCCTGCTGGCCGCGTGCCCATGCCGCAACGATGGTCGCCATCGGCGCGAACAACGCAAAGCCGTGGGCGCTGGCCAGAGCGCGTGCTGCGTCGCCGCGGATGCGAGCGCGGGTGTCGTCGCGCTGGAACGCAGCGAGCCAGGAGTCAAAGAACAACGCCAACGTGGTGGTGAATGGATGGTCGAGCTTTTCGGCGATCGAGGCGGCCTCGCCGGACAGCTCGTTCGCACGCTCGTTGCACCCTGCGAGCCACTCGGCCAACGCGAGGAACGAGCGTGCGAACACGGCGGGATGTTGGAAGAACCGCTCGGCCAGCGCGGGATCCTCGAGCCGGTCTGCGAGCTCGAGCCCTTGCTGGAGCAGTGCCCTGCCCTCCGCCAGCCGGCCGCGGTGCACCGCGCCGCTGCCGCGAGATTGGAGTCCACCGAGGAGCGCGAGCTCGTCGTCGTTGTCATGGCCTAGGTCGAGGAGCTGCTGGCCGGTCCGATCTGCCGCGTCGAAGTCGGCGTGACCGATGTGGACCCCCCACTCGCTCCAGAGCAGTTGTGCGAGCTGCGATGCGTCTCCGAGCTGCCGCGCCAGGAGGTGCGCTCGAGCGCAGGCGCGCTCCATACCCTCGGAGGCATAGCCCTTGGTCAGGCTGAGCACACGCATCAGCCGCAGCTGCAGGTCCAGCTCCATCCGGTCACGCGTCTGGTCGTGCGCCAGCATCGCCAGCGCGGCTTGCGCCCGCTCGAGCTGGGCTTCTGCGGCTTCGTACCCGAGGCCTTGAAGCGCTGCTTCGGCGGCGCGCATCGCCCACTCGACGGCCGAGGCTGCGTCGCCTGCACGCGCCGCCTGGAAGTAGTGGTGGGCGAGGTCCGCGATGCCCTTCGTGTCGTTCGCGGCGCCGTGTCGCTCGAGTGCATGCGCGATCCGCGCGTGCAAGCGCGAGCGGCGTAGCGCGGTCACCTCTTCGTAGACCGCCTCCTGCACCAGGCCATGCGAGAAGCGGAAGCGTCCTGGCGCGGAAGGATCTTCGATGATCAGCCCACTGACGACCGCGGACTCAACGACGTCAAAGGCAAGGTCGGGCTCGAGCCCTGCGGCCTCCTCGACCAAGCCGAGGTCGAACTCGAGTCCGATGACAGCAGCCAGGGTGAGCAGCACAGCCGTCTGCTCGGGCAATCGGGCCATGCGGCGCCGAATGACATCGCGGACGCCTTCGGGGATGCGGACGGCCCGATCGGGCGGCTCAGCGAGGAGATTCTCGCTCACGAGGAGTCGCACGACCTCTCCGACGAAGAACGGGTTCCCCTCGGTGCGTCCATGCACCGCGGCGGCGACGCCGGAACCCGCGCCGGCGCGCGTCGTGCGACGGATGAGCTCTTCGACATCTGCGAGCGCGAGACCGCTCAGCTCGAGCCGTTCGTGCACACCGGCGCGGGCGAGGTTGGCCAGCGCATCCGCGAGCGCTTCGCTCACCTCGTTCGGCCGATAGGTGCCGATGAACAGCAGCGCGGCTGAGCTGAGCCGCTCAGCAAAGAAGCCGAGCAGCTCGAGCGAGGCGGGATCGACCCAGTGCAGATCGTCGAGAACCACGACCATCGGCTGATCGCGGGCGACTTGGAGCAGGAAGCCGGTCACGGCGTCGTACAACTGGAAGCGGCTGGCGTCTCGAGTTGGCCGCTCGTCGATGTCGGACGCTCCCCCGACGATCTCCGGTATGAGCTGGTGAAGCACGCTCGCGTGCGGCGCGAGCGAGCTGCGGACGAGCCCGTCGTCGCCTTGCTCGCACACCGCGCGGAGGACTTGCACCCACGACCAGAAACCGGGCGCCAGCCCCCCCTCGTACCCGGAGCCGCGGGCAACGATCACATCGGGCCCCAGCGAGCCCACGAGCTCGTTGACGAGCCGCGTCTTGCCGATGCCAGCCTCGCCCGAGACGAGCACGAGGCGTCCCGAGCCGGTGCGCGTGCGGTCAACCGCAGCCATCAGTCGAGCGAGCTCGGATCGGCGCCCCAAGAAGACCGACTCGCTCGACACGGGCTCAGCGTCGGTGACGTCCGCGTCCCCGCCAAGGTGCGCCCGTGTCGCGGTGACGCCGGCGCCCGCGTCCAACGTCGGCGCGTGGGCGAGGATGTCCGCTTCCATCGCTCGAAGGATCTGTCCCGGCTCGACTCCGAGCTCATCGACGAGGACGTCGCGGGCGCGCTGAAAGGCGCGCAGCGCGTCGCTCTGCCGTCCGGAGCGGTACAGCGCCAGCATCAGCTGCGCCCAGAACCGCTCTCGGAACGGATGCTCACGCACGACGACCTCGAGTTCGGGAACGACATCGACCTCTCCGCCCAGGTCGAGCGTCGCGGCGAACCGATCCTCCATGGCCGCGAGGTGCAGCTCCTCGAGGCGGACAATCTCCGAACGAGCGAAGGGTTCATAGGCGAAGTCAGCGAGGGCCGGCCCGCGCCACAGGTCGAGCGCCGATGTGAGCAGCTCGAGGCACTCGCGGGGACGGTTTTCGCCCAGCATCTGTCTCCCGCGCCGCACGAGCTCCTCGAAGCGGGCCGCGTCCACCTGCTCGGCGTCGGCCCGCAGCACGTACCCGGGAGGCGACGTCACGATTGTTGTTGCGGCGGCCCGGGGCAGGCGAGTGGGCTCCAGCAGCCTCCGTAGGTTCGACAGATAGGCCTGAAGCGACGCAATCGCGCGCTGCGGAGGCTCACCGTTCCAGAGCTGATCGATGAGCCGGTCGAGGGACACGACGCGGTTCCGGTTGATGAGCAGCAGTGCGAGCACTGCCCGCTGCTTGGGGCTCCCGAGGTCGACGAGCCGGCGGCCGTCGTCCACTTCGAGGGGGCCCAGGATCCCGTACCGCACGGACGCCATTGTGTCCGACGAGTGATCAGAGGGGCCGGTCGAACCAGAGCACGTCATGGCTCACGATCGCGCCCTCGAGGTCGGCCCAGCCCCGCGCCGCGATGGCAGCGTCGCGCTCGACGTGCGTGTAGCGGAAGCCCGCGCGTTGCAGCAGCGCCATGCGCTCCAAGTCAGCGTTGCTGGCGGCGGCGACCGCCCGGCTCGCGCCCGAAGCGCGAACCGCGTCGAGGACGTCGCCAACCATTCGCAACGACAGCTCTACGTCATGAGAACGAGTCGCGAACGTCCGGAGTTCAACCGTGCGCCGAGGCACGACGGGCGTCACGACGGCCGCGCCGATCGGGCCGCGGCCAGCAGGTTCCGTCAGGTCAGTCAACACATAGAGCTCGCCGTCGTCACACCATTCACGCAGCAGCAGTGGCACGCCGCCGCGGCGGGCCAGCAGCCGCAGCGCGCCCTCGCGCTCCTCAGCGCCACGCGCCCGCCGGAAGAGAAGCGAAGTCGGCGCGCGAGGCATGCCACACGATGCCGGCGGCGACTTGGCATCGACTTGGAGCGCACGGCTTGGCCTCCAAGTCGGATCTCAACAAACGCGACAAACGGCGCGCGACCACCGCCAAGAGATCGCCTAGCGGTCGGTTCGATGGTGGTCCCGACCCGCACCAGCGCTGGTCATGACCGAAAGGCACACCGATGTCCACGTTCCGCAGCCCCCGTTCCATCAAGCGCCTCACGGCCCTGAGCGCGGCGTTCGCCCTCACCGCGGGAGCCCTCCTCGGCCTCGCCGAGCGAAGCGACGCCAAAACCAATCCCGCACCGCCCGTCGTCGAGGTCACCGTCGATGCGCAAGCGATCCACGGGCCCGGCAGCCTTCCCGCGGGAGTCACCACCTTTCACACGGTGTCCACTCACCCCGGCACGGATTCGCTGGCCGTCGTACGCCTCGACGACGACGTCACCTATGACCAGATCTTCGGCTACCTCGCTGTCGGCGACCTCGGTTCGGTGTTCCAGCACGTCGCGGGCAAGGGCGGGGTCGCGCACGGCGGCCCGCACAACGGCTCCGCGTGGACGACCGAATTGACACCCGGCAACTACCTCTTCGCCGACGACGAAGTGAACCTCGTCGCGCCGTTCGAGGTGACAGGCGATCGTCAGCCCGCCAAGAAGCCGTCCGACGACGGCAAGGTGATCTTCGAACACGGAACGTTCAAGCTCCCGAAGAAATTCGGTAGCGGCACGTGGGAGCTCGTCAACCACGACAACATCCAGCACGAGCTCGGCCTGTTGGAGATCGCCCCGGGCCACACCCAGGCCGAGGTCGAACAAGCCGTGGCCAACGGCGACGAACCGCCCTTCGTGACCGCCGTCGGCACGATCAACGCCATCGGCCCAGGCCAGTCGGCGTGGGTGACGCTGAGCGACATCCACGGCTTCTACGTCATCGGCGACTGGCTCCCGATGTTCCAAGGAGCCGCCCCAGGACCTGTGGTGCAGTTCCACACGTTCAGCTGAGCCACGAGACGAAGGGGCCGTCACGAGGACGGCCCCTTCGTCGCGCTCCGAGCCCGGTGCTCGTGTTTCGCGTGCACCAATGGTCGTGATCTGACTCGTCGACGCCCGATTTCACAGCCACTACTGCACGCGAAACCAGCCCCTCATCCGCGATCTGCGGTTTCTGGTCGGGCACGCGACGTGCCGTTATGTGCGAAGCAGACCGACGACGTAGACAACTAGACCGATCGCGAGCGGGGCAAGCATTGACAGGGCAACGATGAGCGCGATCGCCCGTTTCCAACCAGTCGCACGGGACGCTCCTCGCGAGAACGCGCCAAGGCGCTCGATGTAGCCCTCAAAGGTCCACTGATTGTGTTCGTAGGCAGGAATCTCTAGACCGCGACTGATGTCGGCACGTTGGCCACCGTCGTCTGAGCGAGTACGGCGGCCGCGTTTGCGTCCTTGAGACCCCACGTTGCCGAGGGTACGGCGGTCGCGGTGCACTCGGCGACATGACAACCGAAAGGCATCGGTCCAGTAGGTACGCGCTATGCCCGCGAGCGT
Source organism: Acidimicrobiaceae bacterium (assembly GCA_041166745.1). Lineage (GTDB taxonomy): Bacteria > Actinomycetota > Acidimicrobiia > Acidimicrobiales > JACDCH01 > DASUCS01. The sequence goes on from JBEEGH010000016.1 coordinate 12,647, forward strand.
CCGCCTGAAAGTCTGGTGCCGTGATCGACGAACACGCGAAGACGCATCTTCACGACCACCTGCGCTGGGTGCGGGAGGCGCTCGTGTGGAAGCTCGACGGGTTGTCGGAGTACCAGATCCGTCGTCCATTGACCCCGACCGGCACCAACCTGCTCGGCTTGATCAAGCACAACGCGATTTCGGACGCTCGCTACTTCGGCGACGTGTTCGATCGACCGTTCCCCGAGCTGCTGCCGCGATGGGACGACTGGGAAGCCTGGGGCACTGACCACTGGGCCACAGAACACGAAACGCGCGCCGAGGTTCTCGACTTCTATCGGCGCGTCAGTAGCCATGCGGACGCGACGATCGAAGCCCTTGATCTGACGGCCCGCGGCTATGTGCCGTGGTGGAACGAAGAGGTCCCGTTGTTCAACGTCATGGTCCATCGCCTGTCCGATTCCACTCGGCACGCGGGACATGCCGACATCCTGCGCGAAGGGCTCGATGGTGCCGTCGGAGTCGACGCCGTCACCCTGCCGCTGCACGGACGTGACAGCTCATTCTGGGAGAGTCGACGCGCGGAGATCGAGCGCGTTGCCTCCGCCGCGGATCCGAGCTGAGAACCTCGCCGACGCAAGAAGCCGTCGTGCCCCCGGTGGGATTCGAACCCACACTGTGCGGCTTTTAAGGCCGCTTCCTCTGGCCAATTGGGATACGGGGGCCGCCCCAAAGCTAGGCGGCGGCGGTCTCGTCGCCGCCGACCGCGAGCCACAGCTTCGCCCGCACGCGATCTGCGGCTGCGCCGGAAAGTCCGTTGGCCACGAGCACGCCCTCGACCATGTCGGCCATGACCGCGGCCCACGGGCGGCCGCGGACGACGACCGCCACCGTGGCGCCTCCGTCGGAGCGGCGGCGCAAGGAGCGATCGACGCCGTTGAGTCGAGGCGGGCTGCGGAACCCCGGCATGCGCAATCCGTTGCGGCGGGCTTCCAGGCCGAGCGCTCGCACGGCTTCGGCAAAGCGGACGACCGGCGACTCCATCGACGACATCATCCCTATGGGGTGTGACAGTGTCCCGCCCGTGACCAACGCCGTCGAAACCGTGCAGGGGTTCTGGGGCGCGCTGTACGCCCGCGACTGGGACGGCATCAAGTCGTTCTTCACCGACGACTCGGTGTACTACGACGTCCCCACGGGCGGGTTGTCCGCCGCCCGCGGCGGCGATCGGATCGAGGCTCGCCTGCGCCTCGGGATCGAGCCGCTGTCGGACTATCGCCACCACCTGCGCAACATGGCCGCCGACGGCGATGTCGTGTTCACCGAGCATCAGGAGGACTGGTACTTCCACACGGGCGAGGTGGTGAAGCTGCCGTTCGTGTCGGTGCAACATGTCGAGGACGGCCGCATCACGCTGTGGAAGGACTACTGGGACTACAGCACGCTGATGAACGGCGCGCCGGCCTGGTGGCACGAGCGTCTCGCGACCGCCGACCTCTGGTGGGTCAGCGAAGTCCCACCCCTCACGTAACGGCGCGGACCTCGCGCTTTCAGGAGCAAAAGTGGCGCATGACGCCGCATTTCCTCCTCTAAGGAGTAATCGCGACGGGGTCCACGGTGGTGTCACACCCCTTGCGTACCGTTGGGCTGTGGCACTCGCCGTCGATGACCTGAACCCCTCGCAGCACGCGCTCCGCGAAGCACTGGGCGCGGCGCGCAACGATCGGCCGACGTTCGCCGCCGATCTCGGCTCGCAGTTGCGGGCGCAGCTCGAGGACGGCCTCCGCCCGCTCATCGTCGTGCTCGACACGCTCGGCATCGACAAGTTGTGGGTCAGCAAGCACAAGGTGAGCTCGATCCACGGCTGCGAGGTCCGATTCCTCGCAGAGGACGAGCGCGGCTTCGACGGCTGGACGGTCCCGATGGCGCGCGGCACTGTCGCCCATCGCGCCATCGAGCTGTCGATGCACGTGCGAGGCGCGCCCGTCCCGGCGGAGCTCGTCGATCACACGTTGTCTGCGTTGACCGAAGGCGAGTCCAGCGGTCTCGCCGACTGGCTGCAGTCGATCTCCGAGCTCGAACGCGCCGATCTGCGCGGCGCCGCCATCGATCACGTCAGTGCGTTCCTCGAGCTGTGGCCACCGCTCAAGCCGAGCTGGCGGCCGCGCACCGAGAGCACGGCGCGCGTCGACCTGCTCGATGACCGCGTCACGTTGAAGGGCAAGGTCGATCTCACGATCGGCATGGCCGAGGGCACTCGGGCAGGCAAGGTGCTCATCGACCTGAAGACGGGCGGCTTCAGCCCTGTGCACGTCGACGACCTCCGCTTCTACGCATTGGTCGAGGCGATCAAGATCGGCGTGCCGCCGCGCCGGGTGGCCACCCACTATCTCGAGAGCGGCAACCTCGTCCCCGAAGACGTGTCGGAGGCGATGCTCACCTCAGCGGCGGTCCGCGTCATCGACGCGGTCAACCGCTGGCTCGAGCTTCGGTCAGGTCGCATCGTCCCGGTCGTGAAGCCGAGCGCGGCGTGCCGCTGGTGTCCCGTGCTCCCGGAGTGCGACAGCGGCCGGCAACACCTCGCCACCGTCGACGAGTGGTGACGGCTCGATCCGCGCCGGGCGAGCGGCGCGTGTTCGGCGGCGGGGTGCCATCCTCGCAGGGGAGTGGGCTCATCGAGCACTAGTAGGCTCGCCGTCCGTGCCGCCCTCTGAGCGCAAGACGCAGGTGAAGACCACCACACGCGCGCTCGTCCCGGTGCCGCGGACCGCCGAGGAGCCCAAGCCGCTCGCCGACCCTCGTGAAAGCGACGTCGACGAGTGGGGCCGCTCCGAGCACATGCGGGAAATCGCTCGGCGCCTGTTCGACCCGATGTACCGCCGCTGGTTCCGAGTCGAGTGGGAGGGCCTCGAGAAGATCCCCGTCGACGGCGGTGCGCTGCTCGTGTCGAATCACGCGGGAGCCATCCCGTCCGATGCGCCGGTGATCATGCACGGCATCGAAACCGAGCTCGGCCGACCGGTCTATGGCTTGGCCGAGTACATCTTCCGCGAGCTCCCGGTCGTCGGCACGATGTGGTCGCGGGTCGGGGGCGTGACCGCCCAGCCTGACAACGCGTACCGCCTGCTGAGGGAGCAGAAGCAACTCGTGCTCGTCTTCCCCGAAGGCACGAAGGGCACGTCGAAGAGCTACAACGAGCGCTACCACCTCCGCCGTTTCGGCCGCGGCGGGTTCGTCGAGATCGCGATGCGCGCCGGTGTGCCGATCGTGCCGATCGCCGTCATGGGCGCGGAAGAGTCGATGCCGATCCTGTTCAAGCTGCCCGGCCTGGCCAAGGCCATCGGTGCTCCGTACGTGCCGATCACCGCGAACATGCTGGTGTTCGGGCCGCTGCTCGGGTCGGTGCTGTACTTCCCCGCCAAGTTCAAGTTGAAGGTGCTCGATCCGATCTCGTTCGATGTCGCCCCCAACCAGCCGCGGTACTCGCGCAGCAAGGTCATGGACGAATCCGAGGCGATCCGCGAGAAGATCCAGGAGGCGCTCTACGAGATGCTCCGCGAACGTCGCTCCGTGTGGTCTGGCTGATGGGCAAACGCGTTCTCGTCACCGGGCTGGGAACCTTCTGGGGCGGACGGGTCGCGCAGGCCCTCGAGCGCGAGCCGGAGGTCGAGGTGATCGTCGGACTCGACCGCGAAGAGCCGACGGTGGAGCTCGATCGTACCGAGTACGTCCGCAGCGACGAGAACTACTCGATCCTCTCCCGCATCGTGAAGGCCACCAAGGTGGACACGATCGTGCACACGTTCCTCGTCGTCGACTCGACGTCGATGTCATCGCGCAAGATGCACGAGATCAACGTGATCGGAACGATGAACCTGTTCGCGGCGGCATCAGCGCCGGGCAGCACCGTGCGCAACGTCGTCGTGAAGTCGTCGACCCTCGTGTACGGCTCGAGCAAGGAAGATCCCACGTGGTTCTCCGAAGAGACACCGCGCTCGTCGCCCGCGAAGACAGCCGTGGAGCGGAGCCTGTTGGCCGTCGAGGGCTATGTGCGCGACTTCGCCGAGGACAATCCGCACGTCAACGTCACGCTGCTGCGCTTTTCGAACGTGCTCGGTCCCGACATCGTCACCTCGGCCTCGAAGGCCCTCGAGCTGCCGCTGGTTCCGTCTTTGTTCGGGTTCGACCCGCGCCTGCAGTTCGTGCACGAGGACGACGTCATCCGCTCGATGATGTTCGTGCTCGACAACGAAGTGCCCGGCATCTACAACGTCGCCGGCGACGGACTGCTGCCGTGGAGCGAGGTCGCCAAGATCTGCGGTAAGCGCACCGCTCCCCTGCCGCCGATCGGAATGGGTATCGCCACCGCTCCTCTTCGCCGTATCGGCGTCGAGATGCCTCCCGAGTTGCTTTCGTTGCTGAAATACGGTCGCGGCGCCGACAACCGCCGTTTCAAGCGCGCCGGGTTCCAGTACCAGTACACGTCTGCCGGAACGGTGAAGGCGTTCGTCGAGGCGTTGCGGCTGCGTCGCACGGTCGGCGAGCAACCGGCGTACCACTACGAGCGCGATGTCGAACAGTTCTTCCGCCATTCGCCCGCTGTAGTGAGGGATGTCGACGCATGAGCTTGGTCAGGTGTGAAGTTGCGGACGGCGTCGCCGTCGTCACGCTCGACGATCCCGAGCGGCGCAACGCGCTGAATCTCGAGATGGTCGACGAGATCGTGGCCACGTTCGACAAGCTCGAGGCCGACGAGAGCGTCGGCGCGGTCGTCGTCACCGGCGCGCCGCCGGCGTTCTGCGCCGGCGCCGACCTGGGCCACCTCGGCGGGTCGCAACGGCAGGGTCTGCGCAGCGTGTACGAAGGTTTTCTGCGGGTCGGCCGTTCGCCGCTGCCGACCCTCGCGGCGGTGAACGGCGCGGCCGTTGGTGCGGGGATGAACCTCGCGCTCGTCTGCGACGTACGCATCGCGGCGCGCCGCGCCAAGTTCGACACGCGGTTCTTGCAGCTCGGCCTCCACCCGGGAGGCGGGCACACGTGGATGTTCCAGCGCATCACCGGTCCGCAAGCCGTGTTCGCGACCGTGGTGTTCGGTGAGGTGCTCAACGGCGAGGAGGCCGAGCGCATCGGGCTGGTGTGGAAGTGCATCGACGACGATCAGCTGCTCGACACGGCCCGGGAGATGGCGGGACGCGCCGCCGCCGCGCCGCGCGAGCTCGTGATCAAGACGAAGGCGTCGATCCGCGACATGGCCACGATCGACGACCACGAGGCCGCCGTGGATCGCGAGCTCGAACCGCAGCTCTGGTCCGTCGCGCAGCCCGCCTTCCGCGAACGCCTCGCCGCCCTCCAAGCCAAGATCACGAAGAACTGACCGTCAATCGACGGTGATCAGGGCTTGCGGTCGATTTCGGCCGCGTAGGTGGTGGCGAACTTGCTGCCGATCCGCCAGTCGTTGCTCGAACGGGCCTGCCACTCGCTCATGATCGCGGCCCATCGTCCGGGCGGAACCCCGCGCGACGCGGCGAACGCGTCCTGAGCCTCTGGGTAGATGATCCCGTCTTTGGTGATGCGGGCGTACGTGGTGGCCCAGAGCTCGAGCGACACGCCTTCGATCGGCGCCATGCCCTCCGAGCTGATGTCGGGGAACGCGGCTGTCGGATCGGCTCCCCTTCCACTCGCCTTCGCCTCGTTCGCCCGCGCCTCGACCTCGGCGTCGTGCGCATCGGCGTCGAGGCCGAGCAACACGCCCGTCGCCGGGTCGACCCGCACGGGGACGTCGTGCCCCACTTCGATCTCGCGCCACGCCGCCCCGCTGAGCCAGCAGTCGACAGTCGTCGGCGGCGCGTCGGGTGCGTCGGTCGGCCGGAGCTTCAGCACCACCTTGGTCCACAGCGAGTAGCTGTCTTCCTGATCGCCCCAAGGGCCGCTGACCACCTCGACGACGATGCCCCGGGCGGCTACGCCGCCGACGTCACCGCCGGGTCGAGGGATCGCCTTGGCGAACGCCCCCCGCAACTTCTTGACCAAGCCCATGGGCCCAGATTGTTACCCGTAAACGTTCACGCTTGGGTCGAGGCCGAGGTCACTCGCCTCTTTGCGACCGCTGGCGACGAGCACGAACGTGATCGCATCGCCTTCGACGCGCTGGCCGCCACCGCCCGACACCGGGAACTCCTCCACGCCTGCCACCGCGATCGTCGCTGGTCCCCACTCCCTCTGCGTCAGCAGATCGGCGAGATGCGAGACCGACGCCCGCACGCCCGGACCGGGCTCGGAAGGACGTCCGATCGCGGCGCGGATGTCGTCGGCGTGCACCCACGCGTCGAACCACAAGCCTTCGACACCTTCGCCCAACGTGCCCGGAAGACCCGCGGGAGCCGGTCCCGCCCACGCGGCCTCGTCGAAGCTCGCCAAGATGTCGGCCCCGACCTTCGCAGCTTCGGCCAACTCGTCCGCGGTCTCGTCCGGCGTCTTGCTCCGACGCTCGACGACCTGCCGCTCCGTGACCTCCGGCGTACCGATGCCGTCGAACCGGCCGTTCACGATGTCGGAAAGTTGTCCGGTCACGTGGCTGGCGACGTCAGCGGCCGTCCACCCGTCGCAACGAGTCGGTGATCGCCACTCCTTTGCATCGATCGAGCGAACGAGCTCCCCGAATCGAGCGAGCTCGTCGGTGAATCCGGCAACGACCTCTTCGCGCGGCAACGTCATGGCATCCCCCTCGTACTTACGTGCGGTAGGCATGTATCTTCATCACGACCGCGCCAGGCCGTCAACGTGGCATCAGTCACGACGTGAGCAGACGCTCCAGCACGAGCTCGACCGTGCGACCGACTTCGGCGCGCGCCGCCTTCGGTTTCGGTGCGTGGGCGACGAGCATCGCGGCCTCGTTGAGCGCGCCGAGCAGCATGTGTGCCAGGGGCTCGACTGCGACCGCTGTCATCTGGCCGCTGGCCACCACGGCCTCGAGCGCATGCGTGACCAAGCTGAGGCCGTGCCGCGCGTCGATCTCCCGCCACTGATCCCATCCGAGCACCACGGGTGCCTCGACGAGCACGACGCGCCGCACCGCTGGCTCGAGACACGCGTCGAGAAAGGCCATGCAACCGAGCCGAAGCTGCTCCGACGCATCGTCGCTGCGCGCCGCGGCGATCATCACCTTCTCACCCAGCTCCTCCTCGAGCTGTTCGACGACCGCTCGGAACAACAGCTCCTTGCTCCCGAAGTGGTGGTAGAGCGCGCCGCGCGTCACCCCAGCGAGCTCGGCGATCTGCTCGCGTCCCGTTGCCGCGAACCCGTGCTTCGCGAACAATTCGCGCGCGGCCGCCAGCAACGCGGCGCGCGTCGTGGCTGAACGCTCTGCTTGGGTTCGCCTGGTCACCCGACCCAGTCGCGCAGCCAGACATCGCGCCGCTCGTCCCACTCCTCGGACGTGAGCCCGTAGCGCACGTGGTCCTCCCAGACGCCGTTGATCTCGAGGTAACGAATGGCTATGCCTTCGTCTCGAATGCCGAGCTTCTCGACCACTCGGCGACTGGCCGTGTTCCGGGGAATGATCGAGATCTGGATGCGGTGCAGGTGCAGCTCCTCGAACGCGAACTGCGCGAGCACGATCACCGACTCGGGCATGTAACCGTTGCCGGCGTGCTTCTCGTCGATCCAGTAGCCGACGTACGCGCTCTGGAACGGGCCCCGCTGCACCGCCGTGAGGTTGATCTCGCCGGCGAAATCACCGTTGACGAAGATGCCAAAGCCGTAGCCGGTACCCAACTGGCGCTCGCGCTGCCGGGCGCTGCAGCGCACGGAGTACGCGTCGCGATCTTCGACCACATCGGGCTGACCAGAGACCCGTTGCGCCTCCCACTTCGTCAACCACTCGGCGTTGCGCCGGCGAACCTCCTGCCACGCCAGGAAGTCCGACACGACCATCGGCCGAAGCAACACGCGTTTGCCGAACATCGAGCTCACGACGCCGCCCGTATCGCGTCGATGGACGCGGGATCTTCGAGCGACGAGAGATCGCCCGGGTCGACACCCAACGCAGTTGCGCGTATCGCTCGGCGCAAGACCTTCGCGCTACGCGTCTTCGGCAACGACGCGACGAACCGAATGCCCGCGGGCTTGAAGGCCTTCCCGAGCGCGACGGCCACCGTGTCGGTCAGCTCCGCCCGCAATTCTTCGGAAGGGGCGTGTCCCGGTGCGAGCACCACGTAGGCCCACAGCTCTTCGCCTTTCATCTCGTTCGGCATACCCACGGCGGCGGCTTCGAGCACCGCTTCATGGGCGACGAGCGCCGACTCGGCCTCCGCCGGCCCGAGGCGCTTGCCCGCGATCTTGATCGTGTCGTCGCTGCGGCCGTGCAGGTACCAACGACCGTCTTCGATCGACGCCCAGTCGCCGTGCACCCACACGTCGGGCCACCGACTCCAGTACACGTCGAGGTAGCGCTCGGGATCCTTGAACAACCCACGTGTCATGCCCGGCCACGGTTTCGTGCACACCAGTTCACCGACTGCCTCGCGCACGGGTTGGCCGTTGTCGTCGAACACGTCGACGGCCATCCCGAGCGCCGGGCCGCCGAGCGTCGTCGACGTCAGTTCCTCCACCGGATGCGGCGAGAGGAAACACGCTCCGACCTCGGTGCCTCCGGAGATGTTGATGACCGGGCACCGTCCACGCCCCACCACGGAGAAGTACCAGCGCCACGCCACGTCATTCCACGGCTCGCCGGTCGAACCCAGGATGCGCAGCGCGGACAGATCGTGGCCGACAACCGGTGCGTCGCCGTTGGCCATGACGCTGCGGATGAGCGTTGGGCTGATGCCGAGGATCGTGACGGCGTGACGCTCGAGGTAGGCCCACAAACGGTCGGGGCCGGGAAAGTCGGGAGCGCCGTCGTACAGGCAGACGGTCGCGCCGTTGGCCAACGCGCCGACGATCTCCCACGGTCCCATGATCCAACCGAAGTCGGCGAACCAGAAGACGCGGTCGGACGGTCGGCAGTCGAACTGGAACGCAACCTCCTCAGCGATCTTCACGAGGAAGCCCCCGTGCACGTGCACCGACCCCTTCGGGCGGCCGGTGGTGCCCGACGTGTAGGCAATGAACAACGGTTGCTCCGCGTCGAACAGCCGCGTCGGGAACGCGATCTCCGGAGCCGGCCAGCCCGATCCCGCGTCGTCGACGACGATCACGTGGTCGACCGTCGGGGTCTTCGCCGCCGCGGCTCGCGCCGTTGTCGCCATGTCGACGGCCTTACCTCGACGCTGGGCGTGGGCCGCGGTGATGATCGCCTTCGCGTCGGCGTCGCCCAACCGCACCGCGATGGCGTCGACGCCGTAGCCCGAGAAGATCGGGAGGAACACCGCGCCGAGCTTGGCCACCGCCATGCACGCGGCCACGACCTCAGGGATCATCGGTAGGAAGATGCCGACGGCGTCGCCTTCGCCGATGCCGAGGCTCTGCAGTTGAAAGGCCAGCGCATCGGCGTGCCGCCGGAGCTCGGCGTAGGTCCAGGTGACGGTGCGGCCGTCCTCCCCCTCCCAGATCACGGCCTCGGCCTCCGGCGTCGATGCCGCCCATCGATCGACACAGGCGCTGGCGAGATTCACCTGCGCGCCGCTGAACCACCTCGCCCACGGGATGCCGTCCGACACGTCGAGTACGTGCTCCCATCGCGACGCGAACGGAAGGCCGAGGAAGTCGACGACGGCGGCCCAGAACCATTCCGGCTCTGCGATCGAACGAGCGACGAGCTCGTCGAACGAAGCGATGTGCTGGTCGGCCATGAAGCGCTCGACGTTGGTCGTGCCGTCGAGCGGCGGCTTCCACACAACGTCGTGTGTCAACGATCGAGCACCTCGGCGAGCGCTCCCAGCAGCAGCGTGACGTTGCGCGGGCGAGCGGTGTGACCCATGCAGCCGATACGCCAGACCTTGCCGGCGAACGCACCGAGTCCGCCGCCGATCTCGATGCCGTAGCGGTCGAGCAAGATGCGCCGCACTGCGGCTTCGTCGCCGACCCGCTCCGGGACCGATGCCGTCGTCAGCTCGGGGAGACGATGACCCTCGTCGGCGAACAACGTGAAGCCCAGCTTCTCGAGCCCGTCGTGCAGCAAGCGGCCGCACTCGGCATGACGGGCGAAACTGGCGTCGAGGCCTTCGTCGAGCAGCGCGCCGAGCCCGGCATGCAGCGCGGCGATCATCGCGGTCGGCGCGGTGTGGTGGTACTTGCGGCCAGAGCCCGACACGGCATAGTCGGCGATCATGCGGAGGTCGAGGTACCAGCTCCGACTGCGCTCGACAAAGCGTTCACGGGCCCGCGGGTTGACCGTCAACGGCGCCAAACCCGGAGGAACGCCGAGGCACTTCTGTGTGCCGCTGTATGCGATGTCGACGCCCCAACCGTCGATCTCGACAGGAATCCCGCCGAGCGATGTCACGCAGTCCACCAAGAGCAACGCATCGCCTTTTGCCGCGCCGAGCGGCTCGATGTCGTTGCGGACACCGGTGGAGGTCTCGGCGTGCACGATCGCGATGATCTTCGGCGACGGATGCGCGTCGGCGAGTCGTTGCGGATCGATGGCCTTGCCCCATTCGGCCTCGACGCGGACGACGTCGCCCCCGCAGCGCGCGGCAACGTCGCACATGCGCTCTCCGAACACTCCGTTGACGCCGACGACGATCACGTCTCCGGGGTCGACGAAGTTCACGAAGGCGGCTTCCATGCCGGCCGATCCGGTGCCGCTGATGGGCAGCGTCAACTCGTTCTCGGTGCGAAACACCGTGCGCAAGCGGGCACAGGTCTCGTCGAGCAACACGAGGAAGTCGGGGTCGAGATGCCCGAGGAGCGGACGGGCGAACGCTTCGGCCACCTCGGGGTACGGGTTGCTCGGGCCTGGACCCATGAGCACGCGATCGCGATGAGGCACGAGCGGAGCCTAGGTTGACTCGATGATCCGCCGCGCCGCTCTCGTCGTCGGCGCGGTCGTGTTCATCGGCTGTAGCACCGACGCCGCGCCCCGTTCGAACCAGTCGTCCAGTTCGGCGCCCACGACGACGACGACCACCGCTCCTACGACGACCACGACCGTTCCGCTGTCACCTGCGGGATCGCCGCAGGAGGCGGCAACGACGTTCGTCAACGCGTGGCGCAACGCCGATCGCGACGCCGCGCTGACGATCGCCCTCCCCACCGCAGTCGACGCGGTGTTTGCGGCGGGCGAGCCCGGGTCACCGCAAAATCGGGGGTGCAACCACCCACCGGCCGACACCCCCGTGCTGTGCGTCTACAAGACTGCGGTCGGCGAGCTTCAGGTCCGGGCGCAACCCCGGCCCGACGGCTGGATCGTCGACCAAGCCATCGTCAGCGCCGCGTGATGTGGCATCGCCTGCGAAGGGAGCAACCATGACGGCGTACGTGATCGTGGAGGTCGAGGTCACCGACCCGAACCTCTACGAGCAGTACAAACCGCTGGCGGGGGCCAGCGTCGAGGCTCACGGCGGCAGCTACAGGGCTCGCGGGGGAACCGTAGAGGTCTTGGAGGGCGAGCCGCCGGCCGGACGAGTGGTGGTGTTGGAGTTTCCGTCGCTGCAGGCGGCCAAGGACTGGTACCGGTCCGACGACTACCAAAGCGCGTTGACGATCCGCCACGCCGCCGCGACGAGCCGAATGTTCATCGTCGAGGGCACAGACCCCTAGCTGGACAGCAAGCTGAGAGCGAGCCCGTCGAGGATGTCGGCCTCCGACACGAGACATTCGTCGAAACCCCAGTGGCGGAAGATGCCGACGAGGATGCAGCTGCCGCCGACGATCACGTCGGCTCGTTCGGCTTCGAGCCCGGGATTGCCGAGACGGGCGTCGTGCGCCTCGGTCGCCAGTGTGCGGAACACGTCCTCGGCCGCCGCGTGCGTCAGGTGGAAGTGATGGCTGCGCTCGCGGTCGTACTCGGCGAGGCCGATCTCGACGGCGGCAACGGTGGTGATGGTGCCCGCGAGACCGACGAACGTGCGCGCCGCGGCGGCGCCGGGTACCTCTCGATCGACGTCGTCGAGATAGGCATCGATGAGCGACAGTGCAATGCTGAGCTCCTCGGCCAGCGGCGGGTCGTGATGGAGCTCCTGCTCGGTGATACGCACGCAACCGATGTCGACGGACAGGGCCGCTTCAGGCTCGGTGGTGCCGACCACGAACTCCGTCGAGCCGCCGCCGATGTCGACGATGAGAAACGGGCCGTCGGCCGGATCGAGATCGGCCGTCGCGCCTCGGAACGAGAGCCGCGCCTCCTCGTCGCCCGACAGCAGCTCGGGCTCGGCGCCGACGATCTCCTTCGCGACGGAGAAAAAGTCTTCGCGATTGGCGGCATCACGGGCCGCTGAGGTCGCGGTGATGCGCACCCGTTCGACACCGTGCTCATCCATCGCCGCGCGGTAGTCGCGCAATACGACGGCAGTGCGTTCGATCGCTTCCGGCGCGAGCATCTTGGTGGCGTTCACGCCTTGCCCGAGCCGAGTGATGCGCATACGCCGATCGAGGATGGTGAAGCCCCGAGCCTCGCTGGACGATTCTGCGATGAGCAGGCGCGTCGAGTTCGTTCCGCAGTCGATCGCCGCGACCTTCATCGCCGTTCCTTCAGCTTCTCATCCACCCATCGACCGACCGGATCGTCGCCGCCGGCGAGGAACCACGCGTAGTGCGCGTGCAGACACTTCACGCCGGTGCGCGTGCCGCCGACACCGCCCGCCGGTCGCGGGCCGGTCGCGTCGTCCGGCACGGCACCGTCGCGCTCGGCTCGGTAGCGCTCGTGCGCCGCGGCGAGTGCGTCGACGTCGACGACTTCATTGGCCTCGCGCACCCCGCCGTCTGACTCGAGCATCGAGACGAGCCGGCGTTCGGGCTCACCGACGAGCCAGTACCGCGTCGCCATCGGCGTGCCGTCGTCGAGAATCGGCGGATTCCGGATGACCACGGGCGAACCGTCGTCGTGCCGGACGACGACGTCGAACGCGCTGCGAGGTTCGCGTCCGAGCAGGCTCGCGACCGCGGCGCGATCCTCGGAGCTCACGGGCCCTTGGCGATGAGCTCGATGCGATTGCCCGCCGGGTCGTAGGTGAAGCCACGGCCGCCGGTCTTGAAGACGTCGTCCGCCGGCAGGAACCCTGCGCCCGCCTCGCCGAGCCGAACGCGCACGGCAGACAGATCGTCGACCATCACCGCGAAGTGTTGGTCGGGATGCGCGGCGCCCTCACGTTCGGACAGATGGAGTTGCGTACCGTCGTCCATCTCGAGCCACGCGCCGGCTCGCTCACCCTCGGGCCGGCTGATGGCTCGAAAGCCGAGCACGTCGCGGTAGAACGCGGCGATCGGCTGACTCCGTCCCACCGGGACGGTGACGTTCACGTGATGGAGCTTCGTCACTTCTTGCGGCGTCTGAGGAGTACCCGCAACAGCCAGAAGATGGCGATGACGCCGAGCACCGGAGCGGCGCGCTTGGCCACCGATCCTCCGGCGGTGTCGATGAGGTTGATCGGCTGCACCTCGGCGGATTCGATCCGCCGCGCGCCCGATGGCGTCGCGGGGACGAGGGGCGCATCGGTGGCCGCCGGCGCAGGCGCCGGTGGGGTCGTGCTGCCTTCCGGCTCGGGCGCGCCGCCTTCCGGAACGCCGACGGCCTGATCGGATTGCTCGGCGAGCACCTTGGTCTCGAGGCACTCGACGAATTGTCCGAGGAGCTTGGCGCTCACGTCGGCCATCACGCCTCGCCCGAACTGCGCCACTTTGCCGGTGACCGTGAGCTCGGTGACCACGATCACCTTCGTGCCGTCGCCGTCGGGCATGAGCTTCGCGGTGATCGTGGCGTTGGCATTGCCCTGCCCTCGCGTATCGCGTCCTTCGGCCCGCAGCGTGGCGCGGAGGTTGGCTTCGTCCTTCTCGACGAATGTCGCGGTCCCTTTGTACTGCGCCGTGATCGGCCCGACCTTGACCTTGACGATGCCGCGGTACTCGTCGCCCTCCACTTCCTGGAGTTGCGCGCCAGGCATACAGGGAGCGATGCGCTCGACATCGGTGAGCACGATCCAGGCCGTTGCCGGCGGAACGCCCACTCGGAACTCGTTGGTCAACTCCATCGCTCGAGGTCCTCCAGGGTGTCGATGTCGACCGCTTCGCCGGTGCACGGTACAGCGGTGACGAGCTCAGGCCGTTCTCGCATCACTACTCGGGCACCGTCGTCGCCTGACTTCGGCAACAGCGGCCACACCTCGGCCGCAAGGCGCACCGGCGGCCGCCGCTCGCCGGCGAAGGACGCAACGGCGATCGGCGTCGCCGTGGTCGCCGCCACGGCCTGCCAGGCGTCGGGACCGATGAGCGGCTGATCCGCGAGACCGATGACGACGACGTCATGGCCGGCGGCCCCGGCCGCAGCCACACCGGCCGCCAACGAGGTCGCCTGGCCGGACGCCCATGCCTGGTTGCGGACGGTGACCACGGGCGACCCGACCGACAGATCGACCGCGCCCGTGACGACGTACGTCGCGTCCAGCCCGGCGGCTACGGCGGCGTCGACGGCCCAGGACCACAACGGCCGGCCGCGGAAAGTCGCGAGCAGCTTGTGGGTGCCGCCCGCGAACCTCGAGCCTTCGCCCGCGGCGAGGACCACGGCAGCAGTTGTCACTGGTGAATGGGGCCGGCGGTGTCGCGCAGCGGCGCAACATCGCTCATGCGGCCCGTGCGCAACGCGATGATCTCCGAGCAGATGGAGATGGCCGTCTCCTCGGGTGTGCGCGAACCGATGTCGAGGCCGATCGGCGCCATGATGCGGGCGACGCCGGCGTCGTCGACGCCTTCCTCGCGGAGGCGCTCCACGCGCGCGGCGTGTGTACGCCGCGATCCCATCGCGCCGAGATAGCCGACGTCGGTCGCGAGCGCGGCGATGATCGCGGGGACGTCGAACTTGGCGTCGTGCGTGAGCACGCAGATCGCATCACGCGGTCCCAACCGGGTGCCGACCCGCTCGACCAGCCGGTGCGGCCAGTCGACGACCACCTCGTCTGCCATCGGAAACCGACGCTTGGTCGCGAACACCTCGCGCGCGTCACACACCGTGACGTAGTAACCGAGTGCCTTCGCCATCGTGGCCAGGGCCGCCGTGAAGTCGACGGCACCGAAGATCAACATCTGTGGTGGCGGCGCGAACGATTCGATGAACACCGCCACGGCCCGCTCCCGGGCCTCGCCGTGCTCGCCGTAGTGACGAACGATCGTGACGCCCGCGGCCAGTTCACCGCGCGCGTCGCGGACCACGACACGATCGAGGTCGGGATCGCCGAGTGAGCCGATGACCTCGTCGTTCTCGGTGGAGACGAGGACCTTGGCGCCGCGATTCGGCCCCTCGATCACCGTCGCGATCGCGATCGGCCGGTTGTCCCGGAGGGCCTCGGCCAGACGCTCGTAGATCACCAGTCGAGGGGCTCGATGAAGAGGTGGATCGTGCCACCGCACGTGAGGCCGACTGCGAAGGCGTCGTCGTCGCTGTAGCCGAACGTCACCAGTTTGCGGTCGCCTGATTCGAGCACCTGCAACGCCTCGGTGACCACGGCGCCTTCGACGCAACCGCCGGACACGGATCCGGCGACTTCGCCGTCGTCGCTCACTGCCATCGCCGCGCCCGGGCCTCGCGGACCCGAACCTTCGACGTCGACCACACGCGCGACGGCGACACGCTTGCCCGCGTTCCGCCACCGATCGATGTCAGCGAGGAGTTCCTTCATGCCTGTTCTCCGACCAGTTGAGCGAGCGATTCGAGTGATTCGAGCGAGTGGCCCTCGACGAACTCGTCGACAAACGGAAGCGCGGCGGCCATGCCGCGGGCGAGCGGCTCGTAGCCGACGGTCGCCTTCAGCGGGTTCACCCAGACGATGCGGTGCGCGACGCGACGCAGGCGGGCCATCTGTTCGGCAAGCATCGACGGATCGTCGCGTTCCCAGCCGTCGGAGAGGATCACGACGACCGCGCCGCGCGCGATACCGCGTACGCCCCAGCGGTCGTTGAACACGCGCAGGCCCTCTCCGAGTCGTGTACCGCCTGACCAGTCCTCCACGGCGTCCGCGGCGCGGGCCATGGCTTCATCGGGATCGCGCGAGCTCAGCGCGCGGGTGAGGCGTGTGAGACGGGTGCCGAGCGCGAAGGTCTCGACTCGACGGCCGCCCGCGACCGCCGCGTGGGCAAATCGCAGCAGCGCCCGGGTGTACGGGTCCATCGAACCGCTCACGTCGACGAGCAACACGAGCCGGCGAGGACGTGTGCTCGGTCCACGGCGGGCCAGTTGCACAGGCTCACCGCCGGCCCGCAACGATCGCCGGACCGTGGTGCGCACGTCGAGGTGCGCACCCCGAGTGTGGCCATGGCGGTGGACGGGACGCAGCCGGCGAGATCGCCGCAACGAGCGGGTGAAGCGAAGATCGGCCAGCAGGCGATGCGTTTCGTCGAGCTCAGCGGCGGTGCACATCGCGAAGTCCTTGGCCCTGAGCAGCTCGAGCGCGCTGGCGCGCACGACGAGCGGTGGTGCCGCATCACTCTCTTCTTGTGGAGCTTGCTCGCCGCCAGCCTCGTCTTCGACGGCGAGCGTCATCTCCTCCAACACCGGCGACCGCTCGTCGTCGAGACGGCGACCGTGCCAGAACGAGGCGAACACGCGGTCGTAGATCGGAAACGACTCGGCATGGGTGACGAGCGTGGCTCGACCGGCCCAGTACAACGATGCCTCCCGCTCCAACCCGACCTCGGCGAGCGCCTCGGCGAAGGTCACCGTGGAGCCAACGGGCACATCGAGGCCAGCGGCGCGCAACGCCCGCACGAACGCGACGGCAACGCGGTCAGGCGCCACGGCCGACTGCCTCAGCCACCAGGTCGCCGAGACCTTCGCGGCGCAACCGTTCCTGGTCTTCTCGGTACTTCACGACGGTGCCGAGCGTGGCGGCCACCGCGGACTCGGTCAGCTCGTCGCGACCGAGCGTGTTGAGCGCCAACGCCCAGTCGATCGTTTCGGCCACGCCCGGAGGCTTGTACAGCCCGCGCTCGCGCATCGCCGCAGACGCCGCCGCGACATGACGGGCGAGTCGCTCGCTCACCTCGGGCACGCGGGCGCGAACGATGGCGATCTCGCGATCGAGATCGGGGTGCTCGACCCAGTGATACAGGCACCGACGTTTGAGCGCGTCGTGCACATCGCGCGTCCGGTTCGACGTGATCACTGCGATCGGCGGCACCGTGGCGCGAAACGTACCGAGCTCGGGCACGGTCACCGTGTAGTCCGAGAGGATCTCGAGGAGGAACGCCTCGAACTCGTCATCGGCTCGGTCGACCTCATCGATCAGCAGCACCGGCGGCGGAGCGTCGCCAGTAGCGGTGATCGCACGAAGAAGCGGTCGACGAACGAGGAACTTCTCCGAATAGAGCTCGTCTTCGATGGCCGCAGTCGCGGTGCCCGCCGCCTCCGCCGCACGAACGTGCAGCAGCTGTCGGGCGTAATCCCACTCGTAGACCGCTTGGCTGACGTCGATGCCCTCGTAGCACTGCAGGCGAACGAGCTCGCCGCCGGTCCACGCCGCCAGCACCTTGGCGAGCTCCGTCTTGCCGACGCCGGCCTCGCCCTCGAGCAACAGCGGACGATGCAAGCGCAACGCGAGGAAGACGGCGGTGCTCAAACCCTCATCGGCGAGATAGGTGTGCGCCGCAAGTGCGGCCTGCACAGCCTCAACCGACTCGATGGCCACCATCCGACGCAGCGTACAGTCGACGCCATGGACCTCGGCATCTCGGGACGTACCGCCGCGGTTGCGGCCGCATCGTCTGGCCTCGGGCTTGCGTCGGCCGCCGCGCTGGCGAACGAAGGCGTGCGGGTTGCGATCTGCGGTCGCGACAAGGGCCGAGTCGACGCCGCGATCGCGACGATCGGCCGCGATGCGATCGGCATCGTGGCCGACGTGTCGACACCCGGGGGTGCAAGCGCCTTCGTCAGCGACGCGACCGACGCGCTCGGAAGTATCGACATTCTCGTGCCCAACGCCGGTGGGCCACCGCCGGGCACGTTCGCGTCGACGGACATCAGCGCGTATCCCGAAGCCCTGAATCTGAACCTCATGTCGGTCGTCGCGATGTGCAAGACCGCTGTGCCGCCGATGCAGACGCGAGGCTGGGGTCGTGTCGTCGCGATCACATCGATCTCGGTCCGGCAACCTATTGGCACGTTGATCCTTTCGAACACGGCCCGCGCTGGCGCGACGGCGTTCTTGAAGACGCTGGCCCGCGAGGTTGCGGCGGATGGTGTGACGGTCAACTCCGTGCAACCGGGATTGCATGCGACCAATCGTCTGATCTCGCTCCACGGCGGCGACGTGGACGCGGCCGCTGCCGGCATCCCGACGGGCGTCGTCGGCGACCCCGCAGACTTCGGCGCGATCGTCGCGTTCGTGTGTTCCGAACACGGACGGTTCCTCACCGGTGCTGCGATCAACGTCGACGGCGGTGCATACGCAGGCTTGCAGTAGCGAGCGGTGAGCCGAAGCGTCGAAGTCCCTCCGCTGGTGCTGCAGACGGCACTCTCACACGGCGCGAGCGGGCGCCGATGGTTGGACGGGCTCGGCGCCCTGGTCGACGCGCTCGAGCGCGATTGGGGCATCGCCGTCGGCGCGACGATGAGCGGCGGCACCGCCTCGTACGTCGCGGAGGCCACGACCGCGGATGGTGTCGCAGCGGTCGTGAAGCTGGCGATGCCGGCCGAGTTCGACAGCCTCGGCGATCTCTCGAGCGAGATCCGCTTGCTCGAGATCGCGGACGGACGCGGGTGTGCGCGTCTGCTCGACCACGACGACGACCGTCGGGTGCTGCTGTTGGAGCGGCTCGGCCGCAAGCTCGATGACCTGGCGCTGTCGGTGCAGGTTCAGCTCGAGATCATCTGCACGACGCTCGAGCGCCTGTGGAGCTTGGCGCCCGGCAACGCAGAGCTTCAGTCAGGCGCGGACAAGGGACGTTGGCTCGCCGAGGACATCGCCCGAAAGTGGGAGGAACTGGATCGACCGTGTTCCGCTCGAGTCATCGACCAGGCGCTGTCGTTCGCCGAGAACCGCATCGCGAAATTCGACCGGGAGCGGGCTGTGCTGGTGCACGGCGACGCGCACGCGTGGAACACGCTCGAGGATGGCAAAGGCTCTTTCAAGTTCGTCGATCCGGACGGACTCATCGCCGACCGTGAGTACGACCTCGCCGTCCCGATGCGCGAGTTCAACGACGAGCTGTTGGCCGGCGACGCGCTTCACATCGGACAAGAACGTTGTCGCCTGCTCAGCCGGCGCACCAACACCGACGCAGGCGCAATCTGGGAGTGGGGCTTCATCGAGCGCGTCTCGACCGGACTCCTGTTGCAGAAAGAAGGCCACGAGCAACTCGCCCACGACTTCCTCGACGTCGTCGAGCAATGGGCCGCGGGCTAGGTTTCGGGGATGGCTTCCCACCATTGGCACCACCACTCTGCGCCGACGAGGATGCGCAGCTTCGGGTGCCAGCAGTACGAGATGTCCGCGGTGTTCTCGAGGTAGTAGAGGCAGTTCTCGCACTTCTCTTCGCCCGACGGCCTGCCCTTGAGTACTGCGTTCTCCGAAAGATGCCGCAGCTCCATCGACAGCTTCTCGTCGATCTCTTTGGGCTCGGGATCAGGAATGACGTAGTCGGCCATCGTCGAGGCTTACCAAACGCGGGTCGCGAGACTCAAACGCACCCGCCTATTGCTGGTAGTGCTCCACCGTGTCCGCGTCGCGAACCGGTACCGCGTCCGGATCCTCCCCGACGTCTCGACGGGCGCGCCGCCGGCGAAGCAGATCCCAGCATTGGTCGAGCTGCACCTCGAGCCGTTCGAGCTCGGCGCGCTCCTCGTCGCTGAGCGGCTCGCCGCCAGCATGCCGACCACGCAGTGCGTGCTCACGCTCGACCAGTTCGTCGATGTTGCGAATCACGTCGACGTCGTCCACTGCACGTACCTCCGGGTGGGTCAAGCGGTGACGATACCTGCGGCGACGCCGAGCGCGTCAGCCGCGTGCAGCCTGAATCGCTCGCCACACCCGTTCGGGGGTTGCGGGAATGTCGACATGGCGTACACCGAGATGGGCGAGCGCATCGCAGACCGCGCTCTGCACGGCCGGTGTCGAGCCGATCGTCCCTGATTCGCCGATGCCCTTGGCCCCCAGCGGATTCATGGGTGTCGGCGTCTCCATCGTGACGAGCTCGAAGTTGGGCAGCTCGGTGGCTGAAATGATCCCGTAGTCGGCGAAGTTGCCGGTGATCGGGTTGCCGTCGGCGTCGTAACGCACTTCCTCGAGCAACGCCTGCGCCGCGCCTTGCCCGATGCCGCCGTGGCGCTGCCCTTCGACCAGCAGCGGGTTCACGATTCGGCCGGCGTCGTCGACCGTGAGCATCCGCGAGAGCACGACTTGGCCCGTCTCGGTGTCGACGTCGACGACGGCCACGTGGCAGCCGAACGGGAACGTTGTCGAGTCCGCTTGGAAGTCGACGACGCCACAGATGCCAGTGCCGTCGCCGCGCTCGGCGGCGGCGGTGGCAATCTCGGCCCACGTGCGCGCCACCGCGGGGGTGCCCGTCACATGGAACTGGCCCGACGCGGTGTCGAGCACGACGTCGTCGGGGCTGGCTTCGAGCAACTCGGCCGCCAGATTGCGGGCCTCGTCCACCGCTTGCTCAGAAGCACGAAGCACCGCAGAGCCACCGAGCTGCAACGAGCGCGAGCCCATCGTGCCTTCACCCTTTGCGACGAGGTCGGTGTCGCCCCAGACGAGCTTCACGCGATTCATCGGGATACCCGTCGTCTCTTGGACGATCATCGCGAAGGCGGTCTCATGCCCTTGCCCGTGAGGGGACGACCCCGTGTACGCAGTTGCGCTTCCGTCCGGATGCACTTCGAGACGGGCGTGCTCCGACCCGGCCGTCGGTCCCGCCGTGACCTCGACATACACCGACACGCCGATTCCCAACGCGATCGGATCACCGGCGTCGCGCCTTCTCTTCTGTTCGGCACGGAGGGCGGTGTAGTCCGCGGACTTCAGCGCGAGGTCGAGCGCCGTCTCGTAGTCCCCGTTGTCGTACGAGGTACCGACAGACGTCATGAACGGCTCGTCGAACTTCGCGACCAAGTTGCGCCTACGCACCTCGACGGCGTCCATCCCGATCTCAGCGGCGAACAGATCCATCGCCCGTTCGATCGCGGCGGCTGCCTCCGGACGGCCCGCACCTCGGTACGCACCCGTCGGTGTCGTGTTCGTCGCTACGGAGTTGCTGTTGCACTCGACCTTCGGAATCGCGTACACGCCGGGAGCCATCATGCGCGTGAGAAACGGCAGGATCGCTCCGATGGCGGGATACGCGCCGGCGTCCTGCAACACCGTCAACCGGTAGGCCTCGACGTTGCCGTCGCGCGATCCGCCGATCTCGACGGTCTGGATCTGGCCACGACCGTGGACCATGCCGACCATGTTCTCGCTGCGGGTCTCGTGCCACCGGGCCGGGCGGCCGAGGCGCCGTGCGACCCACGCCACGAAGGTCTCTTCGGCGCCGGCACCCGTCTTGGCACCGAACCCGCCCCCGACATCCGGCGTCGCGACGTGGATGTGATCGTTCTCGAGCCCGAGCATCGCGGCCACTCCGTCGCGCACGCCGTGAGCATGCTGCGTGGACAGCCACAGATGCAGCTTGCCGTCGGAGTCCCACGCGGCGGCTGCTCCCCGTACTTCGAGTGGAGCGGCGTTGACGCGAGGATTCATCACGCGCTGCTTGACCACCACCTCACAGCCGTCGAAGAGGTCTTCCGAATGGCCGACCATCAACTCGAATGCGGAGTTCGTGCCGGCTTCCTCGAAGAGCAAGACCTCGTTGCGCACCGAGTCCTCGGGGTCGACGACGACGGGCAACGGCTCGTAGTCGACGATCACGAGCTCCGCGGCATCGGCTCCCTGTTCGGGCCGGTCGCTCACGATCGCGGCGATCGGCTCGCCGACGAAACGCACTCGCCCGTCGGACAAGACCGGCCGCACCATCAGCGGATTGAGCATGAAGATCGCCATCGGCATCGGCCCGATGTCGAGATCCGCATGCGTGAACACGGCGTGCACGCCAGGCGCGGCCGCGGCCTCGCTGACATCGACGGTGAACGTGCCGTGGGCCAACGTCGAACGGACGAACGTGACATACAGCGCGCTCTCCAACCGCGGCTCGCGAAAGTCGGCCATGTACTTGCCGCCTTCGGTGAGAAACCGCGGGTCTTCAACACGTACGACGCGAGTGCCGAGAATGCTCATCGGCCGGGAGGTTATCGACTACGGGTTGCTGGGAGCCTGACTGGGGTCGAGCTTCGCGGCGAGCCCGGTGAAGGGCCAGACCGGTGGAACCGTGATCTTCGGTGGCGGCGCGGGGAGGATCGCGATGCTCTCCTCGCCGGGACGAACCAGGTTGTAGTTCTCGCGAGCGATTCGCTCGATTTCGCCATCGGTGTTCAAGTCGGCGGCCTGCTGGTCGAGCTTGGCGTTCTCGGTCTGCAGCACGTCGAGCTGATGCTGCGCCTTCTGTAATGCGGAGCGTTGTGCGAAATAGGTGCGCGTCGGATACACCCCGATGAACAGCACACCGACGATCGTGACGGACCCGACGAGGATCCACAGCAACCGTCGCCGCGGTGCTCGAAGCGTGAGCGCGGCCGTGCTCATGCCATCTCTGCCTTCCGGGGAGCCAGCGCGGCGCGTCCGAGGAACGCCGCCGATTCTCCCAGCAGCTCTTCGATGCGCAAGAGCTGGTTGTACTTGGCGACCCGATCCGAGCGCGCCGGCGCGCCCGCCTTGATCTGCCCACAGTTCGTGGCGACCGCGAGGTCGGCGATGGTGGTGTCTTCCGTCTCGCCCGATCGGTGCGACATCACCGCGGTGTAGCCGGATGACGTGGCGAGGCCGACGGTGTCGAGCGTCTCGGTCAGTGTTCCGATCTGGTTCGCCTTGACGAGAATGGAGTTGGCGATGCCGTCCGCGATGCCGCGAGACAATCGTTCGACGTTGGTGACGAACAGGTCGTCGCCGACCAACTGGATTCGGGCACCGAGCGCGCTCGTGAGCGCCGCCCATCCCTCCCAATCCTCTTCCGCCATCCCATCCTCGATCGACACGATCGGGTAACGCTCGACGAGGTCGGCGAAGTACGCCGCCATGTCGGCCGGACTCAGCTCGCGACCACCTTCTCCTGCGAGCACGTACCGGCCCGTCTTCGTGTCGAAGAATTCGGAGGTCGCGGGGTCGAGTGCGATGGCGATGTCGTCGCCCGGCGCGAAGCCGGCGGCTTCGATCGCCTGAACGAGCACCTGCACGGCTTCCTCGTTCGACGCGAGGTCTGGTGCGAATCCTCCCTCGTCGCCGACGGCCGTGGACAACCCCCGGTCGTGCAACAAGGTCTTCAGCGCGTGGTAGGTCTCCGCGCCCCAACGCAGGGCTTCGGAGTACGAAGCCGCACCAACCGGCATGAGCATGAACTCCTGCAGGTCGACGTTGTTGTCAGCGTGGGCGCCACCGTTGATCACGTTCAGCATCGGCACCGGCAGCACATGCGCGTTGGCACCACCGACATAACGGAACAGCGGAAGCTCGAGCTCGTCGGCCCCCGCCCTGGCCACGGCCAACGACACGCCGAGGATGGCGTTGGCGCCGAGGCGGCTCTTGTTGTCGGTGCCGTCGAGGTCGATCATCGCAAGGTCGACCGCCCGCTGGTCGAGCGCTTCGAAGCCGATCAGCGCGCCGGCGATCTCGCCGCCCACGTGCTCGACGGCGCTCGTGACCCCTTTGCCTCCGTACCGGTCACCGCCGTCGCGCAGCTCCACCGCCTCGAACTGTCCGGTCGAAGCGCCTGACGGGACGATGGCCCGCCCGCGGGCACCCGACTCGAGGAACACCTCGACCTCGACGGTCGGATTCCCTCTCGAATCGAGGACCTCCCGTCCCAAGATGTGCTCGATACTCGACATGCCGCCAAGACTCCATGTGATCGACGACGCCGTCGTGAAACGGCGTGCGGCAGAATTGTGGATGTTGCTGCTGTGGACAGTGTTGGCAACGTTACTCCTGTTGCTGACGATGGTCTTGCCAGCAAAGGGTGTCGTACCCTTGTGCCGTGGCCGTGCGGGTGGGACGCGAGACCGTGCAGCGGCTGGCCGCCGCCGGTGACACCTTCGCGGTCCAGGTCGGCCATCCGTCGGATCTGGGCGCGGCGATCGGTGCGTTGAAGCTCGCCAGGGTGGACGTGCTCGGCCTGGCGGCCCGTACTCGCACGACCACGGACGGCGGTCCGGACGCTCTCCCCGATCCGCCGACGGTCTCGTCGGTGGTCAATGCGCCCGGAGGGCCCCTGTTCCTCGTGGAGAACTTGGCGGCCGACGCCGACCTGCTCGGTTCGATCCCCGAGGTGATCGTGCGCCGCCTCGAGAAGGCCGGTGTCGAGTCGGCCACCGTCGAAGCCCCGCCCCGGGGCGGCGTCCTCGATGTGCTCGACACCACTCCTCACGCGGTGGTGCTGCGGTTGTTCCCGCGGCCGCGGGGTCGGCTGACAATGCTGCCGGCGGACTGGCTCGACATCGCCTGCGAGTGGGTCACGGGCGATCTGATGGGCGACGAAACCAGCCGGATGCGGGTGCTCGGTGTGGAATTCGACGTGCCGGCCAGCGAGGTGTCCGTCGTCGTGCACGACTGCGGTCTGGCCAAGGCGTGGTGTGATGCAGTCAACGGTCAGCTCGACGATCGTGTGCGCATCGCCAGCATCACCTTCGGGCGGTTACCGCATCTGGCGCTCGCGGCCGGCGGTCCGCAAGTCGATGCGAACGGTCTCGTTGCCCGCTTCCACCTCTTGCAGGAGATCGCACGAGAGCTCGCGGCAGACGTGGCCTATGGCTGTATCGACTTCGAGCCGACGTTCGAGGGCTTGGCCCTCGGATTGAGCCCCGACGGTTGGCAGACCCAAGGCGGGGCACCGCCGAACGTGATCGCCCGCGAGCTGGTTGATGACCACGTGCCCGACGCATACCCCTATCAAGTGCTCGGCCCTGATCATCTGACGCACCTCGGCGAGCTCGGCTCGGCGTACGAAGCGCTGGGCGAAGGTCGCGTGGAGCTCACGCTCGACGAGCCGGAGTCCTGGCTGCCAGGCCGACCGGAGCGCGACGACGCGCAGGCACACGGGTGGGACGTCCTGGCACCGTGCCTTGTGCTCCAAGACGATCTCGCGGCGCTCGTCGCGTCCCGCGGAACCGGTGCTGGTGCCGCGGCCCTCGACATCGCGGACAGCGAGGCCGACATCGCGGCACTCGAGTCGATTCCCGATCTGGACGGCATCGTTCTCGAACGCTCCGCGCACGCCCGCCGAGGCACCAAGCTCACGTTGCTCGAGCTCGTCAGCTGGCTCAATCACGAACCGCACAGCGACCTGCCGCAATCCGTGTCGCCAGTGCTCTCGACGTTCGCGCGATGGCTGGCCGCCGGCTTCGACAACGGCGACCGCCAGGCATTGAAGGCGATCGCGCCGCGACTGATCGGGACCGGACCAGCCACGCCCACGGAGGAGCGAGCGCGCCAATGGCTCGCCACCGAATGGCTGGTGCGGGTGCAGGCGCCGGCCTGGCTGCGCGCCGCCGGACTCCTCGAGGCCGCCGACCGCCTCGAATCGTTGGGCCGGCTCTCCGACGATCTCGAGCTGGTGCGAGCAGTCGACATCCTCGGTACGGCCATCACCATAGGCAGCCGGCGAATCGACATCACGGCGTCCATCGTCAGCGACGACGAGATCAAGCGCGGCGTTCCCGACGAGGCGATCGTCTGGGACGCGTGGGAGCGCGTCACCGAGACGACGGGTTACGTCGCCGCATCAGAGGCGGCGACGCACGGAGCGCCGGCAGAGCTCACGTATGCCACCGACCTCCGCGTGATCGAGTGCTCACGCGATCCACGCGTCCGCGACGAGCTCGAAGCGTCGCGACAGTCGGTCGGCGACACCGCGTGGACCACGGCACTGCACGCCGTCGCCGACGAAGCCTGGGAGCAGGGATGGCGCGCGGCCGACCTCGCCGCCCGCGAACTGTCCGGCTTCACCATTCGCGTCGAGATGGGCCGCGTCGCCAAGACCGTGTTGGCCCGTCGAGACGCGCAGGAAGAGGATCGCGAAACGGCGCTCGAGCTCGCGGACCAAGCGGCCCGCGACTCGTTGACGCGCGCCGCTCTCGCCGGCGGAGCCTTCAGCGATGAGCATCCCTGGGATGCGGCCCGCAACGCGGCCCGGGTCTCCGAGGGAGGCAAAGAGTGGTCGGTCGTCAGCGACGAAGCCCGCCGCGCCATCGGAGAAAACGCGTGGGCTCAAGCCATGGCCGATGCCCGCGCCGTCGTGACGACACTGCTGGCAGACACGCCGGACACCGTTGCGCGCGTCGTCGTCGCCTCGGTGGCCCGGGAGGCGTCGAGCGCGGCGGCCCGTGGAGTGGCTTTGCGCGCCAGCGCGGTCGCTCGAGCGCAGGGTGGTGATCAGGCCGAGACCGAAGCGGCCGCTCACGAGGCGCTGCAACGCACGGCCATCGGCTTACAGGCGGAAGCGCTCGTGCTCCTCGATCACCTGATCGATGTCGAGGTGCCCGCCTCTATCGCTGCTCAGTAGCGGCCGCTCGATCGCGGAGCTCAGCCGCAGCCGCGCGCAACGCCGCTTCAGGGTCGACATCGAGTGCCCGCGCGGCCGCGACCACAGCGAGCAGCGCGTCGCCGATCTCGTCGGCTGTTGGCGTCGGTGACGGCAACGCGACATCGACACCCAGCGTCCGCGCCTTGCGTACGACCTTGTGGGCATACAGCAGCGATGGCAACGAGGCTGGGATGCCATCGAAGATGCTGTCCCGGCCCTTCTCTTCCTTCTTGATCTGCTCCCAGTTGCGCATCACGGTGCCGGCATCCTCGGCCTGCACATCGGCGAAGACGTGTGGGTGCCGAGTCACGAGCTTGTCGTGGATGCCCCGGGCGACGTCGGCGAGCGTGAACGCCCCGTGCTCACCGGCGAGCGTCGCGTGAAAGCAGATCTGGAAGAGCAGATCGCCGAGCTCCTCCTCGAGATGCTCGTACCCCTCGCCTGTCTCCACGTCGAGGTGCTCGATGGCTTCGAGCACCTCGTAGGTCTCTTCGAGCAAGTGACGAGTGAGTGTCGTGTGCGTTTGCTCGCGGTCCCACGGACAGCGCTCGCGCAACACGTGCACCAACTCATCGAAGCGCGCCACCTCGGATGCCACCGCGGGTGCGGCGGCATCGATCCACAGGGCCGTGAGATGGTCGGGCTCGACGGCTCGATCGAGCTCGCTGCGCTCGATGCTGACAATGAACTCGTCAGCAGCGCCCAGCCGTTGCAACACGACGATCGGTGGTCCGTCGAGATCGAGCGCGAGCTTCACGTCGGACAACACCGCCCGGCTGTCGCATTGCGCCACGAGCAACGGCCCGCGCTCCCCCGCGGCCTCGACGGCGAATCGGTGTCCGTCGATGATCCGTGCGCCCAGCTCGACGGGATCGACTCCGAGTCGCGTCCATGCGAGATCGGCGAACGAAAGCGAAGGCAACACGTCGAGCTCGATGCGCCCGGCCTTGGCCGCGTCGCGCAACAGCGCGACCGTGCGTTCGGCCACCGCCGGTGACCCGGGCACGGCGTACAGCACCTCGCCGTGTTCATCGGCCGCGCGCACCAGCTGGTCGACGATCGTGCGATACACGTCGTCGAGGGAGGCGGCCTGCTCGTAGATCTCGTCGAACGACTCCGCGGGCTCGACGACAGTGGCGGCGGCGTGGCGTGTGGTCCTGACGAATCGTACGCTGATCCGGGCGATCGCCGCACTCGTCGCGGCGGTGACGAGGCCGGGTCCCGCAGGGCCGAGGCCCACCACGGTGACCCGCGAGCTCACGGGGTGTCAGACGAAGAAGACGACGGCGGTGAGGAACCCGAGTTGACGTCGAGCGCCGGCGGGTTGATCTGGAACGTGGCGGCGTCGAAGGTGCCGTACCGCTTGTCGATCGTGACCTGCGCCTCGGCGCGCGCTTGACGGAGCCACGCTCCGAACGATTGACCAGCGGTCGACGAGGCGAGCTCCTCTGCTTGCGAACGAACTTCGTCGAGAGACGCAACCTGACGGTCGGTGATCTTCACGATGCTGATCCCGCTCGTGCCGGGAATCGGGTCGAGCACCTCGCCGGTCTTGCCCGCTTGCAGAACTTGGGCCACCGTCGGATTGAACTCAGACGGAAGGCGGCAGCCGATGTCGCCTCCGTTGTCCTTCGTGGTCGTGTCGATGGACACCTCACGGGCCAGCGCGGCGAAGTCCGCTCCGCCACGAGCTCGGGCGAGGACCGTGTCGGCCGTCGCCTGGTCGCTGACGGCGATGACCGAGATGCACAGCTTCGTGAAGTCGTCGGGGTGCGAGTTGTAGTAGCCCGCGGCGTCGACGCCTTGGCCGCACTTCTGACCGGTCAGCGCGCCCTCGAGCGCGATCACATCCGCATTGCGCTGGATGAGAACCTCTTGATAGGGCTTCGGGAACTTGTTGAAGAGTTGCTCGCCGGTGGTGGCGTTCTGCTGTCCGAGGTTGAGCATGGCGTCGTTGCGAGCTTCGACCCTGCACGCGTCGTCGATGACGACGTGGCGCTTCGTGATCTCGGCGTGGATCAACGTGTAGTCCATCTGGCGCAGCAGGACCTGCGCGACGAAGGCGGCGTCGAACGAGCCGGGAGTCGCGCCGACGACGGTGAGGCCGCCCGTCGGTGAGCCCGACTGCAACGAGTTGATGAAGTCGCCGTTGGCCTCGATGGCATTGAGCTCCTCCACGAGGTCGTGGGTGGAGATCGTCTTGCCGTTCACCGTCGCCGCGGGGTCGCTCGACGTGCTCCCGCAGGCGGCACCGAAGGCCAGCGTGCAGAGGACGAGAGCGGCGAGGCGTTTCACGAGCCGCCGAGGTTAGAGGCTTTGCGGTCGTCGCCCGAATCGGGCGGGATCAGGGTTTGCAGGAAGGTGAGGAGTCCCTCGACGAGCTCACCGGGCTTGCGAACCGGCAGTTGCAACTGCTTGGCCTCGGCCTTGTACACCGCCTCTTGCACCAGACGAGCGAGGCGGACTTCCTGGCTCACCTTCAGTTCGAGCGGACTGAGCCGCACGATGTACGCCGGTCCGCCGAAGCCCGGGCCCTTGCTCACGTTGATCTCGCGTATTCCGGTGCGGACACACTCGGCGCGCAGCCGGGCGACGTCGAGCAAGGCCGACGCCGTCGGCGGCACCGGCCCGTACCGGTCCTCCCACTCGGCCCGGATGTCGGCCACCTCCGCCTCCGAGGTCACGGCCGCGAGCCGGCGATAGGCCTCGAGTCGCAGGTCTTCCCGCACCACGTAGTCCTTCGCAAGGTTGGCGTCGATCGGCAGATCGAGCTTGATCTCCGCCGGCTCCCGCAACGGCTCGCCCTTCAACTCCGCGACGGCTTCGTTGACCATCTGGCAGTAGAGGTCGTAGCCGACCGCGGCGATGTGCCCCGACTGACCGGTGCCGAGCAGGTTGCCGGCGCCGCGGATCTCGAGGTCGCGCATGGCGATCTTGAAACCACTGCCGAGCTCCGTGGTCTCGCCGATGGTCTTCAGCCGTTCGTAGGCCTCCTCGGTCAGCGGCTTCTCCGGCGGATAGAAGAGATAGGCGTAGGCCCGCATGCCGGCCCGGCCGACCCGACCGCGCAGCTGATGCAACTGACCGAGGCCGAGCCGGTCGGCCCGGTCGACGACGAGGGTGTTCACCGTCGGCATGTCGATGCCGGATTCGATGATCGTCGTGCACACGAGCACGTCGTACTCGCCCTCCCAGAAGTCGAGCACGACCTTCTCGAGCGTGCCCTCGTCCATCTGTCCGTGCGCGACGGCGACGCGGGCCTCGGGCACGAGCTCACGAATCCCGGCCGCCGTGTGCTCGATGTCCATCACGCGGTTGTGCACGAAGAAGACCTGGCCCTCGCGTAGCAACTCGCGACGGATCGCCTCACCGACAGCGCGCTCGTCGTACGCCCCGACGTACGTGAGGATCGGCTGCCGCTCGGCCGGAGGCGTGTTGAGCAGTGTGAGATCACGGATGCCGGTGAGGCTCATTTCCAACGTGCGCGGGATGGGCGTGGCGGTGAGCGTCAGCACGTCGATGTCGGTCTTGAGCTCCTTGATGCGCTCCTTGTGGCTCACACCGAACCGTTGCTCCTCGTCGACAACGAGCAAACCGAGGTTCTTGAAGCGAATGTCTTCTGACAGCAGGCGATGCGTGCCGATGACGAGATCGACGGTGCCGTCCGCGAGTCCTTGCACCACCTTCGCGGCCTGCTTCGGCGTGAGAAAGCGCGAGAGCACCTCGACTCGAACGGGGTAACCGGAGAACCGCTCGCCGAACGTCTGACCGTGCTGTTGCGCGAGCAAGGTCGTGGGTACGAGCACGGCGACCTGCTTGCCGTCCTGCACGGCCTTGAACGCCGCACGGATCGCGACCTCGGTCTTGCCGAAGCCCACATCGCCACACACGAGGCGATCCATCGGTGTGGCCTGCTCCATGTCGGCCTTCACGTCGACGATCGCTTGGAGCTGATCCACCGTCTCCTGATACGGGAAGGCATCCTCCAGCTCCTGCTGCCACGGCGTGTCGGGCGCATACGCGTGGCCAGGGCTGTGTACGCGGGTTTGGTAGAGCACGACGAGCTCTTGCGCGATTTGCGTGACCTCCGCCCGGACTCGCGCCTTTGTCTTGGCCCAGTCGCCACCACCGAGCCTGCTCAAGGCCGGCTGATCACCGCCGGTGTAATGCCGCACCGTGTCGATCTGGTCGGACGGCACGTAGAGCTTGTCGTCGCCGCGGTACTCGAGCAGCAGGTAGTCGCGCTCGACGCCATTGATGGCGCGCTTCACCATTCCGCCGAACCGCGCGACGCCGTGCTGGTGGTGCACGACGTGATCACCGGGTGAGAGGTCGTCGAAGAATTTCGCGGCGTCGGTGCGGCGTCGCGTACGCGCTGGGCGATGCGCTCGCCGACGGCCGGTGAGGTCGGCCTCGGCGAGCACCGCAAGCTTGATCGCCGGAAGGATGAACCCGCGCTCGAGTGACGCGATCTCGAGCTCGGGCTTGAGACCGTGCTCGTCGAGTAGCCGGCGAATGCGGGCCGCTGACCCTTCGTTGTCCGCGCCGACCACGATGCGGTAGCCCTGCTGACGCAGGTTGGCCAACTGGCCCATGAGGCGATCGCCACCGCCGACGACGGGATCCCAGCCCATCGCTTGGACCGTGGTCACGCTCGGGCCTTCGGGCGCGACCGTCATCGTCCACGCCGGGGCGTCCGTGTGGGCCAACAGACGATCGAACGGCATGTGCAGACTCGGGAACTCGGTGGTGCCCGCGGCGTCGGCTCCCCATGTCTTCGCGAGGGTGCGAGCAAGGTCGGCTTCCTCGGCGAGGATGTCGGCGGCGCGATCACGGAGCCGTTTGGGCTCGACGAGGATGATCTGCGCATCGCTCGGCAGGAGATCGAGCAGCACGTGCTCACGGTCGGCGAGCCACGGCAGCCACGACTCCATGCCGTCGAAGGTCAACCCGTTGGCCAATCGCTCCCACTGCTCGCGACCCCAGGGCTCGCGAGCGATGAGCCGGTCGGCGCGCTCACGTACCTCGCCGGTCGTCAGCAACTCGCGACACGGAAACACGACGACGCGCTCGATCGGGTCGGTGGAGCGCTGATCGCTGACCGAGAACTCGCTGAGGCGATCGACCTCGTCGCCCCAGAGGTCGACGCGGACGGGGGTGTCGGCGGTCGACGGGAAGATGTCGACGATCGAGCCGCGCACCGCCACCTCGCCGCGATGCTCGACTTGGTCTTCTCGGCGGTAGCCGGACTGCACGAGAGCGCTCACGAGCTCGTCACGGTCGCGGCGCTGGCCGATCTCGATCTCGACCGGCTCGACCTTCTCGACGTCGGGGCCGAGGCGCTGGGCGAGGGCCCGGATCGGAGCGATGACCACGTCGGGGGCGCGGTCCGGTTGGAGGAGTCGCCAGATCGTGCGCAGGCGGCGGCCCATCGTCTCGACGCCAGGACTCACCCGCTCGAACGGCAGGGTCTCCCACGCGGGGAACAGGTCGACGCGATCGGGCCCGAGGAAGGCGGCGAGATCGTGAGCGAGCCGCTCACCATCCGCCGTCGTGGGGACGGCGACGAGATAGGGCCGGCGCTTGGTGGTCTCGACGAGACCGGCGATCGTGAAGGCCCGAGCCGGCTCGGGCACGGCGATGAGCGCGTTTGTCCGCCCCCGAACTTCGAGCAGGGCGGGGTCGTCGCGCAGCAGCTTCGGAAGATCAAACAAGCTCATCGACAGCCCGGTAACGCTACCGGGGTCCGCCCGCGAGCAATTCCAGTGCATAGCGACACATTTCTGTGTCGCTATGCACTGGATTTCGTGATCTACCTCACGGGCGGAGCCACATGGTCCAGCGGGTGAGGGCGGTGTAACCGAGGCGTTCGTAGACCGGACGGCCGGGGTCGCTGGCGATGAGTATCGCCGGCAACGACGGGTCGGCGGTCGTCGCCGCCCACGTGACTGCCGCGCCGTAACCCCGGCCGCGGCGACCTTCGAGCGTGGCCACCATCTCCACGCAGTTCACGCCGGCAGCGACGTGCGCAGCCGCAGTCGCGACCGGGTGGCCGTCGACGAACCCGAGCCACAAGCGCGTGGGGCCGCCCAACACGCGCTCATCGTAGAAACGGCCCCACCGATAGGGCTGCAGGTCCGCCAGCGGAAAGCCGTCCACGAGCGTCCGCTCGAACACCTCGAGTCCGGGTTGGTCGACGACCTCGTGGATGCGCAGCTCGGCCGGAATCGGCGGCGCCGCCGCCCCCCCGGGAAGACGGGCCATCAACGGCGGGTACCCGACGAGGTGCCAGCCGCGCTCGGCGAGGTCGGGCGTGTCGTAGGGGCTCGTCAACGTGGCGGCGATTCCAGGCGGCACCACGTCACCGATCGCGCCGAGTACTGCGTCCCAGTCCTCCGGTGGCGACAGCACCACCGCGGCGTTGATGAACATGCCGCGGTCGCCGAGCCAACCGATCACGAGGTCGCGGTCGTGGTGCAACGGCCGGCCCACCGCCGTGGCGTGATGCACGATCCGGTCGGCCATGCTCCAAGCCGCGCGGTCGGTCAGTGTGTCGAATTCGGTGATGGTCACGCTCAGCTGGCGCCAGAACGCGACTCGCACCGCCAGATGACCGGCTGCTCCGGCCGGTACGAGCAGAACGTGCCCGTCCGGATCGAGTTCGAGAGGTGCCGAGCCAATGCCGGATGGGTCGCGTCGATGCGCCGGATCGCATCCCGCAAGCGGGCCGTGACCGCCTTGCGCAACCGCTCGACCGGATCAGGGCCGTTCGTGCGGGGCCGACCTCCCAGACCGAGCGATGCGGACAGCTCTTCGAGCAGGAAGTCGCGCTCGGTTCGTGCTCGCTCGGCGCGCACGATGTCGTTGGCCGCTTCCGCCTCCGCAAGGTCGCCGTCGAGCTCTTCGAGACGAGCTCGATATGCGGCGACCGCTTGGCGGTCGAGCGTCTCGTCGCGGCCCGACGACCGTGCCGCGATTGCCATCGCCGCCGGAAGGGCCTCGAGTTCGGTCACGTGCACGTCGAGTCCGGGGCGCGGCAACAGCAGCGCGAGGTCGGCCATGCCTTTCACGTGCTTCACGATCGTCGACGTGCCGCCAAACGACACATGCCACACGTCCCCCGCCCGGCGAAGCGTCGCCTCGCCGGGTTCGAGTGCGGGTATGACCGGGCCGCCTCGGGCGAAATGGTGAAAGCCGAGCGCCGCGAACGTCGCGTCCGCAACCCCGGCGAGCTCCGTACCTTCAGCTGTACCTTCCAGCGCGTCCGCCAGCGCGCGTTGCGAGTGGGCGACGAGCAGCGCGCCGGCAGCTCGGTTGGCATCCAGTGCAGCTCGTGCATACGGAACCGCCTCAGTCCGACGGCCGAGCGCGGTGAGCCCCAACGCGATGAACCGGTCGACCGCACCATGCAGACCCGCGCCGATGCCCTCGAACGCGAAGCGCCCCGCGTGAGGGGTCAGCGCCTCGACCGCCGCGGCCAACAATGGATGCGACAGCATCGCGGCGGCGTCGACGATCGTCACTGCTCCTGGCAACCACTCGGCGTCGAGCGGAAGCGAAGCGAGACCGGTTGCGAGCAGACGGTCGAGCATCGCGCTCGCGTCGACCGTCCGACCCATGTCGAACTGGAAGCGAGCCAAGTTGCCGTACGCCTGTGGAGAGGCCGCCAACTCCCCCATCGCGAAGGTGATCTCGTCGAGCAACGTGCCCATCTCCTCGACGCGGGCTGTTTGGTGGCTGAGCTCCGAGCGCAGGACGATCGCGAGCATCGATGCGTTCTCGCTGCCCGCACGCTCGCCGATACGAGCCGCTTCGGCCGCGGCCTCCTCGGTCGCCGCGACGTCACCGGACGCCATCGCCCACATGCCCCGCCACAGCGGCACGTACCAGGAGTACAGCGGATTGCCGACCTCAGCAGCACGACGGGCGAACGCCGACATCTCGGCCATCGCCGCGGGAACGTCGCCGGCCTCCAACCGCGCAACGAACCGCAGCCGTCGCCCGAGGAGCTCGAGCCCGCCGTCCGCGGCGCCAACCGCGATCTCGATGATCTCGGTCGACTCGGCGTGCCGCCGGTCGATGTCGTCTGGACCGGCGATGGCGTCGCAGTGCGCCGCGAGCGCACCCGCCAGCGCCAAGGGGTCGTCACCTGATCGGGCGAGCGCAACCGCCTGCTCGGCCAACGCGAGTCGTCGTTCGGTGGGCGCGGCAAACGAGAGCGCCACCGAGAGCCGAGCGAGCACTCGGGCCCGCAACGCCGGGTCGCCCGCGGCGCCGAGCGCCGACGCGGCCTCCTCGAGGAGATCGATCTGGCGTTGATCGAACAGGCGGATCTCGAACCCGCCGAGGTCGGCCGAGAACCCCAACGCCGCGCGGGCCAGCACATCGGCCGATTCCATCGATCGACCGAGTGCAGCCGCAGTCGTGAACGCGGCAACTGCGTGATCACGATCACCCGCGAGCAGCCGAGCACGCCCGAACGTGAGCCATGCCTCAGCGCGAGGCTCATCCGCACTCCCGCCCGACGGAAGCACGGCTAGCGCTCGTTCCGCGTGTACTGCCGCGTCTTCCCACGCGAATGCTTCGAGGGCCGCGTCGGCCGCGCGCATCGCCCACCCTGCCGCGTCGATGTCCGGCCCCGTGGCGGCCGACAGCAGGTGATGGGCGATCGTCGCCGGGTCAGCGTCGATGCTGACCAGCGCCGCGGCCGCGGCCGTGTGGAGCTGCAGCTTCCGCGACGTCGGCAATGCCTCGAGCGCGGCCTGTCGGAAGAGGTCATGCACGAACGCCCACCCGCCGGGATCGGCGGACGCGTGCACGATGCGCGCGGCCGCCGCCGCATCGAGGGCGTCCAGTGTTGCCTGCGCGTCAGTTCCCGCGACGCTGGCGACGGTCGAAGGGCGGAACGCTCCGCCCAGCACCGCGGCGGCCTCGAGTACCGATCGAACATCGACGGACAACGCGTCGAGCCGCCGGTTCAGGACATCGCGTGCACCCGCCGGCAGCACGTCGTCGCGCCCGCTGGCCAGCAATCGACTCACTTGGACGACGAGGAACGGGTTGCCGCCCGTGCGGCCCACGACATCGGCGACCGTGCGATCGTCGGGCGCGCGCCCCAAGGCGCCCTCGATGACCGCTGCCACCTCTGGCGGCCCAAGCGGCGCGAGCGCGATCCGATCCGCCGCCGTCGCGACGCCCGCCAACAGCGAGTCCGACGCCACCTCGTTGTCGCGATAGGTGCCGATGATCAGCATCGGGGTCGCGGGCAGGCGGCCGCGCATGGCCGCGAGCAGCCGAACGGTTCCATCATCGGCCCAGTGCAGGTCGTCGAGCACCAGCACGATGGGTCGCTGCCGGGCGAGCGCAGTCAGGGCATCGACGACGCGCGCGTACGCACCCGCCCGGGCGGCCGTCGCGGCAGTCGGGTCGAGCTCTTCGTTGCTGGATAGCACGGACAGTGCGCCGACGCCTGCCTCGCCGAGATCGGCGAGCACCGATCGCCAGGGGGCGTGCGCTGTCGCGTCGTCTTGCCAACACGCGGCCCAGAGCACCTCCGCCCCCACCGCCGCGGCCGCCGTCGCCACGCTCTGCGCGGCCGTGGTCTTGCCGATTCCGGGTTCGCCGGTGACGAAGACCAGCGAGCCGCGACCATCAGCCGCGGCAAGGACGGCTTCGCGCAGGACGTCCAACGGGCCCACCGAGGATCGACGGTAGCTCTGGTCTGGCATCGCCACCCTCGTTCTGGCGCCTCTCCTTCGACCGACCAGGAAGGAGACCGCCATGGCGGTACATGTTCCGTTCTACCGGCTGCAGCCGTAATGTCGCCGATCATGAGAGAGGCAAAGATCCACATCGCGGCGAGTCCCGACACGGTGTACGCGATGGTTGCCGACGTGACCCGCATGGGTGAGTGGAGCCCGGAGAACCTCGGCGGCGAGTGGCTCGACGGCGCCACTGGTCCGGCGGCCGGCGCACGCTTCAAAGGGAAGAACAAGCGCAAGGCCGGCTGGAGCACCAAGTGCACGGTCACCACCGCGGAACCAGGACGCGAGTTCGCGTTCAGCGTCGGCAAGGACGAGACGACGTGGCGCTATCAGTTCGATCCCGCGGGCGACGGCACCGACGTCATCGAGTCGTTCGAGGTCGTGAAGGTGCCCGGCGCGATCGGCCGCTTCCTCACGAAGCTCGGCACGGGCTTGCCCTGGTCGGAACGCGAAGGCGACCTCGTGAGAGGCATGGAGCAAACGCTGGCGAACCTCAAGGCGGCGGCCGAAGCCTCGTAGGTCCGACTAGAACGGCGTCATGCTCTCGAGGCGGACGTTTCTGACCGGACTCGGCGCCGGCGCCGTCGGCCTCGCGGTGAACGGCTGCGCGAAGGGAGGCAGCTCGTCGACGCCTTCCTCGTCGTCCGCGAGCACGACGACCACCACCGTCCTGCGGGCTGCGGGTGACCGACCGGATCCATCCAAGCCCGAAGGCGTCGACACCCTCCCGCAGATCGAGCACATCGTCGTCGTGATGATGGAGAACCACAGCTACGACAACTACCTGGGCATGCTCGGCCGCGGCGACGGGTTGACGCGCGGTCCGGATGGCAAGCCCACGAATTCGAATCTCGACGCGACGGGCCAGCCGCTGCGCGCCTTTCACATGGCGAACACGTGCCAGCTGCCGAGGAAGCCGAGCCAGGCCTGGGGCGCCACCCATCAGCAGTACGCCGATGGTGCGATGACCGGGTTCGTGCAGAGCGACAGCGGCCCGGTCTCGATGGGCTACTGGACCGGCGACGACATTCCGTTCTATTACGCGCTGGCCAACACGTTCCCGGTCTGCGATCGCTGGTTCGGATCGTGCCTCGCGCAGACGTTCCCGAACCGCAGGTACCTGTTGGCGGGCACGTCGTTCGGCTCGGTCAACAATGACTTGAACTTCACGCTGACAGGCCCACAGCCGGTAGGCGGCACGATCATGGATCAGCTGAACAAGCACAGCATCCCTTGGAAGGACTACTTCACGAACCTGCCCTCGGTCGGGCTGTTTCCTCCGGTGTTCCAGGCGAACCAGGAGAAGATCGTCAAGATCGATCAGTTCTATGCCGACGCCGCGGCGGGCAACCTGCCGGCCTTCTGTCTCGTCGAACCCGACTACGAACGGACGAGCGAGGAGAACAGCGAAGACATCACGCTGGGCGAAGCGTTCACCGCGAAGGCAGTGCAGGCCGTCATGAACGGACCGGGCTGGGCCAAGACCATGTTGATCTGGTGTTACGACGAACACGGCGGCTACTACGACCACGTTGCACCGCCCGCGGCGATCGCGCCCGACAACATCCCTCCGATGATCGGTCCGAGCGACGCGCCGGGCGACTTTGCCCGCTACGGGTTTCGGGTTCCCGCGGCCATCGTCTCGCCCTGGGCCAGGCGCAACTACGTGTCACACGTCGTGCACGATCACACGTCGATCCTCAAGCTCGTCGAGCGGAAGTTCAACCTGCCCGCGCTCACGGCACGCGACGCGAACGCCGACGATCTGCTCGACTCGCTCGACTTCGACCACGGCCCGGCATTCCTCACGCCGCCAACGCTTCCGGGCTCGCACAACGACGGGGTCACCGCGTTGTGCGCGGAAGCCGGCCCGGTACCTAATCCTCTGGGGTGATGTCCTCATCCTCTGGGGTGATGTCCTCGACACGGTTGTAGAGGCCCATCGCCGCTTCGACACCATCGCGCACGATCATCTCGACCGCATCAGCCGCCTGTTGGATCGCGATGTCGAGTTCGGTTCGCTCACTCTTCCCCGGCCGTCGAAGCACATGGTTCGCCCCCTCCTCGCGACCCGGCGGCTTGCCGACACCGATACGGACTCGCACGAAGGCGTCCGTGTGCAGATGCGCTTTGATCGAACGCAACCCGTTGTTACCCGCGAGACCGCCACCCACCTTGATCTTGAGCCGTCCGGGCGGAAGATCGAGCTCGTCGTGAACTACGACGATGCGCTCGACGTCGTCGAGAAGGTCGTAGCGACGCGCCAACGTCGCCACGGCGATGCCGGAGTCGTTGTAGTACGTCTGGGGCCAGGCAAGCGCGACACGCTGTCCCCCGAATGTGACCTCAGCGGCGAGCGCGCGAGCGCGGTCGCGCTTGAGCGCGCCGCCGTGTCGCTTCGCCAGTAACGCGACGGTCTCGGCCCCACAGTTGTGCCGGCTGCGCTCGTACTCCGCACCCGGGTTGCCGAGGCCGACGACGAGATGATCGGCCGGCAGCGTCTACTCCTCGCCGCCACCCTCGGACGGTGCCGCGTCTGACGCGTCTCCGGACGGGGCCTCGCCCTCGGCGCCTTCCTCGGCCGCGGCGCCCTCGGGAGCCTCGACGACTTCCTCGGCCTGCGGAGCGGAACCGATGACAACGGGCTCGTCCGCTTCGACCTCGGTCTCGACGCCTTCCGGCAGCGTGATGTCGCCAACGCGCACGGCATCACCGATGGTGAGCCCGCTGATGTCGACAGTGAGCTCGTTCGGAATCGCGCCGGGCTTGGCGCTGATCGTGAGGTGGAAGAGCGCTTGATCGACCGTACCGCCGTCACGCGTGACCTGTTCGGCCTCGCCGATGAGAACGATCGGGACCTCGACCTCGATGGCGACGTCGCGGCTGACGCGCAAGAAGTCGACGTGCCGCACGCTGCGCTTGATCGGATGGCGCTGCATCTCCTTCACGATCGTCAGCTCACTCGCGTGACCGTCGATCTCCAGGTTGATGAGCGCGTTCATCCCGGCCTCGGTCGTGAGCGCATGGCGCAGATCGCGCCAGTCGACGCTGACGGTCACGGCGTCGCCGCCGAGTCCGTACACCGTGGCGGGAACTTTGCCCTCGGCCCGCAAGCGATTGCTGGGTCGTGAGCCAGTGGGACGGCCGGTATGGGCCGGGAGAGTGATCTCAGCCATCGGAAGCTCCTACTTCAGAGATCGCGCCGGAGCGCTATGGGAAGGCGCGATGCTACCGATCTCCGGCCGGAGCCCGCCA
The DNA here is from genome assembly GCA_041166745.1 of Acidimicrobiaceae bacterium. GTDB lineage: Bacteria > Actinomycetota > Acidimicrobiia > Acidimicrobiales > JACDCH01 > DASUCS01. The sequence continues at coordinate 52,399 of JBEEGH010000016.1, forward strand.
AAGGAGGCAACTGTGTTCCTCGCGAGCATTTCCGACGACCTCTTCACGATGGGGATCCCCACCGCGGAGAAGGGCATCCGCACGGTCGCCGTGTACCTCGGCCTGTTGATCTTGCTCCGCCTCGCCGGCAAACGCGACCTCGCGCAACTCAACACCTTCGATTTCGTCGTGCTGCTCCTGCTCTCGAACGTCGTGCAGAACGCCATCATCGGCGACGACACGTCATTGATCGGCGGCTTGCTGGGCGCCGCCATCCTGGTCGCCGGCAACTCCGTGCTCGTCCGAGTCGTTCGGAGCAGCGATCTCGCCGTTCGCCTGTTCGAAGGCACGCCGACCGTGCTCGTCAAAGAGGGCCGGCTCGACCGCGTCGCGATCAAACGGCTCGGGCTCCGTGAGGAAGATGTGATTCAAGCCGTGCGTCACCAGGGCGCAAACGACGTCGAGGAAGTGCACGAGGCGGTGCTCGAGCCTGGCGGCGCGATCGTGGTCGTGCTGAAGGAGGACGAGGAGAACGCCACCAAGGCCGACATCCGCAGGCTCGAAGCCAAGCTCGATGCGCTGCTGGCGAAGGACCCGACATAGGTTCTCGTCATGGATGCCTTTACTTCCGCTCTCGACATCGCCCGCGCGATTCGTACGAAGGAGGTGAGCCCCGTCGAGGTCGCCGACCTCTATCTCGAGCGCATCGAGCAGCTCGAGCCGATGCTCAACGCGTTCTCGCATCGGGCGGACGACGATGTGCGGGGCGCGGCGAAACGAGCAGCAGATGCGGTGGTCACGACGCCATCGGATGAGCTTCCGCCGTTCCACGGTGTGCCGCTGCCGATCAAGAACTTGAACCCCGTGGCCGGTTGGCCGTGCACGTACGGCTCGCGTGGCGCCGCCCGCGCGCCGCGCACCGAGTCCGATCCGATCGTCGATCGATTCGTGGATGCGGGCTTCGTTTTGCTCGGCATGACCAACTCCCCCGAGTTCGGAACGATCTCGTTCACGGAGAGCGACGCCCACGGCATCACCCGAAATCCGTGGAATCCGGAGCACACACCAGGGGGGTCGAGCGGTGGCGCCGGTGCGGCGGTCGCGTCAGGCATGGCCCCGATCGCGCACGCCAGCGATGGCGGCGGCTCGATTCGGATTCCCGCTTCCTGCAACGGGCTCGTCGGATTGAAGGCCAGCCGTGGGCGCGTCCCGAACGAGTTCATCGAGCTCGAAGGCTTCGTCTCCGAGGGCGTGCTCTCGCACACCGTCGCCGACACTGCCGCTCTGCTCGACATTCTCGGTGTCGTCGATCCGCTCGTGTTCTTCTCGGCGCCGCAACCGCCGCAGCCCTACACCACGTTGGCGGCATCCACCCCGGCCCGTCTCCATGTCGGGTTCACCACCGATGCCCCGCTCGGCCTGCCGGTCGATCCGGAGTGCGCTGCCGCGGTGCGGGCCGCGGCAACCGCCCTCGAGTCGCTCGGCCACGACGTCGTCGAGGTCGCACTCGACATGCCCGACGCCGAGGAGTTCGTCGCCAGCTTCATCGTGATCTGGAACACGGGATCGGCGTGGTCGCCTGTCGAGGACTGGAACGCCATCGAGCCGCTCAACGCCGCACTGCGTGACGAAGCCCGAAAGATCGATTCGCTCACGTTCGCGGAGTCGGTTCGCTCGACACAGCGACTCACCCGTCCGATCATTGCGCCGTTCGGCCGCGACTTCGACGTCCTCCTCACACCGACGATGGCAGTGCAACCGCCGAAGGTCGGCTCGTGGCGCGAGGGGATGGACCTCGACCCACAGACGGGTCTCCTGAATTGCTATCCGATGGCCATCTTCACGTCGATCTTCAACGTGACGGGCCTGCCCGCCCTGTCATTGCCTCTCCACCAATCGGCGGAGGGACTGCCGGTCGGCGTCCAGCTCGTGGCCCCGCCGTGGAGGGAAGATCTGCTGCTCCAACTGGGTACGCAGCTCGAGCATGCGCTCCCGTGGAAAGACCGACGGCCCGCGTTGGCCAACTGATCACTACGTGCGCAAGCTCTTCGCCGTCGTCTTCGTGACGTCATGCCTCTCGGCGTTCCTGGCCGCGCCCGCAGGCGCGGCGAGCACCGACGTCCACATCGTGGGAGGTGCGCCGAGCCCGTCGCAGGTCACAGTGAACGAGGGCGACACCGTGACCTTCTTCAACGACGACGACGTCGAGCACACGATCTTCGCGGCCGGCCAGCCGCGTGGCGGTCCGATCGCGCCACACACCGGTGCGGAGTTCGGCCCGTTCGAAACTGGTGGGGAGCGCGGCACGTTCGCGTACCGCGTCGACGAGAACGGCCCGGCCGGCACGATCTTCGTGCAGGGCCCGGCGACATCCACATCGTCGTCGACATCGACGACGAGGGCGCCGACCACGACCACGGTCACAACGACGACAACGACGGCGCCGACAACGACCACGGCGGCGCCGGTCGCATCTACGACCACGTCGACGACGGTCGTCGTGGTGCAACCGGGCGCGCCGAAGCAGGACTCGTCGAATCTCTTGGCCGTGCTCGGCGGCGTGTTGCTCGTCGCCGGCATCGGCGGGATGGTGCTCGTGCTCGAGCGCTCGCGCCGACAACGGCGTCGTCGATCACGATCGGAGTGATCACGCGCCCGCGAGCGGGCCCCACTCCTTCTTCGACGGTCACACCGTCTCGGGGAGAGCGCTACGTCAGCTCTGGTTCTCGCCGCCGAAGAGCTCGCTCACGGACTTGTCTTCGAAGATGACGTCGATCGCGTCGCCGATGATGTTGGCGACGGACAGCACCTCGAGCTTGTCCATCTGCTTCTCGGGCGGCACCGGCACCGTGTCGGTGATGACCACGCGGGAGATCAAGGAGTTCTTGAGGCGGTCGACCGCGGGATCCGCGAGTACCCCGTGCGTCGCCATCGCCCAGACCTCTGTGGCGCCGTTCTCGGTGAGGATGTCGGCCGCCGCGACGATCGTGCCCGCGGTGTCGATGCGGTCGTCGATGATCACGCACCGGCGCCCGTCGACCTCACCGATCACGCCTCGAGCCTCGACCTCGTCGGACTTTCCCTTGATGTGGCGCTTGTGCACGAACGCAAGGTCGGCCGACAGGTGTTGGCTGTAGCGCTCTGCGACCTTCACGCGCCCGGCGTCGGGGGCGACGACCACGATGTCGCCGGCGCACTCGCGCTCGATGTAGTCGAGCAGCACCGGCATCGCCGTGAGGTGATCGACGGGCTTGTCGAAGAACCCCTGGATCTGACCGGAGTGCAGATCGACGCTGAGCATCCGGCTGGCACCCGCGACGGTGAGGAGATCGGCGACGAGCTTGGCGGCGATGGGCTCGCGCCCCTCCGCCTTGCGATCTTGCCGGGAGTAGCCGTACAGCGGGCAGACCGCCGTGATCCGCTTCGCCGACGCCCGCTTGGCGGCGTCGATCATGATCAGCTGCTCCATGATGGAGTCGTTCACCGACCCGCAGTGCGTCTGGATGATGAAGACGTCGGCCCCGCGGACGTTCTCGCCGAACCGGCAGTGGATCTCGCCGTTCGGGAAATCTCGGACGTTGGCCTCACCGAGCGGTACACCGAGCCGCTCCGCGATGTCTTCCGCGAGCTTGGGATGCGAACGGCCGGAGTAGAGCCGCAGGGTCTTCTTCGTCACCAGCTCCATCGAGCGCTGCGCCCCTCGTCCCTAGGTTCCTGCGTCCTCCGCAGTCGCAGTGTAGAACGACCCCGTTCGCGCTCCGGGCGCAATGTGCGCTCCGGGCTCGAGCACCGCATACGGACCGACCACGGCGCCAGCGCCCACGTCGGCATGACGGCCCACGGTGCGCTCGACGATCGCGCCGTCGCCGACGGTGCAATCGACCAGCCGGGTGTCGGGGCCGAGCTCCACGCCCTCGCCGACGACGGTCGCTCCTTGGAGGAGTGTGCCGGGGAAGATCGTGACATCGGGCGCCAGCCGAACCGTCGTGTCGATGTACGTACGGTCGGGATCGACCATCGTCACGCCGGCGCCGAGCCAGGCGTCGTTGATGCGCCGGCGCAGCTCGGCCTCTGCTCGCGCGAGCTGACGACGGTCGTTGATGCCGTGCGGCTCGATGTCGTCGGGAGCGAGGATCGGCACGATCGAGTAGCCCGCGTCGTGCAACACCTCCACGACGTCGGTCAGGTAGTACTCACCTTGGTCGTTGTCGGGCGTCACGCGGCGCAGCGCGGGGGCGAGCACACTGCGACGGAAGCAGTAGATCGATGTGTTCCACTCGGTGATCGCACGCTCATCGTCGGTGGCGTCGCGCTCCTCGACCACGCGCACGACCCGATCGTCCTTCCCGCGCACGATGCGGCCGTAGCCGGTGGCATCGTCGGAAGTTGCGGTGAGGATCGTGCAAGCCGCTTCGGTGAGACGGTGCTCACGAACGAGCGATGCGATCGTCGACGCACGTAGGAGCGGAGTGTCGCCGGGCAGCACGAGCACGTCGCCATCGTCGTCGTCGTCGGGGAAGGCCGTGAGCCCGACGCTGGTGGCGTCGCCGGTGCCCCGCTGCACGTGCTGTTCGACGAAGTCGAGCTCGAGATCGCCGGCCTCCTCTTGCAGCTTCTTCGTGACCCGCTCGGCCCCATGGCCGACGACGACCACGGCTCTCGTCACCTCACATTCGGCCAGGGCGTCGAGGACGTAGAGGACCATGGCCCGGCCGCAGAGCATGTGCAGGGGCTTGGGGCGGGTCGACCGCATGCGAGTGCCCTCTCCGGCGGCGAGCACCACGGCGCTGAGGGGACGTTCCGGCATGCCTCCGTTCTACCGCTGTGAGCCAGGACTATCCATCACTCACTCGCGACGAGGGCGCCGGTCAGTCTCCTGAACCGGCGCCCTTCTCGCGTGCTCGGGGGCAGAGGCTCGAACTCCGATAACCAGCTCCAAAGGCTGGCGTCCTACCGATTGGACGACCCCCGAATGTCGGAATCAGCGTACGCGAATGACTGATGCGTACCCGTGGGACTGAAGCGCCCAGTGGGGTGCGCACCAGTCAGCATGACAAGCGTCACCGATCGTCCTCTTGCCTGTTGTCGCTCGCCATGCCTCTATAGGAAAAGGGACGAAACGTCCGACCTGGGGGGTCTGGGATGGAAACCACCGCAACGAGTCCGCCTCAGGCGCGCGCCACCGCCGAGGCGCGTCCGCCGATGCTGGGTTTGCGGGGACTCCACCACAGCTACGAGCTCGGAGGCCAGTCGCTTCCGGTACTCAGAGGCGTCGACGTCGACGTCCATCGCGGGGAGATCGTCGCCATCGTCGGCCGCAGTGGCTCGGGGAAGTCGACCCTGCTGCATCTCGCGGGCGGGCTGGCCGCTCCGGACGAGGGCGAGGTGTGGCTCGACGGGCAGTCGCTGTCCTCGATGAGCGCTCGAGGTCGGGCCATCGCTCGGCGCCAACGCGTCGGCTTCGTCTTCCAGGCGTTCCACCTCCTGCCGGGGCTCGACGTGATCGAGAACGTCGCCATGCCGCTGCTCCTGAACGGCGAATCCCGAAACCGAGCAAAGGATCGCGCGCGTCCGATCCTCGACGCTGTCGGCCTCAGCGCCCGCGCGGACCACCTCCCGAGCGAGCTGAGCGGCGGTGAGTTGCAACGCGCCGCAATTGCTCGCGCACTGGTCGCGGATCCGACCCTCGTGCTCGCCGACGAACCCACCGGCAATCTCGACAGCACGACCGCGGCCGAGATCATCGACCTACTCGTGTCACGCGTACGCGGTGCGGGGGTGGCGATGATGCTCGTCACGCACGATCCGCTCATCGCTGCGCACGCCGACCGTGTGCTCACGATGGCCGACGGCGTGCTCACTTGAGGAGCACCTTCCGTCTGATGCACCTGCGGCAGCTGCGGCGCCAACCGCTGCGCGCGGCGCTCGCGGTACTGGCCATCGGCGCGGGCGTGACGCTCACGGTCGCGGTGTTGGTCGCGCAATCGAGCCTGGACCGATCGTTCACTGCGTACAACGCCACCATTGGCGGCTCTGCGACGCTGCGCGTCGTCAGCCGCTTCGACCACGGCGGCATCGACGCGTCGACGTTCGCCGCGATCGAGAAGGTCGATGGCGTGCAAACCGCGGTGCCGCTCGTGCTCACCGTGACGCAGGTGAGCGACGACCGAGGTCACGACGAGCTCGTTGCGGTGATCGGCGCCGACTGCCGCGCCGAAGCGCTGTTCGGCAGTCGAGGCTGTGATCCTGCGGCATTGGCGAACCTCACTGACGCCAACCCACCGGCGATCGGTTCCGGTGTGCGCGCCGCCGCGGGACCGACTGGCCTGCTGCGCACCGACTTCGGTGACCGCTCGCTCGAGAATGCGCCCGTTGTCACCGACTTCGACAACGTGAACGGCGGAAGGGTGGTGCTCTACCCGCTGTCGGTGGCCCAAGCATTGTTCGCCCGGCCGAACGGCCTCGATGCGATCTTCATCGTTCCACGGCCCGGTGTCGCCACCGGACAATTGCAGGCGACGCTCGCCGATGAGGTCGGCCCGCAGAACAAAGTGCTGTTGGCCACGGAGCCCGGCAGCAACGTTGCGTTCGTGTCCAGCCAGCTCCTGCCGTTCCTGTTCCTCATCAGCTTGTTCGGACTCGCGGTCGGCGGTCAGCTCGTGTTCAACACGATGACCTTGTCGCTCGAAGAGCGCCGGCGGGAGATGGCGATCGCATCCGCTCTCGGTGGCACGCCGGGCACCGTCACTTTGGGCGTGCTCGCCGAGGCGGCGGTGCTCGGCCTCGCCGGTGGAGCGGTGGGCATCGGAATGGGGTTGCTCGTCGCACGACCGTTCGTGGCCAACTTCTCGAAGTTCGCCGAACAGGCCGCGGGCATCCACTTGTCCGTGCATCCGACCGTGGCCAGCACCGTGATCGGTCTGGCCATCGGAGTGTTCGCGAGCGTCGCGGCGGCGTTTCTACCAGCGCGCCGGGCCGCCAAACTCGACATCGCCGGCGAGCTCGTCGACCGCAGCCGCCGGCACGACGCCTCGACACGCATTCGAGCCCGCCGGGCCGTGATCCTCGCCGTGATGACCGCCGGTGGACTCCTGATGGCCTGGCTCGGGGCTCGCGACGGCGGCCTCGAGAGTTGGCAACCGAACGTTCTGTTGATCGGCGTGATCCTTTCCTTCACGTGCGCGTTCCCGCTGCCGCCCGCGTTCGCGCCGTTCGCGGTGCGCTGGATCGAGAAGATCCCCGTGTTGCAGCGGGGGCCGGCGCGGGTGGCGGTGTCCAACCTCGTGACCGAGACGCGGCGAACGTCGGCCGTGCTCACCGCCATCGGCGCGGCCGTCGGCATGGCGTTCACGCTCGGCGGGGTGCTGCCGGGAATGACCGTCGGCGCCGAACAGCTCGCTCGGGCCACGTCGGCCGACCGCGTGACCATCGCGACGATGGGACTCAACAACACGTCCGCCATCGATGCCAAGGTGTCGCCCGACGTGCAGTCCGCGCTCGCGCAGGTGCCGGGAGTCGCCGCCGTCGAACGCGAGTACTTCGCCGCGATCGACATGGCGGGAGTCGGGCCCGCGGCGATCACCATGAACGACGGGCAACCGAATCACTTCAAGGTGTACCAAGGCGTCGACGTCGAGGCCGCCCTGCGGCAGGGGCAGGTGATGATCGGCCCCGGCCTGGCCCGCGCGCTCGATCTGCGGCCGGGGAGCACCTTCGATCTTCCCGGTCGCTTCGGGATCGTCCCCCTGACCGTCGGCGGCATCTGGGCCGATCCCGACAGCCTCGGCCACGGGATCTATGCATCGAAAGCGGTGTTCGAGCGCGTCGTCGGAGCGCGCCCCGTGGGTCGGGTGCTCCTCGTGCCCGAGCCCGGCCTGTCACCGTCGGCGCTGGCCGAGACCGTTCGCGCCGCTCGGATCGCGCCGAACCTCAAGGTCTTCGACCCCGACCAAGTCGCGGAGAGCTTCGCATCCGACTTCCGGGTCTTCCTCGCCCCGTTCTGGCTGCTCGCACGCGGACTCCTCGTCGTCGCCTTCATCGCCACGGCGTCGACGCTCCTACTCGCCGGGGTGAAGCGCCGCGCCGAACACGGACTGCTCGCCGCGGTGGGAATGCCGCCGGGCGACCTCGGGCGCATGGTGCTCGTCGAGGCGGGACTGTTCGGGTTGATCGGCACCATCTGTGGGTTCATCGGAGGGCTCATCGGCCTGGCCACGTTCTCGCTCGCGTCGACGAGCCTCACCGGGCTGACGATTCCCTTCCGCGTGAGCTTCGGGCCGCTGTTCCTCTACGGGTTCATCGCCACCGTCTGTGTGCTCGCGGGCGCAGCATTACCTGCGTGGCGCACGTCGCGTCTCGATCCGGTCGTTGCCCTGCGCTACGAGTAGTTGAATGGCCTGATGGCCATTGTCGAGGAGACGCTGCCCCGCTGGGACGTCACGCCCTTCTACCCCGGACTCGATTCACGCGAGTTCTCGAACGCGCATGAAGGCTTCGGCGCTGGTGTCGCGAGGCTCACCGCGCTGTACGACGAGCACGACGTGCGCGACGGCGATCCCGTCGACCTCGACAAGGACGCCATCGCCGCGTTCGAAGCGGTCATCTCCGAGACGAACGACCTGCAAGACCACCTTCGGCTCGTCAACGCCTACCTCTACAGCTTCATCGCCACCGACGCCCGCGACGACCACGCCGCCGCGCTCTACTCCCAACTGCAAGCGCAAGCGGCGCCATTGCGCACGTTGTCGAGCCGGATGGCCTCGTGGGTGGCGCGGCTCGGCGCCGATCGACTGATCGAGGTCAGCCAGGTCGCCGCTGATCACGCGTGGCCGTTGCGCAAGGCCGAGTTCGCGGCCACGCATCAGATGACCGAGGACGAAGAAGGTTTGGCCGCGGAGCTCAACCTCACCGGCGGATCGGCGTGGAACAAGCTGCACGGCGACGTCTCCTCCCGGCTCACCGCGAACGTCAACGGCGACGATCTCGCGATCACGCTCGTGCGCAACCTCGCCCTCGACGTCGATCCGGCGGTCCGCAAGGCCGCCTACGACGCGGAGCTCCTTGCGTGGGAATCCGCGTCAGTCCCGCTCGCGGCGGCGATGAACGGCGTCAAGGGCGAGGCCAACGTGCTCAACCGGCGTCGAAGGTGGGAGGACTCGCTCGCGCCCGCGCTCTTCTACAACGCGGTCGACCGGACGACGCTCGACGCGATGCAGGCGGCGTGCGTGGCGTCGTTCCCCGACTTTCGTCGCTACCTGCGCACCAAGGCGGCGCTGCTCGGCCACGGCGACGCCGGCCTTCCGTGGTGGGACCTGTTCGCGCCAGTCGGCGACCCGACGGCCAACGAGTGCTCATGGGACGAGGCGGTCGACCACGTCCGCACCGCGTTCGCGTCGTACTCCCCTTCGCTCGCCGCGCTCGCGGAGCGGGCGTTCGCCGAACGATGGGTCGACGCAGAGGCGCACGATGGCAAGCGGGGCGGCGCGTTCTGCATGCCGGTGCGGGGTGACGAGAGTCGAGTGCTGTTGAACTGGTCAGGCTCGTTCGACGGCGTGTCGACGCTCGCCCACGAGCTCGGTCACGCCTACCACAACACCAATCTCGCCGACCGAACGCCGATGCAGCGGCAGACGCCGATGGCCCTGGCCGAGACCGCGAGCATCTTCTGCGAGACGATCCTGGTGCAGTCGGGCTTGGCCGCCGCCGAAGGAGACCTCGCGCGGCAGCTCGTACTGCTCGACACCGATCTCACGGGCGCCGCGCAGATCGTCGTCGACATCCACTCGCGCTTCCTGTTCGAGAAGGCGGTGTTCGAGCACCGTGTCGATCGCTCGTTGTCGGTGCAAGAGCTGAACGACCACATGACCGAGGCCCAGCTGGCCACCTACGGCGATGGGCTCGACCCGAACGCACTCCATCCCTACATGTGGGCAGTCAAGCCGCACTACTACGGCACCGCGTATTACAACTGGCCATACACGTTCGGTCTGCTCTTCGGCATCGGCCTGTACGCCCGCTTCACCGCCGATCCCGATCGATTCCGCCTCGGCTACGACGATCTGCTGTCCGCCACCGGCCTCGGCGATGCCGCCGAGCTGGCTGCTCGATTCGGCATCGATGTACGTGATGAAGGGTTCTGGAACGACAGCCTCGACGTCATTCGTGGTCGCATCACGGACTATGAAGCCGTCGCGGCCCAACTTGGCCCCACCGGCGACTCCCGGTAGCGTCTCCCCCCTCATGGGTTCGCTGATCAAGAAACGGCGCAAGCGGATGCGCAAGAAGAAGCACAAGAAGATGCTGAAGCGCACGCGCTGGCAGCGTCGCGCCGGCAAGTAATCAGCGCACTTCTGTCGTTCTGACGACGATTCGGTCGTCTCCCGGAAAATCGCCCTCGACGAACCACGTCGATCCGCTTCCTGCCAGCCGAGGCTGCTGTCCCGTGGCGGCGCCCAAGCCGTCTCGCCATGCGGCCAGCCGAGGCTCGACCACCAGGGCGGCCGGCTCGAGATCGTTCCCGCGGGTTCCTGCGGGGCCACCGAGCTCGTCCCATGCTCGATACACGTCGGCGGTCGAGCACCCGAACGGCGGGATGACCAGCGTGAACGTGCGGGGCTCGAACGGCAACGGGTCCACCACCTCGCCCGCTCCGGTCACGCGAGCGCGGCCGCCGCGCAGGCAGAAGGGCACGTCGGCCCCCAGGACTGCGGCCCGCTCCACGTCGGCGAAGCCCGCCCACCGCAACACGGCGGCGGCATCCGCCGAGCCGCCTCCCAGTCCTGCGCCGGGCGGTATGCGTTTGTCGACGCGCACGTGCGCGCTGCGTCCGACGAGAGCCAGCGCACGCCGCACGAGGTTCGAGTCGTCGGCCGCGACGTCCGCACGACTGATCTCGAGCCCATCGCCGTCGCTGAACGTGAGCGTGTCGGCGAGGTCGATCGTGACCATCTCGGCGTCGAGCAGGTGGTACCCGTCGTCGCGCACGCCGGTGATGTGCAGCGCCACGGTGAGCTTGGCCGGCGCGACGACGACCGCGTTCGTCATTCGAGCTCGCCGACGATCTCCGCGCGGTCGGCCCCGAGCGAACGTCCGGCCCATCGAAGCTGACCTGGCGTCGCCGACAGGCGGGCCACCAACCCTTGCATCGGGATGCCGTCGACCTCGACGATGGACTCGCGAGCGGCGTAGTGCGGATCGGCGGCGATGCCTTCCATGTCGAGGATCGGCGCGATCGCCGCGTGCGCCGTCTCGAACGCAGCGAGAACATCCGATTGGGTACGAGCACCGACCCAGCGCGTCATCAGCTCGTCGATCTCGTCGCGATGGGCGATGCGGCCTTCGAAGGAGGTGAAGCGGGGATCGTCTCCCACACCGATGAGCGCCATCACGCGTTGTGCGACCGTTTCGGCCGACGTGCTCACCGCCACCCAGTTGCCGTCCGCGCACTGGTAGGTGCCGCGAGGCACCGAGTACGCGATGCCCGATCCGAGACGAGGCTGCTGGTAACCGAGCACGCGGTACGCCGACATCAGCGGCCCCATGATCTGGAACAGCGACTCGAGCAGGTTGACGTCGACGACCTGGCCGACGCCACTGTGCACCGCGACCATCGTGGCAAACGCGGCGGCCAGCGCGGTCACCTCGTCGGTGAGCGCGATCGGTGGCAGGAGCGGCGGCCCGTCGGGCTCCCCGTTGAGCGCGGCGAAGCCGGACATCGCCTCGGCGAGGGTGGCGAACCCGGGACGATGCGCGTAGGGACCGTCCTGGCCGAAGCCGGTGATCCTCGTGATCACCAGCTTCGGGTTGGCGGCGAGCAGGGCGTCCGGGGCGAGACCGAGCCGTTCGAGCGTTCCGGGCCGGAAGTTCTCGACGAGAACATCCGCACCCGCACACAACCGGTGCATGACCGCGAGGTCGTCGGCGTCCTTGAAATCGAGCGCGATCGTTCGCTTGTTGCGGTTCAGCAGCTTGAAGAACAGCGAATCGCCGTCGGGGTGCAAGAACCCCATCGTGCGGGCCGTGTCGCCGCCGTCGGGCCGCTCGACCTTGACGACGTCCGCGCCGAAGTCCGCGAGGTAGCGGGCGCAGTTCGGTCCGGCGACGACGGTGCTCGCGTCGATCACGCGCAAGTCTGCGAGAGGGGCGGCGGTCACTGCGCCAGCCTGCCCCAATCCTCCACCGACAGCTCCTCGGCGCGGGCCTCCGAGGAGATGCCTGCACGCTCGAAGGCCGCCGCGTCGACGAGCCCTGACAATGAGCCGCGCAGCATCTTGCGCCGCTGACCGAAGCCCGCGCGCACGAGGGCGAACAGCGCGTCGGGGTCGGCGGCCGTTGCGGGCTCGGGTCGTCGCTCGATGCGCACGAGCGCGGACTCGACTTTGGGCTTGGGCCAGAAGACCGTCGGCCCGACGCGTCCCACCACTGTCGCCTCCGCCCAGTACGCCACCTTCACCGACGGAATGCCGTACGCCTTCGTGCCCGGCGACGCGGCCAGCCGCTCGCCGACCTCGCGCTGCACCATCACCAGCATCCGGTCGATGGACGGCACCCGATCGAGCAGATCGAGCACCAACGGCGTGGCGACGTTGTACGGCAGGTTGGCCACGAGCTGCCAACGGTTCCGGCCCGCGAGCAGCGCCGACCAATCGAGCTGGAGGGCGTCACCCTGCACCACCGTCGGTGCGGGCTCCGCTCCGATGAGCACCTCGGCCAGCACCGGTAAGAGGTGGCGGTCGAGCTCCACGGCGGTCACGTCGGCGCCGGCCTCGACCAAAGCCAGGGTCAGCGATCCCAGCCCGGCGCCCACCTCGACCACGTGATCACCCGGTTCCACGCCGGCCAGGCGCACGACCCGCCGAACGGTGTTGGGGTCGACGACGAAATTCTGGCCGAGGGCCCGGCTGGGATGCACGCCGTGGCGGTCGAGCAGCTCCTGGGCATGGCGCCGGGTGATCGTCACCCGGTCAGTTCACTACTACCAGCTGATCTCGACCTGAACGACGCCCTGCGAGGGGTCGGCCAACTGGGAGAACGTGGCTTGATCGAGGTCGATGATCCGGCCCGCTTGATAGGGGCCGCGGTCGGTCACGACGCAGGTGGTGGTCGCGCCGTTCTCGAGACTTCTGATCGTGACGACGGTGCCCTTCGGAAGCGTCTTGTGGGCGCACTCACCCGGTCGGTAGCTGTACCAGGACGCGCCCCCTTGCTCGACATTCGGCGGGGTGGTGGTCGTCGGCGCCGCGGTCGTCGTCGGAGCGGGCTTCGGCTTCGGCGCGGCGGTAGCCGGCGTGGTTTCGGACGGCGCGGCGACGGTGTCAGTGACAACGGTCGTCGTCTCGGCGAGCGTGGTCGCCGGCGCCGTCGACGTGGTCTCTGGAGCGCGCGCGGCCTCAACCTTGACGGACGCCGCCCTGGCCTCGGTTTTCGGAATGTTGTCGATCAGGAGGAGGGGCAACGCCAGCACCGTCAACCAGACAGCGAACACCAGGCGATGTCGCGGAACGACATACAGTTGCCGCACCTCAGCTTCGTTGGCCTCCAGAGCTCCGTCCTTTTCCCTCTGGTGGTCTGCGGGCGTCTGTGCGCCGGGCACGTTACGAGGGTCGTAACACGAACGCAAACGAACGGGCTAGTCCCTTCCCGGAGGGTTCAGAGGCCAAACAGCAATTCCGCGTTTGCCCAGGTCACGGCCGCAATTTCTTCGGTCGGCACCCCTTTGGCCTCGGCGACCGCCGCCCCGACGAGCGTCACGAAGGCCGGCCGATTCGGCGTTCCGCGGTGGGGCACGGGGGTCAGAAAAGGGGCGTCGGTCTCGACCAGCAGCCGGTCGAGCGGGCACATCGCCGCGGCGGCGCGTACGTCCTGCGCGTTCGGGAACGTCACGATGCCGGAGAACGAGAGGTAGGCACCGAGTGCGAGGGCGCGGGTCGCTTCGTCGACGCCACCGGTGAAGCAGTGGAACACGGTGCGCGGCGGGACACCACTCTCGGCGAGCACCGCGAACGTGTCGTCCCACGCCTCGCGCGTGTGGATCACGAGCGCGAGATCGCGTGCGTGTGCGAACGCGATCTGCCGCGCGAACACGTCGATCTGCACGTCCCGCGGCGAGTGGTTGTAGTGGTAGTCGAGCCCGCACTCCCCCACGCCAACCACTTCGGGTGCGTCGAGCAGGGCTTCGAGCCCGTCCATCCCGCCTTTGGCGTCGTGCGGATGGACGCCGGCCGTTGCCCACACACCATCGAGCGCGCGGGCCAGCCCGATCGCCGCGCGCGACTCCTCGACGGTCGTTCCGATCGTGACCATCCGGGTCACGCCCGCCTCACGGGCCTCAGCGACGACGGCGGCCGCTTCTGCGGGGTCGTCGGGCAGATGGCAGTGGTCGTCCGTCCAGAGCACCAGGTCAGGCTCGTATTCGGGGAAAGAGGGGCTCGCCCTTCTCGACCGGTAGACGGCCGGGATACTGGCCCCATGCCGCCGCGGCCGGAAGCCGCTGATCCTGTGGGACACCCTCGAGGCCGATGCGGCGCCAGATCTCCGCGCTGGCGTCGGGCGTGGCCGGCGAGGCCAGGATCGCCACGATCCGCAACGCTTCGAGTGCGTCGCCGAGCACCCCGTCGACGTCCGGGCCGGGATCGGCCTTCCACGGCTCGGTTGCTTCGAGCAGGGCGTTCGTCTCGCGGATGAGACGCCAGGTGGCGTCGAGCGCCACTGACGGCTGCACGCGATCCCACGCCTCGGCGGTCGCGGCGTAGGCCTCCTCGGCGACCGAGCGCAACGGACTGTCGGCGCGCGGCGCCGGACCGACACCACCGCATTTCTTGTCGACGACGGTCGCGACGCGCGACAACAAGTTGCCGAGGTTGTTGGCCAAGTCGCTGTTGTAGCGGTCGACGATGCGCTCGTAGCTGAAGTCGCCGTCGGGACCGAACGGGGTGTCGCGCAGGAAGTGGTACCGGAACGCGTCGACCCCGAAGTCTTCGACCAGGCGGGCCGGGGCGATGTCGGTGAGCTTCGCGGGGCCGTGCACCGTCTTGCTCAGCTTCTCGCCGCCGAGGAGCAGCCAGCCGTGGACATGGACCCGGTGGGGCGGATCGATCCCTGCGGCCATCAACATCGCCGGCCAGTACACGCAGTGGAAGCGGATGATCTCCTTGCCGATCAGGTGGTGCACCGCCGGCCACCAGGTCGTGAAGCGCTCGTCGTCCGTGCCGTACCCGATCGCGGTTGCGTAGTTGATGAGCGCGTCGTACCAGACGTAGAAGACGTGACCCTCGGCCCAGGGCACCGGCACACCCCAGTTGAGTGACGTCCGGGTGATCGAGACGTCGTCGAGTCCCTGGCGGATGAAGCCCAGCACCTCGTTGCGCTTGCCCTCGGGCGTGATCGCCTCGGGATTCGACTCGATCCAGTCGAGCAGCCGCTGCTGGTAGCGGCTCAGCCGGAAGAAGTAGTTCTCCTCCTTGAGGTAGGTGACCGGCTTGCCGGTGTGGATCGGGCAGTAGATGCCGTCGATCAGCTCGGCCTCCGTGTAGTACGCCTCGCACGAGACGCAGTACGGGCCTTCGTAGGTGTCGAGTTCGATGTCGCCGTTCTCTTTGATCTTCGTGAGCAGCGCCTGGACCGCGGCGTGATGGCGAGGCTCGGTCGTGCGGATGAAGTCGTCGTACGAGATGCCGAGGCTGTCCCACGTCTCCCGAAAGCGGGCGGCGTTGCGGTCGGCCTGCTCTTGCGGTGAGATTCCGGCTTCGTCGGCCGATTGGGCGACCTTCAGGCCGTGCTCGTCGGTGCCGGTGAGGAAGTAGGTGTCGTCACCAAGCAGACGATGCCAGCGCGCGACGGAATCGGCGATGACCGTCGTATAGGCGTGACCGATGTGGGGGGCATCGTTGACGTAGTAGATCGGCGTGGTGACGAAGAAGCGGCTGATCCGCCCAGGCTAGAGGTCGTTGACCTGTCGCAAGACCGGCGTTTCGTCTTCGTCGTCTTCGCCGGCCAGACCTCGGCGGGTACGAATCGCATCGATCTCGTCGAGTCGCTTCTCGAGCTGGCTCCGACGGGTGGTCGCCAGCTCCTCGTACGTTCCCTGAACGGTGCTCAGCTGCTTGCCCAGCTTGTCGACGTGGTCGGAGAACCGGCTCCACTGGTCGGAGAAGCGGCCGAGGGCGACGAGGATCTCGTCGGACGCACGCTCGAGCAGGAAGCAGTCGACCGCCTGACGGATCACACCGAGCACGGCGAAGAGCGTGAACGGCGAGCACAGCACGATGCCCTGAGCGAGGGCGAAGTCGCCGACCTCACGGTCGTGCTCCTGGATGAACGCGTACACGCTCTCGTTGGGGATGAACAGCAGCACGTAGCCGGCGGTCGTGGCCGGATCGGCGTAGCCGCGGTTGGCGAGCTCCTTGATGCGGGTGCGGACGTCGCGCAAGAACGCGATGCACGTGCCGTGGCGCTCGGGGTCGGTCGTCGCCTCGAGGTGGCGCAGGTAGTTGTCGACCGGGAACTTCACGTCCATGTGCAGCAACAGATCGCGCGGCAGCATGAACGTGACGTCGGGGATGGTGCCGCCCGCGATCGCCGTCTGCTTCCGGTAGTTCACTCCTTCGATCATTCCGGCAGCGCGCAACACGTCGTCGGCCATGCGCTCGCCCCATTGGCCGCGCGCCTTGGGACTCGCGAGCGCCTGACGCAGCGCGTTCGTAGTGTTCGCGAGCTCTCCAGTGGTGCGCAACGTCTCGCGTAGGCCTTCGAGCAGCTCGCCATGTTGGAGCGATCGCTCCCGCTGCATGGCACCGACGAGCTCGTTCACGCGTGCCAGCTCACCGCCCATCGCATCGAGGCGATCCCCGATTGCATCGCGATGGAGGGCGAGCTCACGCGTGCCCGCTTCCGTTCTCGTGCCGAGCTGCTGATCGGCGACCGACACCACGGTGTCGACCGCGGCCCGCACCGCAATCACAGCCGCCAACGCAACGATCAGCACCACGACAACAACGATGAGTTCCATGCCCTGAACTATGCCGAGGGGGTGTGACACTCAACGGGCGTGCCGTTGCGGCGGCTGGCGTCGTCGGCGGGCGGTTGTTGTTTTGCACCACATCCGAGCGACAATCGGACGCCACGACATTGCCCGGGCAAATGCGGTCACTCTGTGTGCGGATTTGCCCGAACAACCTGTGGACATTGGGAACGGGCGCGCTCTGGCTCGACGGGCGGTCGTCCATGGGTCACGATCAGCGGATGATCGACGGCCCGATCTATCACCTCGCGTTGACCGGTGACTGGGAGTCCGACGCCGGTGGCCCGTACACGACGTCGACGCTTGGGAGGTCCCTCGCAGAGCAGGGGTTTGTTCACTGCTCGTTCCGCGACCAAGTCCAACAGATCGCAGACCTGGTGTATCGCGGCCGACCGGACGTTCTCCTCCTGGAGCTCGATCCGGCGCTTCTCGCCGCGGCAGTCCAGGTCGAGAACCTCGACGGCGGTGAGCAGTCCTTCCCGCACATCTATGGGCCGATCAACCGCGACGCCGTCGTGAAGGTCACGCCGCTTCGCGCGCTCGAGGACGGTCGGCTTGATGTGGCCGACGCACTGTAGGAGCCAGCCGGCGTGTCACGATCGGCGCATGATTGCTGCCTTTTCGATCACGCCGTTGGGTGGAAGCGATTCCGTGAGCGGCTCAGTGGCCGAAGCCGTGCGCCTAGTACGCGAGAGCGGTCTGCCCAACGAAACCAACGCGATGTTCACCAATGTCGAGGGCGAGTGGGATGACGTGATGACACTCATCAAGCAATGTGTGGAGAGGGTCGGCGAGAGCGCGCCTCGGGTGAGCGTTGTGATCAAGCTCGACGTGCGACCGGGCGCGGTGGATGCGATGGCTCACAAGGTTCAGGCGATCGAGGCGCATCTCGACGAGAACTGGGACTCGCCGTAACCGAGCGACCAGCCGGTCAGACGGCGATGTTGACGAAGTGGACGTCCACGACGTCCGGCACGAAACCGGCGGCACAGGGGGCGCCGAACGGGCACGAGCTGAACTGCACTTGGCCATCACCCTCACAGGGCACGCGAATGCTGCTCGGGATCGCTTGCTTGACGTTGTACGAGGTGAAGGTCAGCTGGGTTGGCGTGCTCGACGAGGCGTCTTGCGCGAACCAGCCATAGATCTGACGGAACGGACCGGTGTACCCAGCGCCGTTGCGAGCGCGGACCACGGCCATCGACTGCCGTCCCGCGAGCGGGCCGGTCCGTCCGCCTGTCGCCGGGCCAGGACAGGCGGTGTGAACGACAACATCAGTGGTGCGGCCGTTCACGACGCCCTCGAAGTGCTGCTTCGGCCTGACCGAAGACGCCTCGGCCATTCCGGTTCCGGCCGCAAACAGCACGAAGACGATCGACAACCCAACGACGGCAGCACGAGGTCTCAGCACAGGAGCCACAGGCGGACAACAGCCCGACTCGCTCTCGGTGCTCCTGGCACGTGGTGGTACACCACCGGAGCGCGCTCGCTGGGCCCGAGCGTGTCGAGATCGATCTCCTCGATGATCGGGGCGTGGCGCTTTGGCTCGAGTACGTCCTGCACGCCAAGCGCCGCCGCCGTCATGAGGGCCGTCGCTCCCAGACCCGCACGCCACCCTGACGCGACTTCTGCCGGCACTCGCCGCGCCGGCACGTGCCACCGATCAACGGCATCCCAGGTGGCGTCGTCGTAGACGTCATCCGGATCGCCGATCATCGCGACGAAGCCTACGAGCGTGCGAGCATCCCTAGTAGCGGATGTGGCAGAAGTTCACCGACGGGCTCTTGTTCACGCTGATCGGAGCAGCCGGGGCGGCCGAAGCCGAGCTCGATGCCGCGGGCGCCGGCAGGGTGGTCCACCAGAGCGGGGCCGCGTTCACCGGCGACGGCGCGGCGTAGCCCTGCTGCGGCGTGATCTTGAAGATCGCGTTCACGTCGTGGGCGGCGTCGTCCAGCGACATCAGGTGCGGGGCGACGGCTGGCGAGTGCACAGCCTTGGCGTGCAGCGCGGCATTGCGCATCGCGTACATGGCGTGCAGGTAGTCCCCCTTCTGGAACAGCTGCGTGGCCTGCGCCCGATCGGCCATCGTGGCCTGGAGGCGGGTCTTCGACAGCTGCGAGGGCGTTGTCCGCCCGGCAACGCCATCCATGAAGTACGCGTCCGTCATCCAGTCCTCGGACTGCTTCAAGTACTCGGCCGAGTGGCCGGCCATCAAGCGCTCCTGGTCGATGGTCTCGTAGGTGTCATACGTCCCGGCGTATGTGGTGGGGCTCGCGCTCACGTCGTACAGCCACTTGAGCATTTGGTAGTAGTAGTGCCACTGGCCGTTCGTCGTTCCGACAGTGACCGCGCCGTCGTGCGGATGGTTCAGCCCGAGGAAGTGCGCGGACTCGTGCTCCATCGTGTACGTGAGCCCGACGTCGTGGCGGAACGTGTCGGGGATGCCGTTGCATCCGGGCGCGACGGGAGACGAGTTCGCGCAGTCGATGGCCGCCGCCATGACGTATTGATCGTTGACGTTGTCGATCTGGCCCCAGCCTTCGCCGCCGTTCACGTTCTCGGCGATACCGCCGACGACGAGCGGGAGGGCCACGGTGTACGCGTGCTCGAACATGATGTTGACGACGGGCACCGTGAAGGCTCCGTCGTACAGCGGGGCGTACTCCGGACGGTGGAGGTCGATGTAGTCGCGGATGTAGTCCTGGTTGACCGCGTACGTCGGCGCGTTCACGCCGGTGCCGAGGTCGACGAGCGCGGCGCTCCCGTTGGCCTTGGCATCTTCGAGCGCCTGCTGGAACGCGTCGGGTTGGTTGTCAGGCGTGAGCCCACACTTCGGATCGGGCACCTGGGTGACGAGTCCCTGGGTGAGGACCCCGACCTGCGTCGGGTTGCCGATGACCGCGGCGCGGTTCGGCGCGCAGCCGAGCGTCTTCGTCTGATCCGGACCGGCCTGGAAGTTCGCGTACGGCGCGGCTGAAGACAACGCTGTCCGCGCCACGTCGAGTTGCGCGACCTTGGTCATGTCGACGGCGTAGAGGTCGCCCTCACTGGGCAACGAGTAGTGATCCGTCAGGGTCGAGGTGGCCAGGACGTACACGTCGTTCGGGATCGGCCGGTACAGGTACCCGCCGATGTACTTGAACGCGAGGCCCTGGGTGATCTCCCAACCGAGGACGCTGCCGAGCGTGTTACCCCCGGCCTGCAGCGGGCCGGGCGGAAGCGATCCGTTCCACTGCGGGCTGTTGCGGTAGTCCCAGATGGGCGGGTCGAACCCGGCCGAACCGCCATCCGGCGTGACCGCCGCCGTCAGCCAGTTGGCCCGCTCGTAGGTCGACGGTGCCGCGCCGAGGTCGAGGATGTGGAACCGGTAGCGACCGCCCCAACCGCGGCCGTTGTCGGTGAATGCCGCCTCCTTGAAGTCCGGATCCAACACGTGTTCCGCGGTCCACCACGAGTGGTACTTGGTCGGCCGGAAGTAGTCGTCGGCGTAGGTCGGCGTGAATGTGTCGAGCAGGAAGAACGTCACGCCCGTGTTCAGACCCTCGGGGTTGCGATCGAGGTTCGGAGCGGTGGTGCCGTTCGCGTTCCAGAACGGATCGCGCGTCGCCTTCGGGTCGGGGTTGATGAACGCCGCGCTCTGCTTCGCGCTCGTCTCGATGTCGGTGAACGACTTGGCGTACTTCTTGTCGAGACGGTGATCTTGCACCCACTGCTCGACGGTGATGCCATCGACCTCGTCCACGGTCGAAGCGTCGGCGACGAGCTTGGCACCCCGGTTCGCGCCGTTGCTCGCGTTGTACGCGTTGAGGTACGCGGTCTTGAATCCGGCCGTCTCGGCCGTAGCGGGGATGCGACCGTCACTGAGTTGGTGATCTTGCGTCGTCGCGTCGCGCATCACCGTGAAAAGGTCGCGAGTCCAGGCGTCGTCCGCTGCGAGAAAGTGGTACTGCGCCAGATACCGCAACGGCTCGAAGTAGGGGACGTTCCCGGCGGCGTAGTAATTCGGGTCGGCCGGATCAGCAGTGGCGGTGCAGTGGGCCGTCTGGTGCTGCACCAGGCCTGAGGCGCCGGTGTCGTCGAGCGCGCTGCCGTCGCAGCTCTGCTTCGATGCGACCGCCGGGAGGAACTCCGTCGTGAGCGACGCCTTCATCTGCGCCAGCTCGTCGGCCGTCGGCTTCCAACCGGCGAACACGATGTTGACGGGCTCGTTGCGTGTGAGCTCGGACGTGAGCTGGGCCAGCTGCTTCTTGGCGTATTCGAGCGGATGGCTGTGCGTGAGCGCGACCAGGCCCGAGTACGGCTCGTCGTGCATGCTCACCGCCGCGACTCGCACCGTCCATGTCCCTGGAGCGGGGTCGGCGATGACCAGCTCGTCGAAGGGGAGCGTCGTCTGGTTCCCGCAGCCCTTCTCGAAGCTCGACGCATCGCAGCCGATGCCACCCTGGCCGTGGAGCACACCGCTCGGGTCGATCACGTACATGTACGCCGACCAGGTCGGATGCTGCCACGACACCTTCACGTAGAGGGTCGACGGCGAGACCCCGGCGGGGACGACGACCTTCGTGTCCTCGCACTCGGCGGTCGTCGTCGGATTGCACGCCGCGGTGAGATCAGGGGTGGCGATGCCACCTTCGCTTCCGGGCGACTGCAGGCTGATGCCCTGCCACGCACACCGAGACGTACCCTTCGCCGACGGCGCCCTGAGCGTGCACGTCGGGGCGACGTACGCCACCGACGTTGTTTGTCCAGCGGCGGGAAACGCTCCCGCCGCCAGAACCGCCACCATGATCACGAACAATCCGCGCCAGCGCATCCGGACAAGTTCGACGGAGCGCAGTCGCGCTCCTGCGCAAACAGCATCGGCCTTCGCCGAGAATGACCGTGATCACATCGACGATCAACCCTCGAGTCGGTAGCGCACGGACTCCCACGAACCTTGCGGCTGTGTCTCCGTGCGGGTCCCGCCGTCGTGCCACCAGCCGTGGCGCTCGTAAAAAGAGCGGGCGGCCGAGTTGCCTTGCAGCGTCCAGAGCCGGAGGTCTTCGAAGCCGCGCTCGCGGAGCCAGGTCGTGGCCGCGTCGAGCAGCCGATGACCGATGCCGAGGCCCAGGGCCAGCGGGTCGGCGTAGAGCAGACTTATCTCCCCCGTCGTCGATGCATCGAGATCGGCGTCGCGCGACGGACCCATCACCGCCAGCCCGACGACCGTGCCCGGCCGGCCGGCGACGAGCGCGCCGTGCCGGCGCGTCGGTGGCAGTCGCAGGAACGGCCACCAACCCGAGTAGGACGCCCCGAGGTCCATTGCGTCGAGGATCGCCTGGGGCATGAGGCCGGCGTACGTAGCCCGCCACGAGCGATGACGCACGGCGCAGAAGGCGGCGCAGTCGCTCGCGACGGCGATCCGTACCGTTTCGTCACCGCTCACCGGAGCGTACGGCGGTGGAAGCGACTCACCGGTGGCCGACGCCAACGCGACGATGTCGGCGACGTCCTGTTCGTCGGGCTCGTACTGGCTGTGCGTCACGACCTGCATGCCCGACGACAGACATCGCACCTTCCGTCCGAGGATCTTGCCCTCGGCGTGCAACGCGTACGTGAAGCGCCCGCCCCCATCGACCTGCTGCACCATCCCCCGCTCCGATGGCGTAACGACGTGCAGATCGACGCGCTGGTCGTACGGAGTGGACAGCACGATCCGCGCGGGCGGCTCGTCGACTCGGGAGGTGAACCCGGCCGGGCGAAGCGCATCCGCGATCGCGTCGGCTCGCGCCAACGGCACCACGAGGTCGAGATCATCGTGGGCACGAGTGACGCGGCCGACGAGCGCGTCGATGCCCCAACCGCCGTCGACGATCGCGTCGGGGACGAGGTCCAGCACGTCGAGGACGAAGTCAGCGCTGAACATCGATCGCCACCGCGTAGGCGCGCCGTTTGGACACGCCGAGCGCGCTGGCCACGACTGCTGCGGCGTCGCGGGCCGACAAGCCGCGTCGGAGCGCGTCGTCGACCGCAACGCGCACGTCGTCATCGGTCGCATCGTCCGGTGCGGGCGCACCGTCGACCACGAGAACGAACTCGCCGCGAGGTTGCTGCTCCGCCGACCATCCGACGGCGTCGCCGATCGTGCCCCGCCACACCTCCTCGTGCAGCTTGGTCAACTCGCGCCCGATCGCAACCCGGCGCTCCGCGCCGCACGCGGCAGACAGGTCGGACAGCGTCCGAGCCAACCGATGCGGGGCCTCGTAGAGCACGATCGTGCGCCGCTCGTCCGCAAGCTCGGACAACCGTTGCGTGCGACCGCTCCCCTTGCGGGGCAGGAAGCCTTCGAACACGAATCGACCGGTCGGCAACCCACTCGCGACCAGCGCAGCAACGGCCGCGGACGGTCCCGGAACGACCTCGACGACATGGCCATCAGCGGCGGCCGCCCGCACCAAGCGCTCGCCCGGATCGGAGATGCCTGGCATGCCGGCATCCGTCACGACGGCGACTCGCTCACCCCGCCCGAGTCGGGCCAGTACCTCGCCGACACGAGCAACCTCGGTGTGGTCGTTGACGACGAGTAGCGGCGAACTGCGCTCGATACCGGCATGGGCGAGTAGGCGGCCGGTACGACGGGAGTCTTCACAGCAGATCGCGTCGGCGGCGCGCAACACCTCGATGGCCCGTGGCGACAGATCGCCCATGTTCCCGATCGGTGTGCCAACAAGAATGAGCGCGCCGGTCACGGCCTCGACCCTCAGCCCTTCACGTCGAGCTGGTCGCCCACCTTCAGATTCCAGTGACCGAAGGCGCCCGCCTCCGCCTCGATCACGCCGTGGGCTTTGATCACCGGCCGGCCGAGACGCCAACGCGGCATCGTGACGATGCGCAGCACGACCATCTGCTTGTCGACGAACGCGACGTCGATGGGGAAACGCATGCCGATGGTGTGTACGGCCTTCGCCGGCTGGAGCAGCAGCGCGCCTTCGATGCCGTCGCGTCCGAGCAATCCACGCGCTCGCGACCGACCCGAGCCGGCGACCTCCAACGTGGCCAGCACCTCCCCGTCATCGCGTACCAGCCAGGGCATCAGACGTTGAACCGGATCTCGAGCGTGTCACCGTCTTGGACCTCGTAGTCCTTGCCCTCGACGCGGAGCTTGCCGACCTCCTTGGCCTTGTTCCAGGAGCCGAGCTCGAGCAACTCGTCCCAGCGGATCACCTCGGCGCGGATGAAACCTCGCTGCAAGTCCGAGTGGATGACGCCGGCGCACTCGGGTGCCTTCGCGCCGGCCCGGAAGGTCCACGCCCGCGACTCTTTGTCGCCGGTCGTGAGGAACGTACGCAACCCGAGCAGGTGATAGGCGGCCCTCGCCACCCGCGGCAACACGCCCTCGCCGAGGCCGAGGCCTTCGAGCAGCTCGGCGCGTTCGTCGAGCGGAAGCTGCGCAGCTTCTGACTCGAGCTGCACACACACGCCGAGCACCTCGGCGGCGGCCCCCAACGAGTCGGCGACCGGTTGCACGATGCTGTCGTCGCCGATCTGGTCTTCGCCGAGGTTGACCACCGCGAGCACGGGCTTCGTCGTGAGCAGGAAGAACGGCTTCAAGGTCTCGTGCCGCTCAGCGGTGAGGTCGGCGCGGTACAGGGGCGTGCCTTCCGACAGCACGGGGATCGCCCACTCCAGCGCCGCGACCTCGGCGGCCGCGGTCGGCTCGGGCTTCACTCCCTTGGCGGCCTTGCGGCGGCGATCGATCAGCGTCTCGGCGCTGGCAAGGTCGGCCAACGTGAGCTCGAATTCCAGCGTGTGCAGGTCGTCGAGCGGATCGTTGCTACCGACGACGTTGTCGTCGGCGAACGCACGCAGCACGTAGAGGATGGCGTCGACCTCGCGAATGCCGCCGAGGAAGCGGTTGCCCAAGCCTTCGCCTTGCGAGGAGCCCCGCTGCAGCGCGGCGATGTCGACGAACTCGGCGGTGGCCTGCACCACCTTCTTCGAGGCGCTCATCGCGGCCAGCGCATCAAGGCGAGGATCGGCAACGTGGGCTACACCGATGTGCGTCTCGGTGGTCGAGTACGCGTGGGGCGCGACGACAGCAGCACCACCGGTGAGGGCGTTGAACAGCGCCGACTTCCCGGCGTTGGGTAGCCCTACCAGCCCGAACCGTTCCATCGCGAACCTCGAGCGTAGTCTCGACACTCGATGAATCCGTCCGACGCCCTCGACCGAGTCATGTATCTGCTCGACCGTCAGCTCGCGCCCGCGCCCAAGGTCAAGGCGTTCGAGCGAGCCCGCGATCTCGTCAACGGAATGGATCCCGACGAGTTGCGCAAGCTCCATGACGAAGGCCGCCTGAAGGAGCTGCCGGGGATCGGCGACAGCACGGGAGGGGTGATCGCCGAGGCCCTCGAGGGCAAGGTGCCCGCGTATCTGACCAAGCTCGAGCAGACGAGCGCGATCCCGGCCGGCGAGGGCGCCGCCATTCGTGCTGCGTTGAAGGGCGACTGTCACACGCACTCGCATTGGTCCGACGGCGGAGCCCCGATCGAGGTGATGGCGCGGGCCGCACAAGACCTCGGTCATGAGTACCTCGTGATGACCGACCACTCGGCCCGGCTCACGATTGCCCACGGACTGTCGGATGAGCGACTGCGCGCGCAGCTCGTCGAGATCGAACGGCTCAACGAGGAGCTGGCCCCTTTCCGGATCCTCACCGGCATGGAGGTCGACATCCTCGAAGACGGCACGCTCGACATGACCGACGAGATGCTCGCTCGCCTCGATGTCGTGGTGGCCAGCGTGCACTCCAAGCTCAGCATGGAGCGCGAGGCGATGACCAAGCGGATGGTGGTGGCGATGGCCAGCCCCCACACCGACATCCTCGGGCACTGCACCGGCCGCAAGGTGGTCGGTCGAGGACGGCCGCAGAGCAAGTTCGACGCGGAGCTCGTGTTCGCGGCGTGCGCCCGCTTCGACAAGGCCGTCGAGATCAACTGCCGCCCCGAGCGCCAGGATCCTCCCGAGGAGCTGCTGCAGCTCGCGCTCGACTGGGGCTGCAAGGTGTCGATCGACACCGATGCTCATGCGCCGGGACAGCTCGAGTGGCAGCCCTACGGCTGCGACAAGGCCGCTCGCCTCGGCGTCGGAACGGACGACATCGTCAACACGATGGCCGCAGATGATCTCGTCGCTTGGGCTGCGTCGCACCCGAGCCACTAGGTTGCTCTCCCTTATGTCGAAGAAGACGGCGAAGCGCAAGAAAAACGCCCGCAAGAACAAGGCCAACCACGGACGCAAGCCGAACGCCGGCCGCGGCTAGCACGTTCGACGTCATTCATGGCGTCGAAGTAGCCGACCCCCATCGCTGGCTCGAGGCCGGCGACGCTCCCGACACCATTGCCTGGGCGGCGGAGCAGAACGCTCGCACCCGGGCCGCGCTCGACGCGATCCCGTCTCGCCCTCGGCTCCATGCGCGTCTGACCGAGCTGTATCGCGCCGGCACGTCCGGCGCCCCTCGGATCGAGGGCGACCGCCTCTTCTCGCTGGACCGCTGGGGCGACCACGACCAGGCGGTGCTGTGCGTGCGCCCGATCGATGGCTCCGCTGCGCCAGAACCGACGGTGCTCATCGACCCCGCCGGGTTGCTCGGCGACGAAACGACCGCCATCGACTGGTTCCATCCGTCACGCGACGGACGGCTGGTGGCCTACGGCACGTCGGCCTCCGGTGACGAGCGATCGACCCTGCGCATCCTCGACACGCGGACCGGCGAGCACCTTGCCGACGAGATCCCGCACACGCGGGCCGCATCGGTCGGTTGGCTGCCCGACGGCACGGGCTTTGCGTACACGCGCTATTCGACCGGCGGCGACTACGACCGTCACGTGTTCTGGCACCAGCTCGGTGCTCCGTGGTCTGAAGACGAAGTGTTGTTCGACGATCTTCCCGACCCGACAGCGTGGCCGGACGTCTCGGTCTCGCGAGATGGACGGTTCGCGGTCGTGCATGTCGAGTTCGGTTGGAGTCGCGTCGACGTGCACGTCGTCGACCTCGCGAGTCGCGACCGACGCACCGTCATCGAAGGCGCCGACGCGGTCACGTGGCTCGCGACCGACGAACGTCGAAATCGGCTCGTCGGCTCGACGACGCTCGATGCCGATCGGGGCCGCGTCATCGCCGTCGACCTCGACGGAGACCTGACGCAATGGGACACCCTCGTCGCCGAGTCCGACCGAGTCATCGATGGCGTGTCGATCACCGCCGACTCATTGCTCGTGGCGACGACGAGACGAGCGGTGTCCGCGCTCGACCGCTACGACGCGAACGGTTCCCACGTTGGCACGATTCCGCTCCCGGAGCAGGGCTCGCTCGCGGGTGTGGCCACGAGTCGCGACGCTGAAGCGGGCGTGTTCGCGTTCACGGGATTCGCTCGGCCGTCGGCACTGTTCCGATGGACACCCGATGGCGTCACGCCGTGGAGCGACTTGCCGGGCGGTCCCGACCCGGCGCGCTTCGCAGTCGATCAACGAACGTATGCATCGACGGATGGCACCGACGTCGCGGTGTTCATCGTCTCGGGCGCCGACGACGACCTCGCGAGCGGACCGAGGCGCACGATCCTCTACGGCTACGGCGGCTTCGCCGTCACCATGTCACCGGGCTACAACCCGATCATCGCCGCGTTCGTGGAGGACGGTGGTCGTTACGTGGTGGCGTGCATCCGCGGCGGTGCGGAAGAGGGCGAAGCGTGGCATCGAGCCGGCATGCGTGAACACAAGCAGCAGGTGTTCGACGACTTCCACGCGGCGGGCGACTGGGTCGTCGCCAACGGCGTCGCGTCGCGCGAGCAACTCGCGATCCGCGGCGGCTCGAACGGCGGGTTGTTGGTGGGTGCGGCGATCACGCAGCGCCCCGACCTGTGCCGCGCCGCGATCTGCGCGGTGCCCCTGCTCGACATGATCCGGTATCACCACTTCCTCATCGCCAAGCTCTGGATTCCGGAGTACGGCGACCCCGACGTCCCCGAGGAGTTCGCGTGGCTGTACGCGTACTCGCCGTATCACCGCGTCGTGGACGGCATCTGCTACCCGGCGACGCTGATCGAGACCGGCGAAGCAGACAGCCGCGTCGACCCGGCCCACGCCCGCAAGTTCGCGGCCCGTTTGCAGGAGGCGACGTCGTGTGCCGACGACCGTCCGATCCTCGTCCGCATCGAGGCCAAAGCCGGACACGGACAAGGCAAGCCGGCGTCCCGCCAAGCCGACGAAGCCGCCGACGTCCTCGCCTTCCTCGACTGGCAGCTCGCCCCTTGAGCCAATTCCCATGCATAGGCACACACTTTTGTGTGCGTATGCATGGGATTTCGGGTGGGGGTCAGCTGCCGAAGGGCCAGGGGTCGGGGCGGAGGCCGACGGCGATGGCGGCGACCAGCGCGGTGACGATCCAGATCGTCAAGCCGAACGACGTGAGCGTGCCGTTGTCGAGCGACATCGCGAGCACGCGGTCGCCGACGACGGCGGCGCGGAACCTCACCCGGTCGCGAAACACCGGGACGGCGACCATCACCGCCGCGGTCGCGCCACCCACCCGCAGTACCCACGACTCTGCGGTGAACGTGGACGACACCGCGTTGAGCAATAGTGCGAGCGCAACGGTCACGCCGGCCACCAACAGGGCGGGCACACCCGCGTAACAAACTCGGCCGACGTTGCGCACGAACCGCATCGGCAGATACCCCGGGAGCGCGGCCCGATGACGCCAGTGCATTCGATCGCCGAGACGACGCATCCGAACGAAGATCATCGCGTCACCGGCCGTTGCCAATGCCGGAAGGACGACCAAGGCGAGCAGTGCGAACATCACCACGGGAACGAGCGCACCCAACGCCGCCACTGTCGCGATCGCCGGGCCCACCACTTTCGCTCGACCCTGATGTCCGACAACGGACACCGGCGCCGGTGGGGGCGGGGAGATGAACGACGGCCCCGACGGGACTGGGACCGGGGGCGCCGCGACCCGCTCGGCGTACTGCGTCGGAAGCACGAGAGCCGACCCGACTCCCAGGCGCGACAGGAACTCGTCGACCGTGCGAGGGCGATGGTCGGCGTCGAGCTCGAGCCCGTCGAGCACGGCATCGCTCACGATCTTCGTCACGGCCGGGTTCAGCGCTCGCGGCGCGACGAAGGCGGTGCCACGGCGACGACCACCGAGCGCCACCGGCGCGCGACCGGTGAGCGCGCAGTACAGCGTGGCGGCCAGACCGAAGACGTCGGTGGGCGGGCCGCAGCGACCTTGGTGCTCGTATTGCTCCGGCGCGGCGTATCCCGGTGTCACGATGCGCGTCAACGGTGTGGTCGCATCGCCGGCGAACTCCCGGGCGAGGCCGAAGTCGATGAGCACGACGCGCCCCTCCGGTGTGAGCACGACGTTCGTGGGGTTCAGGTCGCGGTGCAGGACGCCCGCGCCGTGCAACACGCTGAGCGCCTCGCCGCAACGAGCCGCCACCTCGAGCACCTGCGGTTCGGGAAGCGCGCCGGCCCGGGCCACGACGAGTTGGTGCAGCGTGCGCCCGTCGAGCAGCTCCATGACGAGATACGCCGTGCCGGCTTCCTCGAACACCTCGTAGATGCGCACCACGCCGGGATGCGAGAAGCGAGCGAGCATCGCCCCCTCGCGCAGGAAGCGTTCTTTGGCCGACGCAAAGGCTTCGGCCTCGTGCGGCGGCGGCACGAGAACGCCGCCGATGCGGGTGACGGCGCCGAAACACAGCTCCTTGATGGCCACCTCGCGGTGGAGCCGGCGATCACCCGCGGCGTAGGTGATGCCGAAGCCGCCCCGGCCGAGTACCCGCCGTATCTCGAACCGTCCCTCTTGGCGCGTCGCGCCGAAAGGCAACTCGATGGACACAGCAGAAGTGGGCGCAGGCGCGGTCTCGCTCATGACGTGAGTGCATGCAAGGGTAGGCGCCGCATGACGGCTCCAACGATCAATGCCCTCGTCATTGCCGACCCGCCCGAGGCGTGGGCCGGCGCCCGATTCACCGTCGACAACGACGGGACCTGCGTCGTCGGACAGGTCCGGCTACAACTCGTCGGCCGTGATGGCGACCGCAAGCGCATCCTGTCGTGGTCGTTGCGGGGCGTGCCGGAGGGCACTGACTCGATCGACGGGCTCGCCACCACGACATCCGACGAGCCGAAGCCCTCACCGGTTACGCATGCCAACGGCGCCGAGCTGATCGACCACGTCGTGATCACGTCGCCCGACGTCGACCGCACGATCGCCGCGCTCAACGGCGTCGGGATCGACACGCTCCGCACCCGCCACGTCGATCCCGCGCAGTACGGCTTCGAGGCGCGGCAGACGTTCTTCCGCCTCGGTGAGGTGATCCTCGAGCTGATCGGTCCGAACGAGCCGCAAGGCGAGGGCCCGGCCTCGTTCTTCGGGCTGGCGTACACGGTGACCGACATCGATGCGCTCCCCGAGCTGTACGGCGAGCATCTCGGGCGAGTGAAGGATGCGGTGCAACCGGGCCGACGCATCACCACGCTGCGCCACAAGGAGCTCGGCCTCTCGGTCGCCACCGCCTTCATGTCCCCCTGACTGTCGCAAATCGGATGGGTCAGGCGGGGTGGCCGGCGTCGAGGCCGCGGACTGACTGGAAGCCGAGTTGGTGCAGCGGATGGCGATGCTCTTCCTCGCCGAACTCGATCACGAAGAGTTGGTGATCGCATCCGTCGTCGACGGCGTCGAGCACGCGACCGACGATCCGGTTGGCGATGCGATCGAGGAGCGGCACACCGTCGGGCCCGGCGGTCCAATCGCACTGTGCGAACTTGTCGATCTCGTCTCCTGTCTCCTCGCCGAACAGCTGCGCGAGATCGAGATCGTCGGCGGACGGGAAGTGCACGGCGAGCGTGGTCGCGTTGGTCGCGACCCGGTAGGTGTGGTTCTCCTTCGAGATCCACACCGCCCAGCGGGGCGGATGGATGCTGCACTGGGTGTGGAACCCGACCAGGCATCCGGATCGCTCCCCATCGGCCACGGTCGTGACGATGACCATCGGGTAGTCGAGCTCAGCGACGAGTGTGTCCATCGGGGACGAATGTATGGGGCAGGTAACCTGCCGCGGCCCATGCTCGACCACGTCTTCACCGATGCCATCGGTGCGCTGCGCGACACGTTCGAGAACGCGCTCCTCGAGCGGCAGGCCTTCGAAGAGCGCTTCCAGGCCGATGTCCTGCTCGGCGACCTCACCTGGGAGACGAGCTACGGCCTGCCCGGCGAAGGCAGCCCGCCGCGGGTACGAGCCGACATCACCCTCGACTGGCCGACCTGGGCGCAGTCGGCGTACCGCTCGTGGTACATCGGCGAGCCGCTCGAGGAGGGGCCCCGCATCGAGATCGAGATCGTGCTGCGCATCCAGCGCATGTCCCAGCCGCCGGAGGCTGCGGCGCTCCTCGCCGTGCTGCCGCTGCAAAGCCCGTTGATCGGGGTCGAGTCGCTCGAGCGCACCGGCCCCACGATCGAAGCGATCTACGACCACGACCTCACCGAGGCCGAGTACGCGATCGAGGTCAGTTACGAGGGCAGCTACGAGCTCGACGAGGCCACGTTGAAGGACGGTTCCGTGCTCGACCTCCATTTCGGCGCGATGGGTGGCTGGATCGCGTCGACGCTCGTGAAGCTGGGCGACCTCAAGTTCGAGTTCCTGCCCCCTGACCCGGACGAAGAAGAGTGAGCGAGCCAGAGGTTCTCGCCACCGGCTATCAACTCGTCGAGGGGCCGCGGGCCGACGGCGACGGCGGCATCTACTTCACCGACGCCCTCGGCGGCGGGGTGTACCGCTGGAGCGACGATGGCATCGACACGATCGTCCCCAAGCGCAGGGGCGTCGGCGGCCTGGCGTTGCATGCCGACGGCGGCGTCGTCGTGTCGGGCCGCGATGTCACGCACGTCTCCCCCGACGGCACCAACCGGCTGCTGTTCGCCGCGCCCGAAGGCGTCACCGGCTTCAACGACATCTGCGCCACGAGCAACGGCGGAATCCTCGCCGGAGGGCTGCGCTTCATGCCGTTCACCGGGGAGGATCCGGTACCGGGCGCGTTCTGGCACGTCACATCGGCCGAGCAGGCGGACAACGTGCTCGAAGACGTCGAGTGGCCGAACGGCGTGGGCGACGCCGGCGACGGCATCTGGTGTTTCTGCGACTACAGCCGCGGTCGCGTGACCGTCGTTACCGGTGACGATCGCCGGGTCATGACGACCCCAAGCGGTGAAGCCGACGGACTGGCCTTCGACATCGACGGTGGTGTGTGGATCGCGCAGCCGCGCGCGCAGTCACTCGTGCGCATGATCCTCGAAGACGGCAAGGTCGACCGGACGATCGAACTACCGGGCGTACAGCCGGCGAGCCTCGCGTTCGACGGCGACGTCCTCTACGTGACGACGATCGCCAACGAGACGCGTTCGGGTGAGCTGCTCCGCATGGATGCACCCATCCCCGGACGCCGCCATCATCACGCAACGATCTGAGGAGTGCACCAATGAGCGAAGTTGTCCTTGTCGACGTCACCGATCGCGTCGCAACCATCACGTTGAACCGACCCGAGGCGCGCAACGCGCTGTCGACGGAGGTCTTGCGCGTCCTGCCTCGCGTCGTCGGCGAATGCGACGGGCGTGACGACGTCGACGTCCTCATCCTCACCGGCGCCGACCCTGCGTTCTCCGCGGGGATCGATCTGAAGGAGCTCGGACAGCGCACGGGTGACAACTCGATGGCCGCCCCGCCCACGGACCGGCGCGGACCGCTGCCGCCAACGGCCAAGCCGCTCATCGGAGCGATCAACGGAGTGGCGGTCACGGGCGGGTTCGAGCTGGCGCTCGCCTGCGACTTTCTCGTCGCCTCCGAGCGAGCCCGGTTCGCCGACACACACTCTCGGGTCGGCATCCAGCCCGGTTGGGGGCTCACCGTTTTGTTGGCCGAGGCCGTCGGCGTGCGCCGCGCCAGGGAGCTGAGCGCGACGGGAAACTTCCTCGATGCCCAGACCGCGCTGACGTGGGGACTCGTGAACCATGTCGTCGCCCACGACGAGCTGCTGCCCTTCTGCCGGCAGCTCGCGGCCGACATCGTGTCGAACGACCAGGCGGGTGTGCGTCAGATTCTCGCGACGTACCACGCGGGATCGCTCACGACCGCTGACGCCTGGTGGGACCTCGAGGTCCGCACCTCGCGGGAGTGGATGCAAAAGGG
The DNA here is from genome assembly GCA_041166745.1 of Acidimicrobiaceae bacterium. Classification (GTDB taxonomy): domain Bacteria; phylum Actinomycetota; class Acidimicrobiia; order Acidimicrobiales; family JACDCH01; genus DASUCS01. The sequence continues at coordinate 85,629 of JBEEGH010000016.1, forward strand.
CGGCGGCTCCGGCGCAGAGGTCGAGCGGCGCCGCGAGGCGATCATGGCCCGCGGTCGCAAGCAGGTCGGCTGATGCGCCGACTCGCGCGCACCCTCGTGGTTGTCGCGCTGCTCGCCGCCGTAGCGGTCGGCTGCACGGGAAGCGGATCGAAGAAGAGCAGCGCGAACGAGTTCGTCGACGCCGCGTGCAGTGACCTTGCCGCCTGGGCGGCATCGGTGAACAGCGCGTTCACCGATCTACAGGACGTCGGCCAGTTCGACGTGACGAACGTGGCCGGCGCGCAGGAGCTCCTGAGACGGTTGAGCACCGCGCTGGGCGACGCCGACAAAGCCACGTCCAAGCTGGCCAGCGGCATCAGCTCGCGCGGTGCACCGAACATCTCGAGCGGTGAGGACATCAAGAAGTCGATCCTCGACTCGCTGAATCGGTTGCGCGATCTCTTGAGCACGACGCGCACCGAGGTCGACAACTTCGACGTGCAGACCGCCACGCAGGCCGAGTCCGACAAGTTGAAGTCCGACCTCGACGGTCTGTCGAGCGGGGTCGCCGACGCATTTGCCGGCCTGGCGCCGTTGAACGAGAACAACGACCTGAAGAGCGCGTTCGAAGGTTCCGCCACCTGCAAGCAGGTGGGCTCCGACCTCAGCTCGTGATGCTCGCGAGAATCAGGAAGCCTCGGCGGCGGCGCGGTCCTTGGCGACCTCGTCGAGCAGCTCGTACTCCTCGCCGGTGTCGGTCCAGTCCTCGAACTGGATGACGTTGATCTCCGCGAACTTCTTGCGGAGCCAGAAGTCGTTGCGGTCGAGCAGGCCGAGCTTCTTGCAGTTCGGCACGATCTTCGAGAACAGCAGCTGCTGGAACGGATCGTCGTTCTTGTTGCCTTCGTGCTCGAGTTGGAGCTTCACCATGGTGCGGACGTCGACGCCCATCCGCTCCCACACCTCTTGCTGGAGGAAGCGGTCACGCATGCGGACCGCGGCTTCGAACGCGAACTGCTGACGCTCGAGCATCTCGGCGTCGGACAAGCCCTCGTAGTACTCCTTCAGCGAGAGCACGCCGAACGCAACGTGGCGGGCCTCGTCCGACATCACGTAGCGCAGCAGCTGCTTGAGCAGCGGCTCCTCCGTGAGCATGTGCAGGAACCCGAACGCAGCCAGCGCCAGACCCTCGACCATGATCTGCATGCCGAGGTACGTCATGTCCCAACGGCTGTCGTTGATGATGTCGTCGAGCAGCATGCGCAGGTGAGCGTTGATCGGGTAGTGCCCGGTCAGCTTGGTGTCGAGGTACTTGGCGAAGACTTCGACGTGGCGGGCCTCGTCCATCACCTGCGTCGACGCGTAGTACTTGGCGTCGATCCACGGAACGGTCTCGACGATCTTGGCGGTACACAGCAGCGCGCCCTGCTCGCCGTGCATGAACTGGCTCAGCGTCCAGTTCTGCATCTCCATCTTGAGGTTGGTGAACTCGCTGTCGCCCCAGTTGGCCAGCGGTGCGCCGGGCGCCCTGGCGGCGATCATCACCGGATCGTTGTCCGGATCGATCGGTGCCTGCGCGACGACCTTCTCGATGTCGACATCGGTGTCCCACGGCAGGTCGGTCTCGCCGTTCCACTGCGAGGTCTTCGCCTTCTCGTACAGCTTGTTGAGCGCGGGGCGTTGCCCCTTCTCGTAGTCCCACGTGAAGATGGCGTCGGCGTTGTCCTTCACCGCATGGATCACTGAATCCATGTCGTCGTTCGTGATCGCGAGGATCGCCTCGAGGTCGTTCGCATCGGAGCGTCCGAGGATCTCTTCGTTCGTCGCAGACATGATTGGGCTACTCCCCTTTGGTTCCGTCGGCCGGTGCCAGCGAGGCCACGAGCCGAGTGATCAGTTGCTCCCATGGCTGCACGGATGGCAGCGGGTAGGAGATGGCGTCGTACAGCAGGAAGCCGAGGCCGACTGCATGGCAGAAGGCGACGACCGATTCAGTGTCGAGTGCGGTGTCGAGCGAGCCGTCGGACTTGGCGGTCTCGATCAGCTCCGCCAGGAGGCTCGATCGCTCCTCGAGGATCTTCTGGATGGACTCCCGTACCTCGGCGTCGCGTCGCGCGGCGATGAACGCCTCGAGCAACAGGGCGCCTTCGTCCCCGTCGTCGGGGGTCGGGGTCACGAGGTGGGCGCCGACGACTTTGAGGATGTCGGTCGCTCGGCCGTCGAACGCGTGCGATGCAAAGAGGTCGTCGAGCTCGTCGGTGGTCCGCGAGTCGATGGCGGCTTGGAGAAGCTCGGCCTTGCCGGCGAAGCGTCCGTAGATGGCTCCCGTGGTGAGCCCGGCTCGCCGGGAGATCTCCTGCACGCCAGCGCGGTCGTAGCCCTTTTCCGCAAAGACCTGGGCGGCGGCATCGATCAAGCGCTCACGCGTCAGGTCGACCGTGGGTTCCGGCAGGGACATCAGAGGTCACGATAACGGTTATTACCGCAGGTGGCAAGGTTGGCAGTTGACCCGGTCACAAAGTGCTCAAGCCGTCCGCTTCCGCGCCGATGTCTAGTCACGACGGACTAGTGATCGACTTCGGAGACCGATGCTGCCCACCCCCCACTGCCACCGCTGCGGCTACGCGAATGCGTTGTCGTGGCCGGTGTGCCTGTGTTGCGGTCGGCCGATGCATCTGTGCGTGAATCGGAAACGGCGGGCGTCTGCTGGAGAGCGGCCGCGTCGGATTCGTAGTGGATGGGCGGCCGTTCGCCGCCGAACGCGCCGAACGCGCCAAACGACCGACGTCGAGGATCTCGCGGCGCTCATCGCCGCGTGGTGACGGCGCTACTGGCCGAGTAGCGGCGCGACCAACGCCTTCAAGTCTTTGTGCGGCCGCGGGCCGAGATGGGAGATGACCTCGCCCGCGCAGCGCGACCCGATGCGAGCGCAGAGCGGCAAGTCGAAGCCATTCGTGAGGCCGTAGATCACCCCGGCTGCGAACTGATCGCCGGCGCCCGTCGTGTCGACCACCGGACCTTGCGGGTCGGCGGAGACGACGTGCACGGCATCGCCGCGCACCACGACTGCACCCGAGGCGCCGCGCGTGAGGAACGCCAGCTCGCACTCGGCGCGCACGTGCTGCAACGCCTCATCGAAATCCTCGACTCCGTAGAGCGAACGAATTTCGGCATCGTTGGCGAAGAGGATGTCGACGGAGTCCACCATCAGCTCGCGAAACTCCTCCCGATGGCGTTCGACGCAGAAGCCATCGGACAGCGTGAGCGCCACCTTGTTGCCCGCGTCGCGCGTGACCGCCATCGCCTTACGGATGGCTGCCTTCGTCGGCTCGGCGTCCCAGAGATAGCCCTCGCAGTACGTGATGCTCGCGTCGCCGACCCGAGCAGGATCGATGTCGTTGGCCGTGATCGAGCTGGCGATGCCGAGCGACGTGCTCATCGTGCGATGGGCATCGGGTGTCACGACGATGAGCGATCGGCCGGTCGGAAGTCCGTGCGTGGCCGGCGGCACGTCGAAGTCCACTCCGGCCGCGCGTATGTCGTGGGTGTACACACCGCCGAGCTGGTCGTCGCGCACCTTGCCGAGGAAGGCGGCGCGCCCGCCGAGCGCCGCGACGCCAACGGCGGTGTTGGCCGCCGATCCGCCCGACGTCTCGATGGTCGGACCCATCGCGGCGTAGAGCATGTCGGAACGCTCGGCGTCGACGAGCTCCATCGAGTCCTTCTTCAGATCGTGGCGGATCAGGAAGTCGTCGCTGGCGTGGCTGATCACGTCGACGATGGCGTTGCCGATGGCCAAGACGTCATAAGTCGGCACGGCCGACAAATCTAGGACCCGAAGCGAGGCGCCAACCGCATCAGGATCGTGTTGGCCAGCGTGGTGAGGCGTTCGCCATGCAGGCTTCCGGTCGTGTCGACGGCCAGCAACAGCACCACCGCCCTTCCTTGCTGGACGATGACGACATCGATCTCGGCCGTCAGCTGTCCGCCGGGGATACCCACCGATCCCTGAAACGCCGCGGCGCGGTCGCCGATGTCGGGTGCCTCCGAAGGTGTGAGTGAGACCGCGAAACCCGCGCCGGACGAGCCCGCTTCCATGGCCGCGGCCACGCAACTCCGAGCGGTGCCGGTGATCGAGTCGACCATCGGCGTCGCCGATTCGGGCGACCCCATCACGATGATCTCCTCGGCCACGACCTGCGCGCTGATGCCGATCTGCGATTGCAGCGCCGAGTCCACGACCGCCTGCCCGTCGCGCTCGAGCACACTGTCGGCCGGCGCGCACTCCGCCAGTCCCCCGACCACGCGCAGGCCACCGCGAGATCGGGCGAAGGTCCGGTGCTCGACCTCCACGAACGTGCCGCCGAGATCGCGGTTCGTGAGCAACGCCTGGTCGGCCGCATCGCGATCCGCCTCCGCACGCGGATCGGCGCTGCGGAGGAACAACAGCCCCGCACCGATGAGCACGAGCACGGGAACGACGATTCCGACGACGATCGGCCAGACCCGCCGTTGCCGTCCGGGCGGCGGCGCTCCCGGGTACCAGCCGGGAGGCGGCGGCGGATAGTTCATCGGCGGCGGCGGAAGCGTCGATTGCGCCCCGAACGTCGGTTGGTCGTGCCACCCTCCCGGTGGTGGCAAGAATGTCGGCGGCGGCGGCACGGCCGACGGCGCCGGCGGATACTGCGGAGACGAAGGCGGAGGAGCAGATGGGGCAGGCGCGGACGGGATCGGCATCAGACGGCAGATGCGGCAGCGCGGCCCGTCGCCGACGTTCATCGCCCCGCACGTCGGGCACTTCCACCGTCGCTCCATCGCCCCTCCCATCGGCACCTCACGGGCCGAGATGACCCCGGTAGCCTCGTCGTCCGTGCCCGAAGTCGAAGTCGACGCCTACCGGCTGCCGCGCACGGTGATCCCGACTCGGTACGTCCTCACCCTCGAGCCCGACATCGCCGGAGCCATCTTCTCAGGGCAAGAGGCCGTGTCGGTGGAGATCCTCGAGCCCGTCAGCGAGATCGTGCTCAACGCGCTCGCGCTCGAGATCGACGAAGCGTGGATCGAGCAAGCCGACGGCGGCGAGCGCCGCGCCGCGACGGTCACGCTCGACAAGAGCACCGAGCGGGCGCATCTCGCACTCGACCGGGTCGCCGAGCCCGGCGCGTGGGTGTTGCATGCGCGCTTCCGCGGCGTGCTCAACGACCGGCTCGTCGGCTTCTACCGTTCGACGTTCACCGACCACGGCGGCCCCGAACAAGCCATCGCCGTCACGCAGCTCGAAGCGACCCACGCCCGCGAGGCATTCCCGTGCTGGGACGAACCGGACTTCAAGGCGGTGTTCTCGGTGACGTTGGTCGTGCCCGATGGGCTGACGGCGCTGTCGAACGCCGGCGAGCTCTCGAATCAACCGCTCGGCGATGGCCGTCGCCAAGTGGTGTTCGCCGACACGATGAAGATGTCCACGTACTTGGTGGCCTTCGTGGTCGGACCACTGGCGTTGACCCCACCCGTCGACGTGAACAACACCCCGCTGCGGATCGCCCACCTTCCTGGCAAGGAGCACCTCACCACCTTCGCGATCGAGAGCGCATCGTTCGGGTTGCAGTTCTTCGCCGACTACTACGGCATCGTCTATCCCGGCGACAAGTGCGATCTCGTCGCGGTTCCCGACTTTGCATTCGGTGCGATGGAGAACCTCGGGTGCATCACGTTCCGCGAGGTGCTCCTGCTCGTCGATCCGAAGCGAGCGACGCACCCTGAGCTGCAGAACGTGGCCGATGTGATCCATCACGAGCTGGCGCACATGTGGTTCGGCGATCTCGTGACGATGAAGTGGTGGAACGGCATCTGGCTGAACGAAGCATTCGCGACGTTCATGGAGATCAAATGCAGCGACGCCTTCCGGCCGGACTGGAACGTCTGGGTCAACTTCGGGCTGTCGCGCACCGCTGCGTTCGACGTCGACTCGCTGTCGAGCACGCGGCCGATCGAGTTCGAGGTCGTTTCGCCGCGTGACGCCGAGGGAATGTTCGACGTCCTCACGTACGAGAAGGGCGCCGCCGTCCTGCGCATGCTCGAGCAGTACCTCGGTGAGACCGAGTTCCGCGATGGCATCCGGCACTACCTGACCACCCATCAGTTCGGAAACACCGAGACGACCGACCTCTGGGATGCGATCGAGACCTCGACCGGTGAGCCCGTGCGCCAGATCATGGACAGCTGGATCTTCCAGGGCGGTTATCCCGTCGTCGAAGTCGAGCTCGTGGGGCCGCGGACCCTTCGCTTGCGTCAGGAGCGGTTTCGGTTCGCGGTCGACGACGAACGCGCCGCCAACGACGAGCCCCTGTGGGCGATTCCGATTCGCTTCACGTACTCGGACGGCAACGAGCGCAGCACGGACAGGGTCTTGCTCAGCTCGCGAGAGCAAGACGTGGAACTACCGGCCGACGTCGACTGGGTCCACGTCGACACCGGTGGCTCGGGCTTCTACCGCACGCGGTATGTAGGCGAGCTGCGTCGCCGACTGACCGCACACGTGGGCGAGCTGTTGCCGCTGGAGCGGTACAACCTGATCGATCACGAGTTCGCGTGCACGCTCGCGGGTACCAGCACGGCCGCTGAGTTCTGCGACCTCGCCCGGAGTTTTGGCGACGACACCGAGCTGTCTGTCTGGCAAAGGCTCTCGACCGCGTTCGCCGCCCTCGACCGCATCATCGACGTCGACACCCGTCCTCGGCTGCAAGCCACCGTGCGCGCCATCGCCGCGCCCGCGTTGCATCGCATGGGGTGGTCGACCAGTGAGGGCGAGGCGGACGTCGACCGCCAACGGCGCTCGTGCCTCTTCGAGCTGCTGGGCACGACGGGAGCGGACGACGACGTGCGGGCGCGGGCGCGCTCCCTCCACGAGGCGTACCTGAAGAGCTCCGACGATGCCGATCCCGAGCTGGTCGCCGCCGCGCTGACGGTGATCGCCGACAGCGGCACCGCCGACGAGTTCCAAGCCTTTGTCGCGCGGTGGCGCGGCGCGGACAACCCGCAGGAAGAGTTGCGGTACCTCTACGCACTCCCCCGGTTCCACGACGACGCGTCCTTCGACCAACTGCTCGAGCTCAGCCTCACCGAAGTGCGCACACAAAACGCTCCGTTCCTGCTCGGCCGGGCGCTGACGAACCGCACGCACGGGCCGCGAGGCTGGGAATTCGTGCGCAAGAACTGGTCGGCGATCCTCGAGCGCTTCCCGTCGAGCACGATCGTGCGCATGGCCGAGGGCGTGAAATGGCTGACCGACGCGGCCCCCGATGTCGAGGCGTTCTTCGCCGAGCATCCCGTCCCGCAGGGAACGAAGACGCTCGCTCAGCACCTCGAGCGGCTGCGCGTCAACGTGGCATTCAAGGAGCGCGAACACGCGGCGCTGGCCAAGGCGCTGTCGTCATAGCCCGCCGACGGAGGGCGTGAACCTCGCCAGGTAGCTCGTGAGGTGGGCGTACGTTCCGGTGGCCAGCAGCACGCCGAGCACGACGAGCAAGCCGCCGGCGACGCGTTCGAGGCGCGGGCCGATTCGTCGCAACCGCTCGCTGATACCCGGCGATGACGCGAGGCCGAGCGAGGCCATGAGAAACGGCACCCCGATGCCGGCCGCATATGCAGTGAGCAGCAGTGCACCGCGAGCGGGATCGGCACTGCGTGCCGCGACGAACAACGCGGCACCGAGCAGCGGGCCGACGCACGGACTCCACGCCGCGCCGAACGCGATCCCGAGTACGAGCGGACGGAGCGGTCCGCCGCCCTTCGGCAGGCGATGGACGAGCCGGCGCTCCTGCAACCATCGACCGCGCAGCACCCCGAGCAGGACGAGGCCCAGCACGAGCACGATGACACCGCCGACGCGCTCGAGCGCGTCTTGCAGCGTCGTCAACGACGAGCCGAGTTGTCCGGCCGCGGTGCCCAGGCCGGCAAAGACGAGCGCAAAACCGAGAATGAAGACCAGGGTCGCGGGCACGGCCTTCGCCGTGTCGCGCGCCTGCACCGATTCGCCGACGACGAGCCCGAGGTACGCGGGCACGAGCGGGACGATGCACGGCGCGAGGAACGACGCGACCCCCGCGCCGAACAGCGCGATGTACGCCCTCACCTGGAGCCGGCGCCGAACGTGAATGCAAAGAGTTGAAGGCCGGCGGCCTGGGGACGGAACGTCAACGTGTGATAGCCGGGCGGTCCGTTGGTGACGACGTTGTAGAGATCGTGATCCATCACGGTGAGCGTCGTGAGCGGTACGCCGTCGAGCTCGACCATCACGGTGATGGGCGCGCCACCGGCGCCCGCGACGAGGTTGACCTCCGACCCGCGGTATCGCAGCACGAAAGCACCGCCGCTGTCGGAGGTCTCGGCGTCTTGGTCGGTGATCGACCATGTGCCCTGGAGCGCGTAGGTGTCTTCCGGGAGCGGATCGGGCAGCGAGTACGCCTGTGTCCCCTTGGTCGACTTCTCGGGTGAAGCGTTGAGCTGCGCGCCACCGAATGCCAATCCGAAATGCATCTCTCTTGTGAGCGCCGCGGTCAGCACGGGATCGCCACCCGCAGGTGCGGCCCGCGGTGCGTCGGAAGGAATGCCGAGCAGGGTGCGAACGGCGTTCTCTTTCCTGTCGTAGTCGCCCTCGCCGTAGGTGAGGTCGCGCAGCCGGCCCTGCTGATCCGTCAGGTACTCCTCGGGCCAGTACTGGTTTCCGAACGCGTTCCAGATCGCCATGTCGTCGTCCAGCGCGACCGGCCACGTGACGCCGTAGTGCTCGACCCCGCGCTGCACGTTGGCGTGGTCTCTCTCGAAGTCGAACTCGGGCGAATGGATGCCGATGATCACCAAACCGTCGCCGTTGTACCGGTCATACAGCGCCTTCAGGTGCGGCAGCGTGCGCTGACAATTGATGCACGAGTAGGTCCAGAAGTCGTAGATCACGACCTTGCCAGCGAGGTCGGCTCTCGTCAGCGGTGGCGAATTGATCCAGCCCTTGGCCGTCGTCACCGATGGCACCGAGTCCGCCAGCACACTCAGATTGCTGTTCTGAGCGATGTCCTTCGGCTCCACGGTCGTCGCCACGTAGACCGAAACGCCGGCGATCACGGCCAAGGCCGCGGCCGCGACGAGGTACAGCCGGCGGTTCATCGTCGTAGTCTCCCGCGATGACCCGAACTTCTGGGCGCGCCACGGCGGTGGGGTTGGCGCTCCTGCTCATCCTCGGAGCGTGCTCGAAGGACACGAAGCCCGCGGCGGGCCGCGCGCCCTCTGACAGTTCGAGCAGCAGCCCCGACGACAAACAGATCGTTCCCGGCAAGACGAAGTTCGGGCCCAACGACGACGACGTCATCATCAGGCAGGCCGTCGACGACGTGCAGGCGTTCTACGAGGAGGAATTCCCGAAGCTGTACGGCACATCGTTCACGCCGTTGAGTGGAGGTGTGTTCCCGTACGGGCCCGACGATCCTCCGCCGAACTGTGGCGCTCCCGGCAAGAGCGATTACGAGCAAGTCGCAGCGAACGCCTTCTACTGCCCGGAGAGCGACTTCATGGCGTGGGACACGGTGAACCTCACCAACGATCTGCTCGACAACTTCGGGCCGTTCACGCTGGCGATCGTCGTTGCCCACGAACTGGGCCACGCCATCCAAGCTCGACACGGCATCCTCGACGGACGCTTCATCACGTTCGTGACGGAGCAGCAAGCCGACTGCTTCGCGGGCTCGTACACGCAGCACGTGCAGGCGGGCGGATCGAAGACGTTCAAGGTGACGGCCGCCGACCTCGATGCGGCACTCGGCGGCTTCCTCTTGATTCGCGACCCGGTCGGCACCGACCCGGTGCGAGACGAGAACGCGCACGGCTCCGCCTTCCAGCGCATCAACGCCTTCGCCGACGGATTGAAGGAAGGCGCGGCGAAGTGCAAGACCTACGAAGACCTCTCCTTCAACTTCGTGCCGGAGGTCGAGCAGGGAGACCTTGCGCAGGGGCAAACGGGCGACCTGCCGTTCGCAGAGGTCGAGCCGCTCGTGACCGCGAACCTCGAGGGTTTCTGGCCGACGGCGTTCGCCGTCATCGCTCGCAGCGGACGGTGGACCCCGGCGAAGACGAATCCTTTCGACCCCGCGCAAGGCGTGACCTGTGGGAGCAAGTCGTTCAAGGGTGACGACGCAATCGGGAAGTACCTCTATTGCCCCGACGACGACACCATCAGTTGGGACGAAACGAACCTGATGCCCGACGTGTACTCCAAGATCGGCGACCTCGGTGAAGCGGAGATCATCGGCAAGCTCTACTCACAGCGGGCCCAAAAGCTCGCCGGGCTGCCGACCGACACCGTTGCCGCCACCCTGCAGGCCGACTGCTTCACCGGCGTGTGGGTGGCCACGACAAAGACCGACGAAGTGAACAACGGGTTGCCAGACAACGCCATCGTCCGCCTGTCACCGGGGGATCTCGACGAAGCGGTCGCCACGTTCCTGGCATTCGGCGCGAAGGCGGCGGAGGTCAAGGCGGGCACCGCCGAGCGCGGCACCGCCTTCGAGCGCTTGGACGCATTCCGATCGGGATTCTTCGAAGCGTTCAACAACGGCCTGGCCAGCGGGATGCGGACCTGCACGACTTGAGCCGGATGGCCCATCACGGTGCGCTCGTGCGCGCCGATGATCAGCGATGGGAACGACGGCCTGTCCATGCGGCTGCAAGCGAGATCTGCCGGTCGCGCAGCGAACCGTCGTGCAGATCGCGTTCGACGAGTCGACGCCGCTGAGCGAGCTCGCCTTGGTCAACGCGCTCCCCGTGTGGGCCGTGCGGCACATCCAGCTGACGCTGAGCCGGCTGTCCGCATCCCCTTCGTTCGCCGGCTGAGAAAACTGGTTCGGTAGCGCGACGGCGCGGGCGACACTGGGCCCGTGGAGTCTTTGCGCACACGCTCCGACGGGGTCGTCTCGATCCGTCCCACGACGTCAAGTGACGCGGCAGTGCTCATCGAAGGTCGTGACGAGGAGTTCCATCGCTTCCTCGGCGATGGCGATCCCGAACCGCGCCCCGTCGCGTGCATTGTCGTTGACGATGTCGTTGTCGGCTGGGTCGACTACGACCACGAGCGGCCGTGGCTCGAGGCCGACGAAGTCAACGTGGGGTACAACGTCTTCGAACCCTTTCGAGGCAACGGGTACGCGACCCGAGCTGTGCTCCTGTTGATGCGCCACCTCGCGATCGACACCGAGTGGCAAGTAGCCACTCTGCTCATCGATCCCGACAACGCACGCTCGCTTGCGCTGGCCCACAGGGCCGGTTTCGAGCGCGCCGATGACCTCGACGGCAACCCGTACTGGAAGCTGCGCGTCAGTCCTCGAGCACCATGCGTACTGTCGTGACGTGACGATGTTTGGCGCGCGGCGATGAGTGGTCGGCTGATCCTGCTGTGCGGGCTGGCGGGCGCCGGCAAGACCACCCTGGCCAAGCAGCTCGAGGCGGAAGGGGCAGTGCGCATGTGTCCCGATGAGTGGCTCGTCGCGCTCGGGCTCGACATCTATGACAAGGACGCGCGGGTCGCCGTCGAGGGCCTCCAGTGGGAGCTAGCCCAGGGACTCGTCCTGAGAGGGCTGACGGTGGTCGACGAGTGCGGCGTGTGGCAACGCTGGGAGCGCGACCTGCGGCGAACGTGGGCGCGAGAGCACGGCATCCCCGTGGAGCTGCAGTTCCTCGACGCGCCCGTCGAGGAACTGACGGCCCGAGTCGCCGAGCGCAACCGCACCCTGCCCGAAGGCGCCCCGCGCATCGACCCGGCGCTCGTTGCCTTCTGGGACGATCGGATCGAGCGCCCAGATGCTGACGAGCTCGCACTGTTCGACTGACCGACCGAACTCCGATAAGCACACGATGGCTTGGCCGTGCGTGAACACGAGGGGTTGCGACGTGCGATGAAGGTGACGATCCTCGACGACTACTTCGACACGCTCAAGACACTCCGGTGTTTTGGCAAGCTCGCCGATCACGACGTCACGGTGTGGACGGATCACGTCGACGACGTGTCCGAGCTCGCCGAACGGCTCGCCGACACGGAGGCGCTGGTTCTCATCCGGGAACGCACCAAGATCCGCGCGCCGCTGCTGCGGCAGCTTCCGCGGCTGAGGCTCATAAGCCAGCGGAGTGTCTATCCGCACATCGACATCCACACCTGCACCGAACTCGGAATCGTCGTGTCCTCTGACCTCCATCAAGGATCGGCGTCCTACGCCACAGCGGAGCTGACCTGGGGGCTTGTGCTCGCGGGCATGCGGCGGATCCCGCAGCAAGTTGTCTCGATGAAGGCGGGGCACTGGCAGGACGGTGTCGGTCACTCGCTGCGCCACAAGACCCTTGGGATCTACGGCTACGGCCGGATCGGCAAGGTGGTTGCGGGCTACGGGCGCGCGTTCGGTATGGAGGTGTCGTTCTGGGCCAGTCCCGAATCCCGCGCGCTGGCCCGGTCGGAAGGAGCCAAGGTCGCCGAGTCCAAGGAGTCGTTCTTCGAGTCCTGCGACGTGATCTCGCTGCACCTGCGCCTGGTCGACGCCACCCGGGGAATCGTCACCCGGAACGATCTCGACACGATGAAGGCAACGGCGCTGCTCGTGAACACCAGCCGGGCGGAGCTCATCGAGCCGGGTGCGCTCATCGGAGCGCTCACGGCAGGCCGGCCCGGCATGGCTGCGGTCGACGTGTACGAAACCGAACCTCTCACGGACGCGAACGATCCGCTGCTGCAGATGGACAACGTCATCTGCACGCCGCACATCGGCTACGTCTCCACCGACGAATGGGAGATCCAGTTCTCCGACGTCTTCGACCAGATCAACGCGTTCGCGGCCGGCGAACCATCCAACGTCGTAAACCCCGAGGTCCTCCAGCGTCCACTACGGCGCTGACTCGGACGACCCGTCGCTGGCGAACGTAGTGCGACCGGCTTCGCGAGTCGTCTCTACGATCGCGTCATGAGCCTCGAATGGGAGCAGACGATTGTCGATGCACGGGACCCTGTGGTACTCGGGAACTGGTGGCGAGAAGCCCTCGGGTGGGTGGTCATCAACGACGACGCGGACGAGTTCGAGATCCGACCATCCGCAGATCGCCTTCCCGGGCTCCTGTTCGCCCATGTCCCCGACAGTAAGCAGACCAAGAACAGGCTTCACCTCGACTTCCGGCCCGACGACCAAGATCTGGAGGTCGAACGCCTTCTCATGCTTGGCGCCACGCGAGCAGATGTTGGGCAAGGAGAGCAGTCGTGGATCGTGCTCGCTGACCCTGAAGGCAACGAGTTCTGCGTGCTTCGTTCCCGCGCCCGGTAGCGGTACGTCCCGGATGGGGGCAGCGGTCACGCGATGGCGACGAGCGCGACGCCGAGTATCGCGACGATCATGAAGACGTACCCCGCAGCGCGACGGGTTGCAGGACTCACGCCTGACCCTGCACCACCGGCAGCTCGGTACCCGCCGTTCGGATGCGTCACCGTCCAGACACCGATCGCGAAGAGGATCGGTGCACCAACGAGAACTTCGCCAGTCACGTGACCATCCTGCCGCTCGCGAGGGCGTCGCTGCCACGACCCCGCGACTCGCGGGAACGGCGCGTACCGGATGCTTGTCTATGAGAGGTCATCGCCCTCATCCGCGGAACCGAGGTGGCGCAGGAAGCGCTTAGAGCAGAGGCCACCAGGCGGACGAGGCGGGATGTACCGTCCGACCATGGAACCAGCGGATTTGCACGTGAGTGTCCAGACAGCATTCAACGCGGGCGACGTCGACGCGCTCGTCGGGTTGTACGAACCCGATGCATGGCTGTTCGGCCCAGAGGGACCGGTGCAGGGTCTCGATGCGATACGAGCGGTGTGGGCGGGATTCGTCGAGTTCGGCGGGCAGCTCCAGATGACCACGCGATATGTGGTCCAACACGGCGAGATCGCGATGCTCAGTAACGAATGGACATTGACCATCGACGGCGCGCCCGTCTCGGCCACCACAGCGGAGGTCGCGCGGAAGCAATCCGACGGCTCGTGGCGATACGTGATCGACAACCCCGACGCTGTCGGAAGCGTCGCCACCTGACAGCGCACTGTGCGCGCGCTATCGGCACCTATGCACAAGACGAAGGAGGCGACTGGATCTGCGGCCCACCGTTGCTCAGAGGTCAGCGGCGAGGAGGTGCCATTTGCCGGGCACGCCTTTCAAATCGTGTTCCCCGCGCTCGATGAAGGTGATGTTTGAGCCGGCGACGAGCGGCGGCACTGCGCTGGAGACGAGGATCTCTCCCGCGTCGGCGAGAGCGGCGACACGGGCCCCTATGTGCACGGCCATCCCAGCGATGTCGTCACCGCGCAGTTCGATTTCGCCGGTGTGCACCCCGGCCCGCACGTCGATCCCCAGCGCCTTCGTTGCATCCCTGATCGCGGCGGCGCACTGGATCGCTCGGCCTGGCCCATCGAACGTGATGAGGAACGCATCTCCGATCGTCTTGATCTCGCGCCCGCGGAAGCGCTCGAGCTGGCGTCGGACGGCGCGGTCGTGCTCGTCGAGGAGGTCCTTCCACCTTCGATCGCCCATCGCTGCGGCGAGGTCGGTCGAACCGACGATGTCGGTGAACACAACCGTTGCGAGCACACGATTCGCGTCGGGCTCGTGACGGTTGCCGGTGAGGAACTCCTCGATCTCGTCCACGATGGCGTCTTGGTCACCGGCATAAGGGACGTGGTCGTCACCAGGCAGTTCGACATAGCGCGCATCGGGGATGTGGTCCGCGAGGTAGCGGCCGAAGCTGACCGGCACGAACCTGTTTCCCGCCCGGTGCACCACGAGTGTCGGCGCTTGGATGCTCGGAAGCACGGCTCGGATGTCACCTTCCATGACGGGCACGAACAGCGCGAGCGCGAGCGCGGGACTCGCTCCTCGACTGCCGGCCTTCTTCCACCACCGTCGAAAGGCATCATCGTGCTGAAGGCTCGGTGCGATGAACGCAACGTCATCGAGACGGTCATCGTCCCGAGCCGGCTTCACGATCTCGCTGCGGAACGCATCGACGAACTCGGCCGCGTAGCCCTGCGGGTAGTCGGCCGCTTCCAGAACACGGGCAAAGCTGTTGACGACAACGACCGCGCTGACCCGGTCGGGGAACGTGGCTGCGAGCAACAGCGCGACTTCACCACCGCTCGACACGCCGAAAAGGGCCGCACGCTCCGATCCGATGTCATCAAGTACCGCGACCGCATCCTGCATCCAGTCCTCAAGGCTCGGAGGGGATGCGGGCGGGAACGGATCGGACAGACCAACACCTCGGAAGTCGAACCGGATCAGCCGGCTGAACGAGGCCAGCCGCTCTTCGAACCGTGACCAGTGCGGTTCGTCCTCGATCGCGTCGACCGAGAACGTGGTGCCGTATGGAAGCTCGAGAAGATCGAGCGCTCCGTCGCCCACGACCTGATAGCCGATGTGCGTCCCATCAGGAGTCGTCGCGTACCGAGTTTCGGCGGCACCATGCACAGGCCACAGTCTGACGCCAACGCTCACGCGTTGGTGGCGCTCCCGAAGAAGCTCAACAGCAAGGAGGCCCCGCCGTGCTGGTACGTCGCCCTAGAACGGCACTTTGCGGCCCCTTTGCCGTTCGATGATTCACTGTCAACATGGTGCTTGTCGGTGTCGCAATCGTCGCGGCGCTTGCATCCGTGTCGCTCGCGGCCTGGAGACGCCGCCGGACCCGTCGACACCAGCCGACAGACTCCAACCTCGCGCCGTTGGAGCGTCCGCTCCGTCTTCCACCGCGTCGGCCTCGGCCTACCCCGCCCGGTAAGAGGTACGGGCGCGGTGGGCGGTCCGGCGACCGGTCACCACTCGTGCCGCGACCGGCGGCACCGCATGAGCAAGCAGCACGCGAGTTGCCATCACAGGAAACGTGAGCCCCGCGCTGACGGCACGTACCGGATGGTCGAGCGCGACGACGGCGATCCCGACGATGCGTCGACGCACGCGAGAACCTCGGAGGCCGTTCGTCGATAGAACACCGGGTCGATGGCGGGAAGTGCGATACTGCGGCGGTGGACGACGGCGGGCTCGTGCCGGATCCTGACGGGGTCGAGTTTGCCGGGCTGACGTTGCTGCTGCGCCGCCTCGCGCACGACCAGCACGAACTGATCGATGGACTGGCGCGATCGATCGGAGAGGCGCTGCCCGACGCAGTGCGCGTAAAGCGCCGCGGGCTACTCAACACCGGCCGCGCTCATACGCTCGAGATCCACCTCGGCGACGAGGTGTTCGAGCTTCGCGACACGAGCGGCCAGATCACGCCACACGTAGGCCGAGCCGTCGGCGGGGTCGTGATCTCTCACGACTCCTGCGCGATCGACGACTGGCTCCTGCGGCTGCGAGCCGCCTTGGCGCTGTCGGCGCAAGGGTCTGCGGACGTGGCCGTCGCGCTCAGTCGACTTCGTTGACGTAACCGAACGAATCGAGAAAGCCAATGTCGAACCCGCCCCCGCCAACTCCACCTTCGGGGCTCATCGCCGCCGCCCAGGGCCGACTGGCAGATGTCGTCGCCGGCAAGTGCTTTACGTCGGATCTGTCCATCAACGAGTTTCTGCTCGTGGGCGAGGCCGGCTTCGAGCCGGTGTCAATGGTGGTTGGGACCTCGATGTACCACGTCGGCATTCAGGTGGCGAGGTGGGGTCAATCCCAGGAGTTGGGCGTCCTCACTCAGGCGATGTACCTGGGCCGAGAGGCCGCGATGCAACGCATGATCGCAGAGGCCACGGCCGTCGGGGCCGACGGCGTTGTGGGCATGCGCCTGGATCTCAACATGTTCCAAGGCGGACAGGAGGTCCTGGAGTTCATGGCGGTAGGCACGGCGGTGCGCTCGAAGCTGAACCCAGGTGCCTACCGGGCGCCCAACGGTCAGCCGTTCACGTCGGATCTCTCCGGACAGGACTTTTACACCCTGTGTCGCACCGGCCACTTCCCGGTTTCGTTCGTGTTCGGCACCTGCGTCTACCACGTCGCACATCAAGGCATCATGCAAAGTCTTCGCCAGATCGGACAGAACATCGAGATGCCGCAGTACACGCAGGCCGTGTACGACGCGCGTGAGCTAGCGATGTCGCGCATGCAGGCCGAAGGTGAACGCGATCAGGGCACAGGTGTCGTCGGCGTCCATCTCGAGCACCACAACCACGTCTGGGGCGAACACGCCATCGAGTTCCTCGCCTACGGCACAGCGATCCGACCAACTCAGACAACCGAGGTGCCGGCAACACCGATGCTGACGCTTCCCGTTACTGACCGCTGAGGTGCTCAACCCCGTCGGAGACATTGACGATGCCGACGGCTCAGTCGAGTGTTGGGCGCGCTGTCGCGGCAATCTCGACGAGGCCATGGACTCCATCTGAGCAAAGCCAAGCCCCGACCGGAAATGCCGGATGTGCTCGACCGGGCACTGGCACGTTCCGCGCCTGTCTGTTGGACGCGAGTTGTCACGGGTATCGGCCCGACTCTGCTGTGCGAATGTGTCGATGTGGAGACCCACGATCGTCATGACGTGATCGGTGATCGTCCCGTCCACTGGCGCGAGTGGCGTGACGCCCCGTCCGAACCACTGGTGTTCCTTCACGGCTCATGGCTCGCCGCCGCCTTCTATGACACGTTCTGTGAACGTCTCGCGGCGGCGAGACGGGTCTTGGCGATGGACCAGCGCGGGCACGGCGAGAGCGGCCATGCCGACGACTACGCCTGGCCGCGGTGGATCGACGACGTCGTCGCGTTCGCGGACCATGCCGGTATTGACCGCTTCGATCTCGTTGGCCATTCGATGGGCGCCGGCAATGCCGTCCGATTCGCGGGGAGCCATCCGGCGCGTGTTCGGCGGCTGGTTCTTCTCGAGGGTGGCTTCGGACCGATCAACTCTCCTCAACAGGGCGACTACTGGGCCACTGCGTTTCGCCTCAATCCCGAAGACGGGTTCGACACGCCCGCCGCGTACGTGGACCTGGTGTGCGAACTGTTCCCGCGCGCGAATCCCGTCGACGTTCGTGCCGGAGCCGCGCACTTCACGCAACGCCCGGACGGTCGGTGGCACTGGCCGTTCCCGGCGGACTTCACGAACCTGCTCACCCGCCGGACCGAACCAACCGTCGACGGCGAGCGAGAGCTTCGCTCTGCCATCACCGCTCCGACGCTCATCGTCCGGGCCGCCGAGAGCGAACTGTTCGTCGGGGACACGTACGCCGAAGTGGCGGGGTCACTCGCCGATGGTCACGCCGCCCTTCTTCCCGACGCTGGTCACAACCTGCAGTGGGAGAACGTCAACGGCTCGACAGAGCTCATCGTCAACTTCCTCCTCGACTGATCACCATCCAGGTGGTCAGCCGCGATCGAACACCTGCGCTGTATCGGCACGGTCCGGACCGGTGACGACACTCAATCGTCGAGAACCTTGTCCGCCTTGCGGTTGATGCATTCGAATTCGTCCTTTGTGAGGTTGCCGCCCTTGCGATTCTTGCGAGCGAGCCGCTTCGCGCTGATCGCGTGCCCGCGGTCGGGCATCGGATAGTTGCCGGTCTCCTTCTTTGCTTCCGGCGTGCGGGCCTTTTCTGGAAGACCGAACTTGCGGGATGGGAGCTTCGCTCGCTGGGTCGGGGTGAGCGTCGCCATGCAAAGACGGTTACCCACTGCCGATCCGTCCGATGCCCGACGGACTCGCGATATCGGCACTCCCCGGTTGTGTCCGATGTGACGTTCGTGGCGAGGAGTCAGACTGCTCGGGTGGTCGCTGAGGAGTTACTGACCCGCCTGCGGGCAGTACTCGGCGATGCGGTCGACTACACCGAACAGCCCGTCAGGCTGGGCGGCGGGTTCTACACCGCGAACTACCGCTTCGCATTGAGCGGAGGACCGGGTGGCTGGGTCGGGCCGATGGTCTTGCGGCTCTTTCCGGCCCACGCGCCAGACGGGCTGGAGGTCTGGGAAGCGGCAGTGCAGACCTTCGCCCGCGACTGTGGCATGCCCGCGCCGGCGGTCGTGCTGCACGAGCCGGACTCGCTGATCGACGGACGGCGATGGTTCGTGATGGAGCTACTGCCGGGAACGCCAGCTATGGAAGGCACCAACACCCGACAACTCGTCGGTGGACTTCGACGGATGTTCCGCGATCTGCCTCGCCAGACGGCCGAGACTCATCTGGAGCTACACCGTCACGACCCGGCACCCCTCGTCGACGCGTTCGGCAAATCAGCGACGGTCGCCCGATGGTGGGAACAGATCGCGAGGCCGACTGGAGACCTGTCCCACCCGCTGAGTCCGGGTGTTGAGTGGCTCAAGAGCAACCTTCCCGAGGTCCGGTCACCGTTGGTCCTGTGTCATGGCGACACGTGGGGAGGCAATCTTCTCATCGAACACGGCGACGTCGTCGGGCTCATCGATTGGTCCGTAGCGACGGTGGCTGAACCGGCGCTGGAGGTCGCCTTCTTGACCACTGCCTTGTCGCTCGCACCGGTGGCAATGCCCAGACCACTGCAACGAGTCGCTCAACGTGTCGGCAAACGGCTGGCCGTCGCCTATCGCTCGATTTACGAATCGGGTAGCGACGCAGATCTCACCTCGATGCCGTACTACGAAGCGCTCCGATGCCTGCTCGAGCTGAACGGAGTCGTCGGCTTCCGCACCGCGACCGCGCAAGGTGTTCCGTACGGCCCGCGGCCAGCCTGGGACCACATCGCTGACCAGATGGTCACCTACTTCGAGCAGCGCACCGGCGTTCATCTCCTACTCCCCAGCTCCACGAGCTAAGAGGCTGCGCACGCCGCATCGACACACGCGCATCTCCAACCGCGCGGACGAAGGACAAGGAACCCTCCGGTGCGCGCTATCGGCACGTACAGGTTGGGTCTCACTCGGTGAACGCCCACGTCACCGGCAAGGCCCGAACACGAGGTCGACGTCCGACTCAACCGGACCCGAGGCCAAACACTCGAAGGTGGAATCGTGGGCAGACAGGATGAAATGCAAGTGCGGCCTGAATACTCGACCTTTGCCGCGGTCGTACATCGTCTCGTTCTGCCGTTGCAGTTCTGGCAACCACGGCGAGTCCTCAACCGCCACAAGCCAGCCGGAGCAGTCGGCCAGATAATCGCGGCTCGACGCCAGGACGTCGCCGGGTGGGAAGCCCGAAGAAGACACAAGAACATCGCGAAATCGGAACTCGCGACTGATGATCGACTCGAACCGAGGTGGGCAATACCCACTCGTTGCGACGATGCAGTCAGAGCCGAACTCCCGCACTCCATCAATCGCAATGGCAACAAAGCCGTCCTGAGCGACGGCGCAGGTAACAACCGGCCGAACTCGCTCGCTCATCGCAATCCTTCGCCGCGAAACACCATCGACGAATACTGCCGGACTCGCTCAACCGGTATCGGCCGGATGGCGCGACACTCAACACCGTGCCGATCGTTGCAGGGCGTCGGACCAACACCGGCGAGGGTTTACAAGCGGGTTGAGTGCCAGGGCCTTCTGGGCGATCGGGCTCGCAGTAGTCGCGGCGTGGAGCGCGCTTCTCAGCTACCTGTTGAGAAACGCTCAGAGGCGGTCGACCGCGGGTTTCGGGCCTCAGCAAAGGTGTGGGCTGTCGTCCTAGCGCTGGCTTCGCTTCTCGTCGCCCTGTCGTTGGTGCTGTAGCGCGAGATCGGCACCTATCGGTCTACAGAGAGGCTGCAATCTTGAGCTTCTCGGCGGCATTGGCGAGGGTCAGCCGAAACCGCTTCTCCGGAACGTGGAGGCGCGCAGCCGCCTCCAGGATGGTCTTTCCCTCCCGCACAGCGATGATTGCGTTCCACTCCGCGTCGGTCAGATTGACCGGGGGCCGGAACGCTCCAAACCGCTCGTCGTTCACAGGCTCGATGCTCTCACGAAGTGACCGAGATCGGCACGCTCAGGATGCCTGTTGATCGACCTGAGAGACTTAGTTCGTGACCGAGCGCTGGGAGCCGCGGGACCGACTGTGGGAATGGATGATCCTCCATCCGAGACTGTCTCTCGTTGTCAGTGCGCTCGCTCTTGGGCTGGCTTTTGCACATTGGCTTCCGCTCGTCGTCGTACTTGGGCTCGTGGTCCTCGCGCAGGCTCTTGCAGGGCCATACCAGCGGCGATGCCTGATCGCGTACGCACGATGGACGGCGCGGCACGAGGGACGGTACGGAGACCCGCGATCAGAGCCGAGCGCATAACGGCACTTTCCGAGCGGTGGACATCGGCACCTATGCGTCGTTGCGCATCGCAGCCCGAGCGCCGAGGGGCACACGCCATCATTCAGACGACAATCAGAGCGAGTCCTGCTATCAGCATCACGGCTGTCAAGCGTTTTGCGAATCGCTGCGCCTTCGTCGCATAGCTCCCATCGTCTTCGATCTTCATTCGTTCAGCTAGAGCTCGCTTGCTCGGATGGAGGAGTCTCCGTCGGATGACTGGCAGGACCTCATTGCGCTGTTCCGATGTCAAGGGGCGCTGAAGAGAGAGCTTGCGGTACTTCTCGTAACGCAGTCCAGTGAGCCAGGCCCCAAGCGAGCCGCAGATCAGCGCGAAGCCGTAACCACGCGTGCGTTCCTGAAACAGCGCAATCGCGACGACGCTCAGCATCCGGTCAGCCAACCGCTGGCGGCGAACCTTCTGCCGCGCTTACACCGGTCGACAATCCGAACACGAACAGCGAGCACATGAGACAGAACGCCAACACCCCAGCCGCGCGTCGCACGCGCACATAATGCCGGATGTGCTCGACCGGGATCGGCACTTACGAGCGGTTCAGACGGTGAACCTCCGGCACCTCACCGTGGCCACGCTCCTCGAATCGTTCCTCCCATAGTTGCCCGCAAATGCTGCATTCGTAGATGGTCGTCCAGGCCATGCCGTCGCGGGTTACCTCGCTGCAGGTGGCAGCCAAGGCAGCCACGTCCGTGAGGCGCTTTCCGGCGAGATCATCGGGAGCATCTCGGCAGAAGCACGCGTCAATCACAGCGCGATATTGCCGGATACCAGGCGGCGCAAGTTGGACATCACACCGAATTCTTGCTGAGCGCACTTGCATTAGTGCATCGAACAGGTGTACTGTATTGTGCACCTCCACTGGTCGGTTTGGACGGTGGTGGGCTCGGAGCGGTCGCTCCCTTCCTCGCTCAGCGAATCGAAGGTGTCGGTGTGACTGTTCTGTTGCGCGAATCGAACACGGCGTTGGACACCCTCGACACGATCGATCCCGCCGGACTGTCCGACGGAGACTTGCATCACCTGGTCATCGGGCTGCAGGCGCTGCACTCGCGGGCGGCGGGGGTGCGGGCCCGGTTCGTGGCGGAATGGGAAACCCGCCGGCTGTGGGCCTCGGACGGGTCCAAAGCCGGCTGGGGGCGCCTGGTCCGCGAATGTCACCTGTCCGATGCCACCGCCAAAGCCGAGATGGCCCGAGCCAAGAAGCTGCGCACGATGCCGGCCACCGTCGTGGCCTTACACGAAGGAAAACTGTCCGTCGATCACGCCGACCTGCTGACCTGGGCCAACCAGGCGGTCCTAGCCGACCAGTTCGCCGCCGCCGAAACCATGCTGATCGACGAGACCGCCGGCCTGCGCTACCCCGACGCCAAACGAGCCGTCGACTACTGGATCGACGCCGCCTACCTCGCCCTCGACCTGGACCGTCCGTTCCGCAGCCGCGACGGCCGCTACCTGAAAGCCGCACGCACCTTCCAAACCACCGTCGATCTCCGCGCCCACCTCGACCCGCTCGCCGGCACCGAAATCCTCGAAGAACTCCATCGCATCGAACACTCCCTGTTCGAAGCCGACTGGGCCGCGGCGAGAGCCGAGTACGGCCCGGATGCGTCACCGGCACAGCTGCCCCGCACCGCCTGGCAACGCATGGCCGACGCCCTACAGATCATGGCCCGCCAATCCGCCGCCTACCGCGAAGGCGTCCACCGTCTCCCCCGCCCCCTCATCACCATCCACACCGGCCAAGGCCCGTTCACCCGGATGTGTGAACTGGCCGACGGCACCGTCATCACCCCCGCCCAAGCCGTCCCGTACCTGTGCGAAGGCGACATCGAACGCATCATCTTCGACACCCCGTCGCGAGTCATCGACGTCGGCGTCCGCCAACGCTTCTTCACCGGCGCCCTGCGCCGCGCCATCGAAGTCCGCGACCGCCACTGCCAACACCCCTCCGGCTGCAACACCGCCGCCGAACACTGC
>JBEEGH010000017.1:0-30716 GCA_041166745.1 Acidimicrobiaceae bacterium
TTCCGAGGAGCGTGATGGCGGCGATGCAGACGACCGCGATCAGCGCAACGAGGAGGGCGTACTCGACCAGCGAGGCGCCACGCTCATCTTCCACATGGGCACGGAGCCAGGTGGCGAGGAACTGGAAGGAGGTGATCATTTCAGTAGTGCTCCCTATTTGATGGTGGTGGTGGTGACGACCGCTCGGTTTCGGGAGCGGGCTGCTTGTACAGAAAACGTCGTCCAATGGTTGGGTGCAATTGATAGGTCAATCGACTTATTTGCCGCTGGAGCTGGTCACCAGTAGCCCTGCATCAGCTCCGTGATCCACGACGGCTCACGTACGTCGCCTCGCGGCGCGTAGCCGGTGACGTAGGGCTTGATGTCGAGCACGGGCGTACCGTCGATCGCATCGAGCCCTTGGACGCGCAGGGTTCGGCCTTCGACCGCGAGTAGCCGGCACGTCGTCGCGCCGAGACGGTTCGGTCGTGCTTTGTTGCGCTGTGCGAAGACGCCGACGAGTGGCCAGTCCTCACGGCCGCGGGGTCTCCGAGCGCCCGGCTGGATCTTGTCCTCGCCGACGAGGTGGAAAGAGAAGATCACATCGATGTGCGAGAAGTCGCCGAGGCCGGCCACCGCCTCCTCGGTGAATCGATCGTCGAGCACGATGGCCGCCTCTATGTCACCCCAGGCGTCGTCGATCGGCTCGGTCCGCCCCCCGACGACCGTACCGATCGGATGCAGCACCACTTCGTCGCCCATTCGGGCACCCTACGCTCGAGTTGTGCCCACGGTTGACGGCCCGCGCTGGGTGAAGGAACGGCTGCGCTTCCTCGAACAAGAGCTCGAGAACAATCCAGAACACGAGCAGCGCGTCGCCATCGAAGCCGAGATCGAACAACTCCGCTCGTCGAGTGATGCCCCGCGACACGGCTGGCGCCGTTGGCTCGGGCTCCCGGGGATGCCGCGCTAGGCGCCCATGTGGTTGCAGGCCTCGACGTTGTTGCCGTCGGGGTCGCGCACGAATCCTCCGTAATAGTTCGGGTGGTACTCGGGCCACACGCGCGGCTCGTGCAGAACCTCTGCCCCCGCCGCGACGGCGGTTTCGAAGAACGCATCCACCGCGGCCCGATCGGCGGCTTCGAAGCAGATGTGCACCTCGCGGTTCGGCTCACCGGTCGTGAGCGGACCGATCCAGAACGTCGGCTGGCCTTTCCCGTAGCCGATGACCTGGCCGAAGTCCAGGATGCGTCCTCCGCCGAGCGCGCCGAGTACCGCATCGTAGAAGGCGGCACTCGCGTCGAAGTCGGCACATTGAATCGACAGATGATCGAGCATGCGATCAGCTGATCACATCTGCGGGCGCTCAATCGTCGGAGGCGGCTCGCTCGGCACGCAATTGGTTCCGCATCTCAGCGACACGACCTCGCATGCGGTGCCGGGTGACCTTGGCGACGTAGCCCGCGACGTACATTCCCCGATCGGCGCGAACGACGCGGCCACGAGCGACCTCCCAACGCAAGGCGTCGGCGATCGCCTTGCCCGGGCGGCCGCGGAATGCGAAGCCCGCTTCGCCGACGGCTTCTGCCAACTCCCACACGCTCACCGGCTGACTACTTCGACCGAGCAACGTCAGGACCAGCAGCGATCGCAGCTCGAGACCTCGTACGACCAGTACTCCATCGACATGATCCATGCCACATCCTGACGATGGGGTGTGACAACGAAGCCCCTGTCGCTGAGACGCGGAACCGCGCGTCTCCCATCAACGACGTGCGATCACTGCGCCGACGCTTCTACGAGAGGCGTCGACTACAGGTCGTAGCGATAGACGTTGGTTTCCCGCAGCGCGAAGCCCAGCTTCTTGTACAGGTGATTCGCCGCCTCGCGCGACGGACGTGAGGTGAGGTCGACGGTCGCACAGCCCAAGGTGCGGGCATGGTCGAGCATTGCCTGGGTCAACGCTTGGCCGACCCCTTGGCCTCGGGCGGACTCGTCGACGATCACGTCTTCGATCCACGCTCGCACTGCCGTCGGGATGGGGAACACCGCGAGTGTCGACACCCCGACGATCGATCCGTCCTCGGCGCGGGCGACGAACTGCGTGATTGCATCCGACGCAAGCATCGCGTCGACCTCCGCCAGCGACGGCGGCGGGTTCGACGTGGACAGCTGCGGCACCAAGGCCACGAGCGCGCCGGTGAGCTCAGCTGCGGTTCCCTCGAACTTCTCGACCTTCACTCGTCGTCCGGCACCGGTTCGGGTGGCGGCGGGCCGACGTAGCGGGCCGACGGGCGGATGATGCGGTTGTCGGCGGCTTGCTCGAGCATGTTGGCGCACCACCCGATCACGCGGCTGGAGGCGAACGTCGGCGTGAACAAATCGCGTGGTAGGCCGGCTTCCTCCATCACGACGCCGGCGTAGAACTCCACGTTGGCGTAGAGGTTGCGACCGGGCTTCAGCTCGTTGAGGACTTCGACCACCGTGCGTTCCACCTGTTCGGCGAACCCGAGCTTCGCCGCGCCGAGACGCTTCGCGACGTCGTGCAGCAGCGTCGAGCGTGGATCCTCGGTGCGATACACCGCGTGACCGAACCCCATGATCTTCTCGCCACGGGTGACCGCATCGACGAGGTACGGCCGCGCATTCTCTGGCGTGCCGATGGCATCGAGCAGATCGAGAGCACGGGACGGCGCGCCACCATGCAGCGGTCCGGAGAGCGCCCCGATGGCCCCGGCGACCGACGCGCCGATGTCCGCCCCTGTCGACACGATCACTCGCGCCGTGAAGGTCGAGGCGTTGAAGCCGTGATCGATCGTGGTGATCTGGTACTGCTCGACCGCGCGTCCCTTGTCTGGATCGGTCTCTTCACCGCTGAACATCCACATGTAGTTCGGGCCGTAGCCGAGGTCGTCGCGTGGTGCGATGGGTTCGAGTCCGCTGCGATACCGATACATGGCCATGATCAGCGACGGAACCACGGAGCAGATCTGCAACGCGTTCTGCCGGCGTTCTTCGGCACTGATGTCGAGCGTCGGCTTGAAGCCCGACACGGCTCCGACGAGTGACACGGCCGTGCGCAGACCTTCCATGACCGATGACGACGACCGCGCGATCTGCGGGAGTACTTCTGCGACCGCCGAGGGGATCTGGCGTAACGGCCGGATCTCGTCGAGAAACGCTTCGCGTTCGGCTGTCGATGGAAGGTGGCCTTCGAAGAGGAGGTACCACACGTCTTCGAGGCGCTTCTTGTCGGCGAGCTCGACGGCGTTGTACTGGCGGTAGTGGTAGAAGCCCTCCATACCGCGGACATCACCAACCGACGTCTCCGCGACGATGACACCCTTGAGGCCAGCGGGAGCTTCGATCAGCGATGGATGCACGACCGGTTGGATCTGCGCGTGGCGCACGAGGTCGCGCAGCGACACGACGCCGACGAGCTTGCCGTCGTCAACCACCGGAATGTGGCGGTAGCCGTGCTCGGCCAGGCTGTTGAACGCATCCTGAACGGAGACGTCGGGAGCGATGCAATTCGGATCCTCGGTCATCCACTCGGAGACCTTCGTGCCCTCGCCGATCGCGCCAGACGCGCCGAAACGCACGAGATCGCGCTCGGTCAGGATGCCGATCGGGCGATCGCCGTCGACGACGACGACCGAACCGACCCGACGATCCAACATCCGTCCGGCAGCTTCGGCGATGGTCTCCGATGGCACCGCAGTGACCGGAGAGGTGCTCATCACCTCCGATACGGTGCGAACGGCTGCGCCCTCGGCCATCGATACCTCCCTGTGATTTGCCCACCGGAGCCTACCGGGACCGCGGAATGCGCTCCCAAGGACGCTTCAGAGACGGTTCATGCACTCTTGACCACCTCGTCACGTCGAGGTCGGTCGCCGGACACATCCGTTTCGTACGTTCGTCACATGGAACGTGTGCTGACGTGGTTACGGATGCTGGGCCCATCCGGTGCGGTGGCGAACGCGCGGCTGTTGTCCGAACAACGAGAGCGGGAACGCTGGATCGTCGATGCGTTGCAAGCGCGCCTGGCGACGCTCGCGGTCAACGATCCTCAGGTGTCGGCCGCCTGATCTCGAGGCTGCCCCCAAGCGTCGTGAACTGAGCCGCCGCCGTGCGCAGCAGTTCCTGCGTGCGGGAATCCGGTTCCGTTCGACAATCGATCGCCACCCGCCAACGGGACGGCTGGCCCGGCCGCATCCGGGCCAGCTCCCCGTCGGCGATGAAGGCGAGGTAGTTGAAGAGCTTCTCTTGCAGCAGGAGGAGCAGGTGGTCGGAGCCGTCCCAGTCGAGCGTCTGCACGAGATGCACGGTCACGATGCCGTCGTCATCCGCGGTGATCTCGTCGATCGCTCCAGGGTTCACGCTTCGAACGGTGTGTAGTAGTTCGCTCCTCCGCCGATGGCCTTCACGTCGTCGAGCCAGTTGCCCTCGTACAAATCGTTCGGACCCTGCATCAGATCACTCGGTTCGCCCGGTGCGGTCGAGGCCAGGCTCCAGGCTTGGCGCTTGTAGGTCCAGTTGTTCGGGTCGAGCCGATGTGCTTCGCGCCACCAGTGCACGGCGCCGTCGTGATCACCAGCCTGATGGAAGTGGTGGCCGAGCTCGAAGCAGGCGGCGGCTTCCGCTTGTTCGCGCCCACGTGGTTGCGACCGGGCAACGACCTCATCGGCAGAGAGCGCATACCGGCTTTCGGCTCCATGCTCCACCCAATCGGTGATCGCCGATCGGTACGCATCGCTGTCGTCGCGTATCTCCTTCACCTCGGCGAGCATGTCGCGGATGCGCTCGGGCAGTCCTTCGGGGATGTCCCTGTCGCGCAGGGCACTGCGTTCGATGTTCGCCGGCTCCGCGGGACGAACGATCACTCCGTCCTCGTCGATCCATACCGCGTTCGGGACGTTGGTCACGCCGAACAGCTCGTCGGTGATGTGCGCCTCGTCGATGAGCGATGGATGCTCCGGCATCGCCTTCTCGATCCACGGTCGTACCGCGTCGACGCCCCCGGAGTCGAGCCCGACCGTGACGACCTCGAGACCTCTCGGATGAAGCTCAGCTCGCAGCCCCTGCCACCCGGACAGGCTTTCGCGACAACCTCACCACGAGGCCCAGGCGACGAGTAAGACCTTCTGTCCGAGCAGCGACGAGAGACGGAACACGTTGCCGTCGAGATCGGGTAGCTCGAGCTCGGGAGCCTCCGCCGTGGCCAACGCCCGGCCGGAGACCGTCGAGGGGCCGATGGCATAGAAGCCGCGGTCGGCGTCGTGCACCAGGGGTGCACCGATGCGCTCGGCCAGCTTGTCGAGGCGCAGCCGGGTGCCGTCGTCGCTGCGTGTGTCGCCAGGCAAGGGAACGCACACATCGCCCTTGCAGGCCCCTTCAGGACGGATGTGCCAACCCGTCGCCGCCTCGTACGCTGAGGTTTCGACGTCGAGCGAAGTGGCGAGCATGGCGCGTGATCCTAGGCTTGTGCCCTATGACTCAGCCTGCCGAGAAGACCGATGCCGAATGGCGTGAGGAACTCACGCCGGAGCAGTACGAGGTGCTGCGTCGGAAGGGCACTGAAGCGCCATTCACCGGCAAGTACGTCAACAACCACGACGACGGCATGTACCACTGCGCCGCCTGCGGCGCGGCGCTGTTCGCGTCCGACACGAAGTTCGAGTCGGGGACGGGCTGGCCGAGCTTCACCTCCCCCGCAGTCGCGGAGAACGTGAAGACCGAAGACGACTATGCCCACGGCATGCATCGCATCGAGGTGACGTGCGCGCACTGCGGCGGTCACCTCGGTCACGTGTTCCCCGACGGTCCCGGAGAGAACGGGCTTCGGTACTGCATCAACTCATGCTCGCTCGACTTCAACCCGGAGACCGCGGGTAACTAGCCGAGATGCCCCATCTCATCCGCACGGCGCAGCCGACGTTGCACCAACCGGTGCTCGTCGCCGCGTTCGAAGGATGGAACGATGCGGGCGAGGCCGCCACGTTCGCCGCCCGCTTCCTCGCCGAGCGATGGGACGCCGAGCCCTTCGCCACGATCGATCCCGAGGAGTTCTTCGACTTCACGTCGACCCGGCCTCACGTGCAGCTCGACGATGACGGTCTGCGAGAGATCGTGTGGCCGTCGACCACGTTGTCGAGCGCGACGGTTCCGAACGACGAGCTCGACGTGATCTTCGTAGTCGGCAGCGAACCGCAGTTGAAATGGCGCACGTTCTGCCAACAGATCGTCGAGGTGGCTCAGGAGTACGAAGCTCGCCTCGTCGTGACGTTGGGCGCGCTGCTGGCAGAGATACCGCACAGCCGGCCGGTGTCGATCGTGGGCACGGCGTACGACGGCTCGTTGGTCCGACGTCTCGGGCTCACGCAGTCGGCGTATCAGGGCCCCACCGGCATCGTGGGTGTGTTGCACGACGCGTTCCGCCAAGCGGGCATCCCGTCGGCATCGTTGTGGGCGGCGGTCCCGACGTATGTGCCGAGCGCACCGTCACCGAAGGCGGCGTTGGCACTCGTCGAGCGCATTGCGGAGTTGCTTTCGGTGCCGATGGCCACGACGGAGCTCGAGATCGCGTCGGCGTCGTACGAGCGCCAGATCGACGAGCTCGTCGCCGACGACGACGACACGGCCGCCTACGTGGCCCGCCTCGAGCAGGCGGCCGACGAGGAGCCGGACGACGAGGAATCCCACGGCGACCTCATCGCCGAGGTCGAGCGCTTCCTCCGCGACCACCCAGGGCCCTAGCCCGCGAACCGGGGCCAGGGTTGCGCTTGTTCGAAGATGCGAGCGAGGCGCAGCGGCACCTCGTCGCGGTGACGGCGGGCCATGATCTGTAGCCCGACCGGGAGCCCGTCGGACGTGAGGCCGGCCGGCACCGAGATCGCCGGATTCCAACAGAGGTTCGCCAGCATCGTGAACGGCGTCGACATCGCGGGCGTCTTCATATCGACCCCACCGATGACCGATGGCGGTGGACCCTCGGCGGCGAACGCCGGCACCGCCGTGGTGGGCGACAGCACGATGTCGACATCCTCGAAGATGCGCGCACAGTCGTACTCGAGCTGTTCGCGAGCTCTGATCGATCGCGCGTACTTGCGCAACGTCGTTCCCTCGGTCTGCTCCAACGACTGACGCACGTAGAGCGTGAAGTCGTCGGCGCGGGACGGCCACATGTCCTGCTCGATGTCGAGCCACATGGAGATCGCGCCGGTTGTGAGCCACGCGCGAACGGGATCGGTGAGCACGATCGGCTCCTCGTCGACCACCAGCCCCGCCGCATCAACAAGGGCGCGCGCCGCGGCCTCAGCGATCTCGGCAACCTCTGGGTCGACGACGGCGAAGCCGTAGTCGAGCGACCATCGCGCCCGCAGCCCGCGCACGTCGGTCGACTCGATGGCGTCTTCGTAGAGGATCCCGGACGCAGGAAGCGATGTGCGGTCTCGATCGTCGGGCCCGGCGAGCACGTCGAGGATGCGGGCGGTGTCCGCCACGGTCGTGGTCAACGAGCCGCTCACGCTCGTCTGGTTCGCGGTCGGCTCAGGATGCGGGATCCGGCCGTGGCTGGCCTTGTGGCCGACGAGGCCGGCGAACGACGCCGGGATACGGATCGAGCCGCCACCGTCGGACGCCGTGGCGAAGGGGATGATTCCCGCGGCGACTGCGGCCGACGATCCGCCGCTCGAGCCGCCCGGCGTACGCGTGACGTCCCACGGATTGCGGGTCACACCGAACACCTTCGTCTTCGTGAAGTTGAGCGTGCCGAACTCCGGGCTCGCCGTCTTGCCGACGGGCACCGCGCCCGCGGCACGCAGTCGCGCCACGTTGAGGCTGTCCGTCGACTCGGGGCCACGGCCGGTGAACGGCACCGATCCGAATGTCGTCGGCATGCCCTCGCAGTGCTCGAGGTCTTTCACACCGAACGGCACGCCCGCGAGCGGCCCGGGATCTTCACCGCGGGCGACGGCCTCGTCGACGGCAGATGCCGACGCGTGTGCAAGGTCAGCATCGAGATGCACGAACGCGTTCAGTCGTTCATTGCCCTCGGCGATGCGGCCGAGGTACTCGTCGACCACCTCGACCGCCTTGCGCTCGCCTCGCCGCACCGACTCCGCGAGCTCGACGACGGTCGGATCATTCGCCCCAGGATTCGTCATGGGTGCAAACCGTAGGGCGCGAGCCGATCGACCGCATCCGGGAACACGCCGGCCAGCGCACTGAACAGGTCGGCCGGCGTGGCGATTCGAAAGGCATTGTGGGCGACGTACTGCCGCAGCGCGCAGTCCACCTGGTCGACGGACCCGAGCCGAGCTACCGCCACGGCACCCTGGACGTAGACGCCTTCGAAGTAGCTCGGTTCGTGATGGTCCCAGAACGACATCGGCTCTCCGGCGCGACCAACGGCATCCGACGGAATCGGCTGAGCCTTGCGGCTCGACAAGGAAGCGACCTGCACGTATTCGACATACGACGCCAGCCCTTCGTCGAGCCACGGGTCGCGACCTTGGTCGTTTCCGATCAGTGCGTAGAACCACTGATGCGCGACCTCGTGCACGATCGACCGCGTCGTGGATCCGGCACCGTGCATCACGTGTGTCGGGAACTCGATGCCGCCGCTGAATCCGGGCATCACCGCGGCCGTGTAGGTCGGCCACGGGTAGGCGCCGAGTCGCGCCTGGTAGTTGCCGAGCGAGTCCGTGATGAGGTTCAGGTAGCGCGCCGGATCTTCACCGACGCTCTGATCGACGCCCAACGAGACGTGCACACCTCCGACGTCCGCTTCTGCAACCGTGAAGTGCCCGATCGAGTACGCGATGTCGCGCACGCCCTTCGCTCGCCAGTGGTTGTCCGAGCTGCGCTCACCCGACCCGAGCACGTCGTAGCCGTCGGGCACCGTGATGGCGACGTCGTAGTCCGCCGCCGGCGAGGTCGCCGCTTCGGCGTGCGCAGTGGTCGGCGGGTCTGTCGCCCAGCCGACGCCGGGCTCCCACGCGAGCAGCGGCAAGAACGATCCCAACCGCATCGTGTCGCCCTGATGCGCGACGCGATCCGCGTTGCCGCCAGGAATCGTGAGGCTGTACGGCACGGTGACCGTCGTGCTCTCACCAGGATTCAGTTTCGCCGGCAACGCGACGTGCACCGTCGTGGGATCGGGCTGGTCGACGGCGAGGGCCACGCCGCCACGCATCACGCCGCCCACCTCCTCGTGCACACCACTCGCCGCAAGGACCGGCGCGTTCGGCCACAGCCGGAAGACGAGCTCGTTGGTCGGGAGATCGGGAGTGAACACCACCGTGACGGATCCCGTCACCGTCGAGCCCGCGACGTCAACCGCCGCCGTTGCGGTGTACACGGGACGGTGACGGTCGGGTACGGCCAGCGGGCCGGGATCGGGACAGCCTTCGATCGCGGACAACGGGCTGACGGTGGTCGGCGGGGCCGTCGTCGTGACCAGCGTGGTCGCCGTGGACGGTGAAGCGCTCGAGGACGCCGACGACGACGCAGGCTTCTTGTCGCTCGAACACGCGACGAGCGCCACCGCGAGCAGCACGATGGCCTGCCTCCGCATCACTCGATGGTGACACGGCTACGGTCGTCGCGTGCCGTCGCGGACCGCTACCTGTGTGTGGCGGGCCACGCCCGCGCTGATCATCGCTCTCGACGAGCGCTTCGGTGAGCCGACCGACGCGTACGTGAACGGCTCGCAGACGTGGCTACGAGACGACGGTCCCGGCGGGGCCACGCTCGAATGGCGACTGCACCCGGTCGCGGCGTACCAACGACCGGACGGTCTCGACACCTACGAGGTGTTCAGTGCGGTCGCACTCGCGCTCGGTACCGGCGCCGAGGCACCCGCGCCGCTCGAGTCGATGTGGGACGGCCTCGAGGCGTTCCCTGCCCATGGCGACGAGATCGAGCCTGCGCCATTGGCCGCGGCCGTCGAGGAAGCGCTCGGCATCGAACCCGACGCCACGGGGCTCGTCGACCACGCGGCCATCGGCGACCGGTGGGAACGCAGCCGCGGTCAGGTGTCGATCATCGACGCGTTGCTCACGGAACTCCACCCCTGAGTTACTCGAGCCAGGGGGTGTCGCGGGGCGGGTCGTAGAGCACCTCGACCTCCTCGCCGCGGATCGCGGCGAACGCGTGCTTGCCCCATCCCGCATAGCCGGCGACGGGCCACGGCAGCGCGTCTTCGGCGAACCATCCCACGTCAGCGGTCTCGAGCGGATGACGTTCGAGCGAACCTCCGACGGCCCGACAGTGGAACACGACCAGATACATCGGCACGCGGGTGAAACCGAGCCGTAGACCATCGAGGACGCCGATCATGCGCAGCACCTCACACTCGATGCCGGTCTCCTCGCGCACTTCTTTCACGGCGACCTCCGACGCGGAGTAGCCGATGTCGGCCCAGCCCGTCGGGTACAACCAGATGCCGGAGTCGGCTCGCTGCACCAGCAGGATTTCGTTCTTCTCGTTGCCGACGATCGCCGCGATCGCCACCTTCGGTGTCACGTAGCCGGGGACGCCTTGGCCCACCTGGCCCATCCACTCCTCGATCTGATGGTGCGGGTCGAACTCGCCACCGGCCGCATGTGCGATGTCGGCCGCGACTGCCAGCACCTCCTCGAAGCGCTCCCGCTCGTACAGGCTCTCGGTGAATCCGAGACCCGTCTTGGCGATGCCGGCCAGCGCCTCGCTCCACCGGATGAGGTCTTGCCTCGTCGGTTGGCGCGGATCCGGCTCGCTCACTGAGAGGACGCTAGCGCCGCGAGGACGTCGTGCCGTAGGGCATCGAGTTCGCGCTCGTCGACCACCTTTGCTCCCGTTGCATCACGCACGTAGAAGGCATCAACCACCTGCGCGCCCATCGTCTGCACCTTGGCCGACCGGATGTCGAGCCCGCGGCGCGCGAGCACATCCGTGATCCGGAACAGCACGCCGATGCCGTCCGCCGCGTGCACATCGATGACGGTCGCGATGGCCGAGACCTCGTTGTCGAAGGTCACTTCGTTTCGTGCAGGCGTCGCTGGTTGCACCGAGCGACGGTTGTACCGGTTGGCGCGGCGTTCGACCTGCTCCGCGATGTCGAGGGCGCCGTCGAGGACGCGCGTGAGGTCGGCGATCACCTCCGCCCACTGCACCTCGGTGTCGAACGTGCGCTGCGTTCGGAACTGCTCGAGACCCGTTCCAGTCGCGTTGCTGTGCACGGTCGCGGCGACGACGTCGATCCCGTGCATCGTGAGCACACCCGCGACTCGGCTGAAGACACCCGGCTCGTCGTCGACGACCAGCGTCAGCAGGTCTCCATCCGCTTCGATGTGCCGCGGGCCCGCCTCCAGAAGCGCGACCTGAACCGGGGTCAGCACATCGGCGGCCACGTCCGTGACGGCGCCGCCTCCCAACACGTGCGCCGTTCGGGCCGCCAACTCGGCCACGAGGCCCGCCTTCCATTCGCTCCACGCCTGCGGCCCGGTGGCGATCGAGTCGGCCTCTGTCAGTGCGGCCAACAATTCCAGGCGAACCAACGAGCCCGCGGCCTTCGCCACCTGCTCGATCGTGCCGGGATCGTCGAGATCGCGCCGCGTGGCGACGTCGGGCAACAGCAAGTGGTGCTCGACCATCGCGACCAGCACCTCGACGTCGGCCGGCGGGAAGCCCATGCGCGCACCCAGTCCGCGCGCGAGGTCCATGCCGGTCTCGGTGTGATCGCCGGGGAGTCCCTTGCCGAGGTCGTGCAGGAGCGCGCCGACCACGAGGAGATCAGGCCGGCTCACTCGATCCGCGAGTACCGCAGCGTTGGCCGCGGTCTCGACGAGATGCCGGTCCACGGTGAACCGGTGGTACGCGTTTCGTTGCGGCTTGCAGCTCACGGCCAGCCATTCCGGCAACACGCGCGCCCAGATCCCACGTTGATCGAATGCCTCGATGACGGAGATGGCGGGCCGGCCCGCGAGCAGCAGGTCGACGAACGCGTCCTTCGCGTCGGAGGGCCACGGTGCCGGCAGCGCCGGCGCAGCACTGGCCAGCCACTCGAGCGACTCGCGATCGATCGACGTGGCCCGTTGTGCCGCCAACATGCCGGCGCGCAAGGCGACGGTCGGATCGTGTTCTACGTCGGCGTCGGCGCTGAGATGGATCTCGCCGTCGCGCAGCACGAGACCCGGCGCCAAGGTGCGGTCGCGTCGCGCTATTCGACCGAGCGGGCCGCGGAGTGACGACTCGACGCGCCGCCACGCATCGTCCGACGTCCACGCGATCGTGCGCGCCGCCGAGGCAATCGAGGCCATCAGACGGTCGGCGTCTTCGTAGTGGAGCGCCCTGGCAACCGCGTCTTGCTCCTGGAGGAGAAGGTGATTCGCGGCGCGACCGGTCTGCCGTTGCAGCTCGACCCGCGCCTCGAGAAGGAGGTTGTACGGCCCGTCGAGCTCAGCGTCGTCGACCGCGAACAGGATGCGCCTCGCCGCCTCGGCCCACCGCAGCGAGTGCACGTCGCGCAATCCCCCGCGCCCATCCTTGAGATCAGGCTCGAGCAGGAAGGCGACCTCTCCGGCGCGCTCATGACGGTCGCGTACTCGCGATCGGAGCAGCTCGAGCCAGCGCTTCGCGCCCTTCTGCCACTGGATCAGAGAGCGCTCGGCCAGCTCTGCGGAGAGATTCGTGTCGCCCGCGAGGTGCCGGACGCTGAGGAGCGATGTCGCCGTGTCGAGATCGGATTGCGCAAGTGCGAGCGTCTGGCGGATCGTGCGCACGCTGTGGCCGAGGGTGAGCCCTGCGTCCCACACCGGATACCAGACCCGATCGGCAATCGTCGCGACGTCGGCGCGCTCGTCATGGAGGAGCACGACGTCGATGTCGCTCTGCGGACACAACTCCGCCCGCCCGTATCCGCCTACCGCGACGAGCGCAAGGCCATGGGCGGCCACGCTGCCCGCGGCGTTCTGGACGAGTTTTGCGAGCCAACTGTCGACGAGATCGCTGTGCGCTCGGCACCAGCCCCGACCGGTCAGCGAGGTGTCCGCGAGCAGCGCCGCCCGCTCGGTCTTCACCGCGTCCAATGCCAAAGCGTTACAGGGCGTCGCCGTCGCGTTCGCCGGTGCGCACCCGAACGACGCTGTCGACCGGCGTGAGCCACACCTTGCCGTCACCGATCTTTCCCGTGCGCGCCGCCTCCACGATCACGTCGAGGATGCGGTTGGCGTCGCCATCGTCGACGATGACCTCGATGCGCGCCTTCGGGACGAAGTCGATCTTGTACTCCGTCCCTCGGTAGACCTCGGTGTGCCCGGCTTGACGGCCGAACCCCTGCACTTCCGTGACGGTCATTCCGTGCACGTCTGCGCCCTTGAGCGCTTCCTTGACGTCATCGAGCTTGAACGGCTTCACGATGGCGGTGATGAGCTTCATGTAGTCCTTTGCGTTCAGAGGAGGGAAAGCGCCTTGCGGGCCGCGACAGCGATCGGATCCCAAAGCGGACTCATCGGCGGCGCATAGCCGAGGTCGAGATCAATGATCTGCTGCACGTCGAACCCCGCGGTGATCGCGGTGGCGATCACATCGATCCGCTTGGCCGCCCCACGGCCTCCGACGATCTGCGCGCCGAGCACCCGTCCACTGGTGCGCTCCGCGAGGAGCTTCACGCGGATCGTCGGAGGGTCGGGCATGTACCCCGCGATCGTGGTGCCATCGATGTCGGCCACCACGTACTCGAAGCCGGCGTCGGTCGCCTCCTTCTCGTTGAGGCCGGTACGGCCGATCTCGGTACCGCAGATCTTGGTGATCGCCGTTCCGAGCACGCCCGGAAACGTGGCGTAACCGCCCCCGATGTTCACGCCCGCGACGCGCGCTTGCTTGTTTGCCACCGTGCCGAGCGCGATGTACACCGCGCGACGGGACACGAGGTGGAACGCTTCCGCGCAATCGCCGGCGGCCCACACCCCGTCGACATTCGCTCGTTGACGGGGATCGACCTTCACGGCGTCGCGCACGCCGCGATCGATGCTTGTGCCCTCGAGCAGCGCAGTGTTCGGCTCGACGCCGAGGCCGAGCACGACCAGGTCCGCGAGGATCGGCCCGTCGTCCGTCTGCACGATGCGATCCGCAAAGCCCGTGACCGGTAGCCCCACACGAAGATCGATGCCGAGGCGCCGCATCGCGTCCTCGACGGGCACGGCCATGTCCGCGTCGAGCGTCCCGAGCACATGAGGCCCAGCCTCGACGACGGCCACTCGCACGCCACGTTCGACGAAAGCCTCCGCCAGCTCGAGACCGATGTAGCCCCCGCCGACGACAACGACGTTGCGGCACTCGTTCGACTCGGCGAGGTGCAGGAGATGGCGCGCGTCATCGAGCGTCTGCACCCCGCGGATCGCCGGAAGATCGATTCCGGGGAGGTCGGGACGTATCGGTCGCGCCCCCATGGCCAGCATCAACTCGTCGAACGGCACCTGGATCGTGCGCGAGTGCGCGTGGTCTCGGACCTCGAGACGCCGGGCGTCGAGGTCGATGCCCATCACCTCATGGCGGATCCGGACGTCGATGAGCGATTGGTCCCGGTGTTCCTGCGGGGTGCGCACCACGAGTTGGTCGAGGCCCTCGACCGAACCACCGACGACGTACGGGATGCCGCAGGCGGAGTAGCTCGTCCAGTCGCTCTTCTCGAAGGCGACGATCTCGAGGGTCGCGTCGAGGCGGTGGGCTTGCGTGGCGGCGCCCATTCCCGCGGCGTCGCCTCCCACCACTGCCAAACGTCGAGCCATGCCGTCAGGCTGGCACAATGCGGCGATGGCCGTGCGCGAGGACTGTCGCCACTACTCGACCCGCACGGTCGCGTCCGGCGAGATCGTGCAGCGCTGTCGCGTCGATGCCAACGAGAAGGCGCCGTTCGCCTGTCCCGAGAACTGCCTCTTCTTCGAACCGCGCTCGATCACGGACGCCGGCTGGCAACGCTTCGACCGTGACGACGAGTCGTAGTGCGCATCTCCGCCAAGGTCGACTACGCAGTACGAGCGGCGATCGAGCTCGCCGGCGCTGATCGGTCTTCGCCCCTGAAGGGCGACCGCATCGCCGCATCCCAGGACATCCCCATGAAGTTCCTGGAGAACATCCTGTCCGAGCTACGCCGATCCGGGCTCGTCGGCAGCCGCCGCGGCGCGGAAGGGGGCTACTGGCTGGCGCGTCCGGCGAAGGACATCACGATCGCCGACCTCATCAGAGCTGTCGAGGGCCCACTGGCGAACGTACAGGGCGTGCGGCCCGAGGATCTCGAGTTCGCCGGGAGCGCAGAGCCGCTTCAACGCATGTGGGTGTGTGTGCGCGCCAGTTTGCGGGGCGTACTCGAGCACGTGACCATCGCCGACCTCGTCACCGGAAAGCTGCCCGCGAAGGTCGACCGCCTCGCCGACGATCCCGACGCCTGGGCGCCTCGCTAGTACGAGCGACGAATTCGCGCTACAACCGTCGAGAGTCAAACCTCGAGTCGGAAGGAACCCGATGAGCGACGCGCCGCAAGGCCCCGGTTGGTGGCAGGCATCGGACGGCAAGTGGTATCCGCCGCAGACGCAGCCCGACGCGCCGACGGGCCAGCCTCCGTACGGGTATCAGCAGCAGGGGTACGGCTACTCCTACGGCCCGACGTACACCTACTCCGGCTTCTGGCGCCGAGTCGCAGCCGCGATACTCGATGGGCTCATCCTCAGCGTTCCCACCGGCATCATCGGCGCGATCGCCGGCGCGGATCAGTTCAACGGCGGGGTGAGCTACGGCTACGCGCCGGGCGTCAGCGCCGCGCTGAACCTGCTCAACACGATCATCGGCGTGGCCTACTACGCGGTATTGGAAGGCACACGCGGCCAGACCCTCGGCAAGATGGCGCTCGGGATCAAAGTCGTCGACGCCGACACCGGCGGATTCATCGGTGTTCCCCGCGGTATCGGCCGGTACTTCGCGCGGATTCTCTCCGCCATCGTTCTGGGTCTCGGGTATCTGTGGATGCTGTGGGACGGACGCAAGCAGTGCTGGCACGACAAGCTCGTTCGGTCCGTCGTCGTTCGCACCTCGTGAGCCTGAGTTACGCCCGCGATTGACCGCGGCGTCGCGCGAGGTGCGCGTGGGCCTTGGCCGCGCCCCAGAGGAGACCGGACTCGTGGAGCGCAAGATCGACGTCCGCGAACGATGCCGGCGTCAGCGCGTAGATGTCGTCGGGAAACGTGCGTTCCTGGAACGCATCCCTGACCACCGGCGGCACCCCCGCGTCGCGGAGCACCTCGGTCGGATAGGACACTGCTCGGCGAACGAGCGCCAGCGGATTGACTCGCTGTTCATCCACGTCGAGGGCGAGCAGCTCACGCACCGCCGACCCGACCGCGATTCGAGCTTGATCGCCGGCCCGGCGAGCGGCGTCCGCGAGCTCAGGAGGAGCCTCACGATCCGTCCAGTCCCGCCACCGACCTTCGATCGCTCTCACCACCCACTGCGCGAGCGTGGCCTCGATGGCGTCGGCCAACGCTCGGCCGTGCTCCATGAGGTTGGCGTCGGCCTCCATCACGGCAATGCTGCCACCATGCCCGAGCGCATCCAGCCAGCCGCCGGCCAGGAGTCGGTGTGGGACTACCCGCGCCCTCCTGCCCTCGAGCCGACGGCAAGCCTGCTGCGCGTCGACTTCCGTGGCATCACGATCGCCGAGACGACGCGCGGCTATCGGGTGCTCGAGACAAGCCAGCCGCCTGCGTACTACTTCCCGCCCGACGACGTCGCGATGAGCCATCTCGTGGCCACAACGCATCGCACCTTCTGCGAGTGGAAGGGCCAGGCGCACTACTACACGGTGGTCGTCGATGGCGATGAAGCGATCGACGCGGTCTGGTCCTACAGCAGCCCGATCGACCGGTTCAGTTCGATCAAGGGCTACCTCGCGTTCTATCCGCAACGCATGGACGCGTGCTACGTCGACGAGGAGCAAGTGCAGGCCAACGAAGGCGGGTTCTACGGAGGCTGGATCACGTCGCGGATCGTCGGGCCGTTCAAGGGAGGCGCCGGGAGCGCCGGCTGGTGAGAATCCTCGTCCAGTCAGTGTTCGAAGGAATCGTGTACCAGTGCAATGCGCTCGACGTCTCGCATCCGTGCCGGCCGACGTTGGAGGTGGATGCCCTGCTCCGTCCGGGCGACGCGGATGCGGAGGCGGGGCCATTGCTGCTCCCGGTGGCGGACTACATCCGCATGCTCGGGCTCGAGACGGCACGACCCTGCCTCGAAGAACTCGCAGCGAAGGGCCGCCTGGTGCAACGCCTCGATGTCGACCACATCTCGTTCCCCACCTGGAGGCCACACGAGTGAAGCGCCCGCTCACCGCGCTCACGATCGCGACCGCCCTCGCGCTGTCGGGCTGCAGCGACCCGTCTGCCCCGAGAACGAGCACCGCGACGTCGTTCACCGAAGGAACCTGCTCGGCCATCTCCGAGTGGGGCGGCCGCATGGTCGATGCCGCCAATGCATTCACCGACGACACGGCTCATCTGAGCGACGCCGGTCGGCGGGCGCGCTACCTGTTCGCATTCGATGAGCAGGCGCGCATCACCGACGACCTGCGAAAAGAGCTGGAGACAACAACGCCAACAGGCGACGCCGAAGCCGAGCCGATACGCGCGCAGTTGCTTGATGCGCTCGACGACGTCACGACGAACATCCACGACCAGAAGGCCGACGCCGCCGAACACG
Source organism: Acidimicrobiaceae bacterium (assembly GCA_041166745.1). GTDB lineage: Bacteria > Actinomycetota > Acidimicrobiia > Acidimicrobiales > JACDCH01 > DASUCS01. The sequence goes on from JBEEGH010000017.1 coordinate 17,710, forward strand.
TCAACTTCCATTTCATCGGCCCCAGACCCGACCGGCTGTTCTCCGGCACGGAGAAGAGCTTGTCGCTCGTACTCAAGCCGCTCGACGAGATCTCCCGCGAGAGCCAAATCGATGCATTGGGGGGCTCGTGCGGCCGCTGAGGTTCGTCCCCTACGAGGAGTTGATCGGCGAGCCGAACCTCATCGTCGACGGCGCCGGGACCGTCAACACCCAACTCACGTTGTCGCATTGGCCAGGCAGCACCGTCCCAGAGCCGCTCCGCGCCGATCTCTCCGCCGAGATCGTGATCCGATACCTCGAGCAACCCGATCAGCACGTCGACGTCGAACTCGTGTCCAACAATCATTTCGACGAAGACGGTCTCCTCGGTGTCTTCGCCTTGATCGACCCCGACGCCGCGCTCGCCCAGAAAGAGGTCGTCGTCGATGTCGCTCGAGCCGGCGACTTCGGAAGAAGCCACACCCGGCGTGCCGCGCGTGTTGCTTTCGCCATCAGCGCGCTCGTGGATCCGCAGGTGTCGCCGCTCGGCCCCGCGATGTTCGAGGGCGAGTACCCCGCGGTAGCCGCCCGGCTGTACCGCGAGCTCCTGCCAAGGGTCGCCGAACTGCTCACCGACACCGACCGTTTTCGTGAACTGTGGGCGGACGAGGACGCGCACCTCTCCGAAAGCGAACGCATCCTCGACGAAGGTGGAGCCACGATCGTGGAACACCCGGAGCTCGACCTCGCGATCGTGACAGTGCCGTCACTCTTGCGCGACCGGATCGTTCACCGCTTCACCCAGCAGCGGCACGCCGGTCTGCACCCGATGGCGGTGCACAACCGAACGGACATGACTCGCATCGCCTATGTCGGCGAGGGTCGGTATGAGGTGCAGTTGCGCTATGAGACCTGGGTGCAACTCGTGTCGCGGCGGCCATTGCCACGACCCGAGCTCGCGCCGTTCGCAACGAGACTCAACGACCTCGAGTCGGGAGGCGGCGAATGGCACTTCGACGGCGCCGCCGGCATCACCCCACGGCTCGGGATTCGGGGCGCCGAGGAGAGCAACCTCGCACCACACCAGTTCATTGACGAGCTGTTGGCATTTCTTCCGGGCGCGGCGCCCGCGTGGGATCCGTGGGCGCCACGAGCGCCGAGTTGAGGTTGCCGGAGCGCAGACCTTCGAGGTCGAGCGTCACGTAGGCGTAGCCCGCTGCGCGCACGGCGCGGACAACCTGGTCACGCGCCGCCAGGACACGGTCGAGGTCGTGCACGGGCACTTCCAGCCGGGCGGTGTCCTCATAATGCCGCACTCGCAACTCGCGGAAACCGAGCGCGTGCAGTGCTCGCTCGGCGCGCTCGATCCGCCCGAGTACCGCGACCGTGACCGTGGTGCCGTACGGAACCCGCGAGGCCAGGCACGCGGCGGCGGGCTTGTCCCACGTCCGCAGTCCCAACCGTTGCGACCACTCGCGGACGTCGGCCTTGGTGAACTGGGCGTCGACGAGCGGGAAGACCGCGCCGCGCTCCGCGGCCGCTCGTTGCCCCGGGCGATGGTCGCCGAGATCGTCGAGATTCACCCCGAGCGCGACGGCCGCCCCGGACTCGGCGGCGATCGGCGCCAACGCGTCCATGAGCGACGACTTGCACCAGTAGCAGCGGTCGCCATCGTTGGTTTGGTACGCGTCGTTGTCGAGCTCGCCAGTCGCCACCTCGACCGAGCGCAGGCCCCACTCCTTCGCCAGCGCGCGGCAGTCAGCCAACTCGTCGCCGGCCAGTGATGGCGACACCGCCGTTGCGACCACGACGCGCTCCGCGCCGAGAGTGTCGTTCGCGACCCACGCGAGGAACGCCGAATCCGCGCCGCCGCTGAACGCAACGATCACGTCGCCGAGCTCGCTCAGTCGCAGACGCAAGGCGTCGAGCTCAGGCATCGATGATCTCGAGACGGATGCGCTTGTTGCCTTTGCCCTTCGACTCGGTCTTGAGCACGCGTACTCGTCCGACCTCGTCCGTCGTGTGCACATGCGTTCCGCCATCAGCCTGCTTGTCGAGCCCAACGATGTCGACGACCCGAATCTCCTTCACCGACTCGGGGATCATGTTGACCTTCGTGCGGATCAGATCTTCGTCCTCGACCGCGGTCTCTCGTGGAAGGAAGGACACCTCGATCGGACGGGCGGCGGCCAACTCGACGTTGACCAGCTCCTCGACCTGCGCCCCGAAGCCCTCCGGGAGCGGATCGAACTCGAAGTCCATCCGTGCACTGAGCGGCTCCATGTTTCCGCCAGTGACGGCGGTTCCCCATTCGTTCCAGATCACGCCGCAGAGCACGTGCAAGGCGGTGTGCGTGCGCATCAGCGCATGCCGGCGCTCCCAGTCCAACTCCCCCTGGACCACCATGCCGACGGCGGGGCCGGCGCCGTCGAGCGTGTGCCAGACGAGGCCGCCCTCTTTGTGCACATCGACCACTCCGGCGGAGGCATCCCCCCAGATGAGCTGGCCCGTGTCATGCGGCTGGCCACCGCCGGTGGGGTAGAAGATCGTCCGATCCAGAGCGACGCGGTCGCCGTCGACCGCCAGCACCGTGGCGCCGTCGGCACGGAGGTACGCATCGCGCAGGTAGACCAGCTCCGTTTCCACTTTCGCCATTCTGGCCTGCAGAACGCGCCCATGGACTCGGCCGTCTAGTCTCCCGAACCAATAGCCAGCTCTATGGAGGACACTGCATGACCAGAACACGAGGGCGGCACCTGCGCATCGCCGCGGTGCTCATCGGCCTCACCCTGCTCGCCGCCGCTTGCGGCAGCGACAGCAAGAAGGCTGCCGGGACGGCCAGCTCATCGGGTGCTCCAGCGGCGCCGAAGGGCACCCCTGGTGCACTCGCCGGCATGAAGGGCACGACGCCGCTTGTCGACCTGGACGCCTCAGCGCCTGGGTTCAAGGCCCTGCTCGACGGCCAAGGCCTCGACCTCAAGGCGGTCTACAACTACGGGGCCGAGTCCTACGACTCCGTCACCGTCATGGCGTTGGCAATCCAAATCGCGAAGAGCGACGGCATTGACTTCGCCAAGGAGATCAACGGCGTCACTCGCGGCGGCACCAAGTGCACGACGTTCAAGGACTGCAGCGCTCTGATCAAGGCCGGGACGACGGACATCGACTACGACGGCAAGTCCGGTCCTCTCGAGTTCTCGGGGAACGGCGAGCCGACGATCGCCAGCTATGGCATCCAGCAGTTCGTCGCTACCGACAAGATCGACGACGCACTCACCACCTACAAGATCGCAAAGGCGCCGACCGCCGCCGATGTTGCCAATGTGCCCGTCGAGGGCACCCGCGCGGGCGACGGTGTCTTCAAGATCGGCACGCTCCTCCCCGAGACGGGCAATCTCTCCTTCCTCGGCCCACCGGAGCGAGCGGGCGTGCGTCTCGCGGTGAAGGAGATCAACGATCAGGGCGGCGTGCTCGGCAAGCCCATCGAGGTCTCTGAAGGTGACTCCGGCGACACATCGACCGACATCGCGTCGAAGACCGTCGACCGCGAGCTCGGTGAGGGTGTCGACACGATCATCGGCGCCGCCTCGTCCGGTGTGACCCTCACCGTGATCGACAAGGTCATCAACGCCGGCGTCACGATGTTCTCGCCCGCGGCCACCTCGAAGAAGCTCTCCACCTATCCGGACAAGGGCCTCTTCTTCCGTGACGCCCCCTCCGACATCCTGCAAGGTCAGGTGCTCGCGGACTTCACCGCCGCTGAAGGGGTGAACAACCTCGCCATCATCAACCGGAACGACGCCTACGGCACCGGCCTCACGGAGGATCTCACCAAGTCCTTCACGGGCTCGGGCGGCAAGGTCATCGCCACCATCACGTATGACCAGAATGCCCAGACGTTCGACGCTGAGGTTTCGAAGCTGAAGGATGCGGGTGCCGACGGCATCATCGTCATCGGCTTCGCCGAGTCGGCCCGGATCCTGGCGCTCATGGTGCAGAAGGGCATCGGCCCCTCCAGCGTCAAGGTGTATGGCTGCGACGGCAACATGGGCAACACGCTCGGCAAGGACTTCGAAGCCGGCACGATTTCGAAGTAGCGCTCTTGCAACGAGGGGGGCTGGTTCCTTCGGGAGCCAGCCCCCCTCAGCGCGCTCCACCGCTGATGCGCGCTGTTCAGCGCGCCTTGGCCAGTGTTCCCAGGTACAGCTCCACGACCTTCGGGTCGTTGAGCAGTTCGTCACCGGAACCGGTGTAGAGGTTCTTGCCCTGGTCGAGCACGAATCCTCGGTGGCAGATCTGTAGGCAGCGGCGCGCGTTCTGCTCGACCATGACGATCGAGACGCCGGCCTCGTTGATCTGACGGCAGCGAATGAACACTTCATCCTGATACGCCGGCGACAGGCCGGCGGACGGCTCGTCGAGCAGCAGTACGGACGGCTCCATCATCAGCGCCCGGCCCATTGCCACCATCTGGCGCTCGCCACCTGACAACGAACCCGCTCGCTGCCCGCGGCGTTGCCCGAGGAGCGGGAAGAGATCGCACACGAAGTCAAACCGCTCCTGGAACTTGTGGGGCTGCTGATACAGGCCCATCTCGAGATTCTCTTGCACGGTGAGGCGGGCGAACACGTTGTTGTTCTGCGGCACGTAGCCGAGTCCGAGTGACACCAACGCGTGCGCGCGCTTGCCGGTGATGTCCTCACCACGCAACACGATGGACCCCGACGTGATCGGGATCAGCCCGAACAACGCCTTGAGGAACGTCGACTTGCCCGCACCATTGGGGCCGATGATGCCGACGAGCTCGCTGTCGAACAGCGTGAGGTTGCATCCATTGAGGATGTTGACCTCGGGCACATAACCGGCGATCACCTCCGTCGCAACGAGCAAGGGGCCTTCCCATTGGCCGGTCTCCACGAGCGTCACCTCGGCCGAATCCTCAGCTTCCGTCATCGTCCCGACCTTCCTCCTTTGCGATGATGGCTTCGGCTTCTTCGAGCTGACGCGCCTCCTCCTCCGGTGTCTCTGGCATGTCGTGATGACGACCCAAGTACGCGTCGATCACCTCTTGGTTCGTGCCGATGGCGTCCGGCGGTCCCTCGGCGATGACTCTGCCTTCTGCGAGCACGACGACCCAGTCGCTGATGTCGTACACGACATCCATGTCGTGCTCGACGAAGATGACACTCATACCCTCGTCGCGCAGATCCTTGATGTGGGTCAGCAAGGACTGTGTGAGCACCGGGTTCACGCCGGCCATCGGCTCGTCGAGCATGACGAGCTCGGGTTCCACCATGAGGGCCCGCGCCATCTCGAGAAGTTTGCGCTGTCCACCGGACAGCGATCCGGCAAACTCATCGCGCATGTGGTCGAGTTTGAATCGCTCCAGGAGCGTTTCGGCCCGCGCCTCGATCCCCCGCTCCTGACTCCGCCACAACGGCCGAATGAGGCTGCCGAGAAAGTGCTCGCCGCGTTGACCGATGGCGGCCAGCTTCATGTTCTCCATCACGGACAGAAGTGCGAGCGACTTCGTGAGCTGGAAGGTCCGCACCATCCCGAGGCGCGCCACCTTGTAGGCCGCCATGCCGGCGAGGTCCTGATCGCGAAAGCGCCAATTTCCCTCGTTTGGCTTGTCGAAGCCGGTCAACAGATTGAACAACGTGGTCTTGCCGGCGCCATTCGGGCCAATGAGCGCGGTCACGGCGCCGCGTTGGAACTCGACGTGGTCGACATCCACCGCCACGAGGCCACCGAAGCTCCTGTGCACGCCATCGACGACGAGGATGGGGTCGGGCTTCGGCGCGCCCGGCTCACGCGGAACTCCTTCGGTCCACGGTGCGGTGCGCGACTCAACGGTCACGGATCGCCACCTCGCGTTTGTCGCCGAAGATCCCTTGCGGCCGGAACACCATGAGCAGAACAAGGGTCGAGCCGACCAGGATGAATCGGACGACGCCGATCTTGGTGCTGTCGATGAGCCACTCGGGCAGCCCGTACGTGTTCTCGGCCTGGCGCAGAACGTTGTCGGTGAACTGCAACACACCTTGGAAGATGATCGCGCCGACGACCGGACTGAACACCCGCGCCGGACCACCGAGGATGAGCGCGACGTACGCGGTGAACGTGAAGAGCGTTCCGTAGTTGTTCGGAACCACCGACTGATTCGCAGTGGCGAACACCATCCCCGCGAATGCGCCGAAGACACCACCCAGCATCAGGCTCTGCATCTTGTACCAGTAGACGTTCTTGCCGAGGCTGCGGACGGCGTCCTCGTCTTCGCGGATCGCCTTCACGACCCGACCCCACGGGCTGCGCATCAGCAAGAACACCAGCAGGCAGCTCAGGGCGACGAGCGACCACCCAACCGTGAGCGTCCAGAACACTCGAGCATCGAACTTGAAGATCCAGAAGCCGTGCTGCCCTGCGGAGTACGGATTCAGCTCGTAGAAGCGATCGCTGAAGTTCTGGAGGCCATCGGCGCCACCGAAGGTGGGCCGGAAGTATTCGGAGTTGGCGATGAGGCGCACGATCTCGCCGGCGGCGATGGTGGTGATGGCGAGGTAATCGGCGCGCAATCGGAGGGTCGGCACACCGAGTACCAGCGCGAGCACGATCGCCGCGAAGATCCCGAACGCCAGCCCGGCCCAGAACGACAGGCCATAGGTCGTGACCGCGACGGCGATGCCGTACGCGCCCGCGGCCGCGAAGGCGACTTGGCCGAAGTTCAGGAGGCCCGTGTAGCCGAACTGGACGTTCAGCCCGATCGCAGCCAGCGCGAAGTAGCACGCCTCAACACCCACGGCGGCCTGGGCGGAGTTGCGGAAGATGAAGCTCCAATCCATGCGCTACCCCACCCTCTCCGCTTGGCCGAGGATGCCTTGCGGCCGCACGAGCAGCACGAGGATCAAGACGACGAGCGCGATGACCGTCTTCAACTCCGGTGGCACCCACACGGTCGACACATCCACGAACAAGCCGATGGTGAACCCGCCGGCAAGGGCACCAAACGCCGTCCCGAGCCCCCCCAGCGTGATCGCGGCGAACATGAGCAACAGGAGGGTCGACCCTTCCTCGAACGAGACCGCCGATTCGGTGAGGCCATAGAAGATGCCTCCCAGCGCCGCCAGCGCCGAGCCGAAGAACCACACCAGGCGAATCACGCGATCGACGTTGATCCCTGACGACGACGCAAGGTCGCGGTTGTCCGCGATGGCGCGCATCGCCTTCCCCATCCGGGTGCGCTGCAGCCCGATGGCGACGCCGACCAACGCGATGATCGAGATGATCGACGACGCCAGGTTCCGAGGCGCGATGTCGAGGCCGAACACCTCATAGGCCTTCTGGATGTTGAAGTCCTGATACGAGCGCGGGAGGCCGCCGAACATGTAGAGGTAGATGTTCTTGAGAGCAAGGCTCAGCCCGATGGAGATGACGAGCATCGAGATGAGCCCGGAGCCTCGCCGTCGCAGGGGACCCCACAGCCCGGCGTCGAGCCCCGCACCGAACAGACCCGTGAGCAGCAGCGCGAGTGGCGCGCCGACGAGCAACGGCCACCCCAGCGTGTTGTTGAAGTAGAACGCGAGCAACGCGCCGAGCGTCACGATCTCGCCGTGAGCGAAATTCACCAGGCGCGTCGTGCCGTAGATGAGCGAGAGACCAACAGACGCGAGGGCGATGATCAGGCCGAAGTTGACGCCGTTGACTGCGGCCTGTCCCAGCTCGTGAGCGAGCGACACCGTAGGCGGCTTCACCACGTTCACCCGGAAGTTGAGTGGCTTCACTTGCGTGGGATTGAGGAAGAAGGCGACCTTGGCGTCCAGGTCGCTCACCAGGACGCCTTCCGGCAGTTTCAAGGTGTCCAAGATCGCGGTGTACTGGCCGGCGGCGGGCAGCGGGATTGCGAACCGTCCCGCCTTGTCGGTGACCGCTGACCCGACCTCCTTGCCCGAATCGTCCTTGATGGTGACCGTGACGCCGCTGATGGGGTCGTCGTCCTTGATGTCGACGGTCCCCTTCTTGTCCACGAGGAGCCCCTGGACGCCTTCCTTGCCTTCGGGGATCGTCGCCGAGGTGGTGTTCGATGGCGACGAGTCGTTGCTCGACGACGACGACGACGACGAGGAATCAGACGAGGACGACTGCGCCGACGCCCATGGACCGGCGAGCATCAGCGCGGCCACGAGGCCGAGCAACACAACGATCCTCGCCTGACGTCGAGCATTCACGCCCACTGGCCGCGGACACTACAGCGGCATCAACTCACGCGATGCCTAGCTCCGCCAGCAGCTCCTCGATCGGGCCGACCACACCGGTATAGAACGGACCGAACTCCGCATAGATCGCGGAAGCCTCGTCGTAGCGCATCGTGTAGACGACGTCTTTCAAGTCGTCGGGGTGCTCACCGAACAGGGTGACTCCCCACTCGTAGTCGTCGAGGCCGGTCGAGCCGGTGATCAGTTGCAGGATCCGCCCAGCGAACGTGCGACCGGTCTTGCCGTGCCCGCGCATCAGTTGCTCGCGCGCCTCGTACGGCAGCGCGTACCAGTTCTGGTCGGCTTCACGTCGTTTGGACATGGGATAGAAGCACCACGCCCGCTTTCCTTCGGGAGGCAGCTGCGGGTACTGCCGAGCCTGCCTCATCTCCTCCGGTAGGCCCTGCGCGTACTCGGAGATCTCCGTGAGGGAGAGGTACGAATCGACGACGTCGAGGCCGGCGGCTGCGAGCTCGGTTTGCAAGCGGCGAAGTCGCCACAGGTCGGGGCCGAGCCCCATGAACGCGAGGTCAGCCTTGTGGCCGAGCACCGCGACCGTGACGACCTGATGATCGTCGCCCTGCGCTCCCTTGACCGCAGCGACGACCGCCTCGGCGTCGGCGAGCGGAGTCGGCTTGCAGAAGAGATGTAGGACACCCCATCCGGTGGCGGGCGTCAACGGCACAGGCATCGCGCAAGGCTAGGCCGCGTGCTCATACCCGCGGCCAGGTCGGGCGTAGCCGCCGCTGGGGCGCAGCCCAGGCGGCCGCACGACACTCACGTTCGAGCGAGCCGAAGGCGAGTGAGATCGTGTCGAATTACGAGTACAAATTCATGTGACCATCACGGGCGAATCCGGCCAACGGCAGGCCCGCGGCTCGCGCCGTCTCGACCGCCAAGCTCGACGGCGCACTCACGGCAACAAGCGCAGCGAAACCCGCGGCCCACGCCTTCTGCACGATCTCGAAGCTCGCTCGGCCACTCACGTACAACCCGAGGTCGTTCGCCGGAAGGCGGCCGTCGAACAGCAGACGGCCGACGACCTTGTCGACCGCGTTGTGACGCCCGATGTCTTCTCGCACCACGAGCGTCTCGCCTCCGACGGTGAACGCGGCTGCGGCGTGCACCCCGCCGGTCGCGTGGAACAGCTCTTGCTGCTGGCGCGCCCGCTCTGGCGCAGCTGCGAGCACATCGAGCGCAATGGGCGTGACGTCGTGCAATGGATCCAAGCGCTGTCGCAACGAATCGATCGATGCTGAACCACACAACCCGCATGACGAGTTGGTGGTCGCGACCCGAGGTGTCGGAATCGGCGCGACCCCGCCCGTTTCGACGGTGACGACGTTGAACTCCGTGTCCATCGCGCTGCCGCAATCGCCGCAATATCGGCATCCGCTCACCGGCGCGCCCGCGAGCAGCCCGTCGGTGAAACACAACCCCACCGCCAGTTCGAAGTCGTCGCCCGGCGTGCGCATCGTCGTCGTGACGAGGTGACCGTCGAGAAGGATCTGGAGGGGTTCCTCGACGATCAACTCATCCGGCTTGCGAGTGATGCGTGGCGCGTCACCGTCTGTCTCGACATGTTGCACGAGCAGCTTCGCGGTGCGCCCCCTCGACATCGACCAGTGAGGCTACCGATGCTCAGTTGCCCGGCCGACAAGGACCAAAGGCAGGAGACCCGACGGTTGGGGTCGAAAATGACCCGAACGGGCCATAGGCCCCATCCACCGGGTCTGGTCTGATTGAGCACAGTGCGCAAGGGGGTCTTCGTCCTATTCGTCACCCTCGCGGCCGTGATCGCCGCGATGCCCGTGGCGCGCGCTCAGACGGCAGTCCCCGTCGTGGTGCTCGACGGGCGGGGGTTCGGCCACGGCGTCGGCCTGGCCCAGTGGGGCGCGAAGTACCTCGCAGACGCCGGCGCCCGGCACGAGGACATCCTGGCCAAGTTCTATCCGGGCACGGAATTGTCGACCGCGTCTGGCACCGTGCGGGTGGCCGTCTACACGAGCCCCGACAACCGCAGCACGCTGAGCTTCCCGTCCGGCGGCGAGGTGCGGAGCTCGCCCAGCGGCGACCAGGCACCGGGATTCCCCGTGCAGGTCGGTCCGGGCGGCTCCGTGGCCGTCACGTACGACGGCTCGTACCACGTGACGCCCCTCGTGACCGCCCAGGCGGTCGGTCAGCCGGTGATCTGGCAGGGATCGGCGTCGAGTTCGCAGGTGTGCGGAATCCCATTCACCCCGGCGTGTCCTCCAACGACCACCGCGCCACCCAACAACGGCGGTGGCGGCGGCTGCGTGGTGCTGTGCACCCCGACCACTCCGCCTCCCACCACCGTGCCGCCCGACACCACCACGCCACCAGAGACCGGCCCGCCGCCGCCCTCAGACCCCGGTGGTCCGGGCGGCGGGGGCGGTTCGACGACGGCGAGCTCCGGAGCTCCCGTGTGGGCCGTGCCCAATGGCACGACGGGCGTCGAAGAGCGCGGGCGCCACTACCGCGGGCTGATCGAGGCCACCGCCGGCGGCGGCCCGCTTCGGCTCGTCAACCAGCTCGACGTGGAGACGTACCTGAAGGGCATGGGCGAGGTTCCGAGCAACTGGCCGCTCGAAGCCATCGCGGCCCAGTCGGTGGTGGCCCGTACGTACGCACTGCGCGCGATGTCCTTCAGCGGCGAGCTGTGCGACTACGACCTCTGCCAGGTGTACATCGGCGCCGACCGGGAGGCCGCGGGACAGAACGAGGCGGTCGACGCCACCCAGGGCCAGGTGGTCACGTACGGCGGCGGGCTCGCAACAACGGTGTATTCGGCCGACGCCGGCGGCATCACGGCCACGCCGCTCGAAGGCTTCGGCAGCGACACCAACTACGCCTATCTCCAAGTCGTGCGGTACGACACTCCCGATCCCTTGCCGTGGCGAGCCGAAGTAGCCCTCTCCGACGTGGCGAGCCGCTTTGCCTATCCGGGGTCGGTCACCGACGTGAAGATCGGCCAGGCCGGACCGTCGGGCCGAGCGCTGCAGGTCACGCTGGATGGATCGGCCGGCCCGGTCGCCGTCGACGGACGGAGGTTCGCCGCGAACCTCGGCCTGCGCTCGACGCTGTTCCAGCCGACGATCACCACCTCCGACAACGTGCCCGCCCTGCCACCCCTCGGTGACAGCGCCATGCAGGTGCTGCCTGAGGACGCGACCGCGATCAAACAAGCGGCGCTCACCGGTGACGCGTCACGCGGCGCACCGAACATCGCCGCGCTGCACGATTGGGGCAGCAAGCTGACGTCGTCGTTGTCGCGATCGGCGCACGGCGCGACCGATCTTGCGAGCAAGCCCGCGACGTGGATCGCCATCACGCTGGCGGTGATGGGGATGGCGTACGCGTTCGCCCGCGGCGACACACCATCACCGTTGGCGATGCAGCTCGTCGACGGCTTGCGTTTCCCGATGTTGCGCTGGCCCGCCGATGGGCGGGAGATCACGTCGCCGCTGGCGCGACCGCAATCGATGCTGCAACCACCGTCGCGGCCGCGCCGCACCCGCCCGCTACGGGTCCGCAAGAAGAGCTGACCGCTGACGCGAGAGAGCCGGCCCGAAGGCCGGCTCTTCTCACAGTGAAGTGTCGTTTGGTCTAGAAGTCGTCCATACCGCCGCCGCCCATGGAGGGAGCGCCCTTCTCTTCGGGCTTGTCGGCGATGACGGCTTCGGTCGTGAGGAACAGCGCGGCGATCGACGCGGCGTTCTGCAATGCCGACCGAGTCACCTTCGTGGCGTCGGGAACGCCCGCCTTCAAGAGGTCCTCGTACACGCCGGTGGCGGCGTTGAGACCGTTGGCCCCTTCGAGGTTCTTCACCTTCTCGACGACGACGCCGCCCTCGAGGCCGGCATTGACCGCAATCTGCTTCAGCGGCTCTTCGACGGCCTTGGCGACGATCTTCGCACCCGTGGCCTCGTCGCCCTCGAGCTTCTCGGCGGCCACGAGAATCGCGGCCTGCGAGCGCAGCAGAGCGACACCGCCACCGGGGACGATGCCCTCTTCGACGGCGGCCTTCGTGGTCGAGACCGCATCTTCGATGCGGTGCTTCTTCTCCTTTAGCTCGACCTCGGTGGCCGCGCCAACCTTCAGCACGGCGACGCCACCCGACAGCTTGGCGAGACGCTCCTGGAGCTTCTCGCGGTCGTAGTCGGAGTCGGTGTTCTCGATCTCGTTCTTGATCTGCTGGATGCGACCCTTGATCTCGTCCTCGGAACCAGCACCCTCGACGATCGTGGTCTCGTCCTTCGTGACCACGACCTTGCGGGCCCGGCCGAGCAGGTCGAGCGTCGTGTTCTCGAGCTTGAGACCGACTTCCTCGGTGATGACCTGACCGCCGGTCAGGATCGCGATGTCCTGGAGCATGGCCTTGCGGCGCTCGCCGAAGCCAGGAGCCTTGACGGCGACCGACTTGAACGTGCCGCGGATCTTGTTCACCACGAGCGTGGCCAGGGCCTCGCCCTCGACATCCTCAGCGATGATCATGAGCGGCTTGCCGGACTGCATGACCTTCTCGAGCACCGGCAGCAGATCGCGTACTGCGGAGATCTTCGAGCCGACGATCAAGATGTACGGATCGTCGAGCACGGTCTCCATGCGATCGGGGTCGGTGACGAAGTAGGGCGAGATGTAGCCCTTGTCGAAGCGCATGCCCTCGGTGAACTCGAGCTCCATGCCCATCGTGTTCGACTCTTCGACGGTGATGACACCGTCCTTGCCGACCTTGTCGATGGCATCGGCGATGAG
>JBEEGH010000018.1:0-88020 GCA_041166745.1 Acidimicrobiaceae bacterium
TGAGGGCACGGAGATGTGCATGCCGGGCGACAACACGGTCATGACCATCGAGTTGATCGCCCCGATCGCCATGGACGAGGGGCAACGGTTCACCATCCGCGAAGGCGGCCGCACCGTCGCCGCCGGCTCGGTGACGAAAATCATCAAGTAATCTCAGTTTCGGCCCCGAACCAAAGGTTCGGGGCCGAGTCAATTGCGCCGCCTTCGGCGGCACTGAAAGAGTTGTCCTGCTCGACCGAGCAAGTCGGATCGAGCAGCTGATCCTTGAAAAGCGAGTGAGATGGCTGACAAGCAGAAGATTCGTATCCGTCTGAAGGCATACGACCACGAGATCATCGACCAATCGACGCGCAAGATCGTCGAGACCGTCGTTCGTACCCAGGCCAACGTGCGTGGTCCGATCCCGTTGCCGACGGAGAAGCACCGCTACACGGTCATTCGCTCGCCGCACAAGGACAAGGACAGCCGCGAGCACTTCGAGATGCGCGTACACAAGCGCCTCCTCGACATCCTCGAGCCGAGCCCCAAGACGGTCGATTCGCTCCAGCGCCTCGAGCTTCCCGCCGGCGTCGATATCGAGATCAAAATCCAGCAAGCCTGAGGAACCGCCACGGGTTCGGTGCTCGTTTAGAGTGCCGGTCTTGGTGGAGGCGATGACGTGAGTGACAGCGGGACGGACGGGCCCTACCTGGGGATCCCTGGAATCGACAGTGCCGTCGAGATCGGTCGATCGGCCTCCCACACCACGTACCGCGTGCGCGACATCGCTTCCGGGCGCACCGTCGTGATCAAGCTCCTCAACGCCGGCCGAGACTGGCCCGGGTTGCCCGAGCGATTCGAACGCGAACAGACGGCGATGGCCGCGCTCGGCCATCCGAACATCGTCCCGGTGCTCGGCCATGGCTGGAGCGAGACCGGCATGCCCTACATCGTCACCGGCGAGGTCGCCGGCGGATCGATCGCCGACCGGTTGAGCGGCCCGACGCCGATGACCGGCCCCGACATCCTCAGCCTCGGCGTCCGCCTTGCCGGTGCGCTCGAGTCCGCCCACCGGGCGGGCGTGGTGCACGGCGACCTGCGTCCCGACGACATGATGGTCTCGACCCACGGCGAACCGCTCGTCGCCGACTTCGGTGTCGTCACGCTCGTGCGCCCCAACGCCGCGGACGTCACGGACCCAGCTGACCTCGCCCACGTCGCGCCGGAGCTGCTCGATGCCGAGCCGGCCACCGCGGTCAGTGATCTGTACTCGCTGACGTCGGCGCTCTACACGCTGTTCGCCGGTGTGCCGGCGTACGTCCGACCCGGCGAGCAGTCGATCATTCCGGTGATCAAGCGCATCGCGTCCGATCCGCTGCCCGACCTGGGGGCGAAGAACGTTCCGCCCCCGGTGGTCGATGCCATCTCCAAGGGAATGGCCAAGGATCCCGCGGAGCGGTACCAGACCGCGCAGGATCTGGGTCGGTCGCTCCAGCAGGCGCAAGTAGCGCTCGGGCTGCCGATGACCGAGATGACGATGCTCGGCGCTCCGACGGCGCGGACGGCACCCGTACGCCGCGCCGCTCCCGTCGCTGCGGCGTCACCGCCGACCGCGGCCGGTCCGCCAGTCGCCGCCGCGGCCGGGCCTCCAGGTGGAGCACCCCGCGCGAACCGCACTCCGCTCGTGGTCGCGGCGATCGCGTTGGTCGTGGTCATCGCGGCGGTCGCATTCTTTGCCACGCGTGGCGGTGGTTCGAGTGCCGCGTCGAGCTCGAGCAGCGCGACGACGACGACAACTCGCAGAGGCAGCACGACAACGACGACGACGGACACGACCCCGCCCACGCTCGGCGCCAGCACGGAGCTCCTGACCAACGACGGGGGTCAACTCGAGGTCAACGTCCCGACCTCGTGGTCTGACCGCCAGACGACCACGACCAATGACGGGTTCCCGTCGATCCTGGCGTCGACCGACCTGACGGACTTCACGTCCGGGTCGTTCCTGCAACCTGGACTCGAATTCATCGCGGTTCCGCCGACGACGGTCGACCCGTCGAACCTCGACGCCGCCCTCGACCTCATCATGGGTGTTGATCACGGCGGCAGCACGCTCGACGCGGCATGTACCCGTGGCTCGCGCTCCGACTTCGCGCCGGATGGCTCGGGTCTGTCCGCCGGGCGGTTCGAGCGCCTCACCGCGTGTAACGGCGGTGGTGACGTCGTCATCGTCGCGGCCACGGACGCGAACCTCACCTTCGCTGTGCTGATGGAGATCCATTTCGGCAACCCGCCGGACGACGCCGGTGTCGACGCGGTGACGACGTCCTTCAATGTGGTGCAGTTCCCGTGAGCGACATCGACCTCGGCATCCCGGGGATCGCGGATGTCGTCGAGGTTGCCCGCACCTCGGCGTACACGACCTACCGCGTGCGCGATTCGGGCACCGGACAGTTCGTGCTGATCAAGATCGTGCACGCCCCAGGCCGTCCGCCATCCGTCGTCGATCGTTTCTCCCGCGAGCAGGACGTGCTGGTCGAGCTGACCGGTCACCCGAACTTGATCTCGATCTTCGGTCACGGCGCGACCGTCGGCGGCGAGCAGTTCGTCGTCACCGAGTTGACGAGCCAGACAACCGCGTCCGATCGTTTCTCGACCGCTCCGCCGATGACCGGGCCCGAGGTGCTCCGCCTCGGCATCCGCGCCGCCGGTGCGCTCGAGTCGGTGCACCGAGGTGGGGTGGTGCACGGCGACCTCCGTGCTGCGAACATCGTGCTGTCCGACACTGGAGACCCGGGGATCGCCGACGTCGGGCTCGTGACGTTGACGGGCGCGAGCGTTTCCGCCACCGGCGACCCGCGCGATCTGGAGCACGCTTCACCCGAACAGCTCGATGGTCAGTACCTGACGCCGGCGAGTGATCAGTACTCGTTGGCCGCAGCGCTGTATCACCTGCTGGCCGGTGAAGCAGCCTTCGTGCGGCCGAACGACACGTCGGTCGTCCCGGTGATCAAGCGCATCGCGACCGACCCGCCACCTGATCTCAAGGCCAAGGGCGTCCCGCCGGCCGCGGCCGAAGCGGTGCACAAGGCGCTCAGCAAGAGCCCGGTTGATCGTTACCCCAGCATGCAAGCGTTCGGTCGGGCACTGCAGCAGGCCGAGGTCGCGCTCGGCCTCCCGATGACCGACCTGACCGTCATGACGCCGGATACAAAGCTGCCCACGGTGTGGGAAGTCGCGCCGGCCGCCGCGGCAACCGCCCCGGTCGCGGCGGCCGCACCCGCGTCGAGCGGACCACCGGCCGCGCCGGCCGGGCCGAAGGGTCCGCCATCAAGCGGCGGCCCGCCTGCGGCGCCCGCGTCCTCGACTTCGAAGTCCCGCAAGCCGCTGTTCATCGGCATCGGTGTGGCGTTGGTCGTCGTGCTCATCGCGGCCCTGCTCCTCTCGCGAGGCGGGAGCGACAAGAAAGACGCCGGCGCGTCAGTGACGACCACGACGCGGCGGGCGTCGAGCTCGTCGAAGTCGGCCAACGACTTCTCACCCGACGGCTTCATCACCGTGAACAACTCCTTCGAACACGGCGACGTCGAGGTGTTCGTGCCCGACGACTGGACCGACGCATTCCCGGTGAATCTCGCGAACGGCGAGCCTCAGTTCCGGGTTGCGCCCGATGCGGACAAATTCGTCGACGGCACCTTTACGCACCCCGGCGTGCAGATCGATGCCTTCAGCGGCGTGGATGCGACCGACCTCGACAACTTGCTGGCCGTCTTTGCGTCGCTACCACCCGACAAGACCGGTTGGCCCGGCGGGCCTCCAAACGACGTGTGCACTCCGGCGGGCACCGGTAACTACCCGGCCGACCTCAACACCACCAGTGACGGGAATTTCACGGGAAGGTTCCAACGGTTCACCAAGTGCCGCGGTGCCGGCTCGCTGCTGGTCATCATCGCGACTCCCGCCGATCAATCGTTCATCGTCGACATCGTGGTGCAGACGGTCTCGCCTGCCGACGAGCAGGCAGTGCCCACCATCGTCAGCTCTGTTCTCGTCGACAACTTCCCCTGATGACCCAAGAATGACGGATGCAGTCGTTCCCTCTTGGGAGGGTGTGCGCGAACGGCGATTGGCTCGCCTGCAACGCATCGACGCGAAGTTGGTGATCGCCGTGCTGATCGGCCTCGTGTCGGTGACCGGTGCGTTCATCACGTGGAAGTCGTCGCAACTCGGCGAGAAGGCCACGGACAGGGATCGACAGGCGATCGCAGAGACGGTGCTGCAGGAGCAGAGCAACGCGAACATCGAGACGCAGCTTCGCGACGAGCAACAGGCGTTCGTTCAGTACAAGGAGAACCTGACCAACGCTCGCCTTCTCGATGCCCAAGCCGATCGGCTGGCGGCCGACGGTCTCACGGCCGAAGCCGCGCAAGCGCGCGATGAGGCCGCGGTGCAGCGCGAGGTGGCCAACAGCCTTGCGTCATTCACGCTGGACACCACCTACGTGACGTTCGACGACACGACCGGTGTGCCAACCGACTTCCGCGTCGACCAGCGCCGCGGAGACCTCAGAAGTCTCGACGACCAAGCGGCCAAGTTGAACCCTGATCGTACGGCCGCGCAGGCAGTCGACTATCGCCGGCGGACGCAGCGGCTCGAAGGGTGGACCATCGCCCTGGTGCTCGCAGTCCTGTTGCTCACCATCGCCACGATCACACGCAACGCCCGGGCCCGTCCGTGGATCGCATCGGCGGCTGTCGTCATCTACGTCGCCTCGGCCAGCATCGCGTTGCTCGGAGACTGACATGCCTGATGTTGAAGCGCCGGAGATCGAGCTCGACGAGGATGCACCGACATTCCGGCGACGCCTCGCCCTGGTCGTCGTGCTCATCACGTTGTTCGGCGCGGCCATCGCGTACCTCCATGAGCAGAACAGCAACTTCGAGGACAACGCGGCGCGCGATGGCCAAATGGCCTCCATCAGGGGCTTCGGCCAGCAAGTGGAGGCGTTGACCGAATACGGCTTCGACTACAACGTGTTCGTCGAACGGCAGCTGCTCGAGCGTCGGGCGGTGGTCGCGTCCTCGCGTCAACGATCCACCCTCGACAGTTCGCTGGCCGCGTTGTACGGCGGCGAGAGCGATCGGTTCACGCAGCTCCGCGACGCCGTCGGCGAGAGCACGCCGGTCCAGGATTTCGATGCCGCGCAACAGCGCGACGGCGAACTGCAGACCAAGCCGGACCTACAGCGCCTGAAGCAAGGCGTGTTCGCGAACAAGGCGAATGACTACGGCGACAAGGCCGACGCCTACGTGGCGCTCCTGACGGTGCTAGCCGTCAGCCTGTTTCTCACAGGCCTGTCACTGACCGTGGGCGGGCGGGGTCGTTACCTGCTCGCGTTCCCGGGTGTCGCGATCGCCGTCATCTGTGTCGGTTGGGCGGTAGTCATCACGACGGGCGGCATCACGTCCGTCTCGGATCAGGCCATCACGCTTGCCGTCGACGGTCAACGATCGCAACTGAGCGGCGATGCGCAGACAGCCGTCGACAAGTACCGGGCCGCCGTCAAAGACAGTCCGCAGTTCGGCACGGCTTGGGCGCGGCTCGCCGACGCCGAGTTCTTGGCGGGTGTGTCCGACTCCGCCGGCAACCAGTTCCAGAGCCTCTCGGATGAGCAGGCGACACGGCGAGCGGTTGATGCGGGCGAGAAGGCGATCTCGTTGGGCGAGGGCGACGCGTCGCTGCTCAGCAGCATCGGCTTCTACCACTTCACGCTCGGCGACTACGACCGCGCCGAAGTGCTGTCACAGCAAGCGCTCGAAGGCAACGACCAGTTTCCGCCGCTCGTGTTCAACCTCGGCGTGGTGCAGGTCGCCAAGGGTGACGCATCGGCGGCGCGCACAACGTACGAGAACGGCCTCGAGCTCCTGGCCGACAAGCGCTTCGACCTGCTCCGCCAACAGATCATCGGAGCCGCTCGCACCGATCTCGAGATCGCCGTTGACCGAACACCGAACAGCAAGGATCTGGCGCAGGAGATGAAGGGCCTGCTGGCCTCGGCTGAGGCACCGATCCTCGTCGTCGATCCCGGGCCGGATCGTGCCGCCGAGAATTCCTCCGTGACCGACGTGAAGATCTCGACCGACCGGTTTCGCGTGTTCGCCTCGTACACGGCCGAGGGGTTCGACGTGAACACGCCCCTGATCAACGTCTGGTACTTCCGCCCGCTCGATCGCAACGGGCAGGGACCGTTCGAGCAGGTGTTCCTGCTGGACAGGCCCACGTTCACGGGGAACAACCCTGCGCTCCAGACCGACCCCGTCGAGAACCGCAGTTGCCTGCCTGGAGGCGACTACCGCGTGGAGGTGTACGCCGGCCGCGATCTGCTCGCGAGTGCAGACGAGCACTTCACCGACAGCCCGCTCGGCGCCCTGGTGGTCGCCGGCGGTGAAGACGTGGGGTTCACGTTGTGCCGTCCCGACAAGTGGACGGAGCCGGACATCACGTTGCAGCCGGGCTCCCTCGCGTTCGCGAATCCAGACGACTCGGCGCAATTCGTGCTCGTCTTCAGCTTCCCGATCGGCGCCGGATCGGGAGCGAACGGCTCCACGCTCTTGAACGCGACGATCCAGGCCGCCGTCGAGCAGCAGCAGATCAAGGTGGAGGGTGTTCCTGCGGCGGGCGAGGAGTTGCTGGGACGGACGGTCGACGGCGTCGACGTGACGTTGCAGACGACGAGCGTCACGGGTGTCACTTCGCTCGGCGACAGCGTCAGGATCACCGGCTCCGTGGGGTCGGACGACGTGGTGCGGGTGGTCATCATCAGCGCCGCCAATCCGAGCGAATTAGACACCGTGCGCAGCGAACTCGTGAACTCGATCCGCTTCCTTCGAGTACCGGACACCGTGGGTTCCAACGGCGGTTAGTCTCTGCCCGCTTGCTGATCGAAACGGTGGAGGATTGGTCATGTCCGACGAAGCTGCGATGGAGTACCTGAAGTCCCACGAGCTGCTGTTCCTCGGAACATGCAGTCTCGCCGGTAACCCGCACGTGTCGCCGATGTTCTACGCGTGCGAGGGCAAGAAGATCTACTTCTCCGCGCCTCCTGACTCGGAGACCGATCGCAATCTCAAGGAGAACCCGATCGCGGAGATCGCGGTTTCAGAGATGCCCAAGGACTGGAAGCAGTCGAAGGGTCTGCAGATCGAGGGCCCGGTCACCGAGCTCGATGGCGACGAAGAGACCCATGCCGGCGAGCTGTTCAAGGCGCGGTACTCGTTCCTCGGCGACAGCGCGATGCACACGCATTACTGGCGCCTCGATGCCGAAGAGATCATCTACATGCACACCGACGGCGACAACTCCGACGAGACGCAGTCGTCCCTCGGTCAGACCTGGGCCAAGAGCAAGTCCTAACCGGGTCCGTGATCAACCGCCGCCCGCGAGGGCGGCGTTCACCTTGTCGAGCTTGGCCTGCACGGCCTGACGCTGCGCGTCGTCTACCGCGGTGGTGAGCAGCTGCTCGAGCAACGGTTTGGCCGCCGCCGGATCGTTGAGCTTGTCGAAGCGGATCGTCGCGAGAAACCAGAGTGCGTCGGGATTGCCGGGCTCCTTCACGAGGCTCTGCTCCAACAGCCCAGCCCCTTTCGCGGGGTCGGTCAGCAGCCCGGTCGTCCAACCGAGGTAGCGCAGTGCCCGTGCCTGATCTGCTGTTGCGGTTGCTCGCGCGGCGGCTTCTCCCGCGTGGAACCGCGCTCGTTCGAGTTGCGCCTTTCGGCCGTCAGCGGTTTGTTCTCCGTCGGCGGCGCTGAGGTAACGCTCGACGAGCGCAAGGCGCATCGGCACGACATCCGGGTTCGCTGCGACGACCGTCTCCATCTCGTCGTTGCTGACCTGCGAGAGATCGCGGCCGTCTTGCGTCGTCGAGGGGGTCGGGCCGGTCGCCGTGGCCGTTGACGTCTTGGCGTCATGGCCGGTGATGAACACGAATCCACCAACGAGCGCGCCGAGGCCGACCACGACCAACGCGATCACGGCGAGAAGGGTTCGATCCGACCACCGTCGGGTCGAGGTGTCGTCGAAAGGAACCGAGCCATCCGCGCCGAGGGGCCGGATCACTCCCGTCGTCGGTGCCGCCGGTGTCGTCGTAACCGCCACCACCCGATTGGGGTCACGAGAGCGAAGGCGAGAGCGCTACCGAGCGCCTGGGGCCCGCTGTCGTTGAGCGCCGTCCCGCTGTCGACCGCCGGATGGCCTGACGGCAACGCCGACCCGCCGTCCGTGGCAAAGCCTGGTCCCTTCACGGTGAACTGCGGTGTGTGGTCTTTCACGCAGTCGAGGATCGAGCCGCCCTCGACGTTCTGGGCACCCTTGTCGCAGCCAACCGTCTCCACGGCCGCGTCTCTGCCCTCAGGGCTCGTCGCCGCGCCGGCCTCGGTGACCGTCATGTGTGACAGCAGGTTCTCGAGCCGGTTGCGGTGGTTCTCGTCGTCGAAGATCCGCGATCCCTCGGGCACGTTGAAGCCGAGATCAAGGATGTCCTTCTGCTCCTGTGCGAGTCCTTCGACGAAGTACGGAGGTAGATGGCGGACGCGCATCTTCGCGGACACCACGATGTCGCCCGGCGAATCGATGTTCAGGCTGTCCGGAACGAAGAACGTGTAGTCGAACGTCCCGGTGTCCTGGCGTTCGCCGGTGGTCGCGTCGAGGCGTACCGGCTGCAGATCCTTCATGAGCTCACCCGTGGCGACGCGTCCCCGGATCTGGACGAGGTTCGGCACGAACGACTGGAACGCGACTTCCTTCTTCGTCCCGACCTGATCGGGGTCACCGTCGGTCAGGATCTTCTGGAAGTTGGACAACCACGGGTCGCAGTCGTCGGCCGGGAAGGGTTTGGTGAAGCTGACATCGAGGTTCGGGATCGTGATGCCCGAGGCCGCGTCGGTGCCCTTGTTCTTCTTGAGCGTCTCGACATCGAAGCCAAGCGCCTTGGCGACCGCCGACGAATCGCACTGCCGTAGGTCGAGCTCGACATCGGTGGCGGACGGTCCGTCGGTCGCCTTTTTGATTGCCTCATCGGCGCTCGTGCTCGTGTCGGCTCCGAGGACTCCCGAGGCACAGGGCGTCGCGACGGGGAGTCCGCCCTGGGCGTCGACGAAGGGGCTCGACAGGCAGACCGGGGTGCCGTCCTTCGTGGTGGCGGATACCTCGAGCCAGAACTGACGAGCAAAGGCGAAGCCGGTCGGGAACGTGTGGGCCAGGAGGTTGTTGCGGACTTGGACCGTGTACGTGACGAGCTTTCCGGGCTGGCCGTTCTGGGTGGCGAGTGCCGGAGCATTCGCCGCGAACAGCGTCGTGGGCTGTCCGTTGGCGTCCTTCGCCACGTCGACCTGCAGCGCGATCGCGCTGCGCACGAGGGCTTCGCGCTCGGCCAAGACCCGATCGAGCGCATTGTCGGGAAGCCCGGGCGCGTCGTACTTCGTCGAGTCGAGGTCGTAGTCGACGCCCACGAAGATGTGGGTGTGGTACTCGCGGTTCGGAATCGGCAGGAAACCAGGCGCATGATCGACGACCCCGCTCGTCGGGTGGTCCTTCGACTCGAGCGGCATGTGGCAGTCGGAGCAACCGAGCGGTGAGTCGAGCGGGTTGGCGAACTCGTTGAGGTTGCTGGTGCTGTAGCGGTCTTTGAACCCGTCCTTCGCGTCGAAGAACGCCACGTAGTCCTGCCACTCGTCGTACGTCGTTTGCAGCACGACGTCCTTCGTGGCGTCGACCTCGTTCTCGTCGAGCTGGAGATTGTTGTTTTGGTCGTGGTCCGCCGCAGTGGCGGAGTCGGTGATCGGGACACCGCTCGTGTCGTCGCCCCCGAAGTTCGTCTGCGCGGCGTTGGGATCGGTCGGGTCGGCGGCCGGATCCGTGGCGAGGCCGTCGCCCTGCAGGTCGGCCTTCACGTTGTGACAGGCCCCGCACACTTGGCTCACGCGGATCGGGTCGTTCCAGAAATTGTCGTTGCCGTTTCCGATGTCGTGGATGCGCTGCGGCAGCGGATTCGGGTTCTCGAAGAGCGGGGCGAACACGGTTCCGAAGCCGCCGAGCGACGACTTCTGATCGTTCAACGGGCCGAAGGCCGCCTGGAGCTCGGTCGGCGGCTTGTCCGTGCCGTGACAGGTCTGGCAGCCGACCCCGTCGGTCTGCACCGCGCTGCCGCCACCCTCCGCGGCGGTTCCCTTGGCCTTCACGCCGGCGGTGTTCGCATCGCCGAGCGGGTACAAACCGTCCGAGTTGGTCACGAACGTGGCGCCGACGGGCGAGTGGCACGTGATGCACACCTTGGCGGTGGCTTTGAAGATGTCGTCCTGATTGACGGACTTGTCGGGGTTCTTGTTGTTGGCCGGAACTTCGCCTTGGTCAGCGAGCAGCCGGTTCCTGGCGAGCGTCACGGGCAGCTGGGCCACGGTGATCGTCGAGGTCTGGGCGTGCCCCATCGCCGATGATCCCCACTCGGCGTACTCCTTCGAATGGCATCCGGCGCACGACGATGCCGAAGCGAACTCCTGCGCTTTGTCGCTGTTGAACGGGTTGCCGCCCCCCAGCACGTCCCACATGTGGTAGCCGAGCACCACGAACAAGATGATCGTGAGCGGTGGGTGCAGCGCTCGCCACAGCTTGTAGCTCCGGATGTGCGTGCGCTGACCGCCGGTCCGCGGGAAGTGCTTGTCGACCTCCGATCGCAGACCCTTGATCTTGGCCCAGCGCTCTTGAAGGTCCGGTGGGAACTGCGCCATCTCGGCATCGATCTCGCCGATCGGGCGACCCGTGTCCGTGAAGTCCGCGACAAGACGGCGGAAGGCGCGGGGCTGGCCACTCGTGATCTTGCTGATCGCCACGTTGACGTTGAGCGCGGCCTTCTGGACACCGATCAGATGGTGACGGCACATGCCGGCGATCGAGACGAGGATCCCCAGGACAAGGAGGACCTTGCCGGACGACAAGTGCGCTCGGAACGGCACGACGCTGGCGTGCACGTAGGCCGCGACCAGCGCGGTGATCGGCAGATAGAGGTGCGATCGGACCCACGCCATCGTGCCGCCGGGGAGCTTCGACTTCACCCAGGTGTTGCGCTTGCGCAGCACGTAGACGATGCCCGGACCGGCGAACCCCGCGAAGGTCAGGATGCCGAGGAAGACGATGAACAGCAGGGTCGGGTTGCCCGCGCTGTTGATCGTCTGCAGCGCGAACAGGCCACCGAAGCCGACGAGCAGGAGGGCCAGCGATCCGATGAGGATGCCGACGTCCCACTTCTTGGACCGGATCTGAAAGGGGCCGCCTGCCACTGCCCGGATGTTTCCACACACGACAGGTCTTCGCGTGCGCCCCTCGTCCGTCAGTACCTGACGCGGTAGCACGCGGTACGGTGCGGCTCGTGGTGCTGGCGTTCAATGTCGACGTCGTGAAGCTGTCCTCGACGCCGCTCGAGGTGCTCGTGGTGGGGCTCATCCTCGCGGCCGTTGCTTCCCTCGGCTTCTTCCTCTTCACGATCGTGGGCTCACCGTTCGTCGACAAGCGGTGGCCGGCGGACGAACCGCTCAATGCGATCGAGATGCTCTGGGGCGAATCGGGCGGCTACATCCAGCGCACGTTCCGAGGTCTCGACCTGGGCGTGTCGAAGGACATCGCGGCGCAGTTCCAAGAGGTGAAGTACAAGGCGGGCGACACGATCATCGAGCAAGGCGACCCAGCCACCCACTTCTATGTGGTCAAGGACGGCAACGTCGAAGTCAGCCAGACGGTCGACATCGGCACCGCCCGGCGAGAAGACGTGATCAACCAGTTCGGTCCCGGGCAGTCGTTCGGCGAGACGGCCATCCTCCGGCGCTCCGCTCGAACCGCGTCCGTGCGAGCGCTGAGCGATTGCACTGTGCTCGAGTTGAGCGCCGAAGACTTCGTAGCGGGGGCCGCGCTCAGCGCGGCTGAGGACAACGAGCTGCTGGCCCGGGTCGACTCGTACATGCAGGCCGACGCGGCCCGTGCGAGCTCCGCCAAGGGTGCGACCGGCATCGGCTTCCTCACCCGCGAGGAAGCTCGAGTCGACACCGCACCGGCTGCGGGTGGATGGCGGGCGACGCACCGCGTCCCGAACGAGCTGTCCGCGTGGGCCGAGCCCGATCCCGGTGCGGCACCGATCGCGCAGCTACCCGCTGGCCTCGACGTCAGCGTGATCGAGGAGCGAGGGAGCTGGGCTCGGGTGACGGCCGAGAACGGCTGGGAAGGTTGGGTCGACGGGCGAGGGCTGGAGACCCGTACGGGGTGAGCAGTGAGTGACGACGTTGCGGCCGCGCTTGCGGAGCTGACCGCCGTCGTCCGCCAGCAGGGCGAGCTGTTGGCTCGCATCGCCGAGAAGGTCGGGATCACCGACAGCGCGGTGCAGGCGACCCTCGCGGAGTCGAGCGCCGAACGCGACGACCTCCTGTGGCAGCGCCTCGGCCTGGTCGAGGGCGAGCGCCGCAACGTGACCGTGTTGTTCGCCGACGTGTCGGGATTCACGGAGTTGTCGGAGCACCTCGACGCCGAGGAGTTCCAACTCGTGATGAAAGACGCGATGTCTGCGGTTGCGGCGATCATCAACCGACACGACGGTTACATCGAGAAGTTCATCGGTGATGCGGTGTGCGCGATTTTCGGCGCGCCGATCGCTCACGACGACGAGCCACAGCGCGCCGCCAGAAGCGCCCTCGAAATCAACCAGGCAATGAACGACAAGGCCGCCGCTCGACCGGACCTGCCCCCCATCGGTATGCACGCAGGCATCAACACCGGAATCGTGATCGCGGGCACCGTTGGGGACGGCTCGCAGTTCGGTGTCATGGGCGACACCATCAACACGGCCTCGCGTTTGATGAACCTCGCGCAACGCGGCGAGATCTTCGTGTCGTCGGAGACCTCCCGTCGGCTGCGGCGCGGTTTTCGACTCGAGGACCGTGGCGTGTTCGCGGTGAAGGGGAAGGAGCAACCCGTCGCGGCGTTCAACGTGGTCGGTGAGCTCGAACCCGACGAGCGGGGCGAGGCCGATCGGCTGCGGTCTCCGTTCGTCGGTCGCACACCGGAGCTGGCGCAACTGCTGGCGCTCGGTGCCGAGACGATCGGTGGTGACGGCACGTCGGTGGTGCTGGTCGGCGAGCCCGGCGTCGGCAAGTCTCGGCTCCTCGCGGAGGTCATCGACGCCATCGGCGGCGACTTCTGCGTCATCCACGGCTCAGCGCGCGTCGTGGGCGAGCAGCCGCTCGGTTTGCTGATGGAAGCGTTCAACCGCCACCTCGACCAGTTTCCTGAAGGCGCGGACCGCGATGTCGTCGGCGCCGTGTTGCGCGGGGGAGTGGCATTGCCGCCGGACTTCGAGCTCACGTTCGCGCGGCTGCTCCGAACCGCTTCATCGGCGCAGCCCTTGCTCGTCGTGCTCGACGACGTCGATTCGGCCGATCGCGGTTCGCTGGAGCTCCTCCGGTATCTCTCGCGTGCGACCAGAGTCGATCCGGCGCTCTGGATCTTTCTCGCCCGCCAGGCGCCCGCCCAACTCGATGCCGCGACCGACGGCGACGATGAGCTGATCACCGTTCGCCTCCCGCCGTTGGACGACGACGACATCGCCGCGATGTTCGACGGCCTGCTGCCTGGCGTCCTGTCGCGTGAGCAACGCGCCCGCCTCGCCTATCAGGCCGACGGCAATCCGGAGTTCGCCGAGGAGATCGCACTCTCGCTGATCGACTGTGCCGTCGTGACCCAATCGGTCGACGGCACGTACAAGCTCACCGGCGACCCCGACGCGATGGAGATCCCGAGCTCGGTGGCCGAACTGGTCGAGGCGCGCATGGACCGCGTGGCCACGAATGCTCGCGTCGCGCTGCAAGACGCCGCGGTCATCGGCATGCGCTTCAGCGAGCGACTTCTCAGCGCGGTCGCCACGGTGCCGGACTCGCTCCAGTCGTCTCTGGCCGAGCTCGCTGAGGCCGAACTCGTGGTCGCGCCCGAGGATGAGGACGACGAGTTCTGGATGTTCCGCAGTCACGTCGTGCGCGAGGTGGCATACGAGAGCATCTTGCGTCGACGTCGTCCGCGACTGCACCGAGCGGTGGCCGAAGCGCTGTTGCAGCTCGAACCCGATCGCGCGGATGACAACGTCGAGCTGATCGCCTCGCACTTCGAGCTCTCCGATGAGCCCGCACTCGCGATTCCCCATCTGCGCTCTGCGGTGACATATGCGGAGGCGTCGCACAGCGTCGCCGGCACGGCCGATCGAGCGCGCCGAGCCTTGGGTATCCGCACGCGCGAGCCCGGTGCGGTCTCCGATTCAGACGCCGCGTGGTTCCTCGAACATCTCGGCGTCGCGCGGTTGATGCTCGGTGATCGCGGCGGCCTCGACGACCTGCGCTCGGCAGTGGATCTGCGACGATCGGTCGGCGACTCGGGCGAGGAGGCCGCGGTCGAGGAGCGCGTCGGCTGGTACGTGACGATTGCCGGCGACCCGACGGGCGCAGGCCACCACTTGGTGCGCGCCCAGGAGTTGGCGGAGAGCGGCGAGATCAAGGACCCCATGGCCACCGCCCTCCGAGCCGGAGTCGCGGTGTCGCGGGCATTCTCGGCCGGGGTGGCAGGCAGGCTCACCGTCGCGTTCGACGCGGTGGATGGTGCCGCGGCCGAGGCGCGCAGCGTCGGCGACGCGTTCACCGAAGCACGAGCGTTGCTGGTGAACGGAGTGCTGTGGTTGTGGGAGGGCAAGCCCAACGACGCCCGGGCGTCGCTGCGGCGTGCGCTGGAACTCGCGTGGCAGCACCAGTACTCGTTCTTGGCCGACCTGTGTGGCCGGTGGCTCGTCGCGGCGGATGTCGAAGCCGGCAACTACGAGGACGCGCTCGAGCTCGCGGCTCCGTTGTTGGCGCGGGCCGACGAGCGAGGTGATCCATCGGTCGCGGTCGGTGTCCGTGCCGCGCTCGCGGAGTTGTGGCGCGAGCGCGGCGATCTCGATCAAGCATGCTCGTTGGCCACCGCCGCGGTAGCGCTTGCCGCGGAGCGCTCCGTGGCGGTCGACGCCGCCGCTGACGCCCACCTGACCTTGGCGCGGGCCGCCCTCGATCGTGGCGAGAGCCCCGACACGGCGCTCGGTCAGCTCGCCGCGCTGCTCGAGCGGGATCCGTGGCTCGGTTGGCGGCTCGAGGCTCGTCTCGACCTCGCTCGCGCCCGGGCCGCCCTCGCGGTTGGCGACGCGGAGGAAGCCCGCCGCCTCGCGATCGCTGGCCGTCTGCGCCTCGACCGCGCCGCCGCGCTGCGCGAGCGCGTGAGTGCCGATGCGATCGAAGGCGAAGCGATGGCGTTGACCGGCGACGCCCACGGCGTCGAGCTCGCGGAGCAGGCGCTGGCCTGCGCCCAAGCAGCCGGCTCGCCCTATCTCATCGCGGAGACGGCTCGCGCACTCGTCCGTACCGAAGCGGCGCTTTCCGGTACTGTCAGCGGCCGATGAAGATCATGGTTGTCTCCGCGATCAGCCGCGAGGATTCGAGCTGTTACATCCTCGCGGCGAAGCTCTGTGAGATGGCAAAGGCCCAGGGGGTCGAGGTCGACTTCACCCATCCGGCCGAAGCCGACCTCCCGGTCAACGACGGCACGCTTGCGTGGGACGATCCCCGCTCGGTGGCATGGCAGCAACGGGTCGCAGAGATGCACGCCCACATGTGGGTGTCGCCCGAGTACCACAGCGGGATGACCGGCGGGTTGAAGAACCTGTTCGACCACCTCGCCAAGGAGCCGATGAAGGGCGACGTGGTCGGATTGTTCGCGCTGGCCGGCGGGGCCATGGCCGCGCTGAACACGCTCAACAACATGTCGATCGTCGCCCGCTCGCTCGGCGCCTGGGTCGCGCCTGACTACTGCGCGCTCAACTCGGAAGAGGTGAAGGCCGGCCTCGACGAACGCGCCACGGGCAGGGTCCAGGCCGTCGTCACCGAAGTCATCGACACGGCCCGCCGCCTC
This sequence comes from Acidimicrobiaceae bacterium, assembly GCA_041166745.1. GTDB lineage: Bacteria > Actinomycetota > Acidimicrobiia > Acidimicrobiales > JACDCH01 > DASUCS01. Next base: position 15,994 of record JBEEGH010000018.1, read on the forward strand.
AACCTCGAAGGCTTCTAGCTTCACCTCCGCAAATCCCATGCATACGCACACATTTTTGTGTGCGTATGCATGGGATTTCGATTGGGCAGGCCTTTGCCGTGAAAAGCGAGTCCCGGTGGCCGGCGCGGCTGTGGCTGGTACGACACGGCGAAAGCGCCGGCAACGTTGCTCGAGATGCCGCAGAGGCAGCGGGCCACCCGATGATCGACATCGCCGAGCGCGACATGGACGTGCCGCTGTCCGAACTCGGCGAACGCCAGGCCCGCGCACTCGGTCATTGGTTCGGTGAACGACCGAAGCGCGACCGGCCGACGATCGTGATGGCGTCGCCGTACAAACGCGCGGCGCGAACTGCGGAGCTTGCGCTCGAAGCAGCCGGGATGGACGACATCGGCGTGTGCCTCGACGAGCGGTTGCGCGAGCGCGAGTTCGGCCAACTCGATCGGCTCACCCGCAGTGGCATCGAGTCGCGCTTTCCCGACGAAGCCGCCGCGCGTAAACGACTCGGGAAGTTCTACCACCGGCCGGTGAGCGGTGAGAGTTGGGCCGACGTGGCGTTGCGGGTGCGCAGCGCGCTCGACACGATCGGTCGTGAGTACGGCGGGGAACGCGTGCTCCTCGTGTCGCATCAAGTGGTCATCCTGTTGTTCCGGTATGTGTTCGACGGCCTGACCGAGCAGGAGCTGTTGGCCGTCGACCGCGAGCAAGAGCTGGCGAACTGCGGTGTCACCGAGTACCGCTTCGATCCGAAGACCGGCCGCACCGGCGGGATGAGGTTGCACCGGTACAACGACGTCGAACCCGTTGCCGAAGCCGGACAGCCCGTCACCGCAGAGCCCGATGTCGCCAGCGCCGCGCGCTGACACGATCGAGGTCACCGCGGAGCTCCTGCGGGACCACCCGTTGCCTGACCCGGGCGCCGCGACGGACAAGAACGAGCGCGGCATCGTCCTCGTCATCGGAGGAAGCGCCGAGACGACCGGTGCCGTCGTGCTCGCCGGGCTCGCCGCATTGCGGGTGGGCGCGGGCAAATTGCAGCTCGCGACGGTGATGAGCGGGCGAGCGCCGCTGGCCGCCGCCGTCGCCGAGGCCCGGGTCATCGGTCTCGACGAGCTGTCCTCTGGCGCCATCGATCCCGGCGCGGCGAACGACCTCGTCGAGGTCGCGGCCAAGGCACACGCTGTCGTCGTGGGCACCGGAACAATGGATCCGGGCCCAACCGGCGAGCTCCGCGACCACCTCCTCGGAGCGGTTGAAGAACCGGTCGTGATCCTCGACGCAGGCGCGCTGCCGGGGCTCGAGCACCCGCCGCAACCGCGGACCGTGCTCATCCCCAATCCCACCGAGATGGAAGCGCTGCTCGGCCGCAGCGTCGACGACGCGCGTGCTGCCGTGGTGGAAGCGTCCGAGCGCTTCGGCACCACGGTGGCGCTGCGGGGGCCCGACACGTGGGTCGCCGGGCCTGACCAGCCCGTGTGCGTCCTCCGACACGGCCATCCGGGGCTGGCCACCTCCGGATCGGGCGACGTGCTGGCCGGTGCCCTCGGCGGCCTGGCGGCGCGCGGAGCTGATCCGTTCACGGCGACACTCTGGGCGGTGGCCTTGCATGCGGCGGCCGGTCGGCGCTTGGCCGACCGGATCGCTCCCGTCGGATTCCTCGCCCGGGAGCTGCTCGATGAGCTTCCAGCGGCCTTGGACGAGAGCCGGAAGAGCCGGTAGTCTCTCCCGTCCGCAAGGAATCGATGTCTGCGTCCGCCTGCCCGCTGGCAGGAACCGCGCAGCAAAACCGAACTGACGCTCCGCCGGGTCCGCCCGAGCGGAGCGTCGTTGTGAACTCGGAAGGCCAGGGATGGCAACGAAAGCGATCGTCGGCGAGAAGGTCGGCATGACACAGGTGTGGAGCGACGACAACCGCGTCGTGCCCGTCACCGTGGTCAGGGTCGCGCCCCTACGCGTGGTGCAGATCAAGACGACCGAACGTGACGGCTACAGCGCCGTCCAGGTCACCTTTGGCCGCGCCAACCCCCGACGTCTGAACAAGCCCGAAGCCGGCCATTTCGACAAGGCCGGTGTCGAGGCGGGTTCGCGTGTGGTCGAGCTTCGCCTCGACGACGTCAGCGGATTCGAGGTCGGGCAGGAGATCAAGGTCGATGTACTCGCCAACGGCGAGCGCATCGACGTGACCGCAGTGAGCAAGGGCAAGGGCAACGCCGGCGTCATGAAGCGACACGGGTTCTCCGGCCTCGGTGCAGGACACGGCGTGCACCGCGCCCACCGTTCCCCTGGGGCCATCGGCCAATGCGCCACCCCGGCCCGCGTGTTCAAGGGAACTCGGATGGCCGGCCGCATGGGTGGACAGCGCACGACCACACTCAACCTCGAAGTGGTGTCGGCCGACGTCGAGCGCAATCTGCTCCTCGTGAAGGGCTCGGTTCCCGGGCCCAAGGGCGGCCTCGTCGTGATTCGCGACGCCGTGAAGGCGGTGAAGCCGTGAAGAAGGTCGACGCGAAGCTCAATCCGGAGATCTTCGGGGTGCAACCGAACATCGCCGTCATGCACCAGGTCGTCACTGCACAGCTTGCGGCGCGGCGTGCCGGGTCGCAGCACACGAAGACCCGTGCCGAGGTCAGAGGTGGTGGAGCGAAGCCGTGGCGCCAGAAGGGCACCGGGCGCGCTCGCCAAGGATCGATCCGCGCGCCCCACTGGCGCGGCGGCGGCGTTGCTCTCGGCCCATCGCCTCGGAGCTACGCGCAGCGCACCCCGAAGAAGATGGTGCGGCTCGCCCTGTGCTCCGCGCTCTCAGACCGTGCCTCCGACGGCAAAGTCGTCGTCGTCGACGAGTGGTCGTTCGACGCACCGCGCACCAAGGATGCGGTTGCTGCTCTGGAAACACTCGAGCTGCAAGGCAAGGTCCTCCTCGTGCTGAGCGAAGAGGACGAGGTCGTGTGGAAGAGCTTCCGCAACCTCGGCGACTCCGTTCACTGCCTGTTCGCTCGTGAGCTGAACGCATACGACGTGCTCGTGTCGGACTACGTGGTCTTCACCAACGCGACGCTCCCCGGAGCCGCCGAAGCCTCGGAGACGCCAGTCGCAATGACGCGCGCCGAGGGAAGCGCCAGCGACGAGGCGCAGTCGGCGGAGGCAGGAGCGGAGCGACGCCCGGAGCCGACCGGAGACACAGAATGACTGATCCCCGCGACCTCATCATCGAGCCGATCGTGTCGGAGAAGTCGTACGCGCTCCTCGAGCGCAACGTGTACACGTTCCGCGTCCGCCCGGATGCGACGAAGCCGCAGATCCACGATGCCGTTGAAGCGATCTTCAGCGTGCGCGTGCTCAAGGTCAACACGCTGAACCGCAAGGGCAAGCGCAAGCGCAACCGCCGATCGTTCACGTTCGGCACGCGTGCCAACACCAAGCGAGCGATCGTCACGCTGCATCCGGACGATCACATCGACCTCTTCGAGGGAAACTGACATGGCCCTTCGCAAGCGCAAGCCCACGAGCCCCGGCCGCCGGTTCCAGACCGTCTCTGATTTCGCGGAGATCACCAAGGACAAGCCCGAGCGTTCGCTGCTCGCGCCGAAGCACAGGACCGGCGGACGCAACTCGTACGGCCGCAAGACCGCCCGTCACAAGGGTGGAGGTCACAAGCAGCAGTACCGCATCGTCGACTTCAAGCGGACCAAGGACGGCGTGCCCGCCAAGGTTGCGGCCGTCGAGTACGACCCGAACCGCAATTGCCGGATCCTGTTGCTGCACTACCTCGATGGCGAGAAGCGCTACATCATCGCCCCGAAGGGTGCGGCGGTCGGCGATCTGCTCCAGTCGGGCCAGGGATCGGAGATCCGGCCGGGCAACGCGCTCCCGCTGCGCTACATCCCGGTCGGTACGGTCGTCCACAACGTCGAGCTCAAGCCTGGCGCCGGCGGCAAGATGGCCCGCAGCGCGGGTGCGAGCGTGCAGCTCGTCGCCAAGGAAGGCGACTTCGCCACGCTGCGTCTGCCGTCGACCGAGATGCGTCGCGTGCAGATCGACTGTCGCGCGACGATCGGCGAGGTCGGCAACGCCGAGGCCGAGCTGATCAAGATCGGCAAAGCCGGTCGCAATCGTTGGAAGGGTGTGCGCCCGCAGACCCGCGGTGTCGCGATGAACCCCGTCGACCACCCGCTCGGTGGTGGCGAGGGCAAGAGCTCAGGCGGACGCCATCCGGTGTCGCCGTGGGGAAAGCCCGAGGGCCGCACCCGGAACAAGAACAAGGAATCGCAGAAGTTGATCGTCCGCCGCCGGCGTACCCGCGGCAGTCGGAGGTAGGTAGGCCGTGCCGCGTTCATTGAAGAAGGGCCCGTTCGTCGACGACCATCTGTTGAAGAAGGTCGACGATCTGAACACCAAGGGCGAGAAGAAGGTCATCAAGACCTGGAGCCGTCGTTCCACCGTGATTCCCGACATGGTCGGGCACACCATCGCGGTGCACGACGGACGCAAGCACGTGCCCGTGTACGTGACCGAGTCCATGGTCGGCCACAAGCTCGGTGAGTTCGCGCCGACCCGCACGTTCCGCTACCACGCCGGTCAAGAAAAAGCCGTCCGAGGAAGGCGCTAGCTCGGTGCCTGCGTTTGGTGTCAAGACGAACGAGCGTCCGGGGACGCGCGCCCAGGCGCGGTACGTGCGCATGTCCGCGTACAAGGCCCGCCAGGTGCTCGACCTCATCCGCAACAAAGAGGTGCAGCAGGCCGACGAGATCTTGCAGTTCGCCGAGCGCGACGCCGCGATCGTGATCCGCAAGTGTCTCGGGTCAGCCATGGCCAACGCCGAGAACAACGACGGCATCGACGCGACGGAGCTGTTCGTGTCGGCGTGTTTCGCCGACGAAGGTCCGACACTGAAGCGCTGGCGCCCGAGGGCACGAGGACGGGCGACGCGCATTCGCAAGCGCACCTGCCACATCACGATCATCGTGAGCCGTCTGAGCGAGGAGCAGCTCGAGCGTCGCCGTCGGGCCGAAGCCGCATCGCCCACCGGCGCAGGCCGAGGCCGACGCCGCGCGCAGGCCGTATCCGAGTCGCGCCGCCAACGCGTCGCCAAGAGTCGGGCGCGTGAAGAAGCAGTCGAGGATCACGATCACGACCACGACGAGCACGAGCACGACGAGGTCGTCGTCGACGAAACCATCGAGCAGGCGCAGGCCGGCATCGATGAAGTCGCGGAGCGGGCGACGCCGATGGGCGATCTCGACACGGCCGACGAGTCAGAGGCCGACGCCGAACCCGAGGTCGAAGCCGAAGCCGTGGAATCCGGAGAAGAGGAATAGATGGGCCAGAAGGTCAACCCCTACGGGTTCCGCCTCGGCGTCACCACCGACTGGAAGTCGCGCTGGTTCGCTGACCGCAAGGAATACCGCGAGTACGTCATCGAAGACTGGCAGATCCGCAACTACCTCATGACCGAGCTGCCGCACGCCGCGATCAGCCGCGTCGAAGTCGAGCGCACCCGTGACCGGCTTCGAGTCGACGTGCACACGGCTCGCCCTGGCATCGTCATCGGTCGTCGCGGTTCCGAAGCCGATCGCCTGCGCGCCGGACTCGCCAAGATCACCAGCAACAACAAGGTGCAGCTCAACATCCAAGAGATCAAGCAGCCCGAGCTCGATGCCGCGCTCATCGCGCAGGGCGTTGCCGATCAGCTCGCGGGCCGCGTCGCCTTCCGGCGCGCGATGAAGCGCGCTGTGCAGAACGCGCAGAAGGCGGGTGCACAAGGCATCCGCGTGCAGTGCTCCGGTCGCCTCGGTGGCGCCGAGATGAGCCGCACCGAGTGGTATCGCGAAGGGCGCGTGCCGCTGCACACGCTGCGCGCCGACATCGACTACGGCTTCCGCGAAGCTCGCACCACCGCCGGTCGCATCGGCGTGAAGGTGTGGATCTACAAGGGCGACATCCTCCCGTACAAGACCTCGGTCGAGGACAAGATCAGCCGCGAAGCCGCCATGGCCGTCGGCGAGACCTCCGGCCAGACGCCCCGCAAGGTCGTCTCGTCGGCCGCCGCTCGGCGCCGCGCCGAATCGCCTGGCGACGCTGAAGTCGAGGCCACCCCGTTGGTCAAGGAAGCCGACCCTGAGCTCGAGCGCCTCCTCGCCGAAGAGGAAGACATCGAACGCCGCACCCGTCAGCACCACGAGGCGCCGAAATTCCATGGTGGGGACCCCGACTGATGTTGATGCCGCGCAAGGTCAAACATCGCAAGACACATCGAGGCCGCCGGCAGGGACCGTCCAAGGGCGGCACCGAGGTGGTATTCGGTGAATACGGCATCCAGGCCCTCGAGCCGGGATGGATCACCGCCCGACAGATCGAGGCAGCTCGTATCGCGATGACCCGCCACATCAAGCGTGGTGGCAAGGTCTGGATCAACATCTTCCCCGACAAACCCGTCACCGAGAAGCCGGCCGAGACTCGCATGGGCTCCGGCAAGGGCAACCCCGAGCGGTGGGTCGCCGTGGTGCGTCCCGGTCGGATCATGTTCGAGCTCTCGTACCCGGACAAGGTCGTCGCCCGCGAGGCGCTCGATCGGGCCATTCAGAAGCTGCCGATCAAAGCTCGCTTCGTCACGCGTGAGGAGTCGTTCTAGTGGTGTCGCAAAAGGCGGCCGAGGTGCGAGACCTCGGCGACGACGCGCTCATCGACCGGCTGTCGGAGACCAAGCAGGAGCTGTTCAACCTGCGCTTCCAGCACGTCACCGGCCAGCTCGACAACTACTCCCGACTTCCCGAGCTTAAGCGCGAGATCGCTCGCATCAACACGGAGTTGCGGGCCCGCGAGATCGCCGCCCACGAGGCGCTCACCAACGCAGCAGTGGAGAAGGCCGATGGCTGAAGCAACCGAATCCCGACCCAACCCGAGGAAGCTCCGAGAGGGCACGGTGTTGTCCGCATCGATGGACAAGACGGCGGTGGTGTCGGTCGTCGACCGCGTGCGCCATCCGCTGTACCGCAAGACGATGCAGCGCTCGAAGAAGCTCTACGTCCACGACGAGCAGAACGATCTCAACGTGGGTGACCGCGTCCGCGTGCAGGAGACTCGTCCGCTGTCCAAGATGAAGCGCTGGCGCCTCGTCGAAGTATTGGAACGCGCCCGATGATCCAGCAAGAGTCCCGGCTGCGCGTTGCCGACAACAGCGGCGCCAAAGAGGTCCTGTGCATCAAGGTGCTCGGCGGCTCGAGGCGTCGCTACGCGTCGATCGGCGACATCTTCGTCGCGACCGTGAAAGACGCCATTCCGGGCGCGGCCGTGAAGCGGGGCGACGTCGTGAAGTGTGTCGTCGTCCGCGTGAAGAAGGAGAAGCGCCGTCCCGACGGCAGCTATATCCGCTTCGACGAGAACGCCGCCGTTCTCATCAACGATCAGCAGCAGCCGCGTGGCACCCGGATCTTCGGACCCGTCGGCCGCGAGCTGCGCGACAAGAAGTTCATGCGCATCGTGTCGCTTGCGCCGGAGGTGCTCTAGGTGTCTGGTCTCAAGATCAAGAAGGGCGATCGCGTCCGCGTGCTCTCCGGTAAGGACCGCGGCAAAGAAGGCAACGTCACCCGCGTGATCCCGAAGTCGAGCAAGGTGATCGTCGACGGCGTCAACGTCGCGAAGAAGCACCAGAAGGCCACCCGCGCCACGATGCAGGGCGGCATCATCGACCGCGACATGCCGCTCGACGCGTCGAACGTCGCCGTGTTGTGCCCGAAGGGCCACCCCACTCGGGTCGGCTACAAGTTCAACTCCGACGGCAGCAAGACCCGCGTGTGCAAGAAGTGTGGAGCGGATCTGTCATGACCGCCACGGAAGCCAAGGCACCCCCCACGCCTCGTCTCAAGCAGCGCTATATCGACGAGGTGCGAGCTGAGCTCAAGGAGTCGCTCGGACTCGGGAACATCATGGAGGTCCCGCGCCTCGAAAAGATCGTGCTCAACATGGGCGTCGGTGCTGCCGTGCAGCAGGCCAGCCTGCTCGAGGCTGCGGTGCGCGACCTCGAGATCATTGCCGGCCAGAAGCCGATCGTCACCAAGGCCAAGAAGTCGATCGCTGGCTTCAAGCTTCGAGAAGGCAACGCGATCGGCGCCAAGGTCACCTTGCGCGGCGATCGCATGTGGGAGTTCCTCGATCGGCTCATCAGCATCGCCGTTCCCCGTATCCGCGACTTCCGCGGCTTGCCGACCACGCTCGATGGCAGCGGCAACTACACGTTCGGTGTCACCGAGCAGTTGATCTTCCCGGAGATCGATTACGACCGGGTCGACGTGACTCGTGGCATGCACATCACGATCGTCACCACCGCTCGCAACGACGCCGAGGGCAAGGCGTTGCTGCAAGCGTTCGGTTTTCCATTTCGTAGAGAAGGACAGCAGTAATGGCGAAGAAGGCACTCATCGAGAAGCAGCAGCGCAAGCCCAAGTTCAAGGTGCGTGCGTACACGCGGTGCCGTCGTTGTGGCCGCCCGAAGTCGGTGTACCGCAAGTTCGGGCTCTGTCGCATCTGCCTTCGCGAGCTCGTCCACGCGGGCGAGATCCCTGGTGTCACGAAAGCGAGTTGGTGAGGAGGTGAGCATCCGATGATGACCGACTCTGTTCTTATTGCTCGGCTCACTGCGTTCGCCTGCGCTGCCGGCGGCTCGCTCGCGCTAGCACCGCCGGCCTGTGGGGGGCGAAGCCGATGATGACCGACCCGATTGCCGACATGCTCACCCGCGTGCGCAACGCCAACGTGGCGATGCACGACCAGGTGCGTATGCCATCCTCCAAGAAGAAGGAGGCGCTCGCCGCCATCCTCAAGCAGGAGGGCTACATCGAGGGCTTCGAGGTGGGCGACGACCCTGGCCGTCCCGGCCGCGTGCTCACCGTCAACATGAAGTACTCGCCCGAGCGGCAACGCACGATCTCGGGCCTGCGCCGAGTGAGCAAGCCCGGCCTTCGGGTGTACTCGGCGGCCGACAAGATTCCCCGCGTGCTCGGAGGCCTCGGCGTTGCCGTGGTTTCCACCAGCCGCGGTCTCCTGACCGACCGCGAGGCCCGCAAAGTGGGCGTCGGCGGCGAGATCCTCTGCTACGTCTGGTGATGTCATGAGTCGTATTGGAAAAGCCCCGATCCCCGTGCCCAGTGGCGTGACCGTGACGATCGCCGATCGCCACATCACCGTCGCGGGCCCGAAGGGCTCGCTCGACCGCGACATCCCCGGTGTCATCACCATCCGTCAGGACGACAGCGAGCTGCTGGTTGAACGGCCGAATGACGAGCGCCAGAACCGTGCACAGCACGGCCTCACCCGCTCGCTCGTGAACAACATGGTCGTCGGCGTCACCCAGGGCTTCGTGAAGGAGCTCGAGATCGTCGGCGTCGGCTACCGCGCCATGGCTCAGGGCACGACCGCCATCGAGCTCGCCCTCGGGTTCAGTCACCCGGTGCGCGTCGAGGCGCCTCCTGGCATCGAATTCGAGGTGCCTCAGCCGACCCGCATCTCGGTGAAGGGCATCGACAAGGAAGCCGTCGGCCAGGTCGCGGCGAATATTCGCAAGATCCGCAAGCCCGAGCCCTACAAGGGCAAGGGCGTCCGCTACGCCGGCGAACATGTGCAACGCAAAGCCGGAAAGACAGGCAAGTAGTCATGGCCAGCGCCCACAAGACTCGAGAGTTGCGACTGCGGCGTCACCGTCGAGTGCGCAAGAAGGTGCGCGGCACCGCCGAGCGCCCGCGTCTCGCGGTGTTCCGCTCGAACAACCACATCACTGCTCAGATCATCGACGACGTCGTCGGCCGCACGTTGGCCGCGGCCTCGACCACCGAAGCCGATCTGCGTTCGGGTGCCACCGGCAACCGTGACGCGGCGAAGAAGATCGGCACGCTCGTCGCCGAGCGGGCCAAGGCTGCCGGCGTGTCGAAGGTGGTCTTCGATCGGGGCGGCTTCATGTACCACGGCCGTGTCGCGGCCGTCGCAGACGCAGCACGAGAAAACGGATTGGAATTCTGATGGCAGAACGCGATCGCGACCGCGACCGGGAACAAAGCAACCCTCGCAACTCGGGTGATGCCGGCCTGCGTGAGTCGCGGGTGATCAACATCAACCGCGTCGCCAAGGTCGTAAAGGGCGGCCGGCGCTTCAGCTTCACCGCGCTCGTCGTCATCGGCGACGGCAACGGTCGCGTCGGCTTGGGCTACGGCAAGGCCAAGGAAGTCCCGCTGGCCATCCAGAAGGGCACCGAAGAAGCCCGCAAGAACCTCTTCAACGTCGCGTTGGCCGGCTCGACGATCACCCACCCGGTGATCGGTCGGGAGGGCGCTGGTCGCGTCCTGATGAAGCCGGCCGCTCCCGGTACCGGCGTCATCGCCGGTGGTGCGGCGCGAGCCATTCTCGAAGAAGCGGGCATCCACGACGTGCTCTGCAAGTCGCTCGGTTCGGCCAACCACATCAACGTGGCCCGAGCAACCATCGCCGGGCTCAAAGCGCTCAAGCGCCCGGACGAGGTCGCCCGCCTGCGCGGTCTGTCGCCGGAAGAGTTCGTGCCGAAGGGTCTGCTCAACGCGTACCGCGAGAGCCAGCGCGGCCCGGTCGAATACACCGAGGTGAAGTAGGAGCAGATGGCAGAGCTCAAGGTGACGCAGATCCGATCCGGTATCGGGACCAAGCCAAAGCAGCGGGGTACGTTGCGCGCGCTCGGCCTCGGCCGCATCGGCAAGTCGAACACCTTGCCCGACCGCCCTGAGATCCGGGGCATGGTCGCCAAGGTTCCGCACCTCGTGAAGGTCGAGGAAGTCTGACGTGCGAGGGAAGCGAGCACGTGACGACCGGGCGAGCGCCAGCTCGCCGGGCGTCGATGGGTTCGGGGCGCAGCCCCGGGAGGAACGATGAAGGTTCATGATCTGAAGCCCGCAGCGGGCTCCAACACCCGGGGCATTCGCGTCGGCCGAGGCACCGCCGGCCGTCGGGGCAAGACCGCCGGCCGCGGTACCAAAGGCCAGGGTGCACGCGGCGCCATCAAGATGAACTTCGAAGGCGGCCAGATGCCGCTGCACATGCGCGTGCCGAAGTTGAAGGGTTTCAAGAATCCGTTCCGCGTCGAGTACCAGGCGATCAACCTCGACATCATCGAGGCGTCAGCGCTCGACGACGTTTCGCCCGAATCGCTCCACCGCAAGGGCCTCACCCACAAGGGTGCGCTCGTCAAGGTCTTGGGCCGAGGTGAGCTCACACGCAAGGTCAATGTCAGCGCACATGCATTTTCCAAGTCGGCCGAAAGCGCCATCACCGCGGCCGGGGGTAGCGTGACGGTTCTCCCGCCGCCGTTCGGCAATGGCCGACCGCCAGCCAAAGGCAACGCCCACACCAACCGGTAACGCCGCTCCCCAGCGGCCCGAACGGAGTCGTCCCGTTGCTCTCGAGCCTCAAGAACATGTTCAAAGTTCCGGACCTGCGGAACAAGATCCTGTTCACGCTGCTGATGCTCGCCATCTATCGGCTGGGCTCACACGTCCCCGTGCCGGGGATCGACCTCTCCGCGGTGAAAGCGCTGCAGGACGAGGCCAAGAACGGCGGCGTGCTCAGCTTCCTCCAGCTGTTCTCCGGTGGCGCGCTCACGCAGTTTGCGGTGTTCGCGCTCGGCATCATGCCGTACATCACGAGCTCGATCATCATGCAGATCCTCACGGTGGTGATCCCCAAGCTCGAGCAATGGCAGCAGCAGGGCGCAGTCGGCCAGCGCAAGATCACCCAGTGGACTCGTTACCTCACGATCGCCATCGCTCTAGTGCAGTCGTTCGGTCTTTCGTACCTGTTCCACAACGGCGGCGGCGGGTTCGGCCGGGTCAACAACACCACCGGCCTCGACCTCTTCGGTGGCGACCAGAACTTCAACCTGCCTCGCATCAGCCTCGTGGTGCTCACGCTCGTCGCGGGCACGGCCTTGCTGATGTGGATGGGTGAGCTCATCACCCAGCGCGGCATCGGCAACGGCATGTCACTGCTGATCTTCGCCTCCGTCGTGTCGACGATGCCGGCGAGCGGTGGTCAGATCAAGGCCGAGAAGGGCCTCGCCTGGCTGCTCATTCTCATTGGCGTCGGCATCATCATCCTGATCGGCATCGTGTTCGTGGAGCAGGGCCAACGACGAATACCCGTCCAATTCGCGAAACGGGTCGTCGGCCGGCGCATGTACGGCGGCCAGTCGACGTACATCCCGCTCAAGGTCAACCAGGCGGGCGTGATCCCGATCATCTTCGCCAGCTCCGTTCTCTATCTCCCGGTGATCGCCGGCAACATCCTTCCCGCCGACGGGTGGGGCGCCAGCGTGCAGCGGTTCATCAACGACCACGTGATCAAACAGAGCGACATCGGCCACATCGTGCTGTACGGCTTGCTCATCATCGGGTTCACGTACTTCTACACACTGATCACGTTCGACCCCCACCAGCAGGCCGACACGATTCGCAAGCAGGGTGGCTTCATACCGGGCATCCGCCCCGGGCCGCAGACGGAGCGCTACCTCGGCAAGATCGTCTCGCGCATCACCCTTCCTGGCGCATTGTTCATCACGGCGATCGCGTTGCTGCCCGCGGTGATGCTGGCCGTCGCCAACATCCAGAACTTCCCGTTCGCGGGTACCACCGTGCTCATCGCGGTCGGCGTCGCGCTCGAGACGATGAAGCAGATCGACAGCCAGCTCATGATGCGCAACTACGAGGGATTCTTGAAGTGATTCGGCCGACGACGAGGTCGGCGGCGCCGTTGAGGGGTGGGCGGCGGGGCGGTAGCGGGTAGCAACCATGGGGGACACGGCGTGATACCCGGGGTCCGTCTCGTGATCCTGGGAAGGCAGGGGGCGGGCAAGGGCACGCAATGCACCCGCCTGGCGCGCCATTACATCGTCCCGCACATCTCGACCGGCGACATCCTGCGCGCCGCGTTCAAGGAAGGCACTGACTTCGGCCGTAAGGCGCAGGAGTACATGTCCCGAGGTGACCTGTTGCCCGACGACATCATCATCGGAGTTGTCGGCGAGCGGCTGGTCAAGGACGACACGCGCACACGCGGCTACATCCTCGACGGTTTCCCGCGAACGGTGGGCCAGGCCGAGGCCCTGGCCGAGCTCACGTCTGAAGCGCCCATCGATCTCGCCATCGACCTCGAGGTGCCCGAGGACATCGTGCTGTTGCGCATCTCGAACCGGCGAGTCTGTGTCGATTGCGGCACCAACTACTCCGTACAGGCGCCGCCCCGATACGACTGGATCTGCGACGTGTGTGGTGGCGACGTCGTGCACCGCGAAGACGACACGCCCGACGCCGTACGGAAACGCCTCGACCTCTACAGCAAGGAGACCGAGCCGCTCATCGCATACTTCGAGCAGCTCCGTATGCTCGTCGGAGTCGACGGGATCGGGTCGGCCGACGAGGTGACCCAACGAATCGTGCACGCCATCGAGTCGCGCGGCAGGGGCGGCGTGGTCGGATGAGGAGGATCGAATGACCACAGCCACCGTGCGCAAGACAGACGATCAACTGAAGAAGATGCGTCTGGCCGGACGCGTCGTAGCCGAGATGCACGAGAAGGTGCGCGCGGCCATCCGGCCTGGAATCACGACGCTCGAACTGGATCGAGTGGCTCGCGACGTACTCGATCGACGGGGCGCGAAGTCGAACTTCCTCAACTACCACGGCTTTCCCGCGGTCATCTGCGCGTCGCCGAACGACATGATCGTGCACGGCATCCCCGGCTCGTATCGCCTGAAGGAAGGCGACATCATCGGGATCGACTGCGGAGCGATCGTCGAGGGTTGGCACGGCGATGCCGCGTTCACCACAGGCGTGGGGCGGATCGATCCTGAGGCACAACGGCTCGTGGATGTCACGGAGGCCTCGCTGCACGCCGGGATCGCGCAGATGGTCGAGGGCAACCGACTGTCGGACATCGGCCACGCGGTGCAAGTCGTCGCCGAAGAGGCGGGGTTCTCGGTCGTGCGCGGGTACGAGGGCCACGCCATCGGCACTGCCATGCACGAGAAGCCGGGTGTGCCGAACTACGGCGACCCCGGGAGAGGCCCGAAGCTGAAGCCGGGAATGGTGTTCGCCATCGAGCCCATGGTCAACATCGGCACATACAAGACCAAGGTGCTCGACGACGGCTGGAGCGTGATGACGGCAGACGGGTCGCTGTCCGCCCATTTCGAGCACACCATCGCCATCACCGACGACGGCCCCGAGATCCTGACCGTCCCTTAGTACGCTTCCCGCGTGGCCGAGCGTCGACGTCGCCCTACTGCGACATCGGCGTTCGGGGTGTCGAAACGCGAGGGCCACGATTCGTCGGCGTTCTACGCGCGGTTCATACCGCCCGAGATTTCCAAGGATTCGACGGTCAACGAGCCGAAGCTGATCGACGAGATCATCGTCGGTGACAGTCGCGACATGACCGACGTCGCCGATGCATCCGTCGCGTTGGTGGTCACGTCTCCGCCCTACTTCGCGGGCAAGGAGTACGAAGCTGCGCTGGGGGAGGGCCACATTCCGGGCTCGTACATCGAGTACCTGCAGATGCTCGAAGACGTGTTCTCGGAGTGTGTGCGCGTGCTCGAACCCGGCGGGCGGATCGCGGTGAACGTCGCCAACCTCGGCCGCCGGCCGTTCCGATCACTGGCCGCAGACGTCACGACCATTCTGCAGGACCGGCTGCGGTTGCTGCTGCGCGGCGAGATCGTGTGGCGCAAGGCGGTAGGCGCCAGCGGAAGTTGCGCCTGGGGCTCATTTCGCAGCCCGACCAACCCGACGCTGCGCGACCTCACGGAACGCGTGGTGATCGCGAGCAAAGGACGTTTCGACCGGTCCCACGGTGGCGATGCCACCATCGGCCCCGACGAGTTCATGGACGCGACGCTCGACGTGTGGGACTTCCCGGCGGAGTCGGCCAAGCGGGTCGGTCACCCCGCGCCGTTCCCGGTCGAGTTGCCGCAGCGCTTGATCGAGCTCTACACGTTCTCGGGCGAGCTGGTGCTCGATCCGTTCATGGGGGCCGGCTCGGCCGCGGTGGCCGCGGTGCGAACCGGGCGCCGGTTCATCGGGTACGACACCGACCCCGCGTACGTCGAGGCGGCGCGGGCCCGAGTCGATGCGGAGCGAAAGTCGGCGTCGGCGCCGTCCGAGCAAGTCGGAAAGGTCGCGGCGCGACTGCTCGGGGAAGCGGGCTTCGCCGACGTCGTCGCAAACCGCAAGCCCCGGCGCGGCGCGCCCGTCGTCGTCGACCTCTCGGCGACCGACGCGAGCGGCCGCCCGTGGTGGTTCCTGGTGGCCGGAGGGTTCACCAGCGGCCCCACCGGGCTGCGGCGCGCCGACGTGTTGTGGCGCACTCTCGGCCGAGCGGCGGCCCTGCACGCGTTCGCGCCTGACGTCTCCATCGCCGTCCTGACCACCGGCCTGCCCACGAAGGGCACCCCCAACGAGACGGCGTTGCGCGCGGTGGTGCCATCACCGATCCACGCCGTGATCGACCTCAGCGACGTGACTGCGGCGGCGGACGCCCTCCGCGTGCTCTGAACCGAACGGTCGTGTCCTCGCGACAGCCCGATCGTGCGTCGGTACGAGAGATGAAGCTCCAGCGGGTTGCTGCCGTCGTCCTCGTAGCCACCCTCGTGTTCACGGCCTGCGGTGACGACCGCGCCGCGGCGCCGACCGTTTCGGAATCGGTGGTGACGACGTCGACGTCGACGACCACCGGCTCCGCCGCGACCGCCCCGACGGACACGCTCAGCGCCAGCTCGCGCCTCGGGGTGGACCGCATCGGTCCGGTACGGGTCGGTATGACGGTCGACGAGGCCCGAGCGGCCGCAGGAATCGAGCTGTTGCTCGAGGACGGTCCGTACTGCGACGAGCTCCACTCGACCCAGATCGCGGGGCTCTCCCTGCTGCTCATCGACGGCCATTTGGCCGTGATTGCCGTGAGTCAGCCGACGGTTCGCACGACGCGCGACCTCCGCATCGGCAGCACGGAGCAGGACGTGCTGGACGCGTCGCCCACCGCCGACGTTCGCAATCCCGGCGAGAGCCAGCACCGGGTGGTCGTTCGTGAAACGGATCCGTCGTCGGGCGCATTCTCGACGGTCTTCGATGTGAGCGACGGTGTGGTGTTCCACATCGCCGCCGGCCTACGGACCTCGACCGAATCGGACGAAGCCTGCGCCTGACCAGCTATTTCGTCGAGTTTCGCTGGAACAGGCCGAGGACGAGTCCCACTGAGCCGAGGACGACGACCGGCCACAGCGCGCCGATGATCCGGGCGCCGGCGCCCCCCGGCACGTACCAACCCACGAGGGCCCACACCGCACCGACCACGGCGCTCGCCAGCACCGGGAGTCGCCAGCGTTCGAAGGCCATGGCACCGAAGGCGACCGCGGCCGCCATCACCGCCGCTGAGATCGTGGCGGTCGCGACGTCGTAGCCGTGGCCTTGACCGGCGAGCGGAGCGGGCCGGGCGTAGTCGGCGACGAAGCTGAAGCCGTCGGCGAGGGTTCGAGGGAGCCGGTCGGGCAGCACATCGCCTGCGTGCAGGATCGCCGGGACCGCAAGGCGGAGCGCCACCGTGGCCACGAGGAGGCCGACCACGGCGGCGGCGAGCGCTCGTTCCGGCTTGCGGTCACCGCCTTCGGGGTCGACCCGGCCGTAGTAGAGGAGCAGCCCGCCCGCGAGGACCGGTACGAGCACGAACAGGAACCAGTTGGCCCAGCCGACGGCCTCGAAGCTCGCCTGGCGGTGGATGAGGTCGTCGAACAACGCCAAATTGGCCTGAGAGACCACCAACCCGGCCACAATGCCGAAGCTCATCGTCCGCTCGGCGGCTTTCACCAGCCAACTATCCCGCAGATCTCCCGCAGAGTTGGCCTGCTGGAAGGGCTGTTGTAGGATCTCCCCTCGGCTTTGTGATGGGTCTTCGCGCCCATGTGCAGCTCGAGCAGGTCGAACTCCCTGCTTCAGCAAGTCTCTGGAGGTTCCGCACTGCCCAAGCCCAAGGAAGACGCGATCGTTCTCGAGGGAACGGTCATCGAGCCGTTGCCGAACGCCATGTTCCGGGTCGAGCTCGAGAACGGCCACAAGGTGCTGGCCCACATCTCCGGGAAGATGCGCATGCACTACATCCGCATCCTGCCGGGGGATCGCGTCCAGGTGGAGCTGACCCCCTACGACCTCAGCCGAGGCCGGATCACCTACAGGTACAAGTAATCGGTTCGCCGGCGAGTCCGGCGACCAGAGGAACAGGACGATGAAGGTCAAGCCGAGCGTCAAGAAGATGTGCGACAAGTGCAAGGTGATCCGCCGCCATGGGCGCGTGATGGTCATCTGCCAAAACCCGCGTCACAAGCAGCGGCAGGGATAAGAGGAGCCGATGGCACGTATTGCAGGCGTCGACATACCGCGTGAAAAGCGGTTGGAGATCAGCCTCACCTACATCTTCGGGATCGGTCGCACGACCAGCCAGAAGGTGATCCGTGAGCTCGGTCTCAACCCGGATACGCGCGTTCGCGATCTCACCGACGAAGAGGTGAACCGCATCCGCACGTACGTCGACGCCAACCTCAAGGTCGAGGGAGATCTGCGGCGCGATGTCCAACAGGACATCAAGCGCAAGATGGAGATCGGCTGCTACCAGGGCCTTCGTCATCGCAAGGGCTTGCCGGTGCGTGGTCAGCGGACGCAGACCAACGCTCGCACCCGCAAGGGCCCGAAGAAGACGGTCGCCGGAAAGAAGAAGGCACGTAAGTAATGGCGAAGCCGAAGCCCGGCGGGCGCAGACCCCGCAAGCGCGAGCGCAAGAACGTCACCTATGGCGTTGCGCACATCAAGAGCTCGTTCAACAACACGATCGTTTCGATCACCGATCAGGACGGCAACGTCCTCGCATGGGCGTCGGCCGGCAACGTCGGTTTCAAGGGGTCCCGCAAGTCCACCCCGTTCGCAGCGCAGATGGCCGCCGAGCAGTGCGCCCGTCGCGCCATGGAGCACGGAGTGCGCAAGGTCGACGTCGTCGTGAAGGGCCCAGGGTCCGGACGAGAGACCGCGATTCGTTCGTTGCAGAACGCAGGCATCGAGGTCACCGGCATCAAAGACGTGACTCCAGTGCCGCACAACGGTTGCCGTCCGCCGAAGAGAAGGCGCGTCTGATGGCTCGCTACACCGGACCTGTCTGCCGGCTCTGCCGCCGCGAGCGCATGAAGCTCTACCTCAAGGGCGCCAAGTGCGACACGATGAAGTGCCCGATCGAGCGCCGGCCCTACCCGCCGGGCGAAGCCGGTCGTAACCGTCAACGTCAGGGCTCTGAGTACCTCTTGCAGCTGCGCGAGAAGCAGAAGGCCCGCCGTATCTACGGCCTGATGGAGAAGCAGTTCAGCCGCGTCTACGAAGAGGCGAACCGTCGCCAGGGCGTGACCGGCGAGAACCTGCTCCAACTGCTCGAGTTGCGCCTCGACAACGCCGTGTTCCGCGCCGGTTGGGGTGCCAGCCGCGCCCAATCACGTCAGTTCGTGCGTCACGGGCATGTCGCCGTGAACGGCAAGCGCGTCACGATTCCGAGCTACACGCTGCGCAAAGGCGATGTCATCACCCTGCGCGACAAGGCTCGCTCGATGATCGTGGTGCGCCACAACATCGACACGCTCGATCGTCAGACCCCATCGTGGCTCGAGACCGCCGAAGGCGGGCTCCAAGTCACGGTGAGCGAGTTGCCCGTGCGCGCCCAGATCGATGTACCTGTGCGCGAGCAACTCATCGTCGAGCTCTACTCCAAGTAGCCACCCCCTCCCCACGAGGAAGTTCATCAATGCTGGTCATCCAACGACCGACCGTCGAAGCAATCGACGAGCAGGTAGGCAACCGTCAGCGGTTCGCCGTCAGCCCGCTCGAGCCCGGCTTCGGTCACACTCTCGGCAACTCCTTGCGGCGCACGCTGCTGTCGTCCATTCCGGGCGCGGGCGTCACGCAGGTTCGCTTCGACGACTCGTTGCACGAGTTCACCACCATCAAGGGCGTCACTGAAGACGTCACCGACATCATCCTCAACCTGAAAGACCTCGTCCTTCAGGTCCACAGCGACGAGCCCGTCACGTTGCGCCTCGATGCCAAGGGCACCGGGGCGAACACGGAGATCACGGCGGCAGACATCCAGCCGAACTCCGATGTCGACATCCTCAACGGCAACCTGCCGATCGCCACGCTGGCCGCCGGCGCCCGTCTTGCCATCGACATCACCGTCACGAAGGGACGTGGTTACGTCTCGGCCGATCGCAACAAGTCGACGGCGACGATCGGTGTGATCCCGGTCGATTCGATCTTCTCGCCGGTGCGTCGCGTCGCCTTCGAAGTCGAGCCCACCCGCGTCGAGCAAGACACCAACTACGACCGGCTCGTTCTCGACATCGAGACCGACGGTTCGATCACGCCCCGGGAAGCACTGGCCTCGGCAGGTGCCACGCTCACGTCGCTGGTCGAGCTCGTGCGCGACATGAGCGACGAGCCGCAGGGCCTCGAGCTCGGCGAGGTCTCCACCGTCACCGCCGGTTCGCCCGATCTCGATCTCCCGATCGAGGATCTCGACCTGTCCGAGCGTCCTCGCAACTGCCTCAAGCGAGCGCAGGTCAACACGATCGGCGAGCTGCTGCAAAAGACCGACGACGACCTTCTCGCCATCACCAACTTCGGCCAGAAGTCACTCGACGAGGTGAAGGCCAAGCTCGACGAGCGCGGTCTTCAGCTCCGTGTGAAGGAGTAGCGCAGCAATGCAAGGTCGTCCGCGCAAGTCACGTCGCTTCGGCGGCGATGCCGCTCACCAGCGGCTGATGATGGCCAACCTCGTCGCGTCGTTGTTCGCGGCCGAGGCCATCGTCACCACAGAGGCGAAGGCGAAGGCGCTGCGGCCGGTGGCCGAGAAGGTCATCACCAAGGCCAAGCGAGCCGGCGCCAACCCCGAGTCGAAGGTGCACCAGATTCGTCTCGTGCAGTCGTACCTCGGCGATCGCGAGATGACCGCCAAGCTCTTCGACGACATCGGGCCGCGATACGCCGACCGCAACGGTGGCTACACCCGCATCCTCAAGCTCGGTCCCCGCAACGGCGACAACGCGCCCATGGCCAGGATCGAACTCGTCTAACTCGTCTGCGTCACACTCACACCGCAGCTATGCGTTGGGTTTCGTGATCGTGATCGAGGCCCCTACGGTTCGCTGCGCCCCGGCCGTCGGGTCCTGGCTACAGACGGCGTCGGTCGTCGGGCTACAACCGGCTGAAACCAGCGTGCCCACTTTGAGTCCGTCGATCCAAAGTACGAAGTACACGTCGTAGGTGTGGCCCACGACATCCGGCACGATCACCGTCGGCTGGGCCTGGGCGCCGGTGCCCGCGCTCGTCTTCGCGCTGATCAACCAGCGCACGTGCGACTGCCCGCTCTCCGAGTTGGCGAGTTTGGGCGCGGCGACGTCGAGCGACGCGGAGGTGATGTTGCCGACGTTGTCGGTCACCGGCACCTCCGTGCCGTCGGCGAAGTGGTACACGTGCGTGATGGTGTAGCCGGTGATCGGCGAACCGCCGTTGGACGACGGCGCCGCCCACGACAGGTCGATGCGAACCGTGTCCGGATAGCCATCGCTGCCGTAACTGATCGCTCGAGGGTTCTGCACCTTGAAGCCCTGCGGTAGGCCTGGCGGAAACAACTGTGCGCTGCTCGTCGCGGCAACGGTGCCGACGTTGGACGAGGTCGGCTGACCGCCGCCGACCGGGTTACCGCCGCCGCCAGTCGGGAATCCGACGCCGCCGGTTGATGACCCTGCCGCGTCAGTTGCTCCCGAGGCGCTCTCGGACGCGCTCGCAGACGACGCGCTCGTCTCCGGCGGCGCGGATGACCCCTCCGAGACGCTCCTCGTCGCCAGTTTCTGAGCCGGGTCGTCGCTTCGAGTCGCGAGCAGACCGACGATCAAGGCCAGTACCGCGGCTGCGGCTATCACGCCGATGAGAGCCGCCCGTCGCCGCCGACGCGGCCGCTCTGCACCGTCGGCGGCGATCGGTTCGAGCTCTACGCCGGCGACGGGGGCCTCGACGATTGCAATCTCGCTCGTGACCGCAGCGAAGAGCTGGCCGATGTCGTCGGTCGCAGCCGCACCAGCAGCACGCGCCGCCCCCAGCGCGACCGAGTGCTTGGGATGGGCATCGAGCGCGAGTGGCCGGCCCAACGCTCCGGAGAGGAGTTCCGCCACGAGCGGCGTGCGCGATGCACCGCCCACGAGCAGGATGCGATCGACGTCGGAGGCCGGCACCTGGGCCGTTTCGAGCACCTGGCTCAGGGTGCGAACGGTCGACTCGATTGCCGGCCTGATTCGTCGCTCGAGCTCCGCTCGATTGATTCGGATCGTGGTGAAGCCCGAAGGCAACGCGATGGGAATGACGGCTTCCGTTTCGGAAGACAGCGCTTCTTTGGCTTCTCGGCAGCGCTCCCGCAATGCCTCGACCGCGGCGAGAACGTCAGGGTCCTCGTCGTCCAGGTCGGTGAGCCGTTCGCCGAGCACCTCGGCGACGTGCGCGAAGACGACATCGTCGAAGTCCATGCCCCCGACGTCCTCGAGGCCGGCCGGCTTGCCGAGCAACTCGAAGCCGGCATCGCCTCGACGCAACACGGTTGCATCGAAGGTGCCGCCACCGAGGTCGTACACCGCCACGATGCGGCCGAGCTCGATCCGGTCGGCAGCCGCATAGAAGATCGCCGCCGCCTCCGGCTCGGAGATGAAGGTGCGCTCGTCCAAGCCGGCCGCGGTGGCGGCCGCGTCGTACAGGTCGAGTTTGTACGCGCCCCAGGTTGCCGGATGGCAGATCGCGACCTGCTCGGGCGGCGCGCCTTCGATCTCCGCCGCCGCGTTCACGACGGACTTGATGAGCTCCGCCGTGAGCAGCTGTGCCGACCACTGCTCACCGCCGATGGTGACCGGCGTCGAATCACCGATGCGGCGCTTGAACCCGCGCGCAACACGGTCCGGCTCGGCGATCGCCCGGCGAGCGGCGGCGTCACCAACGAGCACTGTGCCGTCGGGACCGATGTAGACCACCGAGGGAATGACCGCGCGGTTGCCACCCAGCGACAGGATTTCCGCCCGACCGGCCCGGTGCAGGGCCGCGCCGACGTAGGTCGTGCCGAGATCTATTCCAAGCCTGTACCCGCCACCCACCAAGGGCGAGGGTACTCGCCTCAGAATCGAGCGTCCGAAGGTGCGGATAACGTGCCCTGATGTCCGAATCCGAGAAGCCAAGTGTGTTCGTCACGCCCGGCGAAGCTCCGCCT
The DNA here is from genome assembly GCA_041166745.1 of Acidimicrobiaceae bacterium. GTDB lineage: Bacteria > Actinomycetota > Acidimicrobiia > Acidimicrobiales > JACDCH01 > DASUCS01. Next base: position 38,329 of record JBEEGH010000018.1, read on the forward strand.
ACGGAGCTCGTCACCGAAGATCTCGAGGTGGGGACCGGTGACGAAGCCGTGAGCGGCAAGGGCGTCGAGGTCCACTACGTCGGCGTGTCATGGCAGACACGCAAGCAATTCGACGCGTCGTGGGATCGTGGCGACACGTTTCGCTTCAACCTCGGCGGCGGCCAGGTCATCAAGGGCTGGGACCAGGGCGTCGCCGGTATGCGAGTCGGAGGTCGGAGGCGCATCACGATCCCGCCGAACCTTGCGTACGGAAAGCAAGGTGCCGGCGGCGCAATCGGTCCCAACGAGACGCTCGTCTTCGTGGTCGACTTACTGTCTGTCGGTTGACGCTGTTCGATCCGTCCGAGAAGGTCCGCGTGCGCGCCACGGTGGCGTACGACGGCACCGACTACTCGGGGTTCGCCGTACAGGCCGGCGGTCAACGCACGATCGGTGGTGACCTGACCGACGCGATCTCGCGTGTGCTGGGGCATCCGGTCGAGCTCACCTGTGCCGGTCGCACCGACTCAGGCGTACACGCATGGGGGCAAGTCATCTCCTTCGATGCCGACCACGGCAAGCTCGACGTCGAGGTCTTGCAGCGCTCGATCAACAAGCAACTGCGTCCGCAGATCGCTGTGCGATCGATCGAGTGCGCACCGAACGACTTCGACGCTCGGTTCTCCGCAAGGTCGCGCCTGTATCGCTACACGGTGCTCAACAGCGCGACCCCGTCGCCGTTCCTGGCCGGCACTGCGTGGTGGATCGATGCGCCGCTCGAGGTGAAGGCGATGCGCCTGGCGTGCGATCCGCTCATCGGCGAGCACGACTTCTCGTCCTTCTGCCGGCGGCCCAACGACGACGCGTCGTTGACCCGCCGAGTGATCGACGCTCGCTGGGAGGAGCGCGACGACGGCCGGCTCGAGTTCTGGATCGAGGCGAACGCCTTCTGTCACCAGATGGTTCGCTCCATCGTCGGCACCCTCGTCGAGGTCGGGCTCGGCAAGAAACGCGCCGGCGATCTCACCGGCATCCTGCGGGCGGGCGACCGGGAAACCGCCGGCCAACTCGCCCCACCGCACGGACTGTGCCTCTGGGAAGTCCGCTACTGACGTTCTCCCGGTAGTAACCGCCGCGTGGCGGCGATTACTACCGCACAAACGATCGCAGTAGGGGTGGAATAGGTAACCTGGTGATGTAACCTGGTTACCGATGAAGATCGAGACCATCGACCACACCGAATTGGCGACCAAGTTCCGGTTTGCGCTGCTGCCGCTCGTTCGTCAGCTCCGGCACCACAACATCGACCTCACCGCGTCGCAGGCGTCGGCACTGGTCACGATCTTCCGTGACGGGCCCTTGACTGTCGGCGACCTCGCCAAGGCCGAGCACGTCTCGTCGCCCATGATCACCAAGATCGCGAAGGGCCTCGAGGAGGAGGGGCTCGTGACACGAACGGTTGATCTCGTCGACAAGCGTGTGACGCAGCTCGCCATCACCAAGGAAGGCGAGCGCCGCCTCGAGCGCAGTCGCAGCCGGAAGAACGCGTGGCTGGCCCAGCAACTGCGCGGCTTGTCGGCTCAGGAGCTCGCGGCGCTCGAAGCGGTCATCCCCGTGCTCGAACGCATCACGCAGCGGGGTGCGGCTGAGTGACCCGCCTCAAGATCGCGACCGGCGAGACGTTCCGCTCGTTCCACAGTCGCAATTTTCGTGTCTTCTTCCTCGGTCAGGCGATCAGCCAGGCCGGCACCTGGCTGCAGTTCATCGCGCAAGCCCTGCTCGTGCTGCGCCTCACCGACTCCGGCGTCGCGCTCGGCATCGTCACCGCGTGTCAGTTCCTTCCCGTACTCATCTTCGGCGCTTGGGCCGGCGTGATCTCGGATCGCACCGACAAGCGCAAGCTGATGCTGGTCACGCAGTCGTTCATGATGGTCTTCGCCTTTGCCCTCGGTGTGCTCGTACTCAGCGGACACGAGACCGTGTACTGGGTGTATCTCCTCGCCGGCCTCACTGGCGTCGCCAACGCGTTCGACAACCCGTCGCGCCGCGTGATGATCACCGAGCTCGTCGGCGAGCAAGACATGGCCAACGCCGTGAGCCTCAACAGCGCGCTGATCACCGGCTCGCGGGTGATCGGTCCCGCCCTCGCGGCGTGGCTCATCCAAGGCGTCGGTATCGGCTGGTGCTTCGTCGCCAACTCTGCTTCCTTCGTCGCCGTGTTGATCGCGCTGACGATGATCGACCCGAACGAGCTACAGCTGACGGAGCGGGTCGCCAAACAGAAGGGACAGATCCGCGCCGGCTTCAGCTACGTGTGGACGAATCCCGAGCTCCGCCTGGCCATGGTCTTGATGGGCGTGGTGGCCACGCTGTCGTTCAACTGGAATGTGCTGCTTCCGCTGCTCGCCGTCCACACGTTCCACGGCACCACCAGCACGTACGCCTTCATCACGACGATCTTCAGCGTCGGTTCGCTCACGGGCTCCTTGTGGATCGCTCGGCGCCAGACCATGACGACGCGGTTCCTCGCGAGGACCAGCGTCGCCTTCGGGATCGGCACGGCGCTGATCGCCATCTCGCCGAACCCCTTCACCGCCGCGATCGCGGCGGCCTTCACGGGCGCCACGGGCATCGCCTTCCTGTCGGCAACGATGACCACGCTCCAGTTGGGATCGATCCCGGCGATGCGAGGGCGGGTCATGGCGCTGTACTCGATCCTCTTCCTCGGGTCGACGCCCATCGGTGGGCCACTCTCAGGATGGATGGCCGAGCAGCTGGGAACCCGGTGGGCGCTGATGATGGGGGCGGTTGCCGCGGTCGTCAGCGGTATCGGAGGCCTCATCGCCCTGCAGCGTCGGGACATCAGCGCCCCGGAGCGCTTGCTGCACCTCGACACTCCTAGCTCCCCGGCCGTCCGCTCGATCGTGAGTGTGGCTGGTCGCTGACGGCGCTTCCCTCGCCGCGAATGCTCAGGCACTTGCTGACATACGGGGGTGCCTCGTAGCATCTTCCGTCCCCCTGGATTGCAAGAGGAAGCTCCGCGTGCCCACGTTCACCCCGAAACCAGCCGACATCACCCGTGCCTGGCACGTCGTCGATGCCGAGGGCCTGGTGCTCGGTCGCGTCGCGACCGAAGTAGCCAGCATTCTGCGGGGCAAGCACAAGCCGATCTACGCCCCTCATTGCGACACCGGCGACCACGTGATCATCGTGAACGCCGACAAGATCGTGCTCACCGCGGGCAAGGCCGAGAAGAAGCTCGTCTACCGCCACTCCGGTTACCCCGGTGGCCTGCGGACCCGCACCTACGCGAACCTGCTCGAGGCCAAGCCGACCGACGCGGTGCGCAAGTCCGTGCGCGGCATGTTGCCGAAGAACCGCCTCGGTCGCCAGATGCTGAAGAAGCTGAAGGTGTACACGGGGCCCAATCATCCGCACTCCGCGCAGAACCCCCAACCGCTCGCCATCGAGCACGCCCGCCGTACTTGAGGATGTGACTGACCTTGCCGAAGCCTCCCGCCACCGTGAAGAACGCCCCGCTGGTGCTCACCACCGGTCGCCGAAAGGGTGCTGTCGCGCGCGTGTGGTTCCGTCCCGGTAACGGCACGATCACGATCAACGGCCGCGAGCTCACCGACTACTTCCCCAACCCGACCCATCGCCAACTGCTCGCAGAGCCACTGCGCGTGTGCGAGACCGTCGACGTGTACGACGTCCACGCCACGATCAGCGGCGGTGGCACCACCGGCCAGGCCGGAGCGCTGCGCCTCGGTATCGCCCGTGCGCTCGTGGAGCTCGACGAGGAGATGAGGCCGACGCTCAAGAAGTCGGGCTTCCTCACTCGTGATGCCCGCGAGAAGGAATCGAAGAAGTACGGCCTGAAGAAGGCCAGGAAGGCCCCGCAGTACTCAAAGCGTTGACACTTCGCTTTGGTACGGATGGCGTTCGGGGAGTCGCCAACCTCGATCTGACGCCTGAACTCGTGGTCGCACTCGGCCGAGCGGCGGCGCGCGTGCTGAAGAGCGATCACTTCGTCATCGGACGCGACACCCGGATCTCCGGTCCGTTGCTCGAAGCCGCGCTTGCATCAGGTCTGGCGGGCGAGGGTGCGAGCGTGCACACGCTCGGCGTCGTGCCCACTCCGGTGGTGGCCTGGACGGCCGCGCACGAGGGTGTCGCCGGAGCGATGATCTCGGCGTCGCACAACCGGTATCCCGACAATGGCATCAAGCTGTTCACGAACGAGGGCCGCAAACTCCGCGACGACGTCGAAGCGGTACTCGAGCTCGAGCTCGACGCTCTCGTGCACGGGGGCCACGACGCGACAACGGCACCGACGGGCGACGCTGTGGGGACGATCAGCGCGTCGCCCGAGCATCTTCTCGGTTACGCCGATTCCGTGGTCGAGTCGATCGACGGTCGTGACCTGTCTGGATTGAAGATCGTGATCGACTGCGCCAACGGTTCGGCGGCCACCATCGCCCCTCACGTGCTACGCCGCCTCGGCGCCGACGTCATTGTGATCCATGCCGATCCGAACGGCACGAACATCAACGAGGGCTGCGGCTCCACGCACCCCGACGACCTCCAGCAGGCGGTGCTCGATCTCCGGGCCGATGCCGGCCTCGCGTTCGATGGAGATGCCGACCGGGTACTGGCCGTCGACGGTGACGGTTCACTGGTCGACGGTGATCAGATCATCGCGGTGTGCGCGCTCGACCTGCACGAGCGCGGTCAACTGCGCAACGACACGGTGGTTGTCACGGTGATGACCAACCTCGGCTTTCGTCGAGCGATGACCGCGCGAGGCGTACACGTCGAGGAGACAGCCGTCGGTGACCGTTTCGTGCTCGACGCGCTCGAAGCCGGGAACCATTCGATCGGCGGTGAGCAGTCGGGCCACGTGATCTTTCCCGACTTGGCGACCACAGGCGACGGTTTGCTCACCGGCGTCCAGCTGCTCGATGTGGTGGCCCGCACCGGCCGTCCCCTGAGCGAGCTCGCGACCGTGATGGCGAGGTTCCCTCAGGTGCTGCGCAACGTTCGTATTGGTGCTGGGTCGAGCGTCGCCGAGCTCGACGTCCGCCTCGCCGACGACCTTTCGGCGGCACGAGCCACGCTCGGAGACGACGGGCGGATACTCATACGGCGCAGCGGCACCGAACCGCTGGTGCGGGTGATGGTCGAGGCGCAGACCACCGAGCAGGCCGAAGCAGTAGCCGATCGACTGGCCGCCGCCGTCTCTGCGGCCGCCTCGTAAACTGAAGCGATGTGCGGCATCATCGCCGTCGTCCGGCGGAGAGCGACGCGCACGCCCCCACCCCCGGAAGACGTGTTGGGACTCCTCCAGCCCCTTCCCGCGCTCCTCGACGTCGACGGAGTCGATGAGACGCTCGTCGCCCGTCTCCTGCAGACCGTCGGCGCGCTCGACGATGCCAACGCCTTGCTCAGTGGTGTCCCCGGGCTTCACGCATTGTTGTTCTCGCCGCACGTGCGAGCGGCGATCGAGTCGTATTGCGTTCAACTCGACGCCAGCTTGGCTGGAATCGATGTCCAGCTCGACAGCGGCCGCATCAAAGCAAGCGCCGATCAGTTGGAGCAGCTCAACGCGGCGCTCCTCAGCGCAAAGGACTTGCGGTGGGCCATCGCGGAAGACCGTGTTCGCAACGCGGAAGCGGTTGGTGATCTGCTCAACGGCACAGCTGGGCACGCCGCGGTCGAAGCCTTTGCTTCGGTGCAAACAGCGTTGAGCGCGCTCGATCGGCTCGAGGTCCGCGGGCGCGACTCGGCCGGGCTGCATCTCCTTGTTCGCGGTCATGGTCTGGATCTCGAAGCGAGGGGCGTGCGAGCGATGCTCGACCAGCGCGCCGGCGACCCCTTGTTTCGCAGCGGGGCTGTGCAATCGGCGGATGGCGATCTGAGCTTCGTGTACAAGGCGGCCGCGGAGATCGGCGAGCTCGGCGACAACACGCGGGCGCTGCGTGCCGCGATCGTCGGCGACGAATTGCTCCATCTCGCGGTCGGCTCTGACACGGCCGAAGTCACCGTGCTCGGCCACACTCGTTGGGCCAGCGTCGGCATCATCTCCGAGGCCAACGCCCATCCGCTCAACTCCGAGGAAGACGGTGGCCGCGCCGGCCCGTACGTCGTCGCCGCGCTCAATGGCGACGTCGACAACTTCGCCGACCTCAAGTCGGCCGAGGGCCTCCGCATCGCCGCCGAGATCACCACCGACGCGAAGGTGATCCCGACGCTCGTCTCCCGCAAGCTGCGAGCGGGCGTGGCCCTGGACGAAGCATTTCGCAGCACGGTCGCGGGGTTCGAAGGATCGGTTGCGATCGGTGCCAACGCCGCGAGCTCGCCAAACCAACTTCTGCTGGCGTTGCGGGGCAGCGGACAGGCGCTGTACGTCGGGCTCGCCGACGATGCGTACATCGTGGCCAGCGAGCCGTATGGACTCGTCGAGGAAACGTCGCGCTACATCCGCATGGACGGCGAGACGCCGGCGAACCTCGACAACCCCAACGCGAGTCGCGGCCAGGTGCTCGTATTGGACGGCGACCGGGCCGGATCGCTCGAGGGCATCCGTCGGATCGCATACGACGGCACCGAGATCCCCGTCACCGACGACGACGTCACCGTCGCGCAGATCACGACGCGCGACATCAACCGGGGCGCCTACCCGCACTTCCTCCTGAAGGAGATCAGTGAGTCGCCGGCGTCGTTCCGCAAGACGTTGCGCGGCAAGCTCATCGACGTCGATGGCCAGCCAGAGCTGTCGCTCGGGTCAGAAGCGGTGCCTGAGCAAATCCGCCGCGACCTCGCCTCCGGCGCGATTCGCCGGGTCATCGCGATCGGGCAAGGCACCGCCCACGTTGCCGGTCAGAGTCTCGTTGCGACGTTACGGTCGATGACGGTCGACACCGAGTTGCGCGTCGAGGCCGCACTCGCGACCGAGCTCTCCGGCTTCGGATTGCGGCCCGAGATGGACGACACACTGGTCATCGCCATCAGCCAGTCGGGCACCACCACCGACACCAATCGCACGGTCGATCTCGTACGTGCGCGGGGAGCCCGGGTGATCGCCATCGTCAACCGACGCAACAGCGACCTCATCGACAAGTCCGATGGCGTGCTCTACACGTCGGATGGACGCGACGTCGAGATGTCAGTGGCGTCGACGAAGGCGTTGTACGCCCAACTCGCAGCTAGCTTCCTGCTGGCCGCGGCGATCGCCGAGATCGTCGGCGGAATCGTCGATAGCGAGCTTCTCGCCGCGTTGCGTTCCGTGCCCGACGCCATGGAAGAAGTGCTGGCTCGCCGCGCGGAGATCGGCGCGATCGCCCAGCAGTGGGCTCCCTCGCGGCGCTACTGGGCCATCGTCGGAAACGGCGCGAACCGAATCGCGGCCAACGAGCTGCGCATCAAGCTCTCCGAGCTCTGTTACAAGTCGATCGCGTGTGACTCGACCGAGGACAAGAAGCACATCGACTTGTCATCAGAGCCGCTCATACTCGTGTGCGCGGCCGGCCTCACCGGATCGACGGCAGACGACGTCGCCAAGGAGGTGGCGATCTTCCGCGCTCACAAAGCAACGCCGATCGTCATCGCCACGGAAGGCGAGGAGCGCTTCTCGGCCGCGGTGCAAGCCATCAAGGTGCCCGCGGTGCATCCGCAGCTGGCGTTCGTGCTCTCGATCATGGCCGGTCACCTCTTCGGCTACGAGGCCGCGCAGGCCATCGACGCTCAGGCCCGTCCATTGCGTGAGGCGCGCGGCGCAATCGAGTCCGCCATCTCCGCGCCCGGGGCGAGCGGGCTGCGTGCCGACGGAGACCGGTTGCTTCGCGGCCTGCGTCCGACGCTCGAAGCCGTCGCTGCACGCTTCTTCGACGGGCTGCGCGCCGGTGCGTACGACGGGCACCTCGAGGCGTCCACCGCCGTGCGGCTCGCGTCGCTCTTCCGCTACGGGCTGGCGGTCACGCCACTCGAGGCGTACCAGATGGAGTACGGAAAGATCGGCACGCCCGCGGTCGTCGTCGACGACCTCATGGTTGCGCTCACGCGAGGCATCGAAGAGCTCACGCGCCCGATCGACGCGATCAAGCATCAGGCGAAGACCGTCACGGTCGGCATCTCCCGTTCGGACGAGACGCTGTTGCAGGTTCCGCTGGCGATGGCGGTGATGGCCGCCGGCGCGCCGCGCGATGCGCTCAGCTACAAGACGCTGCGCACACTGGCCGATCTCGATCCGGCAGTCGAGGAGGTCACCGGCTGGATCCGGTACCGCATCGAAGGCGATCCGGCCACCGACGACGAGGTGTCGGTGTACGTCGTCGACCGTGGCGGCATTGCTGCCGAGATCACGTCGCGCATCGAGCGCGATCCAGTGCTCCGGGGTACGAAGCACACGGTGGCGATCGAACGCGAACTGCTCGTGTTCCGCGGCCGCCGCGACAACCGCACACTCATCGCGATTCCGGAGACGAAGGACAATCACTGCACTGGCATCACGCAACTGCATGTGCGCTTCGAGGACAAGCTGCCCGTCGCCGCGAGTCGCAGCGTGCTCCGCGGCTACCGCAACCGGTACGCGGCGCTGAAGGATGCGGTGACCGAGGTCGAGCCGAGTTTCCGCGAGGATCTTCTCGGCGAGCTTCCGGTGGTCGATCTCCTGACAGAGCCGGTGCACGTCCTCGCCGACCGCTGGCGCGCCGCGCCCTCCCCGTGACCGTTGCCGTCGGGGTCGACGTGGTCGACCTCGACCGTTTCGAATCGGTGATGACCCGACAGACGAGCTTCCTCGATCGGGTGTTCACTGCGGACGAACGGGAGTACTGCGACCGAGCGAAGGCGACCTCGGTGCGCTGTCAGCGCTACGCAGCGCGCTTCGCGGCGAAGGAAGCGGTGATGAAGGCGCTCGGCTGCGGACTGGGGGCCTACGGCTTTCACGATGTCGAAGTGGGCCGCGACGACGAATCCGGCGAGCCGTCGTTGCTGGTGAGGGGCAAAGCCGCCGCGTTGGCCGGCGAACGCGGCATCACTCGCTGGTTGCTCTCGCTCAGCCACTCCGACGTCGTGGCCATCGCACTCGTCTCGGCGGAGTGATCGATGATCCCGGTCGTGACTCCTGAGGAGATGACCGCGATCGATCGCGCCGCGCCCGAACCTGTCGACGTGCTGATCGCGCGCGCCGGCAAAGCTGTAGCGCTGCGAGCGCTGTCCATGCTCGGCGGAGCGTACGGACGACGAGTGACCGTGGTTGCGGGGAAGGGCAACAACGGCAACGACGGCCGCGATGCAGCGCGTCGCCTCCGTCAACGGGGTGCGCGCGTCGAAGTCCTCGATGCCGCCAGTGTTGGCCCGGGGGAACGGCTCGCACGCTGCGACCTCGTCATCGACGCCGCCTACGGCACGGGCTTTCGCGGTGCGTACGAAGCTCCCGACCCGGGAGGTGCACTCGTGCTCGCGGTCGACATTCCTTCGGGAGTGAACGGCCTCACCGGCGAAGCCGCGCCGGGCGCCGTGCGCGCCGACGTCACTGTGACGTTCGCCGCGCTCAAGCCCGGGCTGCTCTTCCATCCGGGGCGTGCGCTGGCGGGCGCGGTCGCGGTTGCGGACATCGGCCTCGACTGTTCTTCGGCCAAGGCCGACGTCGTCGAGGCGGCCGATGTGGCCGCGTGGCTGCCGGAGCGGCCGCCCGAGACGCACAAGTGGCGAAGCGCGGTCTGGATCGTGGCCGGATCGCCCGGAATGAGTGGCGCGGCTTCGCTCGCTTCTCGCGGCGCGCAACGTTCCGGCGCGGGTTACGTGCGGCTCAGCAGTCCGGGCTCGGACCTCGATGCTGATGCGCCGGTCGAGGTCGTGCGCACGACGCTCCCGCACGTTGCCTGGGACATCGACGTGCTCGAGGGACTCGGCCGGTTCAAGGCACTGATCGTCGGGCCAGGCCTCGGCACTGATCCGGCCACCGCGCCATCCGTGCATCGAGTGGTGCTCGAGTCGCCGGTGCCGACAGTCGTCGACGGCGATGGGCTCACCGCGCTCGGTGCCGATGTGGGCCTGTACACCCACCCGCTCACCGTGCTCACGCCGCACGACGGCGAGTATGAGCGCCTGATGGGACGACCACCGAGCGCGGATCGCATCGACGCGGCGCGAGCGCTGGCTCAGACCGCCAACGCGACCGTGCTGTTGAAAGGAGCGACGCCGGTGATTGCCGACGCTGAAGGGCGGGCACTTCTCGTCATCACCGCTGACGCTCGGTTGGCGACAGCGGGAACCGGCGATGTGCTGTCCGGGATCATCGGCGCGCTCCTCGCGCAGGGGGTGCACCCGTTGCGGGCCGCGGCTGCCGGCGCGTGGCTGCACGGAAGGGCGAGTACGCACGGCCCCCGCCGCGGGCTGGTGGCCAGCGACCTGCTGGAGTGTTTGCCCTCGGTGTTCGACGACCTGGAATCCTGAGGTGGTGGAGGTCCACCCCGACGACCGGCCGTACGCCTGGGCCGACGTCGACCTCAGCGCGTTGGAGCACAACGCCAAGCTGCTGGCCGATCGAGCCGGATCGGCGGCGCTGTGCGCCGTGGTGAAGGGCTGGGGCTACGGACACGGCATCATTCGCGCCGCATCGGCGGCCGTTTCCGGCGGCGCGACCTGGCTCGGAGTTGCACTCGTCAACGAAGCCGTCGATCTGCGCATCAAGGGCCGACTGACCGAGCCCGTGCTCCTGCTCGCGGAGCCTCCGCTTCGACAGCTCGTCGATGTCGCCCGACTCGACGGTGTGCGGCCCACGCTCTACACCGCCGAAGCGATCGCGGCGGCCGCGACGGCCGTTCGCGACGTCGGCCGAGCCACACCTTTGCCGGTCCACCTCAAGGTCGACACCGGCATGCACCGTGTCGGCGCGGCCCCCGAGGCGGCCCGCCATCTCGCGGAGCTCGTTCAAGCCAGCGAGGAGCTCGAGCTCGAAGGACTGTGGACGCATCTCGCCGCCGCGGACGACCCGGCGCACGACGACTACACCGCGCGTCAACTGGCGACGTTCGAGGAGGTTCGCGGGGATCTTGCCGATGCGGGACTCCGACCCGCACTTGTGCACGCGGCCAACTCGGCAGGTCTGCTCGCGCATCCCGAAGCCCGCTACGACCTGGCGCGGTGTGGCATCGCGCTCTACGGCATCGCGCCGCGGCCGCACATGCCGGAAGCGGACGGCTTACGTCCGGCGATGGCGCTCAAGGCGCGCGTGTCGTACGTGAAGCAGGTGCGCGCCGGTGAACCGATCTCGTACGGGCTGCACCACGTGTTCACCGAGCCGACCGTGGTCGCCACGGTGCCGATCGGTTATTACGACGGCGTCCCGCGCCGACTGGGCATGGTTGGGGGAGAGGTGTTGATCGGTGGACGCCGGCGCCCGATCGTGGGTGCGGTCACGATGGATCAACTGATGGTCGACTGCGGTAGCGACAACTCGGTGCGCGTGCGCGATGAGGTCGTGCTCTTCGGCGAGCAGAACGGCGAGGTCATCTCCGCGTGGGATTGGGCCGAACGGCTCGACACCATCGCCTACGAGATCGTCTGCGGCATCGCCATCAATCGCGTTCCCCGCCGGTACGGACCGTGAGGACTGAGATAGGCGGCGTACGCGTCGGGCACTGGACGAACGAGGCTGCGCGTACCGGGTGCACGGTCGTGCTCTTCCCTGAAGGCACCGTCGCGTCAGGTGAGGTGCGCGGCGGCGCGCCCGCTGAGCGCGAGATGGCGCTGCTCGATCCGTCGCGCACCGTGAACCGAATCGATGCGGTCGTGCTGACCGGCGGCTCTGCCTTCGGCCTCGCGTCCGCCGACGGCGTGATGCGCTTCTGCGAGGAGCGCGGCATCGGTTTCCCGACCGCGGGCGGACCCGTCCCGATCGTCGTGGCCCTCGGTCTCTACGACTTGGTCCAGGGCGATGCTTCGGTGCGGCCGGGTCCGGACGAGGGCTACGCCGCGTGCGAAGCAGCCGCAGAGGAAGACGTTCTGCTGGGCCGCGTCGGGGCCGGCACAGGAGCGACCATCGCCAAGTGGCAGGGCCGAGATCACGCTCGTCCCGGTGGGCTCGGCGGTGTGGTGGTGCGCCACGGCGAGCTCGTCGTTGCCGCCCTCGTGGCGGTCAACGCCTACGGCGACATCCTCGAGTCGGGCGACGACGTGCCCCGGATCCCGGCGCCGCCGATCGAGACCGCCGAGGCCGCGTTCGCCAACACCACCATTGGGGTGATTGTCACCAACGCGGCGCTGACCAAGGGCGAGTGTCTCCTCGTGGCACAGAGCGGACACGACGGAATGAGCCGTGCCCTGTCGCCGACGCACAGCACCGCCGACGGCGACGCGCTGATCGCGGCCGCTACCGGCATCGTGACCGCCGAAGTGGAACCCGTGCGGTCGTTGGCGGCGGTCGCCGTCGAGCGAGCGATCCGTACCGCGCAAGTAACCTGAGGGGTCGTGCCCACCGCGCTCGAGCTGGTCGCCGAAGAGGCGTCTACTTGCACCAGATGCAAGCTCGCGACTGCCGGTCGCACCAAGGTGGTCTTCGGCATGGGTGATCCCGACGCCGACCTCATGTTCATCGGCGAAGGCCCCGGAGCCGAGGAGGACAAGCAGGGTCTGCCGTTCGTCGGCCGGTCCGGCCAGCTGCTCGATCGCATCCTGCTCGACGAATTCGGATGGACGCGCGATCGCGTCTACATCCAGAACGTGGTGATGTGCCGTCCTCCCGGGAACCGCGACCCGGAAGCCGACGAGATCGCGGCGTGCAACCCGTGGCTCGAGAAGAAGATCGAGCTGATCAACCCGAAGGTCATCGTCACACTCGGCAATTTCGCCACGAAGCTGCTGCTGGAGACGAAGGAAGGCATCACCAAGCTGCGCGGCCGGAGCTATCCGTTCCGCACGGGTGTGCTGATCCCGACCTTCCACCCCGCTGCGGTGTTGCGCGGCGGCGGCGAGCCGATGGCGCAGATGCGAGCGGACTTCATCCGCGCCAAACAGGCGTTGGCCGGTGCAGGAGTTCCCGCATGACGCTCACCGCGACGACCAGTGCAGTCGACGCGACACAGGGTCTCGGAGCGGCAATCGCAGAGCTCGCACGCCCGGGCGACATCGTGCTGCTCGCCGGCGAGCTCGGCGCGGGGAAGACTGCGCTCGTGCAGGGTTTTGGCCGCGGGCTCGGCATCACCGAACGGATCACGAGCCCGACGTTCATGCTCGCCCGCCAACACACCGGTGGACGGCTGATGTTGCATCACCTCGACGTGTACCGCCTCGAGCAGATGCAAGAGGTGTTCGACCTCGGGTTGCCTGAGGTGCTCGACGAAGGTGGTGTCACCATCATCGAATGGGGCGACGCGATCGCACCCGCGCTGCCCGCGGATTTCCTCGAGGTGCGCTTGCGCTTCGGCGCGGGTGACGATGATCGCGTGATCGAGATTCAGCCGATCGGGCCGAGTTGGAATGCCCGCACCCGCGCGCTCGGTCAAGCGCTGTCGCCCTGGACGATCGAATGCTGATCCTCGGAATCGAGTCGAGCACGGCGCAGGTGGGTGTCGCGATCGCAGGACACGAGGGAGTGCTCGCACAGGCGCATTCGAGTCGCGGTAAGCGCCACGCCGAAAACCTCACGCCCGCCATCGAATTCGTGTGCAAGCAAGCGCGGGTCGACCTGCGTGAGATCAGCTGCGTCGCGGTCGACCTCGGCCCTGGGCTCTACACCGGGCTTCGCGTCGGCGTGGCGTCGGCCAAGGCAATGGCCCACGCGCTCCGTGTGCCGATGATCGGCATCCCCAGCCTCGACCTGCTCGCCCTTCCGGTGCGGTTTTCTTCGCGACGCATCGTGGCGGCGATCGACGCTCGGCGCGGTGAGCTCTTCTACGCCTTCTACCGGCAGGTTCCCGGCGGAGTGCAGCGCCTGTCGGAGCACCTCATCGGCACGCCCGACGACCTGGCCTCCGAGTTGCTGGCCTCCCGCGAGGAGTGTCTCCTCGTTGGTGACGGCGCGTTGCGGTACTCGGAGGCGTTCGAAGGGCTGACCAAGGTCGAGGTCGCCGACCTCGGACTCGCCTATCCGTCGGCCTCGTCGCTGGTGCAGTTGGCGCACGCGCAGGCGCTGCGCGAACAGTGGGTCCAGCCATGGGATCTCCAACCCCTCTACCTGCGCATGCCCGATGCGGAGATCAACTGGGCGACGCGAGAGGCGAGGTCGTGATGGCGGCCCGCGCGACGTCGATCGATCCGCAGTCGCTCGAAGTCCGCATCACTGCGATGCGCCGCCGGCACCTCCGCAGCGTTCTGCGCATCGAGAACGAGGTGTATCCACGGCCCTGGTCGTTGGGCTTGTTCATGAGCGAGCTGGCCATTCGCACCGGCCGCATCTACCTGGTGGCCCGTGTCGGTCCGACCGTTGTCGGCTACGCAGGCATGTTGTTCAGTGCCGATGACGGTCACGTCACGACGATCGCGGTCGATCCGGCGTGGCATCGCGGCAAGATCGGTAGCCGGCTACTACTCCACCTGTTGCGACGCGGCGCGGCGAAGGGTGCGAAGAACTTCACGCTCGAAGTGCGGATGAGCAACGACGGGGCCCAGGCGTTGTACCGGGCGTTCGGGTTCGCTCCCGCGGGTGTCCGCAAGGGCTACTACGTCGAGACCAATGAAGACGCAATGATCATGTGGGCGCACGACGTCGATCAGGCGGAGTACCAGGAGCGGCTCGATGCCATCGAGCTCGCAATGCCGGGAGTCACGATCGTGGACAGCCTCGAATGACGAACGAACAGGTCACGATCCTGGGCATCGAGACGTCGTGCGACGAGACCGCGGCAGCGGTCCTCACGTACGACGAAGGCAAGCCGCTCACCGTGCTGTCGTCGGTGGTGTCCAGCCAAGTCGATCTGCACGCTCGCTACGGAGGAGTCGTCCCGGAGATCGCGAGCCGCGCCCACGTCGAGCTTCTCACGCCCGTCATTGCACAGGCGCTGGTCGAGGCCGGCGTCGACGACGAGGACGTCGATGCCGTGGCTGCCACCGTCGGGCCCGGCCTTGTCGGATCGTTGTTGGTCGGTGTGAGCACCGCGAAGACGCTCGCGCTGGTGTGGAACGTTCCGTTCATCGGGGTCAACCACCTCGAGGCGCATCTCTATGCGTCGTTTCTCGAGGAGCCCGAGCTCCAGCGCCCCGCGGTCGTGCTGCTCGTGTCGGGTGGTCACACGATGCTCGTCCTCATGGAAGGTCCCGGCCAGTACCGCGTACTCGGGTCCACGATCGACGATGCCGCGGGCGAGGCGTTCGACAAGGTGGCGCGCTATCTCGGGCTCGGGTATCCCGGCGGCCCGGCCGTCGACCGGCTCGCGATGGAGGGCGACCCCACCGCGATCCGTTTCCCTCGGGCCATGCTCGAGCAGGGTTACGACTTCTCGTTCAGCGGGCTCAAGACGGCGGTCGTGAACTACGTCCGTAAGCACGCCGACGTGTCCACGGCCGACGTCTGCGCCAGCTTCCAGGAGGCGGTGGTCGATGTGCTCGTCGCCAAGGTCCGCCGGGCCGCCGCCGACACCGGAGCGGTCGCACTGTGTCTCGGGGGAGGGGTGGCGGCCAACTCCCAGCTCCGTGAGCGCTTCCTCGACGCCTGCGTGGAAGACGGCCTCCACGGCTTCCTGCCGAGCCGTGCGATGTGTACCGACAACGCCGCCATGGTGGCCGCCGCCGGCCTGTGGCGGCTCCGAAACGACGGCCCGACGCCCCTGGACGCCGGCGCCGACCCGAACCTCGGACTTTTGGGCTAGCTGGCAGTCTCCGGTTGAAAGTGCCAGCGAGCGGGCGTAGGGTTAGCACTCGCCAATCGAGAGTGCTAGCAGCGCTCGCTCAGAATGAGCCTTACGGAGGACCAGCATGAACCTGCAGCCCCTCGACGACCGCATCGTCGTGAAGCCGAATGAATCGGAAGAGAAGACGGCGAGCGGCCTCGTCATCCCCGACACCGCCAAGGAAAAGCCCCAGCAAGGCGAAGTGCTCGCGGTCGGGCCGGGTCGTCGCTCCGAGAACACCGGCGAGCTGATCCCGCTCGACGTGAAGGTGGGCGACACGGTCGTCTACTCCAAGTACGGGGGCACCGAGATCACCGTCGACGGCGACGATCTCCTCATTCTCAACGGGCGTGACGTCCTCGCCGTGACGAAGAAGTAGGACCGCCCATGGCAAAGCTCCTGAAGTTCGACGAGGACGCCCGGCGCGCCCTCGAAGCCGGTGTCAACAAGCTCGCGAACTCTGTTCGCGTGACGCTTGGGCCCAAGGGCCGCAATGTCGTCCTCGAGAAGAAATTCGGCGCTCCGACGATCACGAACGACGGCGTTTCCATCGCCCGTGAAGTCGAGCTCGACGACCCCTTCGAGAACATGGGCGCGCAGCTCGTGAAGGAAGTCGCCACCAAGACCAACGACATCGCCGGCGACGGAACCACGACGGCAACCGTGCTGGCGCAGGCCCTCGTGCACGAAGGGATGCGCAACGTGGCCGCCGGCGCGAGCCCTGAGGCGTTGAAGCGTGGCATCGACAAGGCCGTCGACGCCGCCGTGGAAGCCATCAAGAAGCAAGCCAAGGAGATCGACGACAAGGCGGAGATCGCCCAGGTCGCATCGATCTCGGCGGGCGACGTCTCCATCGGCGAGGTCATCGCCGACGCCATCGACAAGGTCGGCAAGGACGGTGTCGTCACTGTCGAAGAGTCGAACACCTTTGGCATGGAGCTCGAGTTCGTCGAGGGCATGCAGTTCGACAAGGGCTACGTGTCGCCGTACTTCGTGACCGACCCCGAGCGCCAGGAAGCCGTGCTCGACGACCCGTACATCCTCCTCTACAACGGCAAGGTCAGCTCGGTCCAAGACCTGCTGCCGACGCTCGAAAAGGTGATGCAGTCGGGCAAGCAGTTGCTCATCATCGCCGAGGACGTCGACGGCGAAGCATTGGCCACCCTGGTCGTGAACAAGATCCGCGGCACGTTCAACTCTGTCGCCGTCAAGGCGCCGGGCTTCGGTGATCGCCGCAAGGCGATGCTGCAAGACATCGCCATCCTCACCGGTGGTCAGGTGATCTCCGAGGAAGTCGGCCTCAAGCTCGAGAACACCACACTCGACCTGATGGGCCGCGCTCGCAAGGTCGTCGTCACCAAGGACGACACGACGATCGTCGAGGGTGCCGGCAAGGAAGAGGAGGTCAAGGGTCGTATCGGTCAGCTCAAGCGAGAGATCGAGGACACAGACTCCGACTGGGATCGCGAGAAGCTCCAAGAGCGTCTGGCCAAGCTGTCCGGTGGTGTCGCCGTCGTGAAGGTCGGCGCGGCCACGGAGGTCGAGCTCAAGGAGAAGAAGCACCGCATCGAAGACGCACTGTCGGCGACGCGCGCTGCGATCGAGGAAGGCGTGGTTGCCGGTGGTGGCGTCGCCCTTCTGCGAGCACGGTCAGCCATCGAGAAGATCATGAAGAAGCTCGAAGGAGACGAAGCCACAGGTGCGAAAAGCGTGTGGACCGCCGTCGAGGCGCCCGCACGGCTCATCGCCGACAACGCCGGTCACGAAGGCGCAGTCGTCGTCGAGCAGATCCTGCGGGAGGAAGGCAACATCGGCTTCAACGCAGCGAGCGACGACTTCGAAGACCTGATGAAGGCCGGCGTGATCGATCCTGCAAAGGTGACGCGTGCTGCGCTGCAGAACGCAGCCTCGATCGCCAGCCTGTTGCTCACCACCGAGTGCCTCGTGGCCGACAAGCCCGAGCCCGCCTCCGCAATGCCGGCGATGCCGGGCGGCGGCATGGGCGGCATGGGCGGCATGGGAATGATGTAGGGCTTCGCCGCCGAACCAGAGGTTCGGCGGCGAGTCAACGGCGTCCGCCTTCGGCGGACACTGAACGAGCTATCCCGACCGACCGGGCAAGCCGGATCGGCCGGAAGCACGGACCTTGCGCACGAGATCGCGCAAGGTCCGTTGCTCGTCTTGAGCCCTGACGCCGCCGCCCTACGCGCTCGCGAGTGGTCATGCGTTCACCATCCGAGGGAGGCTTGACCACCATGGACAGACCAGCGATCTATGCCGAGGGACTCGTCAAGCGCTTCGGCACCGTCGTCGCACTCGACGGTGTCGACTTGTCGGTGCCCGCGGGCACGGTGCTCGGCCTGCTCGGGCCCAATGGTGCGGGCAAGACCACGGCAGTGCGGATTCTCACCACGATCCTGCAGCCGGACGGTGGACGCGCCGAGGTGCTCGGCATCGACGTGTGCAAGCAGCCGCAAGAGGTTCGCACCCGCATCGGTCTCGCGGGGCAGTACGCGGCAGTCGACGAGAACCTCACGGGCCGCGAGAACCTGATCATGGTCGGCCGGCTCGCCCATCAGCCCCGAGCAGGCATCGTCCCGCGCGCCGGGGAACTGCTCGATCGCTTCGGGCTCTCTGAAGCCGGTGACCGAACGGTCAAGACCTACTCCGGAGGCATGCGTCGCCGACTCGACTTGGCGGCCGCGCTGGTGCATCGCCCACCCGTGTTGATCCTCGACGAGCCGACCACCGGGCTCGATCCGCGCGGTCGGCTCGACCTGTGGGGCGTCATCGAGGAACTGGTCGGCGATGGCGCCACGCTCCTGCTCACGACGCAGTACCTCGAGGAGGCCGACCGCCTCGCCGATCGCATCGCCGTGGTGGATCACGGCCGCGTGATCGCCGACGGCACGGCCGCCGAGCTCAAGGCGCAGCTCGGGAGCACGATCATCCACGTCGAGGTGGCGGATGCTGCTGTCGCCGACGCGGCCAAGACGGTGCTTGCGGAGATCGGGCCGACCGATTTGAGCAATGACGGCCGCGGCATCGAGGTCAAGGTGACGGACAGCGGACGTTCGCTGCTCGCGGCCGTGCGTCGTCTCGATGCCGCCGGCATCGAACCCGTTTCGGTCACAGTGCGCGAACCCAGCCTCGACGACGTCTTTCTGACCCTGACCGGCCGTCCCACCGACACCGGCGACGACTTGGAGGAGGCCAGCTGATGGCGGCCATCACTGCACCCACGATGACACCGACGGTCGAACAGCGTTCCCCGCTCGGTTGGGCGGTGGCGGATGCCATCACGATTGCGTGGCGCAACCTCAAGGCGATGTCGCGCACGCCCGAAGTGATCATGTTCAGCACGATCCAGCCGATCATCTTCGTGCTCACGTTTCGGTACGTGTTCGGAACGTCGATCACGCTGCCCGGCAATCTGCCCTACGTCGACTTCCTGATGCCGGGTGTCTTCGTGCAAACGGTGGCGTTCGGCGCGATGAACACCGGCATCGGTCTCAGCGAAGACCTCCACAAAGGATTGATCGAACGCTTTCGATCGCTGCCGATGGCGCGCTCGGCGGTGCTCGCCGGTCGTGCGCTGTCTGATCTCGTGCGCAACCTCGGTGTCGTCCTGATGATGGTCTTCGTTGGCTTCCTCGTCGGGTTCCGCATCCACACCGGCGTCGTGCCGTTCGTCGCGTCGATCGGGCTCCTCCTGCTCTTCTCGGTCGCGTTCTCGTGGATCTTCGCCCTCATCGGTCTGGGCGCTCCGAACGCCGAGTCGGCGCAGGCCGCGTCGTTCCCGGTCCTCGCGGTCTTGGTGTTCGCGTCCACCGCGTTCGCTCCGGGCGAGAACATGCCGCGGGTGCTGCAGGTCTACAACGACTGGCAGCCCGTGTCGGTGGTGGTGAAAGCGATGCGGGCGCTGTCGATCGGCGGCGAAACCGCGACTCCGGTGCTCCACGCCCTGTTGTGGATGGTGGCGCTCGTTGCCATCTTCGCTCCGCTGGCGATCAGCCGTTATCGCCGGGCCGCGTAACCTCGTCACCGTGGAAACCCCAGCACCCGAACCCGTGAAGCTCCTCGCCTACTGGATGGAGTGGGAAAAAGGCGACACGCCCCCGGGACGAGTGATGAGCAACCTGAAGACCGCGGGCATGAAGGAGTTGCTCGAGCAACTGGTGGCGCAGGCGCCGGCCTCGGCTTGATGGAGCGGGGCGGCCCGCAGGTCATCCCTCGCCCCGACGCGATCGGCGACGGCGGACCTCCACCGTGGGCGGAGTTGCGTCCACCGGAGCGGGTCATCACCGCCGCCCACCTCCGCGCTGCCTTCGATGGTCGAGTCGGGTCGCCATCCTTCGTCGAGGAGACCGGCGCGGCGCGTGCTTCGGCCGTCCTGGCGCCGTTCTACGAACTGCACGGTGAGCTGTACACCGTTCTCACTCGTCGATCGTGGGACCTGCGCTCGCACACCGGAGAAGTGAGCTTCCCGGGCGGCGGTCAAGATCTCGGCGAGACGTTGGTCCAGGCGGCGCTGCGCGAGTCGGAGGAGGAGATCGGCCTCGATCCGGCGACCGTCGAGGTCCTTGGTGAGCTCGATCATCTGATGACGATCAGCAGCCGCTCGTTCATCGTGCCGTTCGTCGCGCTGTTGCCCGACGTACCGGTGCTCGAGCCGAACCCGAGCGAGGTCGACGCCGTCTTGCACGTGCCGGTGCGCGAGTTGTTGCTCGACGAGGTGTACCGCGAGGAGCGCTGGAAGTTCTCGACTCCGCCGGCATGGGTGCCACCCGATCTCGTCGCCACCGACGAGCCCACCGAACGTTCGATCTTCTTCTTCGAGTTGGTCGGCGACACCGTATGGGGCGCGACCGCGGCGATGTTGCGTCACCTACTGGGCATGGCGCTCGGTCTCGACGTCCGCATCGACCACCGATGAGGCCTGACGAGTTTCGGCGCGCGGCCCACGAGGCGGTCGATTGGGTGGCGGACTATCTCGAGCGGGTCGACTCGTTCCCCGTGCTGTCGACGGTCGAGCCCGGTGCCGTTCGGGCGCTGCTGCCTCCGCACGCACCCGATGCCGGCGAATCGTGGGACGACATCCTCGGTGACCTCGATCGCATCGTGCTGCCGGGCATCACGCATTGGCAGTCGCCCAACTTCTTCGGCTTCTTCCCGGCCAACGCCTCCGGGCCTTCGGTGATCGGCGACCTCGTGTCGTCGGGGCTCGGAGTACAAGGAATGCTCTGGGCGACGAGTCCGGCGTGCACCGAGATCGAGACGCACGTATTGGACTGGCTCGTCGAACTGTTGGACCTGCCCGACGCCTTCCGCGGCAACGGTGTCATCCAAGACTCGGCGTCGAGCGCAACGCTGTGTGCGATCCTCGCGGCGCGCGACCGGGTGAGTCCGACGATCGATCGCACGAAGCTGCGGGCGTACACCTCCAACCAGGCGCACTCCTCGGTCGAGAAGGGGATCCGTGTCGCGGGGTTGCGCGCCGACCAGTTGCGGCTCATCGACGTCGACGGCACCTTCGCGCTGCGTCCCGACCTCCTGGCGGAGGCGATCGCGGACGACCTCGCCGCGGATCTCGTGCCGTTCCTCGTGGCGGCGACGGTCGGTACGACGTCCACCGCCGCGATCGATCCCGTTGCCGACGTCGTCGACATTGCTCGCCGTCACAACGTGTGGGTGCACGTGGATGCGGCGTACGCGGGATCTGCCGCGGTCTTGCGCGAATTACGCCCTCTCGTCAACGACGGGCTCGACGGCGTCGACAGCTGGTGCTTCGACCCGCACAAGTGGCTGCTCACGAACTTCGACTGCGACGTGCTCTATGTCGCGGATCGGTCGGCGCTCATCTCGAGCCTGAGCGTGCTGCCGGAATACCTGCGCAACGCGGCCAGCGACTCGGGCGCGGTGATCGACTATCGCGACTGGCACGTCCCGCTCGGCCGCCGCTTCCGTGCGCTGAAGCTGTGGTTCGTACTGCGTCACTACGGCACTTCTGGGCTACAGGCCCACATCGCCCGTCACGTCGAGTCCGCACGATGGCTTGCGGACCAGATCGACCGCGACGACGGCTTCGAGCGCGTCGCGCCGGCCGACCTGTCGCTCGTGTGCTTCGCGCACAAGGACGGGAACGACGCCAGCGAGCGTCTCCTGCAGGCCGTGAACGCATCCGGCAAGGCGTTCCTCACCCACACCCGACTGGGCAATCGCTATGCCATCCGTGTGGCCATCGGCGCGACGCAGACGGAGCAGCGTCATGTCGAGGCACTCTGGGAGCTCATTCGATCCTGCGTCGACTGACCACCGGATGAGTGGTATCCGCACGTTTTGCCGACATCTGAGGTAAATCCTCCCCTTGGCGAATGCCTGAACACGTCGTACTGTCCGGTGCGGCGAAGAGGGGGGTGCGGGATGGTCAAACGAGTCCTGTTGGGCTTTGCGGCGTTGTCGTTGGCGGGGTTGTTCGTGTTCGTCGACGCGGCGCCGGCTCCGGCCGTCGTCAGCTCCGGCTGTCAGGGCACCGGCGATTTCGAGAAGAGCGGTCATCACTACACCGCCGCCGACGCGGGTGTCGACGAAGTCCCGCTCGAAGACACGGTGCATTGGCAAGGCTCGATCGACACGGCCGCCACCGAACAGGCCTACAGCGGGTCGATCGAGGTGCAGCTTCCGTGGCCGTTGCCCGCGATGCAGATCGACTCGTGGAAGGGTTCGAGCGACAGCACCAGCAACAAGGGCGACAAGCACTACAAGCTGCCGTCGTCGGTCCCTCGCAACGTCGAATTCGAGGTCACCGGCAAGCACACGCAAGGGATCACCTGCACCGGACACGTCACCGTTGTCGTCGCCGGTAGTGCGTTCGATTCGCCGGCCGCACCGGCGAGTTTGATCGGGACCGTCTTGACCGGCGGTGTGCTCGCGTTAGCGGGCCGCGTCAAGGGAGGGGGAGTCGCATGAGGAATTTCCGCGGGCGTCCGGTGCTCGGAGCCATCTTCGGGTTCCTGTTCTTCTTCTTCGTGGCGTTGGACCTGCTGTTCTTCGGCATCGTTCCGCTCAAGAGCGCGGTCATCACGATCCTGCCGATCGTGGGGATCTTCGTGGGCTTGGCGTGGGCGCGATGGGCGCCCCTCGGTGGCCGTCGCGAGCCCTCGGACGCGCCGCCCGCGTACTAGTCGACTCGCCTGTCGGGTCAGCTTCACGGTCGGGCGCCACCGCTAGACTCGCGTCTTTCCAGGGCATGGAGGACAGCGGTGGCTGAGGTCGAGATCGGGATCGGCAAGTCCGGACGAAGGGCCTACGGGTTCGACGACATCGCGATCGTGCCGAGTCGGCGGACCCGCGACCCCGAGGATGTCGACATCTCGTGGGAGATCGACGCCTTCCGTTTCGACCTGCCGCTGATGGCCGCGGCGATGGACGGTGTGGTCAGTCCGGCTACCGCCATCGAGATCGGCAAACTCGGCGGCGTCGGGGTCGTCAACCTCGAAGGGCTGTGGACCCGCTACGAAGATCCGGAGCGCATCCTCGACGAGATCTCGGAGCTACCGGCCGACAAGGCCACCGGGCGGATGCAGGAGATCTACTCCGAACCGATCAAGCCCGAGTTGATCGGCGAGCGCATCCGCGAGATCCGCGCGGCCGGGGTCGTGTCCTGCGCATCGATCACGCCGCAGCGCACGGAGACCTACGCCAAGGCCATCGTCGACGCCGAGCTCGACCTCCTCGTCATCCAGGGAACCGTCGTATCGGCCGAGCACGTGTCCCGTACCGTCGAGCCCCTCAACCTCAAGCGTTTCGTGCGTGAGTTCGAGACCCCGGTGATCGTCGGTGGCTGTGCGTCGTACCAAGCGGCGCTTCACCTCATGCGCACGGGGGCGGCCGGCATCCTCGTCGGCGTCGGCCCCGGCCATGCGTGCACGACTCGCGGCGTGCTCGGTATCGGGGTTCCGCAGGCCACCGCCATCGCCGATGCGCGCGCCGCTCGCATGCGTCACCTCGACGAGACGGGCGTGTACGTCCATGTGATCGCCGACGGCGGAATGGGCACAGGCGGCGACATCGCCAAGGCGATCGTGTGCGGTGCCGACGCGGTGATGATCGGCTCGCCGTTGGCTTCGGCTGTCGAGGCCCCGGGCCGGGGCTATCACTGGGGTATGGCCACGTTCCATCCCACGTTGCCGCGCGGCGCACGCGTCAAAACCGTGGCCCGCGGCACGTTGCGCGAGATCCTCGTCGGCCCGGCCCACGAGAACGACGGCCGCATGAACCTGTTCGGCGCGCTGCGCACGTCGATGGCCACTTGTGGCTACGAGTCGGTGAAGGAATTCCAGAAGGCCGAGATCATGGTGGCGCCGGCGCTGCTGACCGAAGGCAAGGGCCTGCAGCGCTCCCAAGGCATCGGGATGGGGCACTGACCGCTCCGCCAGAGCAAGCCGTCCTCGTCGTCGACTTCGGCGCGCAGTACGCACAGCTGATCGCGCGACGGGTACGCGAGGCGCACGTCTACTCCGAGATCGTTCCGCACACGATCACCGCCGACGAGCTGAAGGCCCGCAAGCCCGCAGGGGTCATCTTCAGTGGCGGGCCGGCGTCGGTGCACGTCGACGGTGCGCCTTCGATCGATCCCGCGGTCTACGACCTCGGCATCCCGGTGCTCGGAATTTGCTACGGAGCGCAACTCGTGGCCCGCGACCTCCGGGGTGAGGTGGCCAAGACGGGGCGGGGCGAATACGGGCGGGCGCCGTTGCACATCAATGAGGCCGGATTGCTCTTCGGCATCGAGATGCCCGCTGAGCAGCAGGTCTGGATGAGCCATTTCGACACGATCACCCGGGCGCCCGATGGTTTCACCGTCACGGCCGAGACCCCGGACACCCCCGCTGCCGCGTTCGAGTCGGTCGAACGCGGCCTGTTCGGCGTGCAGTTCCATCCCGAGGTCGTGCACACACCGCTCGGTCAGGAGATGCTGAAGCGCTTCCTGTACGACGCGTGTGGGTGCCTGCCGACGTGGACGATGAGCTCCATCATCGAGACGTCTGTCGACGCGATACGCGCGCAGGTCGGCGGCGAGCGCGTCATCTGCGGACTGTCCGGCGGCGTCGATTCCGCGGTTGCGGCCGCGCTCGTACACAAGGCCGTTGGTCATCAACTCACGTGTGTCTTCGTCGACACAGGTCTCATGCGTGCGAACGAAGGCGAGCAAGTCGTCGAGACGTTCCGCCGGCATCAAGGCATCGAGTTGATCCACCTGCGCGTCGCGGATCGCTTCTTCGACCGCTTGCAGGGTGTCGTCGATCCGGAAGAGAAGCGCAAGGCAATCGGCGAGCTCTTCATTCGCGTGTTCGAGGAAGCGGCGGGCGGCATCGAGGACGCACGCTTCCTCGTGCAAGGCACGCTGTATCCCGACGTCATCGAGTCCGGCGGTGGTCACGGCGGAACCGCGGCGATGATCAAGTCGCATCACAACGTCGGCGGGCTGCCCGACGACATGGACTTCGAGCTCGTCGAGCCATTGCGCGCGCTCTTCAAGGACGAAGTGCGCCGCGTCGGCGAGGAGCTCGGGCTGCCCGAGGAGATCGTGTGGCGCCAGCCCTTCCCCGGGCCAGGACTCGGCGTACGCATCATCGGCGAGGTCACGCCCGAGAAGGTGGCGATCCTGCAGCGGGCCGATGCCATCGTCCGCGAGGAGATCAAGAAGGCCGGGCTCGAGCGCGAGATCTGGCAGGCCTTCGCGGTGCTGCCCGACATCCGGTCCGTCGGCGTGATGGGTGACGAGCGCACGTACGCCTACCCGATCATCATCCGGGCGGTCACGAGCGAGGACGCGATGACCGCCGACTGGGCCCGGCTGCCGTACGAGCTGCTCGAGAAGCTGTCCAGCCGCATCATCAACGAGGTGGCGGGCGTCAACCGCGTGGCGTACGACATCACGTCGAAGCCCCCGGGTACCATTGAGTGGGAGTAAGGCGGACGGGGCCCCGACCGAACTGAGCGGCCCGTTGACCCCTTGTCCTGCAAGGAATACGCCGATCTCCGTCACGCGTTCGCAACATTCGTCGCGCGTTTGCTACAGTCTGGAGTTCATGGAACGGCTTGGGCGAGGAAGACGCGCGCGTGCACTCGTCGTAGCCATGCTCGCGGTCGTCGTCGTTGGTGCCCTACCCCAAGCCGCGTCTGCTGATGCCATCAGCGACAAGCAGGCCCAGGCGAACGCAATCGCCGCCAAGGTCGAAGAGCTGGGTCACACCGTCGAGCGGTACGCCGAGCAGGCCAACGCCGCACAGATCGAGCTCGACCAACTCACCGAGCAGGTTGCGGCGGCGCAAGCAAAGGTCGAAGCCGCCAAGGTCGAGCAAGACCAGCATCGGGGCGAGTTGCGCAGCTACGCCATCGACGCCTACGTCCACGGCACCGACGACAACGCGGCTGCATTGGCGGCGAGCTCGGATCTCACTGATCTCGGACAGCGTCAGGGTTACCTGAGTGCGGCCTCCGGTAATCGCCAGCAGCTCATCGATCAGCTGCGGGCCACGGAAGAAGACGTCAACATCCAGATCGGTCAGCTCAACGACGCGCAGGCCCAGGCCGAAGCGAAGAAGAACGATCTGACGGATCGCAAGGCCTCTGCGGCCAGCGCGGCCTCACAGCAGCAGCAGCTTCTGTCCCAGGCGCAGGGCGAGCTCGCCACGCTCGTCAAGGCGGCGCAGGCCAAGAAGGCTGCCGACGCCGCGGCGGCCGCGGCAGCACGCGCCAAGACGAGCAGCGGCGGGAGCCAGACCTTCACGGGCACCCCACCGTCTGTAAATGGCGGCGCAGGTGCGGCGATCGCCGAGGCCAAGCGTCACCTCGGCGCCCCGTATGAATGGGGTGCAGCCGGTCCGAGCAGCTACGACTGCTCAGGGCTCACGATGGTCGCATGGCGTGCAGGTGGCGTGAGCCTCCCGCACTACTCGGGCGCGCAGTACTCGTCGACGACGCACATCCCGATGTCCGCGATCCAACCGGGCGACCTCATCTTCTACGAAAGCCCCAGCCAGCACGTCGCCCTGTACATCGGTGGTGGCCAGATCATCCACGCTCCGCATCCCGGCGGCGTCGTCGAGTACAACAGCCTGTACTACTGGAACACCGCGATGATGGCGTCCCGCCCCTGAGTCAGAGGTTCTCCGCGACCTCCTCCCAGTAGCCGATCGCGTTTCGCTCGAAGCGCAACCCCAATTCGAGCGTGGTGCGCTCGTGAACGTCGATGCCGGAGATGGCGGCAATCGCCTCGTACTCCGCCAGTCGTCGGCGATGCGCGGCGGCCGCCCGTTCTGCCAACTCGCGTAGCTGCTCGGGCTCGGCTTGGCTGCCGAAGAAGAGCTTCAGCACGGCCAGGTCGCGGATCTCTGTCGGCTCGTCGGTCGGTTCGGCGAGCCAGTCGCGCAGGGCGTCGCGACCCGCATCGGTGAGCCGGTACGTCCGGCGCTTGCGCCCCGTCGCCTCCTGCTCCTCGGTGAGCAGGCCCAACTCCGTCAGCCGAGCCGGTTCCGCATAGAGCTGTGAGTGGGGGAAGGTCCAGAAATAGCCGATGGATCCCGACACCGTTCGCTTCATCTCGTACGAGGTGCACTCGCCGTGGCGCGCCACGAGACCGAGCACCAAGTAGGAGGTGGGGGTGAGGGAGGGGCGGTTCCCTGGCGCGGTCATGTGCCCGCCAGTTTCGCGACAACCGGCGCCAGATCATGCAACGCGTCGACGCCGACGCCGATGTACGAGATTCCCCAGCGCTCGCGTCGCTCGATGAGGTCGTCGACGATCTGGTCGACGGAGCCCGCGAGGGCGTGCGGTGAGCGGAGCGCCTGTTCCGGGGCCAGACCGAACGCTGGCCCGAGCGCGGCCGCCATACCCCAGCGATCGTTCGTGACGATCACGAGATGCACGCGCACATGCAGCTCGAGCTGACTGAAGCGGTCGCCGGCCGCCTCGCGGATGCACGCGAGTTTCTCCGCGGTGGCGTCGTCGGTCGCGTTCGGTCCGGCGTGTTCATCGATGACGCCACGACGAAGGTCGATGTTCAGCCCGACGATGTCCGCCGAACGTGCAGCGAACGACAACACACGCTTGCCGCCTCCACCGACGAGTACGGGTGGTCGGGGTCGCTGTACGGGCTTCGGCCGGCCATCCAGTCCCTTGACGTTGAAGTGCTGGCCCGAAAACGTGCAGGGCGCGTCCGACCACAACTGATCGATGACGGTCAACGCCTCCGCCATGCGTTCGATGCGCCGACCCGGTGGATCGAACGGGATGCCGGTCTGTTGGTAGTCCGATGTCATCCATCCGGCACCGAGTCCCAACTCGAAGCGGCCGCCGGACAGCACGTCGATCGTGGCCGCCTCCTTGGCGATCACCACCGGATGGGTGAAGTCGGTGCAGAGCACGAGCGCTCCGACCCGCAACGACGTCGTCGCGTCCGCCGCGGCCATGAGTGCGGGAATCGGCGCCAGCTGGTCATCGAAGTGATCCGCGACCGTGAGCGTCGAGTAGCCCGTTCCCTCGCATGTCCGCGCCAACTCCGCCCAGGCGTTTCCCGCCGTGCCGGGCGGGGACGAGCACTGCACACCGAACCGGAAGGGCCTTGGGTCCGCCACGGCCGAGGAAGTTAGTGTCCCCAGCCCATGGCTACGGACGCACTTTCGGACTTCACGAAGACCAATTTCACCTTCGACGGCAAGACGCGCGCCGTCTACCGGTCGGGAACGGGGCCCGCGGTCGTGGTCATCGCCGAGATGCCTGGCATCACTCCGAAGGTGATCGAGTTTGCGAAGCGGGTCGAGGCCTTGGGCTGCACGGTTGCCCTTCCGCATCTGTTCGGCGATCCGGGCCGCGACCCGTACAAGGGCGGACCGGCCCGCGCCATTCCTTACGTGATGAGCAGCATGGTGCCGTCGTGCGTGTCGCGTGACTTCCACGCGCTCGCAACCGGGAAGACATCGCCGGTGATCGACTGGTTGCGGGCCCTCGCTCGTTCACTGCACGACGAGTGCGGAGGCCCGGGGGTGGGAGCCGTGGGCATGTGCTTCACCGGCGGGTTTGCGCTGGCGATGATCGCTGATGCGCCGGTATTGGCGCCGGTCCTGTCGCAGCCGTCCCTTCCGTTCCCGATCGGCGTGCGCCGCAAGCGCGACCTCGGGATGTCGGACGCGGACCTCGAGAAGGTGAAGGAGAAGTGTGCGGCGCAGGACCTCACGGTGCTCGGCTTGCGATTCACGGGCGACAAGGTCGTGCCCGCGGAACGGTTCGAGCGGTTGCGCGAGGAGCTCGGCGATCGATTCGTCGGCGTGGAGATCGATTCGTCGAAGGGCAACCCCCACGGTCACCGTGCCGCGGCGCACTCCGTGCTCACCGAAGACCTCCAGGACGAACCGGGCACGCCAACACGCGATGCGCTCGATCAGGTGCTCGAACTGTTCCGTTCGAAGCTGCTCACGTGACGCGCGCTATGCGAGGGGGCGACCGAAGGGCAGGGTGTCCTGCCAGGTCGACAGGAACGCTTCCGCCCGTCCGATGGCGACGAGCCACCCGTTGGGCCCTTCACTGATGATGTCCTGCATCGACTGACGGACGCGGTCGACCGGGTCGCCGCTGTTCTCGTCGAAGGCCGCGAGGAGAGGAGCGGCCAGCGCGACGAAGTCCGGGACGTACACGATCTCCGCGCGCCGGAACGCGGCGTAGGCCTTTGCCGTCACCGGAAGCGGTGACAGCGGCACGACGACACTGGCCTTGACCGCCGCCGCGGCCTCGTGGTCGATCACACCCGTCTTGCCTGCGACGAGAAGAGCATCTGCGCTGGCGTCGACGCCGCCATCGTCCGACACGGTTGCGCCCTTGTCGGATGCGGTCACTCTCGCGGTGTCGGCCACGGGACCAGTGCCGATGATGGCGACGGTCTTTCCGTCGAGGGCTCCGCCGAGCGCAGCCTCGGTGGCGGCGATCGCGCCCTGCGCCGTGAGGGCCGGGTCTGGCGGGTCGGTGCCCAACGGCGCGAGGTCGGCGTCACTCAAACCAGTGGAGGCGTGCAGCACGAGTGCGCCACTCGCGACGAGGGGCTTGACCTCCTCGAGGAACGCGGCGATGGCTTGGTCACGGCCATCGGGCTTCGCGTTGATCCCCGCAGAGGCGCCGCTCAGGTGCAGCTCGAACGTGGCGAACGAGTAGGTGGTCGATCGGGCGAGCAGCTCCGCGGAGTCGTGCAGCACCTTCGGAGCGAGCCGGGCGACACCGGCGGATCGTTCCGCGCCGTCGAGGTCGAACAGCAGGAAGCCGTCGGTCGATTCGAGCTTCTGGACGCGCACCGGCAAAACCTAGGCGTCGGCCTTCCATGTCTCGAAATGACCGGCATCGTCGGCCACCCACCAGGCGGCCGCTTCGGTGACGTCGATGAAGAACAGGTGTGCCTCGGTGAACACGTTGCCGGTCTCGGCGGCGACCTGGTCGAAGAACGATTGCCACTCACCACCGTCGGTGACGGCCGTTGCCCGTCCGTAGATCTTGATGTCCGGCGCGGTTGGCTCCTTCGTGCACTGCGTGGTGTGGAGCGCACACCGAGGGTCGCGCAGCAGGTCGAGTGCCTTGCGGGACTGCCACATCATGCCGAGGGCGAGGTGCTCGCCGGTGAACCAACACTCCACCGGACTGATGCGGGGCCAGCCGTTGCTGCGCAGCGAGCCGAGCAGCAGTAGACCC
This sequence comes from Acidimicrobiaceae bacterium, assembly GCA_041166745.1. Classification (GTDB taxonomy): domain Bacteria; phylum Actinomycetota; class Acidimicrobiia; order Acidimicrobiales; family JACDCH01; genus DASUCS01. Next base: position 68,877 of record JBEEGH010000018.1, read on the forward strand.
TCGGATCGAAAGCGCTCGTCGGCCTTGCCGGCCAGTTCAGGGGCGGCCTGGAGGAACTCGGACCAAGACACCATGCGCCCACCGTAACGACGAGGGCTGTCATAGCTGGTCCGTAGAATCAGAAGACCGTGCCGGAACGCGACGCCCCCGATGCAGAGGACATTCTCCACAGCCTGAACCCGGTCCAGCGGGAGGCCGTGACCCACCACGACGGGCCGTTGCTCGTCGTCGCCGGCGCCGGATCGGGCAAGACGCGTGTGCTCACGCACCGCATCGCCCACCTGATCCAGGACCACGGCATCAGCCCATTCGAGATCCTGGCGATCACGTTCACGAACAAAGCCGCAGCGGAGATGAAGTCCCGCGTGGGCGCGTTGGTGGGGCCGGTCGCCGAGAAGATGTGGGTCTCCACGTTCCACTCGGCCTGTGTGCGGATCCTGCGACGCGACGCCGCCAAGCTCGAGTATCCGTCGAGCTTCACGATCTACGACCAGGCCGACGCGGTTCGTCTCACGAGTTATGTGATCCGCGACCTCGGGCTCGATCCGAAGAAGTTTCCACCGCGGTCGGTCCACGCGGCGATCAGCATGGCGAAGAACGACAACGTCGCTGCGGTCGAGTTCCGCGAACGCGCGGGCGCGATCTTCGAGCGCAAGATCGCCGACGTGTACGTCGAGTACCAGCACCGGTTGCGCAAGGCCGGTGCGATGGACTTCGACGACTTGCTCATGAACACGGCCAGGCTCTTCCGAGAGCACCCCGACGTGCTCGAGCACTACCGACGCCGGTTCAAGCATGTGTTGGTCGACGAGTACCAAGACACGAACAAGGTGCAGAACGAACTCGTCATCCAACTCGCCGGCGAACACCGCAACATCTGTGTCGTCGGCGACTCCGACCAGTCGGTGTACAGATTTCGCGGTGCTGACATCCGGAACATTCTCGAGTTCGAGGAGGCCTTTCCGGACACGACGGTGATCGTGCTCGAGCAGAACTATCGCTCGACGCAGACGATCCTCGACGCTGCCAACGCGGTGATCGCCAACAACTTCGGGCGTAAGCCGAAAGAGCTCTGGACCGACTCCGGCACGGGCCAAGCGATCGTGCGGTACCACGCGGATGACGAGTCGGATGAGTCGCAGTTCGTGGCGCACGAGATCAGTCGGTTGCACGACGAAGGCGAGCGCTGGGGCGATGTCGCTGTCTTCTACCGAACGAACGCGATGAGCCGTGTGATCGAAGACCAACTGATGCGCCTCGGCATCCCGTACAAGGTCGTGGGTGGCACGCGGTTCTACGACCGACGCGAGGTGAAGGATGCGCTCGCCTACATGAAGGCGGTGGTGAACCCGGTCGACGAGGTGAGCGTGAAGCGAGTGATCAACGCGCCAAAGCGGGGCGTCGGGGATTCGACGATCGGCAAGCTCGACGCGTGGGCCACAGCGCGCGGTGTCGCTTTCATCGACGCACTGCGCCAGGCCGACGATGCGGGCGTCAAGGGGCCGGCGGTGAAGGGCATCGCCGAGTTCCTCGACCTGCTCGACGAGCTGAACGAAGCGCTGTCCGAAGGGCCAGGACGGTTGCTCGAGCTCATCCTCGAACGAACCGGCTACGTCGCGGAGCTCCAGGCCGAGCATTCCATCGAATCGGAGGGACGGCTCGAGAACCTCGCCGAGCTCGTCGGCGTCGCCCGCGAGTTCGAGAACGTGAACGAGTTCCTCGAGCAAGTGTCGCTGATCGCCGACACCGACGACCTGCCCGAAGGCGCGGACGACACGTCGGTCGTGCTGATGACGTTGCACGCGGCCAAAGGGCTCGAGTTCCCGTCGGTGTTCCTCGTCGGCATGGAAGATGGCGTGTTCCCACACCTGCGCTCGTTGGGCGAGCCCGCCGAGCTCGAGGAGGAGCGCCGCTTGGCCTACGTGGGCATCACCCGCGCTCGCGAGCGGCTGTATCTCACGAACACATGGAGCCGCATGCTCTACGGCTCGACGCAATACAACCCTCCGAGCCGGTTCCTCGACGAGATCCCCATGGAGCTCGTGAAGCACGCCGAAGGGTCACGTGAGACCCGCACGCGCCAACGCGAGTCCTACGGATCCGGGGGCTGGAGCTCGCCGATGCACCGCAACCGTGACGAGATCGTCGAGCGAGCGCTACGACCGCAGGGGCCGGTGCAGCACGGTGCCGAGGTGCTCGGCCTGAGGGTCGGGGACGACGTTCGTCACGCCAAATGGGGCGAGGGCGTGATCATCGACATCGAGGGCCAGGGCGAGAAGGCCGAGGCGACCGTTCGTTTCCCTGACGTGGGGGAGAAGCGGCTGCTGCTGAGCTGGGCTCCTTTGGAGAAAATCTGAGCCCTGGCGCCAGAATGAAGGCAATGGCTTTCCACGCACTCGATCGTGCCGCGCTCCTGGTGCGACGCGATCACACACTCGGAACGATCATGGAGCGGTTGGCGAGAGTCAACGGCGGCAAGCAACTCGTCGAGGAGTCCGGCGATGGGCTGCGCCTCACGTACAGCCAAGCGTCCAAGCGGGTGAACCGCTGGGCGGGCGGCATCGCGAGGTCAACCCAGCCGGGCGACCGCGTCGTGATCGCCACGCCCAACGGTTACGAGATGTTGCTGCTGTGCTTGGCTGCTTCACGGGCCGGAGCGGTCCCTGTCCCGGTCAACTCGCAGATGCGTCCGGACGAGATCCGACACGTCATCGACGACTCGTCCGCCACCCTCGTGCTACGCGCTGCTACTGAGGTCGACGGGGCGGAGCCGCTCCTCGCGGCTCACAAGATGGAGCCAGACGACGTCGCCTCGCTGTTCTACACATCGGGTACCACGGGCAAGCCCAAGGGCGTCGAACTCACGCATCGCTCGCTTGTCGGCCAAGTGGCCGCCGCGGGCAGCATGCCGACGAGCCTGATCGTGCGTGGCGGTGCGGTGTTGTCGTTGCCCGTCGCCCACATCATGGGGTTTGCGGCCATCCTCGGTCTGGCGTGCGCCGGGATACCTGTGTACTTCATTCCGAAGTTCCGTCCGACCGATGTGCTCGACGCCATCGAGCAGCGGCGGGCGTCGATCTTCATCGGCGTCCCCGCGATGTACCGCATGCTGCTGGAGGCCGGAGCCGAGCAGCGCGACTTGTCGTCGGTGCGCGCGTGGGGATCCGGAGCCGACGCCATGCCGGCGGAGCTCGCGGCGAAATTCAAAGGGCTCGGCGCGACGGCGAGTCTCCCGATCGTCGGTCCGATCGGTCAGGCACTCTTCTTCGAGGGCTACGGCATGGTGGAGTCCGGAGGTGGTGCGGCGCTCAAGGCGTCGCCCCCGATGCTCAACATCGGTCTGGGTGAGTCGCTCGGATTTCCGATGCCCGGCTACAAGTTCAAGGTCGTCGACGACGAGGGCAACGAGGTTGGTACCGGCCAGGTGGGCGAGCTGTTGCTGCGCGGTCCCGGCGTCACCAAGGGCTACTGGGGAGACACCGCCGCCACCGAAGCGGCCCTCACCGACGACGGTTGGCTGCGGACAGGCGACCTCGCGCGCAAGGGCATCCTCGGGGCTGTCGTGTTCGCCGGCCGCAAGAAGGACGTGATCAAGCACGGCGGATACTCCGTGTACGCGCTCGAGGTCGAGCGGGTGCTCGAGGAGCACCCAGACGTGCTCGAGGCGGCGGTGCTCGGTCTGCCCGATGAGCGCAAAGGCGAGGTACCCGTCGCGGCGGTGCGCGTTTCCCCCGGCACGATCTTCGACGCCGATGCGCTGAAGAAATGGGCCGAGGAGCGACTGTCGGATTACAAGGTCCCGCAGCAGATCATCGCGGTAGACGACCTGCCCCGCACCGGCACAAACAAGGTCCAACGCGGCGAACTGATCTCGCTGTTCAAGACGCCGACCTGAGCCAAATCCCGTGCATAGCGACACAAAAGTGTGTCGCTATGCACGGGATTTCGTCGCCTAAGAGGACGTGGTCGTGGTGGCGTCGACGCTGAGGTCGACGATGACGTCGCCGTTCTCGACCACCGCGGGGTAATGGTGCATGCCGGCGCCGTCGGCCGGGACCCGCTTGCCGTTGCAGTCGGCGAAGTCCTGACTCTCGCGGTGCCACGTGAGCGTGCAGTCGCCCACGGCCGCGTCGAACGCGATCCATCCCGCTTTCGGATCGGCATCCAGATGGTGCACGACGATCGGTCGCGACCCGGTTGCCGTGTCGTTGAAGAAGAGCGGCGTCTGATCACGGGCGATGGCGGCGGCGAGGCTTTCCGCGGGCCCGACCGGGAATCGTGATTTCGACGACGTCGTGTGCGTGCTGTCGCCGCCGCCGAGGTTGTTGGCGAGCAGCACGACCAGGATCAGTCCGGTGCCCACGATCACGCCGGCTACACCGACGATCGTGGCGCGACGCGTATCTGACTTGGCCACAGGCATCCCCTTAGGATGCCAGGCCGTGCAGCGGCCCTATCGAGTCGTCGTGGCCAAGCCCGGTCTCGACGGACATGACCGAGGCGTCAAAGTCATCGCCCGGGCACTGCGCGATGCGGGCTTCGAGGTCATCTACACCGGCCTCTTCCAGACGCCCGAGCAGGTGGCCGAGACCGCGCTGCAGGAAGACGCCGATGCGGTCGGGCTCTCGGTCCTGTCCGGCGCGCATCTCACGCTGTTCCCGCGCGTCGTGGAGGAGTTGCGCAAGCGCGGCCTCGACAACGTCATCGTCTTCGGCGGAGGGATCGTGCCGCCCGCGGACATCGCCACGCTCAAGGCGAAGGGCGTCGCGGAGATCTTCACCCCGGGGGCCTCGATGGTCTCCATCACCGATTGGCTCGAAAAAGCCTTGGAGGAAGCAACGTAAGTGGATCTGTACGAATACCAAGGCAAGCAGTTCTTCGCTCAATACGACATCCCGGTGTCACGGGGGGAAGCGGTCACAACCGTCGACGAAGCCGTCGCGGCGTCCGAGCGCATCGGCTACCCCGTCGTCGTGAAGGCGCAGGTGCAGGTGGGCGGACGTGGCAAGGCGGGCGGCATCAAGCTCGCCAACAACGCCGACGAGTGCCGTGAGCACGCGTCGAACATCATCGGCATGGACATCAAGGGTCACACGGTCGAGGTCGTGTGGATCGAGCAGGCGTCCGACATCGCCGAGGAGTACTACGCCTCCTTCACCCTCGACCGGGCCGCCAAGAAGCACCTCGGCATGTTGTCGGCCCAGGGCGGCGTGGAGATCGAGGCGGTGGCGGACAAGGATCCCGATGCGATCGCCAAGATCTGGGTCGATCCGGTCGACGGTCTCGACGAGAAGACCGCCCGCGCGTGGGTCGAGGCGGCCAAGCTCAACCCGAAGGCCAACGACGGCACCGTCGACATCCTGCTGAAGCTGTATCGCGCCTACGTCGAAGGCGATGCCGACCTCGTCGAGATCAACCCGCTGATCCTCAAGCCGACAGGTGAGGTGCACGCCCTCGACGCCAAGGTCACCCTGGACAACAACGCCATCTTCCGTCATCCGAACTATGAGCAGTACGACGCGACACAGGTCCGCGACGAACGCGAGACCGCAGCCCACGAGAAAGGGCTGCAGTACGTCGGCCTCGATGGCTACGTCGGTGTGATCGCGAACGGCGCCGGCCTCGCGATGAGCACTGTCGACATCGTGAACCAAGTCGGCGGCAAACCCGCGAACTTCCTCGACATCGGCGGCGGCGCGAATGCCGACGTGATGTCCGGCGCGCTCGAGGTCATCAACAACGACCCCAACGTCCGCTCCATCCTGATCAACATCTTCGGCGGCATCACGAAAGGAGAAGAGGTCGCGAACGGCATCGTCGCCGCCCTCGGTCGTGTGCAGATCGATTCACCGATCGTGATCCGGCTCGACGGCACCAACGCCGACGAGGGCCGCGAGATCCTGAAGTCCCACCTGTCCGACAAGCTGCAGATGCAGCCGACCATGCTCGAAGCGGCGAAGAAGGCCGTCGAGCTCGCGGGGAGCAACAACTAGTGAGCATTTTTGTCGACGAGAACACCAAGGTCGTCTACCAAGGCCTGACCGGATCGCAAGGTCGCTTCTACGGCTTGCTGAACAAGTCGTACGGCACGCAAGTCGTTGCCGGCACGAACCCGAAGAAGGCCGGCACCGACATCGAAGGCATTCCGGTGTTCGCATCCGTGGCGGAGGCGGTGAAGGAGACCGGTGCGACGGCGTCGTGCATCTTCATCCCCGCGCCGGGTGTGCGTGATGCGGTGCTCGAGGCGGCCGAGGGTGGCGTCGAGTTCATCGTGTGCATCACCGAAGGTGTCCCCGCGCAGGACGAAGCGTGGTTCTACAACAAGCTCGAGCGCGACTTCCCCGACGTGCAGCTGCTCGGCCCGAACTGTCCTGGCATCATCAGCCCGGGCAGGTGCAACATCGGCATCACGGCCGGCCACATCGCGCTCGAGCCGCAGCCGGGCAAGCCGTCGGTTGGCATCGTCAGCCGGTCGGGCACGCTCACGTACCAAGCGCTCTACGAGCTGAAGCTGAAGAACATCGGCGTCACCACGTGCGTCGGCATCGGCGGCGACCCAGTGCCAGGCACGACGTTCATCGACTGCCTCGAGCGGTTCGAGGCCGATCCCGACACCAAAGCGGTGATGATGATCGGAGAGATCGGCGGCTCGGCCGAAGAGGAAGCGGCCGCGTTCATCAAGGACAAGATGAGCAAGCCCGTGTCGGCCTACATCGCGGGCGTGACCGCCCCTCCCGGCAAGAAGATGGGCCATGCCGGTGCCATCGTGTCCGGGGGCAAAGGCACGGCCGCGGCGAAGATGGAGGCGCTGCGCGATGCGGGCGCCAAGGTCGGCCTGAACCCCACCGAATGCGGGGAGCTCATGGCCGACATCGTTGCGAGCCTCTGACGGACCACAATCGCGGGGTGCGCCGGGTCCTCGCTGTCGTTCTCGTCGGCCTCGTGGCGTGCAGCTCGTCGGGCTCGTCACCGACGGCCGTCCCGGGCTCGACAGCGTCGAAGTCGACGACGACGACGGAGTCGACGACCACCACCACGACACACCCGAAGTTCATCTGGCCGGCGGTCGACACCAGCGGGCCCGGTGTGTTCGTGTCGCCGAATGGCGTCGTGTTGCCGATCGTCGGCGACGGCGTCGTGGACACACCGTGCAGCAACCAGGCGGCGCCAACCGGCACGCACATCCTGGGCGCCAACGTGGTGATCGACCCCGGGCACGGCGGCAATGAACCCGGTGCGGTCGGGCCCACAGGACTCATCGAGAAGGACGTGAACTTCGCCGTTTCCGAAGACGTGAGACAGGAACTCGAAGCCGAGGGCGCGAAGGTCGTTCTCACGCGGACCGCCGACTACAACACGACGATCAAGACGCGCGCGGAGATTGCGGTGGACCTGAAGCCGCAGGTGTTCCTGTCGATTCACCACAACGCCGAGCCGGACGGAGCGTCGGACGTACCCGGCAACGAGAGCTACTACCAGATCGCCAGCCCCGACTCGAAGCGACTCGCCGGCCTCTTGTGGGAGGAGATCACCTCGGCCTTCTCGCCGCACAAAATCGCGTGGGCGGCGGATACTGATCACGGCGCCAAGTTCCGGCCCAGCTCGTCAGGGGGCGACTACTACGGCATCCTCAGGCGAGGGGCGGGCATCACCACCGTGCTGTCGGAGGCGGCCTTCATCTCGAACCCGCCCGAGGAGCAACTTCTCCGCGACCCAGGGTTCCTCCACTCCGAGGCGTTGGCGATCACGAAGGCGATCACCCGCTTTCTCGCGACCCCCGACCCGGGTTCCGGATTCGTCGAGCCCTATCCCAGGACGGAACCGGCGGGCGGCGGCGGTGGCCCGGAAGGCTGTACCGACCCGACGTTGTAGAAGCGCGAGAGCACGGGCTCGATCTCGGACGGCTCGTGGAACCGAGTTGTGATCCACTGCGCGAGCGCGATCGCCGCGGCTCCGACGATGATCTCCGCGAACCCGAACGACGTCGCCGTGTCGAACGGATCCGCGACCACGGTGGTGATTCCGAGGAACACGAGGATGGCGCCCACCCAGTTCGTGGCTCGCCGCCCTTCCGTTGCTCCGAGATACACGAGCGCAAACCCGACAAGTGCGAATGCGATGCCGGTGCCGACCTGGTCGAGCGAGTCAGAGAGCAAGGCGATCCCGGTGATGACCGTGACGATCCCCGCGAATGCGAATGGCGTGGCGAGGCCTCGCATGTTCCTTCGGTCGAGCACGCGGGAGATGACGAGATACACGACGGCGAACGCGAGCGTGTAGCCCCCGATGGTGTTCGCGTCGGGCGTCCCGTCGAATCCGAAGGTCGAAGACGACGACGAGCTGTCGATGACGCCCGCACTCGCGGCGCTGGCCAAACCGAACAAGAAGTTCGCCGGGAACGAGAACACGTGCTCTGTCACCTCGATGAACCAGAGCCACAGGCCGAGCAGCGCGGCGGCGACGTAGAGGTTGTGGCCTCGCCCCGGTCCGACGAGGTAGCCCGCCGCCCAACCGAGAGACGACAGCAAGAGGATCGAGTTGAACGACGGCGGTGAGTTCTTCGAGTACGTGAGGAACGCGAAGAACGCCGGCAAGGCGGTCGCGCTCGCCGCAACTCCGGCCGCCGCGAGCGGTCCGTTGCGATACTGCGCCGTGAGCGTGACGCCGACGACGATGACGGCGAGCGTGATGAGCAGACCCGGGAACTGGCTCCCGTCGCCGCTGCTGGTGCCGAACAACTGATCGCCGCCGAGAGCGATCGCACCAACGACGAGCATCCCGGCGCCGGCGCCCGCGAGGCTCACGCCGAAGCGCGGCTCGGGTCGCCTGGCCGCGCGCACGCCCACCCAATCCAGGAGCCCGCGCTTGACCACCGGTTCCGCCGGGGGCGGCGTAGGCGGCGGGGGTGTGAGCGGATTCGGTCGCGCTCGCAACGGGCGCTCCGGTGGCGGAGGCGGAGGAATGAACTCCGGAATGTCGTCAGCCATGACCGAGCGTAGGTCTGCTGCTCTGTGCCAAAACGCGATGAAGGCCCGCCGAAGCGGGCCTTCATCGAAGCGGAGAGCTGACTAAAAAGCGGTGGGAGGCCCGGAGGGAGCCGCGCCGGCGTCGTCTTCCTTTGTCTGGTACTTGAGGTAGGCGCCAACGGCGACGGCGACCGACGCGATCACCGCGATGAACAGGCCGAACTTGCGATCGGCGCTGATGCCCGTGCTGATGCCGGCGAAATCGTCGGAAGCGATGGCCAGCCGGATCAGGACGATGACCGCCGCGGCCGCAGACGCGATCAAGATGGCCTGCGACCACGGGACGGGTAGGTCGGGCAGCTTCGTATCGGGTGCAAACTTCTTGATCGCAATCACCGCGACGACGGCAAGGATCAGGATCAGGGGGATGATGCCGCCGAGAAAGAAGCTCCATCCGTTGTTGTTGAAGCTCCGGGTGCCACCCGAGAAGTCACTGGGCACGTCGAACCCGTACCAGGGCAGGAACATCGAGATCAGGTAGACGATCCCGCCGATTCCGATGACCTTGTCGCCCGTGGACAACTTGTTGATATCAAACTCAGCCAACTGACGGCCTCCTATTGAGCGTCGTCGCCCGATGCGCGAGCAGCGCGCACCATAACGCACAAGGGGTAGGGCAGCGCGGGATAGACACCTCAGAGGTCGCCGCCCACCCTTTAGCGGCCGGCGGCTTTCGCCGCCGATAGCTTGGTCCTCGTGCGAATCGGGGTGCTCGCGTCGGGGGGCGGGACGAACCTCGAGGCCATCCTCGGGGCCGGGATTCCGATCGACGTAGTGGTCGTCGACCGGCCGTGCGGGGCCATCGAGGTGGCCGAGTCGCATGGGGTGGCGGCTGCGTTGGTCGAGCGGTCGAGCTACGGCAAGGACTTCGATCGAGTGGCGTACACGAACGAGGTCATCGACGTCTTGGAGTCCCACGACGTGGAGTTGGTCGTGATGGCGGGGTTCGGCACGATCTTCGAGAAGCCGATGTTCGACGCCTACGAGGGGCGCATCATCAACACCCATCCCGCCCTGCTCCCGGCGTTCCCGGGATGGCACGCCGTGCGCGATGCCCTGGCCGCGGGTGTGAAGGTCACCGGCGTCACCGTGCACATCGCCACCCTCGAGGTCGATGCCGGCCCGATCCTCGCCCAAGCCTCGGTGCCGGTCCTGCCCGGCGACACCGAGGACACGCTGCACGAGCGGATAAAGGACGTGGAGCGCCGGCTGTATCCCGAGACAATCAGGGCAATCATCGAGAGGGGATCCGTCCAAGAATGAGTCAGCGCGCACTGCTGTCCGTATACGACAAGACAGGTGTCGTCGAGTTCGCCCGGGGGCTGTCGGAGCTCGGCTGGGAGCTCGTGTCGAGCGGCGGCACATCGGCGGCGCTCAGCGAGGCCGGTCTCGACGTGCTCACGGTCGAGAGCGTCACGGGCTCACCCGAGATGCTCAGCGATCGAGTGAAGACGTTGCATCCCAAGATCCACGGCGGTCTGCTCGCGGATCGTGACGACCCGTCGCATCGCGCGGACGTCGAGCGGCACGGCATCGAGCTCATCGATCTCGTCGTATCGAACCTCTATCCGTTCTCGACCGACCCTTCGATCCAGCTCATCGACATCGGTGGGCCGGCGATGGTTCGAGCCGCGGCCAAGAATCACGCACACGTCGGCGTCGTGACCGACCCATCGGACTACGACGGGGTGTTGGGCGAGTTACGCGCGCAAGGCGCGCTCAGCGCGGGCACGAAGCGCGCGCTCGCCCGGAAGGCGTTCGCTCACACCGCGGCATACGACAGTGCGATCGTCGAGTGGCTCGACGGCGACGAGCTGCTCCCTCCGACGTATCACCCGAGGTACGAGCGCGTGCCGCTCGAGTTGCGGTACGGCGAGAACCCGCACCAGCGCGCCGGCCTCTATCGGGCGCGCGGCGCTTCACCGTGGTGGGACAACATGACCCAGCACGCGGGGATGGCCCTCTCGTACCTCAACCTGTACGACGCCGACGCGGCGTGGCTCCTTGCCCACGACATGGATCCGACCGGGGAGCGGCCGGCCGTCGCCATCATCAAGCACGCCAACCCGTGCGGTGCCGCCGTGGCCGACACGCTGGCCGACGCCTATCAGCTGGCCTTCGAATGCGATGAGCGCTCGGCGTTCGGCGGCATCGTCGCCGTCAACCGTCCCATCGACGACGACACCGTCGAGCGAATGATCGCGGCCGCCCAAGCCGACGTCGTGATATCCCCGGGGTACGGGCCGGGTGTCGTCGACAAGTTGATCACCAAGCGCAAGAACACCCGACTCCTCGAAGCGCCGCCGCCGGTGCCGGACACTCGCCATCAGCGCGCGATCACCGGCGGGCTCCTCCTGCAAGATCCGCATCACTTCGCCGCGCCGCGCGCGTCCTGGCGGGTCGTGACCGAGCGGCAGCCGACCGAGAGTGAGCTCGACGACGCCGAGCTCGCGTTCCGCATCTGCGGGTACGTGAAGTCGAACTCGATCGTGCTCGTGCGCGATGGCGTGGCGTGGGGCATCGGCGCCGGCCAGCAGAACCGCGTCGAGTCAGGACAGATCGCCGCCCAGAAAGCGGCCGGTCGCGCCAAGGGCGGAGCGTGCGCGAGCGACGCGTTCTATCCGTTCCCCGACGGCATCGAGGCCGCCGCCGAAGCCGGCGTCGCGGTGATCATCCAGCCGGGCGGCTCGGTGAGAGACGAGGAGAACATCGCGAAAGCCAACGAGCTCGGCGTCGCGATGGTCTTCACCGGCGAACGGCACTTCCTCCATTGAGCGCCAAGCAGGGGGCGGGCTGATGGCGGCGATCCTGATGCCGGGGGCGCCCGTTGCGGACGCGGTGTTCGCCGACCTCATCCCGCGCATCGAGAAGCTGCGCGCCAACGGGTACACGCCTGGGCTCGCGACGGTGCTGGTGGGCGGCGACGACGCCAGCGCTCGCTACGTCGGCATGAAGATGCGCAAGGCGCAGGAGCTCGGGTGCAACAGCCCCCATGCCCACCTGCCCGAAGACGCGACAACCGCCGACGTGATTGCCGCGGTGCGCGCGTTCAACGAGGACGACAGCGTCGACGCGATGCTCGTGCAGTACCCCGCCCCGCCGCAGGTCGACTTCGACGCGGTGCTCATGGCCGTCGATCCCGACAAGGACGTCGACGGCATGCATCCCACGAACATGGGCCGGATGGCGCTCGGGATCCCCGGGCCGGTGTCGTGCACGCCCGCGGGCATCGAGGCGCTGTTGGCGCACTACGAGATCCCGGTCTCGGGCCGCAACGTTTGCATCCTCGGTCGCGGCGTCACCATCGGCCGGCCGCTCGCGTTGCTGCTCTCACAGAAGCGTCCGACGGCCAACGCCGCGGTGACGGTGGTGCACACCGGCGTGCCCGATTGGGCCGAGTACACCCGGCGCGCCGACATCGTGGTCGCGGCCGCGGGTGTGCCCGGGATCATCCAACCCGAGCACATCACTCCGGGGTCCGTCGTCGTGGGTGCCGGCGTCCGCTATGAAGGTCGCACACTGTTGCCCGACGTCGACGAATCGTGCGAGGCCGTCGCGGGATACATCACGCCACGCGTCGGTGGCGTCGGACCCACGACGATTGCGATGCTTTTCCGCAACTTCGTCGAGGCGGCTGAACGACGAGCGTTGAAGGGACCACAATGAGCTTCACCCCACCCGGCGACGAGCAAGCAGGTCCTCCGCCGACGGCTCCGCCCGCGCCGCCGGTGCCCGGTTGGTGGTTGGCATCCGACGGCAACTGGTACCCGCCGCAGGCCGCGCCTGGCGGGGCCGCGCCGCCGCCTACGTATGGGGCGCCACCTGCCTACGGGGCGCCTCCTGCCTACGGGCCGCCGCCGAGCGCGCCCTACGGCTACACGCCGTATGCACCGGCGCAGAGCACGAACGGTCTCGCCATCGCTTCGATGGTGCTCGGCATCCTGTGGATCTATTGGGTCGGATCGATCCTCGCGATCATCTTCGGCTTCGTCGCGATGAGCCAGATCAAAGAGCGCAACCAGGGAGGCAAGGGCATGGCCACCGCCGGCCTCATTCTCGGGTTCATCGGCGTCGGTTTTCTGGTGCTCGTGATTCTGATCGTCGCGTTGGGCTCGAGCAGTAGCACGGTGCGATTCAGCAGCGTCCGTAACTGAGTCGGTCACTACCCTTTCTCGATGGCCAAGATCATTGACCTGCTCGCGGTCGGACCGACTCGCTCCTTCGAGTTCTTCCCGCCGAGGACCGACGAAATGCGCCAGCAACTCGAGAAGGCCGTGCACGAGTTGGCGCCGCTCGAGCCGTCGTTCGTGTCGATGACCTACGGCGCGCTCGGAAGCACGCGCGAGTACACGCGTGATGCGATCGTGCGCATCAACGAAGACCAGCCGTTCCCGGCGATGCCTCACCTCACGTGTGTTGGTCACACTCGAGCCGACATCGATGCTTTGCTCGACCACTACGCGGGCAACGGCATCGAGAACATCCTCGCGTTGGGCGGCGATCCTCCTGCTGACGGCTCCGACCCCGGTGGTGATTTTGCGTACGCCACCGACCTCATCGAAGTGGTGCGCGCTCACCCTGCCAACTTCTGCGTGGGTGTCGCCGCCCACCCGGAGGTACACCCGCGTTCCCCGGACCGGGCCACAGATCGCCAGCGGCTGGCCGACAAGTTGGCGATGGCGGACTTCGCCATCACGCAGTTCTCGTTCCTGGTCGACGAACAGATCCGGCTGCGCGACGAGCTCAGCGCGCTGGGTTGCACCACGCCGGTGATTCCGAGCGTGTTCCCCGTCATCAACGTTGCCGGTGTGCAACGCATGGCGAACATGAATGGCAGCGTGATTCCCGAACCGGTGCTCGAGCGTTTGGTTGCCGCAGCCAGTCCGGAGGACGTCGTGTCGATCGGAGTTGACGTGGCGACAGAGCTGTGTGAACGGCTCATTGCCGAGGACATGCCAGGCCTCCATCTGTATCCGATGAACCGCTCCGAATCGATTCGCCGCATCTACGAGAACTTGAGTCTCTGATGACGTTGTTCCTGCACGAGACGCACCGTGTGCGCGGCGCGCTCGAGGAGAAGTTCGAGGCGCACTACCGCGATCGCTGGATGGCGGCACTGGCCGAGGCGGACGACGCTCGGTTGGTCTGGTACGTACATCAGGCGCACGGCACGGGTCCGGCGTACCGCATCTGCACGATCACCGCGGTGCGCGACGGCGCGGCCTACGGCCGCCTGCTCGACCGGGTCGCCTCGGGCGACCTGCAGACGTGGGCACGCGAGCTCGACGGCTTGCAGTACGACAGCGTGGGCAAGGTGCTACAGCCGTTGCCGTGGTCGCCGCTCAACGACGTGGACCTTGCGGCGGTGCCCGTCGATCCGAGCGCGGAGCACGAGCTCACCCTCTACATGGAAGACACCGGTTGGCCGCACAAGCCGCTCGATGACTACACGTCGTTCTGGGGCGACGTGTATGCGCCGATGCTGGCGAAGTCACAGCTGTTGCGCATCGAAGCGTGCTTCCAAGTGGCGTTCAGCGCCGGGCGCCGGCCCGAAGCGATCCTGTTCCAGAAGGTCCTGAGTCACGAGGGCCTGTTGCGCTTGCTCGAGACCGAGACACCGGCGGCGATGAAGCAGCCGGGAACGTTCATGCACGATGCGCTGCAGGTGCGCGACCAGTGGGAGAGCCGGCTGTTGCGCACATCGGCCTGGTCGCCCTATTTCTGAACGGGACTAACCTCGGCGCCCTATGGCTACGAAGATCTCGATGTCTGCAGACGGCAAGCTGCAGGTTCCGAACGACCCCATCATCCCGTTCATCGAAGGCGACGGCACCGGCGTCGACATCTGGCCGGCGGCCAAGCTCGTGCTCGATGCGGCCGGCAAGAAGCACGGCAAGACCATCGAATGGAAAGAGGTCCTCGCCGGCGAGAAGGCCTTCAACGAGACCGGCAACTGGCTGCCCGACGAGACCGTCGACACCTTCCGCGAGTACCTGATCGGCATCAAGGGTCCGCTGACGACGCCGATCGGCGGCGGCTTCCGCTCGCTCAACGTCGCGTTGCGTCAGATTCTCGACCTCTACGTGTGCCTGCGGCCCGTGCGGTGGTTCACGGGTGTGCCATCGCCGGTGAAGCATCCCGAGAAGGTCGACATGGTGATCTTCCGCGAGAACACCGAAGACATCTACGCCGGCTTGGAAGTCGAGGCCGGCACCCCGGAGGCCAAGCGGATGCGCGAGCTGCTCGCGGAGTTCGGCCCGCAATGGGCGAACATCCGTGAGGATTCCGGCATCGGCATCAAGCCGATCTCCGAGTTCGGCTCGAAGCGACTGGTGCGGGCTGCGCTCAACTACGCGATCGTGCGCGGCCGCAAGAGCGTCACGCTCGTGCACAAGGGCAACATCATGAAGTTCACCGAGGGCGCGTTCCGCAACTGGGGCTACGAGTTGGTGAAAGACGAGTTCGCCGACACGGCCGTCGGTTGGGACGACTGCGACGGCAAGCCGGGCGACAAGATCCTCGTGAAGGACGCGATTGCCGACATCACGTTGCAGCAGGTGCTCACCCGCCCGGACGAGTTCGACGTCATCGCCACGATGAACCTCAACGGCGACTATCTCTCCGATGCGCTCGCCGCGCAGGTCGGCGGCATCGGGATCGCGCCAGGTGGGAACATCAACTACGTCAGTGGGCACGGCATCTTCGAAGCCACACACGGCACCGCGCCGAAGTACGCCGGGCAGGACAAGGTCAACCCGGGCTCCGTGCTGCTGTCGGGCGTGATGATGTACGAACACCTCGGCTGGCAGGAAGCGGCGGACGACATCGTGCGCGCGCTCGAGGCCACGATCGCCGACAAGATCGTCACCTACGACTTCGCCCGATTGATGGAAGGCGCCACCGAGGTGAAGTGCTCGGAGTTCGCGCAGGCCATCGTCGACCGCCTGTAGCGGCACCAAAACTGCATCGACGCCCGGGCATCCAAGTGCCCCGAGAGACACTCGATGCCCGGGCGTCGACGCGCTACGTCTTTTCGGCGCCCGACTTCAGCCGGTTGAGCGTTTCCTGCATGCCGGCCCGCACGATGGCGTCGGGATCGCGTCCCAACAGGCGGAGCTTGTACGCCAGTCGAACGTATGCCGGCTTCCGGGCCAGCTCGTCGCGGTATTCCGTGACGCGCGTGCCGTCGCCCGCGGCCTCGAACCGGTAACCCCAGCGCGTCCGGGACTGCTTGACCTCCCACGCGAAGTGGCTCGGCTCGTCGGCGATCACGACCGTGGAGACGGTCGACCACCGCATGAGCCCGCGCTTGTTCCAGCCCTTGAACTTCGCTCCCACAGCGGGGCCGGATGCGCCCTCGACCCACTCGCAGCGGTGACACTCGGGACTCCAGCGCCCCATGTTCGTGACGTCGGTGATGAGCCCCCACACCTGATCGGGTGGGGCGTCGATGGTGGTGCTGACCTCGTCCATGCCGAGGTGACACTAGGCGGGACCTGCCGATAGCCTCGCTCCTGACCAACGAGTCAAGTTTCTCCGGGGGAGGTCCCGCGTTGCCGGTACAGGACAAGGTGCAGGTCCAGGACAAGCTCTACATCGACGGTGCATGGGTCCCGTCGTCAGGGAAGAACACGATCGACGTCTTCGACTCGACCGATGGCGCAGTCATCGGGACGATCCCCGACGGCACCGCCGAAGACGTCGACAAGGCCGTGAAGGCCGCACGCGCGGCGTTCGACGACTGGTCGCAGCGCTCGCCGGAAGAGCGGGCGAAGTTCAGCAACCGCATCGCCGAGGGTCTCGGCGCCCGCATGGACGAGATCGCCACCATCGTCACCCGCGAGGCCGGCATGCCCAAGTGGCTGAGCCTCCTCGTGCAGGCCGGTCTGCCGATCAACTCGTTCGCGCAGGCCGCCGCGCAGGCCGAGGGCTACCAATACGAGACGCAGGTCGGCAACAGCCTCGTCGTGCGTGAGCCGGTCGGCGTCGTCGGCTGCATCACGCCGTGGAACTACCCGCTGCACCAGATCGCCGCGAAGGTCGCCTTCGCGATGGCGGCCGGGTGCACGGTCGTGCTCAAGCCGAGCGAGATTGCTCCGCTCGATGCGTTCGTGCTGGCTGAGGTGATCAACGATGTCGGCCTGCCGGCGGGCGTGTTCAACCTCGTCACGGGCACCGGCGCATCGGTGGGTGAGGCGATCTCCGCCCATCCCGACGTCGACATGGTGTCGTTCACCGGTTCGACCCGCGCCGGAAAGCGCGTGGCCGAGGCGGCTTCGCAGTCGCTGAAGCGAGTTGCGCTCGAGCTCGGTGGCAAGTCCGCCAACATCCTGCTCGACGACCTCGACGACGCGACCTTCGAGAAGGCCGTACGTGATGGCATCGGCAAGGCCTACCTGAACTCCGGCCAGACATGCACCGCGCTCACGCGCATGCTCGTTCCGTCGGCCCGACTCGCCGACGCCGAGCGCATCGCGGCCGACGAGGTCGAGACGAAGTTCCAGCCGTCCGATCCCTTCGCCGATGGGGCGATGCTCGGACCGCTGTCCTCGCAAGCTCAGGTCGATCGCGTCAATGGCTACATCGAGAAGGGCATCGCCGAGGGCGCCAAGCTCGTCACCGGCGGCCCGGGCAAGCCCGAGGGTCTCGACAAGGGCTACTACGTGCGGCCGACGGTGTTCTCCAACGTCACCAACGACATGACGATCGCCCAGGAGGAGATCTTCGGCCCAGTGCTGTCGATCCTCCCGTACGACGGCGAGGAAGAGGCCGTGAAGATCGCCAACGACACGCCCTACGGCCTGTCAGGCGGCGTGTGGTCCGGGGACAAGGAGCGGGCCACCAAGGTCGCCCGCCGCATCCGCACCGGCCAGATCGAAGTCAACGGTGGTGCCTTCAACCCGAACGCTCCGTTCGGTGGCTACAAGCAGTCCGGCTATGGCCGCGAATACGGCGAGCACGGCTTCGAAGAATTCCTCGAGATCAAGTCCATGCAACTCTGACCGATAGGTCATGTTCGTGCTGGCTTCCTGCGCGAAAGCACACGGGACCGCTCTTCGGAGCGGTCCCGTGTCGCGTTATAGGTTGGATCCATGAATGAACCCGTACGCGTCGCCATCACCGGTGCCGCCGGCCAGATCGGCTACAGCCTGCTGTTCCGCGTCGCCAGCGGATCGATGCTCGGCCCGGACCAGCCGGTCATCCTGCAGCTGCTCGAGATCACGCCGGCCCTCGGCGCGCTCGAGGGCGTATGCATGGAGCTCGAAGACTGTGCGTTCCCGACGCTCGCCGGCCTCGTGCCGACGGACGACGCCGACGTGGCCTTCGGCGACGTCGACTACGCGCTCTTGGTCGGGGCCATGCCCCGCAAGGAGGGCATGGAGCGTTCCGATCTCCTCAGCGCCAATGGCGGCATCTTCAAGCCGCAAGGCGAGGCGCTGTCGCGTTCGGCCAAGCGCGACGTACGGGTGCTCGTCGTGGGCAACCCCGCCAACACCAACTGCCTCATTGCGCAGCAGAACGCCAAGGACCTCGATCCCGGCCAGTTCACCGCCATGACCCGACTCGACCACAACCGGGCCGTTGCCCAGCTGGCCAAGAAGGCAGGCGTCCACACGACCGACGTGTCCAAGATGACGATCTGGGGCAACCACTCGGCCACGCAGTACCCCGACATCTTCCATGCCGAGATCAATGGCAAGCCGGCGTTCGACGCCGTCGGCGGCGACCAGGCGTGGCTCGAGTCCGAGTTCATCCCAACGGTGCAGCAGCGCGGCGCGGCGATCATCAAGGCCCGCGGATTGTCGTCTGCGGCCTCGGCGGCCAACGCCGCGGTCGATCACGTCCGCACGTGGGCGCAGGGCACGGCTTCGGGCGACTGGACGTCGATGGGAATCGTCAGCGACGGAAGCTATGGCGTGGCCGAGGGCTTGATCTCGTCGTTTCCCGTCACGACGTCGAGCGGAAGCTACGAGGTCGTCCAGGGCCTCGAGATCGACGACTTCTCACGAGCGCGCATCGACGCATCGGTCAACGAGCTGGCCGAAGAACGCGCCGCCGTCCAGGAACTCGGCCTCATCTAGTCGTCATCCACTCGTTTGTGCGGGTTTTTTAGGCGG
>JBEEGH010000019.1:0-257671 GCA_041166745.1 Acidimicrobiaceae bacterium
GTCCCGGAAGGTGCGGTCGTAGCGACCACACCGAAGAACGTCACGCCCGAACAGATCGACGAGAAGATCAAGTGGATCAAGGACGCGGCGGGCGCCCGGTTCGACGACATCGAACTGCAGACGCTCACGTTCTTCGTGCAGGTGACCGACGACCGCGAGAGCGTGATCAACAACCTGGCCGGCATGTTCGGGTTGTCGCCCGAGGAGGCGGCAGGCACGCCGCTCGCTTTGGTGGGCACCCACAATCAGATCGCCGAGACGCTGATCGCCCGCCGCGACCGGCACGGGTTCACGTACATCGTGGTGCAGGAGGCGGCCCTGGACGATTTCGCCCCGGTCGTCGAGAAACTGGCCGGCAGCTGACCCGCAGGGGGAATCGGAGGGGTCCCCGGCCGAAACCCCGCTGCTATCCTGACCGTCTCACGCGGACGTGGCTCAGCTGGTAGAGCACAATCTTGCCAAGGTTGGGGTCGCGGGTTCGAATCCCGTCGTCCGCTCAACGTTCACCGGCGTAACCGGGAGGAAACGGTCGCACGGTTGCCGAAGTGCTCCCGGTCACAGCAATGCGGGAGGGCGACATGGGCAGGTGGCACCTCATCAGGGTGGCCGTCGCAGTGGGCACCTGTGGGCTCATCGCCAGCGCCGTTCCGGTCTCGGCCTCGGTCACGCCACTTGAGCAGGGCAGCTTCTCGGCCGGTGGCTGCAACGTTCGGTACTCACTCACGCCCGTTCCTGCGGCGCCCGGGGACACCCTGACACTGCACACGATCGTGGAATGCGGCGCCGCTCAGAACTACTACAACGTGCAGGCGAATCTCTTTCTCTGGGGAAACGGCAACGGCCGGCCGCTCAACGACTGGATCACGCTGTCGCCCCCCGGTTGCGAGTCGACGAACGCATATGGAGAGGGGGCGACGCTCGAAACAACCTGCTCGTTCGGGCCGGTCGCCGCGGCAGAGACGTACCAGGCCGGCTTCAACTACACGATTTCGCCCGCATACACGTTCGGCAATGTCGACGCGAACTGCGGTTACGGCTTTGGGAGCGCCAACTGCAGCACCACGCTCGAGACAGTCGTCGCGCCTGACGCCTGAGGTCAACCCGCCCGCGGGCGACGCTTCTCCTCCCGAGTCCGTCTGCAAGCCCCTCACGATCATCCTGCTGATGAGCGTCGCGGCGACGATCGACGTGGCCGACACAACGACCCGGCCGATCGGCATCTCAGTAAGGTCGGCCGATGGTCGAAGCCGTCGTTCCGACGATCTTCGTCCACCTGCAGAAGACCGGCGGGTCGACGCTCCGGCTCATCGTTCGGCGCCAATACGCCCAAGGCGAGTTCATCGGGATCCTGCAGCCGGGGCGAGAGGCACAGCTCGCCGCGTACGTGGCGTCGCCCGAGGCCCGGGCCCGCGTTCGAGCGATCTACGGCCACCTCCCCTTCGCACAGATGCAGGCTCTACCCATCGAGGCTCGGTACATCACCGTGTTGCGCGAACCGATCGCGAGGGTCGTCTCGCATCACGCCTTCGCTCAGCGACAGCCGTCCAGAGGGGTGGGCGCCTTCACCCAGGACATGACCCTGGAGCAGTTTGTCGTGTCGCAGCCGGCGGCCCGAATGGTGCACAACCTCCAGACGCGGGTGCTCAGCCGGCTCGACGTCGAGGAGCCCGTCACCAGGGCGACGCTCGACGCGGCGAAGCGCAACCTCGAAAGGCACTTCGTGGTGGTCGGCATCACCGAGCGCTTCGACGAGGCGGTCCTGCTCATGCGGAGGGTGTTGGGGTGGCCGCGCTGGCCGTTCTACGAACGACGGAACGTCTCCCCTTCCTCGGTACCCACTGCCGCGCTGCCGGCCGACGTGATCGCATCCATCCGTGAGCGCAACGAGCTGGACATCGAGCTGTACGACTGGGCCGCCCGCCGGTTCGACGATGTGATGCGCGCTTCGGGCGCTCGAGCACGAGCGGAGCTGGTCGCCTTCCGGGCGCTGAATTCAGGACATGGTCAGAGGCTCAGGCGCGCGATCCGCCGCTTGTAGCCTCGGACGCGATGCGGGCGACGAGAGCACTCTTCGTGTCGCACCAGGCCACTCGTACCGGCGCGCCGATGATGCTGCTGCACTTCCTGCGCTGGTTGCACGCGAACTCCGACGCCCATGTGGAGATGCTCTTGCTGCGGGGCGGGCCGCTCGAGCCTCGATTCCGGGAGCTGGGCCCGGTGCGCGTGTTGCGCCCACTCGACGGTTCGTCGTTGTTCCATCGCATCGAGACGGGGCTCGAATACCTCGGGCTCCTGCGCGTCGCAGGACGCATCCGGGGCGCCCGCTACCGCCTGCTGCTGCGCAAGGCGCGCGGGATGGACGTCGTCTACCTCAACAGCGTCGCCAGCTTCAGCCTCGCGCTCTACCTTCCGCGGGGCCCTCGGGTGATCTGTCACGTCCACGAGCTCGAGATGGGTCTGCGGCTCGGCACGCCGCGCTCGCTCGCCTGGCCTGACCTCGTCGACAGAGTCGATGTGTTCATCGCCGCGTCGCAAGCGGTGGCCGACAACCTCGTCGAGAACAGGGGAGTGCCGGCGGAGCGCATCCGCACCCACCACGAGTTCATCGACGTCGCCCGCTTCTCGAGCGACGAGACGACGGAGATGGCTCTGCCCGTCCCTGCGGGCGCGCCGGTGGTCGGGGGGTGCGGGACGATGGAGTGGCGCAAGGGTGCGGATCTTTTCGCGCAGGTCGCGGCCGTGGTGGGGCGCACCCGTCCCGACATCCACTTCGTGTGGATCGGTGCGACCCCCACCCGTGATCTCTGGCCGGTCGAGCACGAGATCCGCAGCATCGGTATCGGCGACCGAGTGCATCTCCTGCCCGAGACCGAAGACCCGGCATCGTTCTTCCGGGCGGTCGACGTCTTCGCCCTCACCTCGCGAGAGGACCCGTTCCCGTTGGTCGCGCTGGAGGCGTCCGCGGTCGGGACGCCCGTGGTGTCCTTCGACAATGGCGGCATGCGCGAGTTCCTCACGCCCGAGAGCGGCCGGCTCGTGCCCTACCTCGATGTCGCGGCGATGGCGGCGGCCATCGTCGATCTCGTCGACCATCCCGAGGCCCGCGAGGCGGTCGGTCGGGCGGCGCGCGAGTCCGTCGCTCGGTACGACGTCTCCCGGGGTGCGCCGGCGCTCTGGTCAGACGTACGCGATGGTGTCCTTCGGGCGGATGCGCAACCCGGTCGGCCGGAGCGCAACTGGTGGGACTCGAAGGTCTCCGGTCTGCTGCTGGCCGCGTACGCGACCGTCGCGGTGGGCCCTGCCGAGCCGCACGAGGTGCTCGGCCCGCTCGCGCTGCTCGTCGTGTCGGCCGCGCTGCTGGGCCTGTACGCCCACATCGTGGACGACAGCTTCGATGTCCCGTCCGATCTCGCCGCGGGCAAGCCGAACGCGGTCGTGGCCCTCTCCCTGCGGGCTCGAGTGCTCGTCGCGTTGGCGTTGGCCGTCGGCGGGCTTGCTCCGTGGCTCGGCCTGTGGCCGGGCTCGATCGGCGTCGCCGTGCTCGCCGTGATCATCGTGCTCCCGATCATCTATGCGGCGCCGCCGATCAGGCTCAAGCAACGCGGGGCCGTCGGTCTCGTCAGCGACGCGGTGATGTCCCACGTCGCGCCCACCGCGTTCGCGATCGCGCTCATGACCGAACGCAGTGACGTCGGCGCGCGGTCGGTCGCCGCGGTCGCGGCGGCCCTGCTCGTCTGGTCGCTCGCCCGCGGTGTCCGGTCGATCCTCGTGCATCAGATGCGCGACGAGCGCAACGACCGCGCCGGTGGGCTGCGCACGTTCGTCGTGCAACAAGGCAGCGAAAGGGCAGCGTTGCTCGCGCGTCGGTTCGCGTTTCCCGCCGAGGTCCTCTCGCTCGGCACACTCGCGGTGCTGGCCGGCGTCCGCTCCCTACTCATCCCTGTCTTCACCGTGGTCTACGCGCTCACGTGGGTGGTGGCGCGCCGGTTCTGGCCGCTGCCCTTCGCGCCCGCGCCGACGCAGCACCGGGCCCGCATGGCGCTCGAGCGCTTCACCATCGTGTGGCCGCCGCTCCTCGTCGGGGCCTGGCTGGCATCCAGCGATGCCGCGTTCCTGGTGCTGCTGATCGCCCCCGTGGTCCTGTTCCACCGGACGGTGCTGCGCGAAGCACGAGCGATCGGCTCTCGATTCATCCCCTTCCTCTGGCGCGTGTTCGCCAGCGGCCGAGCGTTGGTGACGTCCAGTGGAAGCTGACGAAGTCCGCGCCCTGTACGACCCGGGCTACGCGGCCATGTACGAGGAGCGGTTCCTGCTCCATGGGTGGTCGCGGCACAACGCCGAGTTCGAGGTCGAGTTGCTCGGCCAACTGCTCGATCGCGACGCGTCACGCGCGAAGGCGCCACGCTGGCTCGACGTCGGGTGCGGCTCCGGCTGGTTCCTGTCGCGATTCCGCGGAGTCGACCGGTCCGGCCTCGATCTGTCGCCGGCGATGCTGGACATCGCCCGGCGCAACAGTCCCGATGCCGAGTTGCGCGAGGGGAGCTTTCTCGACCGACATGACGACTGGACGGGCCACTGGGACGTCGTCTCGTGCATGTGGTTCGCGTACTGCTACGCGGGAACGCTCGATCGAGTCGAGCAGGTGCTCGACAATCTCAGCCGCTGGACGGCGACTGGCGGCGCGGTGTTCCTCCCCGTGTGCGACTTCGAGCTCCTTGCCGGCGGCCGATCCGTTCCCTACGAGAACAAGGACATCGGCGTGTTCGGTGGGCCGCTGCAGATCACGAGCGTCACCTGGGACTGGACTGACGAGGTGGGCGGCAAGCGCCACGAGCATCTGGTGGCGCCGCACATCGACCACGTGGCCCGCCGCCTGCGGCCGCACTTCGACAGCGTGTCGTACGTGACCTATCCGCGCTTCGAGCCGGATGCCGTCCCGAGGCGGGCGTTGCTGGCCACGGGCAAGCGGGCCGAGGCCGCAGCAACGCGAGCGGCTGAGCCGCGCGGCGCCCCTCTCACGAGCCCGGCGGTGGTACGCCGCCGAAGCCGGTACTGGCGTCGTCGGCTGGCGCGCCGGCTCGGTCGATGACCCGACCCACCTTTCTCGTCATCGGCGCGATGAAGTGCGGGACGACGAGCCTCTGGCGCTACCTCTCTGCTCATCCCCACGTGGCCATGGCGGAGCAGAAGGAGGTGCAGTTCTTCAGTCGCAACTGGGACAAGGGGGTTGGTTGGTACGAGGACCAGTTCCCGAGCGACCCGGAAGCCGTCGCCATCGGCGAGGCGTCCCCGAGCTACGCCGAGCTCCACTTCTTCCCCGAGGTGCCGGCGCGCATCGCGTCGATCGTGCCCGACGCCCGTCTCGTGTATCTCGTGCGCAATCCCATCGAGCGGGTGCGCTCTCACTACCTCCACAACCTCGACCGCGGCTTCGAGGACCAACCGCTGGCACGGGCGGTGTGGGCCACTCCCACGTACACGGGGATCGGTCAGTACGCCACTCACGTCGACGCCTATCTCGCGCACTTCGACCGCGATCAACTCCTGATCGTGCTCTCCGAGCGCCTACGGGACGAACGCGAGACCACGATCGCCGAGATCGCCGCGTTCATCGGCATCTCCCCATGGGCGGCGGACATCGCAGACGAGCATGGACGCACCCTGACGCTGCGACGCCGGCTCCGGCGCGATTGGCACCGACGCGGGCCGCGGGCCGTCGGGCGATCGATCGTCGATCACACGCGCTGGCAGAGAATGGCGAAGATGAGCCCGACGTTGCGGGACGAGCTCGCCGAATTCTTTCGGCCCGAAGTGCTGCGCTTGCGTGAGCATCTCGCGCCCGACTTCGACGGCTGGGGCATCGCGTGAGGCGGTTGCGAGCACGACTCGGCCGCGGACATGCAACTCCGGCGCCCGCGCCGCGACCACGCCAGGTGCGCCGAGACGTGCGTGACGTGCTGATCCCGGGAATCCCGCTCCCGCACGGCGGACGGCCCCAGCGGAGCTACTTCATCTGCACCACACCGCGGACCGGTAGCTGGTTCCTGTGCCACGCGCTCGCCAACACGGGCGTCGCCGGGATGCCGTCGGAGTACTTCTTCCCCGGAGCGGTGCGAGCGTGGCGCCGGACGCTCGAGCTCGCCGAGGATGCGTCGTATCGCGAGTACGTCGACGCCGTCGTCGACGCGTCCACGACGAGCAACGGGATCTTCGGGGCCAAGCTCATGTGGCAGTACGCACCGGCGCTGATCGCCGAGGTGCCCGACCTCGACGCCGCCTTCCCCGCGCTGCAGTACATCCATCTGGAGCGGGCCGACCGCGCCGCTCAGGCCGTGTCGTTCTGGCGAGCGACGGTCACGGGCTCATGGGCGGACTCCTACGGTGACGCGACCGTTCCGCCCTATGACTTCGACGCGATCCTCCGCCACCACACCACGATCGTCGACGGGCACGCGGCATGGCGGGAGTGGCTGGCGCAGCGCGGTGCCGACGTGTTGGAGCTCGAGTACGAGGACATCGTCGTCGATCACGAGCGCGCGGTGCGCACCGTGCTCCAGCACATCGGCGTGCCGGACGACGATGTCGCGATGCCGAAGCCGGCGCTCGTGCGCCAAGCCGACGGTGTGTCCGCCGACTATCGCGATCGGTTCGTCGCGGACCTACGGTCGTCCGCATGAACGCGTCGGCGACGTTCCGTGATCAGGCGCACGATGCGACGTTCGCCGAACGCGGGTTCGTCACCATGCCGCTGCTCGACGAGCAGCAGCTCGCGCGATTGATCGCCGCGTGGGAGGCCAACCGGCACTCGGAGGAAGCGGGCTACCGCGTGACACTCGCGGAGGGCGAGCGGGCCGTCCGACAATCGGCCAGCGACGCCGTCGTGGCCGTGATAGACGAACCCGTCCGTGCCGTGCTGGCGGACCATCGAGTCGCGCTGGCCACGTTCGTGGTGAAGGGCGCCACGGGCGACAGTCGCGTTCAGCCCCACACCGACCCGACGTTGGTCGACGAGCCGCGCGTTCGATCGGTGGCTGTATGGATCACCACCGTCGACACGTCCCTCGAGAACGGCGCGCTGTGGGTCCTCGACGGATCGCACCGGATGACCCCTGCGTTTCGTCCCGCAACGGGGTTTCCGCAACGCGAGCTGTCCGACGAGCTGGTCGCGACGCATCCACAGCGCCAGATTCCGCTGCCGCTCCCCGCGGGACACGCAGTGTTCTTCGACCACGCGCTCGTGCACTGGTCCGGCCCGAACGAGTCAGGACGGACGCGCGTCGCTGTTGCCGCAGTCGCCGCGCCGGCGCGTGAGCGGCTGCTGTGTTGCGTGCACACGCCACGCGGCCACGACGAGCGGTGGGCCGTGCCGGATGACTACATCCTGCATCGCTCCGAAGCGCGTCCCCGTCAGGTCGGAGAGCTGATCGATCGCCGGTAGGCGGTCAGCACGTCGTCGGGAGGTCCGTCCATCTCGACGTGACCGCCGGCGAGCCAGAGCACGCGGCTCGCCCTCGCTTCGAGATCCACGAGGTCGTGGGACACCGCGAGGATGGTGCCACCCGCGGCGCGGTAGTCGTCGAGGGTCTGGCGGGCGAGGCGCCGGAACTGCTCGTCGCCGGTGCGCAGCGCCTCGTCGATCAGCAAGATGTCGGCGCCGCAGTGCATCGCGATCGAGAAGGACAACCGACCGCGCATGCCGGCGGAGTAGGTGCGCACGGGCACGTCGAGGAACCGGCCGATGCCCGTGAACTCGCCGATCGTCGGTGTGACGGCGTGTGCCTCCCGGCGCGAAAGGCCGAGGAGCACGCAGGACACGAGGATGTTGTCTCGGCCCGTCAGGCCCGACATGTGGCCCGCGCCCCCCGAGAAGAGCGGGATCACGCGACCGGTCGTGCTCACTTCGCCTTCGTCAGCGGGCAACACGCCGAGGATGGCGGAGAGGAGCGTGCTCTTGCCCGCGCCGTTGCGACCGATGATGCCGACGTACTCGCCCGGCTCGACGACGAAGCTCACGTTGCGCAGTCCCCACAGCCGCCACCGGCCGCCCTGACCGTCGCCGCGCGTCGATCGGTTCCGGCGCCACATGCGGTACCGCACGCCGAGGTCGCGGACCTCGACCGCCGCGCCCATCAGACCTCCTTCGCCATCTGCGGTTCCCACCACAGGTAGACGGCGCGGCCGATGACGAGGAGCACGACGCCGACCGCGAGGGGATAGAGGAGATCGACGGCTCGTGGCGCGCGGCCCGCCATCACGATGGCCCGGAACGAGTCGAAGATGCCCGACATCGGGTTGTAGCGGAAGAGCCATGCCGCTCCGCTGCCGCCGACTCGGCCAGGAGGGACGAGCGCGGTCGAGACCAGGAAACCCAACCGCATGACGCTCTGGATCGGCCCGCGGTAGTCGGGCATGTGCAGGCCGAAGACCGACGCCAGGTACGTCGGGCCCGAGACGAAGACGGTGACGACCGCGACGACGATCGGCAACAGCAGCAGGGCCGCGGTGAACGGCGCGGAGTACCAGAGCATGAGAGGAACCAGGAGCACCATGCCCATGAGGAGACTCGCGCCTTGCGTCGCCACCGCGACGAGCGGCAGGACGCCGCGAGGCAATCGGCGCGCGGTGATGAGGTTCCCGTACGAGCTCACGAGTCCCAGACCGCGACCGACGCTGTCCTGGAAGTACCGCCAAGGGAGCACCGCGCTCAACACGAACAACGGATACGCGGGCTGGGTGTTGCGCAACGCCACTTGCACGAGCAGCACGTACACCGCCGTGCTCAGCGCCGGCTCGAGCAACCACTTCAAGAGCCCGACGAGGCTGAGGCCGCGGGTGTCCTTGAGCTCGGCCTCGGTGAGGGTGATCAGTACGTCGGTGGTGCTCACCGGTTGGGGCGCAGGAGGTCGGCTGCCGCACTGGCGAGGCCGAGGGAATAGTCGTGGTAGCGGCCGTTGCGCCACTCGTTGATCACGCCGCGGACGCGGCTGACGCGATTCGTTCCGAGGCCGGCGCGCGCCCGGAGGTGATCGATGGCGTCGGCCACGCGAGCTCGAGCGGGCCCGACCCCTTCGCTCATGTGCAGGTCGAGGCGCTTCTCGATGATCTCGAGCACGTCGGCGGTCGCGCCCAGACGCGAGCTGTGCTCGCGCGTCGGTACCGCCGCGGATCGCCACCGCAGCACACCTGACGGCACGAGCCTGCGGATCTGCAGCGCGGGGATGCCGACCTGCTGGCGAGGATGCTGTCGGTACTCGACGAGCGGTTCACTGATCACCTCGACGCCGCCCGGGCCGGTCGCGGCGGCGAGGCACAACGAGATCCAGCGGTCGTGCAGGATGCGCACCGCGGTACCCGTGTCCTCGCTCGGGAACGACAGCAGCAAGGGACGCCACTTCGCGTCGAAGGCGAGGGTGCAACCCGACACGATCGAGCGACCCATGAGCTGACCGAACGGATCTCGCCGCATGCGATCGCGATGGTGATCGGCGAACCCGACGACCGACCAGAGACGCTCGCCCGTGCGCCGTCCGCCGGCGTCGATCAACCACGCGTCGCTGAACGCCAGTGCGGGTGGATACGGCCGGTTGAACACCGCTTCGAGTCGGGACAGTCGCTCCGTGGACCAGCGGTCGTCTTGGTCGCCGAGCACGATCACGTCGCCGTCGCACAACCCGATGGCTCGCTCGTAGTTGCGGGCCACGCCGAGATGCCGCTCACTGTGGAACACCCGCACGGAGAACGGTGACGCCGTAGCAAACTCGTCGAGGATGGCGTGGGTGGCATCGACGGAGCCGTCATCACTGATCACGAC
Source organism: Acidimicrobiaceae bacterium (assembly GCA_041166745.1). GTDB lineage: Bacteria > Actinomycetota > Acidimicrobiia > Acidimicrobiales > JACDCH01 > DASUCS01. The sequence continues at coordinate 9,812 of JBEEGH010000019.1, forward strand.
TTCGTCTGGATGGCGATCTTGCGCCGCAATGCTCTCGAGTTGTTCGCGCAGGTACCGCTCACCGTTGTGGGTGCAGATCGCCACCGAGATGCGCACGCACCGCTCCTGATCGATGGGGCCAGCCGAAAAGGTAGCACCGGTCAACGGACGCCCCTGGTGACCCGACGCTCGTCGCGGACGCGGCGGGACAGCCGACTACAGGCTGACGAGTTTGAAGCTGTCGAAGCTCGCCGTGAAAGGTGAGCCTCCGTTCGAGTTGTTGGTCATGATCCCGGCCCGGCTCTGCCGGCTGAACCAGCGCATCACGTCGGGTACGGCGGTCGCCGCCCCGAACGTCACGATGTCCGCCGCGTTGCTCGAGTTCACTCGGTAGGCGGCCTGCAGCGTTCCCGCCACGGGGTCGCCGGTGATGAAGAGATCGAGCGTGGCGGCGCTCGGATTGCTCAGCAGGATCGACGTGAGGATCGAACCGACGCCGTTCTTCTCGTACCAGATCGTCAAGTGCTGCTTGCCGTCTCCTTGGCATTCGACTTCGAGCTTGAAGTAGTTGTCTTGATCGGGCCCGACGTAGATGGCTTGTTGGTCCGACCCGAGGTTGATGCCGGTGAACGGCCCGACGAGCCGGCTCGAGGCCTGGAACTTCTGGCGGGTGCCGTCGAACGCGAGCTGCAACGCGTTCTGCTGCGTGTTCACGCCGTTCGTGTTGCTGCCCGCCGTGCTCACGACCTTGAGGACACCGCTGGCCGTATCGAGCGTGAGCTGTGCCGGTGCGTACTGGTTCCCGGCGGTGTTGGCCTGAACGCTCGAGAAGCCCGTGCCGAGCCCGGACTTGTCGGCGATCGTGCCCGTCTTGCTCGCGCTGAAATCGAGGTTCAGCGAGGTGTCACCCGGGACTGCGGCGGCCGTGAGCTCTGGCTGCGCATTGCGCAGGAGCAGCACGTAGTCCTGGAAGTCCCAGTTCTTGCCGCTGGCCGGGCTCGGGTCTTGTCCGACGTCGTCAGCGACGAGCCACGTGTTCGGGATCTGCACGCCATCAGCGCCCTTGGCCGGATAGAAGCGGAAATCGTGGAGATTGAGGCCGGTCGACGCGAGTGCGTCGTCGGTGAAGTCGCCGTACTCGTCGTGCACGCCGAAGACGGAAGCGGTGCTGAAACTCGTCGTCCCGCCCGGCGCGATGCTCGGAAGCAGGCGCTGGTTCTGGCCGCCGCTCGGGTCGCTTCCGCCTGGAAGACCGAAGAGCACTGTCCTCGTGTTCGGGCTTCCTTTGACGAACCAGTCGATGGGCCCGCTGTTGTAGGTGTGGCGGCCCGAGTACTGCGCGACCGGGATCAGCTGCATCGGTGCGCTGCTGTCGGCTCGCTTCCAGTAGGGCGAGACGATCTCGTCGCCCGCGGGTGTGCGCTTGTCGCTGATGTAGTTCTTCGCCACCGTGTTGGTGACGCCCGCGTTGGTGGCGGTGTAACCGAGCGCGTTGAAGATCTCCTGGGCGCTCGGCTCGCTCGCGCCTTCGTAGTTGACCGCGTTCAAGCCCGACAGCGGGAGGTTGATCGTGGAACCACCCGAGGCGTTCGTGGCGATGGTCAACGTGGCGTTGTCGACGACTTTCGTGGTGGTCGGGCGGAAGTCGACGAGGACGCTGGCGCTCCCGCCCGCGGGAATCGAGAACGTCTTGGGTTGCGCCGGGTCGACGATGAACTGGTTGGCGTCCGGTCCGCCGATCGTGAGACCGGTCACCGACGCGGCGCTGCTTCCGGTGTTCGTGAGCGTGAGACTCTTGCCCGGCCTCACCTCGGAGGCCACGGTGCTGAACACGAGCCGACTCGTCAGACCAAGGACGTCGTCGGGCGACGTGACCTTCAGGGATGAAGGCGGCGGCGGTTGGTTGCCCCCGCTCACGTCGAGATAGTCGATTTTGCTGTTCGTGCCCCCGGTGGCGTCGATCGTGAGCCGGCCGTCGGAGACCGTCACCGGCGCGGTCACGGTCGTCTGGCGCACCGCCGACGTCGGCGTGAAGTCGAGGATCGTCACGCCCTCCGCGTTGATCACGTGTCGGCTGTCGAAGAAGCCCGGGTCGCCGACGGCGAGGGTGAGGCTGTACGTGCCGTTCGGGATCACCAGCTCCCAACGACCCGGCGCCGTCATTCCGCTCCCGGCCTGGGCCTGCATGTGGACGAAGGTGTCGAGCCGCTTGTCGGCCACCATGTTGCGCTCGCGGCCGAGACCGACACGAGAGAGCGGGGCGCCGCTGAGATCCTCCCAGCCGTAGCCGCGAGTGGTGTCGAAGGCCGAGCCGAAGTCGGCGACGTAGCCGGCCGGCGTGACCGTCGCCTGCGCCTGGAAGTTGACCTTCGCCACCGCGGTCGGCGGCTTGGGAACGAGCACGTCGATGAGGCCACCGGCACCGTCTGGGTCGCGCCCGTACTCGCCGACGTACACCCGTCCGCTGACGGGATCGGACGTGATCGGCAGCGGGTTGTTGAAGCCGCTCATCAACACCGTCCTCGACACCGCCTTGCCGTTGGTGTCGAGTTGGATGGCGATGATGTCCTTGCCCTGCGAGTACTCGGTGACGAGGATCTGACCTTTGAGCAGGCCACCGAACACGTCGGACTTGAACTCGACGCTGCCGTCTGGTGAGCGATGCAGGCCGAGGTCCATGTCGGGCTGGCGCCAGTTGGCGTTCGGCGCCGTGCCGACCGCGTACTGCGGCACTTCGAACGGGTCGGCTCCCGATGTGGGGTTGGCGCCGTTGATCCGGTACTCACCGCGTGCCGGATTCGGGTGGCCGTAGTACTTCCCCGCGACGATCTGCGTGAAGTAGTCGTCGAACGCCGGCAGGTCGGTCAGCGCGGGAGCGCCACCGGCGGGATCGGCAGGCGTGTTGCCATTCGCCGACTCGTTCACCGGCGCGTAGAGCTTGCCGTTGCTGTGCCAGAGAACGCTGAACGGATTGCGGGTGCCCGTGGCGTACGTCGTCACCTTGGCGCCTGCAGCGAGCGGGTTGTAGCCCTTCGACGTGTCGACGTTGTACGGCACCGTCGTGATCGTCTTGTAGTCGATGCGCAGGATCGCGGCCGTCAACGGATCTTCGCTTCGGTTGCCCCAGATCGCGTCGGGTGCGCCGTAACCGTTGTTCGCACCCTGCGCGAGATACATCGCGCCGTCGGGACCGAAGTCGATCCCGTTGTTCATGTGGTTTCCCACGGACCTCGGCAGGCCGGTGACGACGTCTGTGCGCACGAGGCTCGACGCGCTCGCGCCCGTGAGCTTCGACACCATGCCCGTGAAGTCGTCACACGCGGTGCCGGTGGCCACGAGGTCGCAGCCGAACTGACCGTTCGAGACCCACAACGTGAGGTTGCTGGTCGTTGAAGCAGGATCGAACTTGATGCCGCTGATGGTGCGTTGGAACTTGAACGCGGTGATCTCTGTCGGCGCGCCGGCCTTGTTGCCGTTCGCGTCGAGGGGATAGGCCAACACCTTTCCGGTGCCGAACGCCACGTACAGCTTTCCGTCCGGACCGAGTGCGAGCGCCGTCGGCCCGTCGCCCACGTCGAACGTCGCCTTGGTGAACGACACCGGCGATGGCTGCAACGACACGCTCGTTCCGGTGGTGAACGTGGACGTGTACGGCTGGTAGGCGTTGCCGGCCGGATCTTTCAGCGCGGCCGTGACCTTGACCGTGTACATCGCGTTGGGCGCGAGGCTTGTCGTCGGCACGAACGTGACGTTGGAGTACGCGCCGTCGGTGTTGTAGTGACCGTCGACGAGCGTGCTGGTCGAATCGAGCAACTGGACGCCGTTCGCGTTCGCGCTCACGGGATCGACGCCATCACTCAGTTGCACGGTGACGGCGCCGTCGAGCGGCACGCCCGTGGCACCGTTCGCCGGGATGAGGGCGACGACGGTCGGCGAGCTGCTCGCCGCCGGTTGCACCTGCAAGTAGTCGATCTTGGTGTTGGTGCCACCGATGGCGTCCACGTTGACGAACCCGTCCGTGACGCTGACGGTCACCGTGTTGACCTGATTCGGCTGCCCCGCCGTCGGGGTGAAGTCGATCGCCGTGACCCCTTCGACGTGGATCACATGGCGGCTGTCGATGTGGGACGGATCGCCCACGGCGGCGGTCACGCTGTACGTGCCGTTCGGCACCGAGGCCTTCCACGCACCCTCGGTGTGGACACCAGGGGAGACCGACGGAAGCTGCATGTGTACGAACGTGTCGAGGCGTTTGTCCGCCAACACGCCTCGCTCCCGTCCGTTGCCGACGAGAGACAGTGGGGCGCCGCTGCCGTCGACCCACCCATAGCCCCTGGTGGCGTCGTAGGCCTGCCCGTAGTCGCCGATGTAGCCCGCGGGGGTCGACGTCGCCTGCGCCTGAAAGTTGACCAGCGCAGGGAGCGTGACGGTGGGGTCCGCGCTGGCAGGAGGCGCGGTCGAGAGCAGCGCCGCACTCAATGCAATGACCAGCAGTACCGCCGTCGGGATTTTGTGACCGAACAAGTGTGAGCCCCTTACCGCCCCGTCAGAGTAAACGAAGTACGTACGATGCGCGATTGTGAACGGCGCCGCGTGGGTGTTCCTAATCGCGGCCGCGGTGGTCGCTGCCGGGGACTGGGTCGCGGTGGTGCGCGGTAAAAAGACGCTCGAATACGTCTGCAAGCCGCTCACCATCATCCTGCTGATGGGCCTGGCCGCCACCCTGGATGTGGGCGACGGCGGCGTGCGCGGCTGGTTCCTGGCCGCGCTGGCGTTGTCGATGCTCGGTGATGTCTGGCTCATGCTCCCGCGCGATCTGTTCGTCGCCGGACTCCTCTCTTTCCTGCTCGCCCACGTCGCCTACATCGTGGGGATGTGGGTCGACGGCGTCAGCTTCCTCGGCCTCGCCATCGGCCTGGCGGTGGCGGCCCTCGCCGCGGTGGTCGTCGGCAGCCGGGTGCTCCGCGGCGTGCGGGCCGGGGACGACCCCGCCATGGTCGTACCCGTGAGCGTCTACATGGCGGTCATCTCGCTGATGGTCGCGAGCGCCGTCGGAACCGAGGAACCGGTTGCCATCGGCGGTGCGGCGCTGTTCTTCTGCTCCGATGCCCTCATCGCCTGGGAACGGTTCGTGCATCCACGAAGCTGGCACCGGCTGGCGATCATCGTCACGTATCACCTTGCGCAGGCCGGGCTCACCCTGTCGCTGATCACGTGACACCCATCTCCCGACTTCGCCGCCTGTTCACCTCCGCGGCCGATCCGACGCGTGACGGTTCGCTCTCGAACCGACTCCGCACGCGTCGCTTCGCGGTCGTCGAGCGCCTGATTCGCGAGGAGATGCGTGCTGCGGACCGGCCCGTGCGCATCCTCGATGTCGGTGGCACCGCGGAGTACTGGATGAAGCGCTCTCTGCACGACGCCAGCGAAGCACTGGCGGACGACCCGCGCGTCGAGATCACGCTGCTCAACATCGAGTACCACGACTACGACGGCGCCCACCCTCGACTCGAGCGTCTGGTCGGCGATGCCCGGAGCCTGCAGTTCGCCGACGACGAGTTCGACCTCGTGTTGTCGAATTCGACGATGGAGCATGTCGGTGATCGCGCCGAGCAAGCACGCATGGCGCGCGAGGTGCAGCGGGTCGGAAAGCGGTGCTACGTGCAGGTGCCGTGTCGCTGGTTCCCGATCGAGCCCCATACGGGCTTTCCGTTCTTCGGTGTCCTTCCGTTCAAGGTGAAGGTGTGGCTGATTCGCCACGTCGACATCGGGCACGCGGGGCGGGAAGACGATGCCGCTGCCGCGGAAGGACGGGCCCGCGACGCCCACCTCTTGACGGCGCGCCAGACCGTGGCGCTGTTCTCGAGGCCCCTCGAGGTGCACCGCGAGCGGGTGGCGGGATTGACGAAGTCCGTCGCCGTCGTGTCGTGACGCTGTCCTTCGCTGCCGAAAAGGTCGGGTTTGCCCTTGCCGAAAGCGAGCAGACGCGGCACCCTTGTCGGTTCCTGTCGCGGGATTCAACGAGTAGGGGGAGGTGGGCTCATGGCATCAAAGGAGTACGACACAACCTGGCTGCCACAAGGCACGCCGGTTCAGGTCCGAGATCGATTCGAATTCGCGTTCCGGTCAGGGTTCGAGGTGAGTGCCGCCACAGATGCCGGCTACCGGCTGCGCCGGCGGTCCGACGGCGTGGAACTCCCGGCGGAATTCTCCGTCAACGACGTCCGCCGGGATTCGTCGGCGAAAGCCTGGCGCTAGCACCCGACGGCAGTCCCGGCAGCGTCGCGTACTTCGCAACGAGGTGCGTCGTGAGTGTCTCGGCGAGTTGCCGACGGTGACGTCGCAGCATCAGCAGGTGGTCCATGCCGTCGACCACCTCGAGGTGGAAGTTCGGCCGGCGTTCGAGGCCCCGTAAGGCGTACTTGCTCCGCCGCGTCAGCATCTCGAGGTCGCTGTCGATGCCGTAGCCGAGGAACGTGTCGATGCCTCGCTCGGCGATGCGTTCCAACACATGTGTGGGCGCCGGATGGATGTGCAGCCGGTCGAGCAGATGCCAGGCCAGCGGCGGGATCCGGTCTTTGATGGCGGCGCCGAGGCCAGACGCGCTCGCTCGGCGGATCACCGAGCGGCTGGGCGGTGCCGCCCGCTTCGCGTCGACGCTGTTCTCCAGCAGGTCCGACGGCTCGAAGCGCAGGTTGGCGTTGATCGCGTACACGCCACGGACGCCATGCAGGGCCGCGACGTCGATCGAGAGGTACGCGCCGGAGCACACGCCGATGAGCACGCCGTCGTGGGAGTCCGCAGGGTTGAGGTGGGTCAGAACGTCGACGACATCGTCGAAGGCATCGGGTTGATACGCGCGCTGAGCCGGCTGACCCGGCCGGGCCGGACTGTCCCCGATGCCGCTGAGGTCCAATCGAAGCACGCGCAATCCTCGAGCGGCCCACGCCCGCGCGAGCTCGACCCACAGACGACTCGGCCCGATGTGATGGGCGGTGCCGTAGTTCAAGCACACGATCGTCGGGCCACGACGGTCGTCGTTGTCGAGCTCGGTGAGGATGCCGAACAGGCCGTACGGACCGAGCCGCACCGGCCGTTCGATGACGTTCCTGCCGTCGACCTCGTCGATGACCGCGGTGGTCGGCCGGCCGACGCGGGGGATCGCCTTGGCGGCATCGGTGGGGCAGTGCGAACTGAGCCACTCGACGATTCGCGCGATGGCTTGGAACGGGATCTGGTTGTTCAGGAGCGACAGCTCGTCGACGAGCTCGCTCTGCCCGAGGGCGTCGTCCCACGTGACGTCGTTCGTCGCGTCGATGTGCGCCTTCGCCTTGCTGTTGAACGGCCGGTCGGAGCGGATGAGCGCCAGGACATGGGGCGCGAGCGCATCGGGAATGGCGGTGAGGTCGACCGCCGAGAGCGCGTCGACAGTGTCTTTTGTGAACACGTGGCCGGCGGCCTCGAAGGCGCCGTCGTCGATCGGGTGCTCGTCGGCGCCGACGCCGACGATGTGCAGCATCTTCGATTCGCGGATGAACGACCGGCCGGAGATGCAGGGATCCCAGAGCACGACGGCGCGGATGTCTTCGCGTTCCGCGGCGGCCGCCGCGGCGAGGGTGGCACCGAGGCGCATGCCGACGAGCGAGACCGGCTCGCCCGTGAGCGCACGCACGAACTCGATCGACTGGCGGATGCTCGCCTGCCACGCGCTGACCCGATCGGCTTCGTAATCGTTCCCGACCGAATCCCCGGTGCCGTCGTAGTCGAAGCGCAGTACGACGAACCCGGCGTCGGCGAGCTCGTCGGCCAGAGCGACGAAGGTGCTGTACGCCAGTAGATGCTCGTAGCCGACGGGGTAGCAGGCGACGACACCGCCGCGCGCCGACCCGTCCGGCTCGTGGAGCCAGCCGAACAGCCGACGGTCCTCGGCACCGAACCAGAAGGGTGTGCCGTTCATTCGGCGGTCCGGATCCGGCAACCGGAGACGGTGTTGATCGCCCGGATCTCGCCCGACGGCGCGGCGGTGTCGGGCCCCAACGCTTCGAGCATCACGGTGCGGGGTGTTCCCGGAGCCACGTGAAACCAGTTGTCGTCCGGTCGGAATCCTTCGACCTGCAACGCCACGGACTGAGCGAACCGCCTGGATCGGATGGTGAGCATCCATTGTCCCGCGCTGTCGGGTGTCGCTTCGGCGCTGAGGCCGATGTCGGGCTCGAGCTCGCGCGCGAGTCCGAGCGGTAGATGGAAAGCGCGCGCGATCGGATGGCTGTCGCCGTCGACGAGCGTGGCCGCGACGAGGTCATAGTTCGCCGGACCGAACCGGTACGCCCAGGTGAGATCGCGAAAGCCCTCGAACAGCGCGTCGGCGCTCACCACGTGCGCGCTGCGCCCGGCCAGCTTGATCGACTGCTCAGCCGCCTCGCTCAACAGCTCGCCGCGACTGAACAGCTCGACACGGAGGGTGCCCTCGACCGTGTCGGCGGTGTCGTTGACGACGTGGAGGTGGAGACCGTTGAGCCCCTCGTCGAGGGCCAACACCGCCACCGGTGCCATCGCTCGCCGCGCGCACCACCACGCCGGCTTCGGCCGGCCGGAGGAGTCGACCAGACCCCACCCCGCACCCGGACGAAGGTCGCGCAGGAACCAGACCAACGCGCCGGCACAACTCGAGCCGACCCGACGCCACTCGGCGATCGTCGCGGCGATCAGCTCGCCCGTGACGGCCCGTCCGAGGTCGAGGTAACGGTTCGCGTCACTGGCCAGCAGCGCATCCGGATCGACGTCGAAGAGGTCGCGCACGTAGTGGTCGCGTACGTCGGCGAAATCCCAATCGGCCCCGTTGTCGCGCGGCACGCCGTAGCGGGTGGCGGCCTGCTCGGCCGTGAGTGCGTCGGGCACGTGGGCGAAAGCGAGACACTCGGAGGCGAACCGGACGTTGGCGCGGCGAACGTCGCTGACCGGGCGACGGTAACCGCCGACGCCGTAGTAGTGCGCGACACCAGCGTCGTTGTGGAACGGAAGCGTCCCGCCGGTCGGTGACGACGTCACGTACGCAAGACCAGGGACGGCGCGCTCAGCGAGTGCGGGAATCACGTTGTCGAACACGGACATCAACCATCGGTTGCGCGGCAGCCCGAGCATGGCCGCCTGCTGCTCCACCTCGCTTCCACCGCACAACACCGCGAACGAAGGGCGGTGGCCGATCCGTTCGAGAAGTTGCGTCACCTCGCCTTCCACCTCGGCGACGAACTCGGGATCGTCCGGCGGATCCATGTTCGCGAACATCAGGTCCTGCCAGACGAGGATGCCGAGCTCGTCACACAGGTCGTAGAACTCGTCGCTCTCGTACACCGTCGTGCCACTGAGTCGGAGCATGTTCATGTTGCCGCGGCGCACGTCTTCGAGCGCGGCTCGAAGCGCCTGTGGGTCGGCCGCCAATGCCACCGGATCGACGGGCATCCACACCGCGCCACGGCAGAAGACCGGCTCGCCGTTCACCCGCAACGCGAACCCGTCGTCGGCGGTTTCCGCCTCGATCGTCCGGAAGCCGACTCGCCCGAGTGGCCATGACCGATCGTCGATAGAAACGCTCACGTCGTGCAAGGTCGACGGACCGTGCGTGTGCGGCCACCAGCGCTGCGGATGGAACAGCCGGACGATGGCGTGAGCGCGATCGCCTTCGACCGTCGCGTCCGCTCGGGTCGCTCCGACCATGACGACGACGTCGACGCCGGGGTCGCGCAGCTGGACGGTCACCTCCACCACGCCGTCGTGGCCGTCGCAGATGGCGCGTACCGTCGACGAGACGACGTCCGGGGCGGGTACGAGCTCGCATCCTCGCCAGGGGCCGACGGGCGCGCCTGTCGATGACCATCCGGGCATCCGGCCGAGCAGCGCCGTTCGAAACCAACGCAGGTTCTGGTGCCTGACGAGTCGGGTCTTCCAGCGCGGACGCGGTCGTTTCGCCGCCAGCAACGGGCCGAGCGCCGCGCAGCGGATCGTCACGTCGTACGCGCCCGGTGTCAGCGGCCCGACATCGACGGTGTGGCCCCGGAACATGTTCTCGCTGTGCAGGACCGGACGATCGGCGAACCAGACGTCGGCGATCGTGGCCAGGCCGCCAATGCGGAGCAGCCACTGACCTTCGTGCTCGTCGGTGACGGTGAACGTCGTGCGCCACCACCAGTCGTCGGCATCGAAGTCGCGCTCGTCGTCGACGGTCCACCGGTCGGCGGCCCGGAGCGCGCTGGCTGCGGTCCCAGGCACGATCGCGCTGAGCCACTCGACGTCGAGGCCGTCGAGCTCAGCGGGACCGTCCGCGGCGCCCGGGTCGGTCGAACACAACTCCCAGTCAGCCATAGCGAGCGACCAGCGGGGCCATTGCCGAGTCCCAGTGGCGCTCCATCGCGTCGAGCACCGGCTCGACGTCGACCGCTCGGCCTCGCACGACTCGCGCCAGGTTGAACTGCAGTGTCTTCGCGGCGTTGGATAGCTCGCGGAAGGCGTCGGCCGCCGAAGCGATGGACGCGTCGTCGTTGGCGGCGAGCCAATCGACGTATGTCGCGGCCAATTCGGCATTGGCGCCGCACTGACGGCAGAAGCCGAATGCCCAACGATGGAACGTGTCGAGCGTCTGTGAGCTGAGCCAAACGAGATCGTCGGCCAACCGCTTGCGCATGCGCGGCACCGGGTTGGTCGCGGGCCGGCGAGCCAGGTGGTCGCGCGTGAGCTGGATCGCGCCATCCACGAGCTGTGACGCGTCGTCGTGGCGGGCGGCGTCGAGCTTCACGAGCTCGACGTACGGCGGCAGCACGCGCGGGTCTTGCAACGCTTCGGTGCGCCGCAACACGCCGTCGTAGTCGTCTCCGTTGAGTTCGAAGTAGCCGGCGTTGTGGAAATAGCCCAACCGCCGCGCGTCGGAGTCGATGAGTTGAGGAACAATCGCCGACTTCACGTGGTCGAGCTGGTACGAGACCCCGGCCGTGTCGGGGAGGTACCAGCTGTCGGCCTCGATGGTCAGCAGACGGCCGAGCGCGAGCTGCTCGACGATGTGGTTCTCCGTGGGCGCCCACACGTTCATCTCGCCGACCTCGATGCCGTACATGGCGCGAAGGTCTTCGAGCGGGAACTTGAAGAACGTCCATTGGTCGCCTTCGAAGTCGGTGCTCAACGTGAAGGCCGCGCAGGCGATCGGATCGAAACCGAACGCGTGCAAGACCTCGATCCAGAGATCGACGTAGCAGTTGGTTTCCGACCACATGCGCTCGCCCGAGTGCAATGGATGCGGCTCGTACGTCGCGGCGTCGATGTCGAGCAGCTGCAGGCTCATCCCCACAGCCTCGTGCGAACGTCGGCCGGCCAGCGGGCCACGTCAAGACCGTGCGTGTGCAGGAGCGCCAACGTGATGCGTTCCATGCCGAAGCCGACACACGCCGAGTGCGCGGTCTCGCCATCCGCGGTGGTGATGCCGAACGGCACACCGAAGTGATCGCGATGACAGTTCGACGATGCGATGGCCGTCGGCTTCTCCGGCGAACAGATGGGCGTGACGAGCTCGTACTTCAACGCTTCGTCGAGTTGTCCGGCGGCCAGCAATCGCCCGGAACGCCCGAAGAACGGATCGTTCGCGACCACTGCCTCGGCGGCGAGGCCGAACGACGTGAGTACGTCGAGTCCTCGCTCGATCCAGAGATCGCGGAACTGCTCCGCGCCCGCGGGGTCACCGAGGTAGACGAACTCGCGCTGGCGGAAGGCCTGCATCCGCGCCGGGTCGATCGAGGGTTCGTGGCGAAAGTTCCAACCGAACACGTTGTAGCGGCGTCCGCCTTCGGGCAGTTGGCCGGACGACATCGGATAGATCGGGTGACACGTCGCGGTGCAGAGTGCGAGATCGGTGGGAGCGAGGGCGGTCGCCCATTCGGCTCCCGATTCGAGCAACGCGAGCAGCTCGCGATGTTCGCGATCGCCGCCCGAGAAGGCGTGCACCTCGCCGATCAGGTTCGGAAAGGAGCGCAGGTAGTCGGTGCGCTCGAGCGTCGTCCGTGGCAGGAGCGGGGGAAAGGCCAGCGGCGTCGACGCAAGATCGCGGCCCGCTTCGCCGGCACAGCGGTTGACGCCTTCGACGATGGCCTCGAAATCGGCGCCCTTGCCGAAGATGCCCTCGACGCCCATGGGCACGAGGTGACCCGCGCCGATCAACTCGTCACGAAAGCGGGCGTACTCGTCCACGTCGACTCGTCACTGGCCCTTGTGGACGAGGAGCATCTGCGCGTTGTGGCCCGCGATCCGGTCGTTGTTGATCATGAGCGGCGCCCCATGGGCGTCTCGCAACAGGCGGCCCAGGCTGTACGGGGAATCCTCTCGATACGCGGAGATGCCGATCACCGACATCGCGCGGGTCACGATGTCGACGACGTAGGCCGAGCTCGACAGCTTGAGGCTGTTCATCGAGATGGTGAAGCGCATGCTGGACAGCTCGGCCAGATCGTCTTCGTGATCGCGGTAGTGCCGCGCGGTGCCGTGCACCAGCTGGTTGAACTCCTGCAGTGTCGCCACGAGTTCGGCGAGACGCACGGCCGCGGCCGGTGTCCGGCCGGGAGACTTGCGGGCTTCGTTGCGGATGAAGCGGCGGGCCGTGGCCACCGCGGCAGTGGCTATCCCCAGCCACACCGAGCTCCACACGATGTGCGACGTGGGCAGCATCGTTTGCGCGGCGATGTCGGCGAACGGATCCGTCAGGACCTCGTCAACCGGGCCGTCGGCCGACAAGCGGAATCCGAGACTGCACGTGCCGCGGAAGCCGAGCGTGTCCCAGCCGCTGGTCGCCTCGAGCGACGTGTTCGGCTCCCGGCACAGCACCAGCACCTGATCGTTGGCTGGACTGAGCGCCGCGGCGCGTGCGGTGGCGAGGATGCCGTCGGCGCTGGCGCCGTAGGAGATGACGGGCGCTTGTTTTTCGAGGTGGAAGCGCTCGTCGTGACGCTCGAGGGCGCATCCGCTGGAGCGGACGTCGCCTCCGATGCCGACTTCGGTGGTAGCCGATGCGAGGAGTAGCTCGCGACCAGCGAGCTCGCGTAGGAAGCCGTCGAGCGCGGGCGTGTGCCCATGACGAACGAGGCAGTGCACCTGGATCTGGTGCATGGCGTACACCATCGCCGTCGATGCGCAGTGCTGTCCGAGCGCCTCGACGGCCCCGGTCACTTCAACGATGCTGGCACCGCCGCCACCGAGGGACGTCGGCACGAGCACGGAGAGCATGCGCTCCCCTCGGAGGGCATCGATCGCCTCCACGGGGAAACGGGCGTCGCGGTCGACTTCGGCGGCCGCGGGTGCGGCGACGGTTGCGCCGATCCGGGCCGCGACGGCCTCGATCTCCTTCGGCGCGTTCACGGGCACGGCGGACACGGTCAGCTCTGGGGCAGCGGCGCGGTGGTCAGCTCCTCCAGCGCGGCGCGGATGGCGGCTACCGATTCGAATGTCTGCTTGCGCAGCAGCTCGTCGGGAAACTCGATGTCGAACGCATCTTCGAGCGCCAGCATCAGGTTGACGCTCGCATGCGAGGTGAGCCCGGCGTCGTACAGGTTCGCCTCGTCGTCGAGCGCGGAGATGTCGACCGCCAGACGACCCTCGTCGCCCACGATGCGCCGAATCGTGTCAGTCATCCCACACCGAGTGAAGTATCGCCCACTTCCGTACATGTCCGAAACCCCTGGTGGATGAAATGGTCCCTCGGACCTATGCCTGAGCGCCGCCTCGTCCCACGTACAGTCCACGCGTGGCCGATTTGGTGTCGTTCTGCGTCCCGAACCACAACTACGGCCGCTTCCTTCGCCCGTTGATCGACGCCCTGTTGGCCCAGACGTACGACAACGTGGAGGTGATCGTCGTCGACGACGGCTCGACCGACGACTCGCGCCACGTGTTGGCCGAATACGAGGGACGTATCGTCGTGGAATTACAGCCGCAAAGCGGACAAGCAGCCGCGTGCAACCGTGCGTTCGCGCTGTCACACGGCGACATCGTGGTCTTCCACGACTCCGACGACATGGTGTATCCCGACGCCGCGGAGCGCCTGGTCGAAGCCTTCGAGGATCCGAAGGTGACGATGGTGATGAGTCGTCTCGAGATCGTCGATGCCGAGGGCCGCAGAATCGGCGCTCGGCGCCCGCCCGACGGCTGTCCGCTCTGGGGAGGCGATCTCCGATCGCTCGTGCTCGACCGGTGCTCGTTCTTCTGGCCCGAGACGACTGGCCAGGCGTACCGGCGCTCGTTCGTCGACGCCGTGATGCCGATTCCAGAGCTTGCTCCGCCTGACGGCTACTTCTCCTACCTCGCCGCGTTGGGCGGTCCTCTCGTCGCGCTGGAGCAACCGGTCGCCTGCTACCGCTCGCACGGGGCCAACAAACACATCTCCCCTCCCGTGCACGGATCGCCGTGGTTGGACGAACGCATCGAGATGCGGGAGAACCTCTACAAGGCCATGCGCACGTACGGCGGTGCGTTGGGGGTGTTCAGCGATGCCCAAAGCGCGCAGGAGTGGGTGCCGCGCGACTACATCATGGCCAGCCTGCGCGTCGCGAAGTCGCGGTTGACGCGGCAGTCCGGTCGGTGGCGTCACGCGGTGTCGGGAGCGCGCGCCATCGCGGGGCATCCGCAGTTTCGCCTCGCGAGCCAGGCCCGCCACATGACCTGGTTCATCGGCGCGGCGATCCTCCCGCTGCCCCTCGCTCGCCGGTCCATCACCGCTCGTTTCCCGCAGGCGCGATGAGCGCTCCGCTCTCGACCCGCACCCGAATCGCGGCCGCGCTGGGTGGAGCCGCGAGCGCAACGTCGCGCATCGTGGGGCGCGGTGGGGGATCGGTCATCGGGGCGAAGGTCACGCTGGCCCTTGCTCCCACTGCGCTCGACGAGCTCGCCGCGGGTCGCCGAATCGCGGTCGTGTCGGGCACCAACGGCAAGTCGACCACGACCGCGATGCTGGCGGCCGCCTGCGCTGCTGGTGGGTTGACCGTGGCGTCGAACGTGGAGGGGGCCAACCTTCGGTCGGGCATCGTCGCATTGCTCAGCGGCCGCCGGGCTCGCAACGCCGACCTCGCGGTGCTCGAGATAGACGAGCTCGCGCTGCCGTCGCTGCTCCCGAGCTTCACCGAGCCCGTCGTCGTGTTGCTCAACCTCTCCCGCGATCAGCTCGATCGCTTTGGCGAGGTGCGAACCGTCGCGGCCGAATGGCGACGGGCGCTCGGCGCCCAGCCGGTCACCGTCGTGGCCAACGCCGATGATCCACTCGTCGTGTACGGCGCCGGAACGGCTAGCAACGTGACCTTTGTCGGCGTCGGCCTCCGGTGGCGCCATGACGCCGCCTCGTGTCCGAACTGCGGACGGCCGATTCGGCGTGAGGGCCGGGATTGGTGGTGCGAGTGCGGCCTTCGCCGGCCGCCGGCATTCGAGCTGGAAGGCGACGAACTCGTACTCGATGCTGAGCGCGTGCCGTTGCGTCCTGGCGTCCCGGGCCATCACAACGTTGGCAACGCCGCGCTGGCCGTGGTCGCCGCCACCAAGCTCGGTGTGTCACTACTGGTCGCCGTGGAGGCCCTGGGTACGGTGACGTCGGTGGCCGGCCGCTATCAGACGATCACCGTCGGCTCGACGCGGGCGCGGTTGCTGCTGGCCAAGAACCCGGCAGGGTGGGGTGAGTTGCTCACGATGATCGAGGGCGACGATCGCCCATTGGTGTTGGCGATCAATGCGCGGATCGCTGATGGTCGCGACCCGTCGTGGCTGTGGGACGTCGAGTTCGAACGCCTGAAAGGGCGGCGCGTCGTGGCCGCAGGAGAGCGCGCCGCGGATCTCGCGGTTCGACTCCGTTACGCCGAAGTGCCGTGCGAAGTGTGGGACGGTCCGATCCTCGAAGGCCTAGAACGGTTCGACGCCCCCGAGGTCGACATCGTCGCCAACTACACCGTGTTCGCCGATGTCGTGCGCGCCGCGGGAGCCAACGCGTGAGCGCGGGACGAGACAGCGCGGTGCGCATTGCCCTCGTTTTTCCCGAACTACTCGGTACGTACGGTGACGGCGGCAATGCCGTGGTTCTCGCGCAACGGTTGCGGTGGCGCGGACTTCCGGCCGAGGTCGTGAGCGTCGGGATGGACGACCCGCTGCCGCTCGAGTGCGACATCTACGTGCTCGGCGGCGGCGAAGACGCCCCCCAGACCTTTGCCACCGCCCGGCTGGCGGAGGTCGAACTCGCGGCCGCCGTCGACTCCGGCGCCGTGGTGTTCGCCGTCTGCGCCGGGCTGCAGGTGCTCGGCCAGAGCTTCACCGGCAGCGACGGCCGGCAGCAGGCCGGTCTCGGCATCCTCGATTGCACGACTCGACCGAAGGGCGAGCGCCAGATCGGCGAGCTCGTGGTGGCACCCACCGCGTTCGACCTCCCGCTGCTCACTGGCTTCGAGAACCACGGCGGTATCACCGAGCTCGGGCCGGGTGCTGCGCCTCTAGGACGGGTGCAGTCCGGTCACGGCAACGGCACGGGCGGGGTGGAGGGCGTGGTGTCCGGACGCGTTCTTGGGACGTACCTCCATGGCCCGGCACTCGCCCGCAATCCCGCCCTCGCCGATCTGTTGCTGTCCTGGATCGTCGGCCAGCTCGAGCCACTCGATGAGCCGTTGATCGATCGCTTGCGCGCGGAGCGCCTCATCGCGGCGCTCGGTGCGCGCTCCGGTCGCGAGTGACGCGCCAACCGTTTGCGGCCGACGACGTCGTCGCCGGTGAATGGGATGGACTGGTTGTCATCTGCGGGGCCTCGGCGTGGGAGAACATCGCGGCAGCTTCGTCCGAGATGGCGAAGCGCATCGCGCCGTCGACCCCCGTTCTGTTCGTCGATCCGCCCGAATCGCACATCTCCATGCGCCGGCCCGGCGCGGCCCCGTCCACCGTCGGCCCGAGGCTGCGGCTCATCGGCGAGCGCCTCGCTCGCCTGACGCCGATCGTGCAACCTGGTATCGACCGTCCGGCACTTGCCGCTCTGACCGATCTCGTGATCAGGCGAGCGATGCGACGAGCGGTCCGTCACCTCGCGGCCGATGTCGAGGTCGTGATCGTGGATGGCCACCACGCGCTGTTCGGCGCGTGCGGAGAGCGCCGGGCGGTTGTGTACGCGACAGACGACTTCGTTGCCGGCGCCGACCTCCTCGGTGTGCGCCGCGATGTTCTGTTGCGCCGCCGCCAACGTCAGGCGCGAGACGCCGATCTCGCCGTGTGTATCACCGACGACCTCGCGAAGACATGGCAATCGCTCGGTCTCGAGACCGTGGTGATCCCGAATGGTTGCGTTCCGGAGCTGTACGCCGACGTCGATGAGGCGCCCTTGGCTGACGACGTCGATCTCGAGCCTCCGATCGCCGGGTTCATCGGTCACATCTCGGAACGGATCGACGTTGCCCTGTTGGAAGCGGTCGCCGCGACGGGCCACTCCTTGCTCCTGGTCGGTCCGCGTCCGGCGACTCCCGGCGCGCACCGCCTCGATGCACTGCTCGCGCTACCCAACGTGCAATGGGTTTCGGAGCGACCGCGGGCCGCGATGCCCTCGTATCTGCGATGGATCGATGTCGGCCTCACGCCGTACGCCGACACGCCCTTCAACCGTGCCAGCTTTCCGTTGAAGACGCTCGACTATCTCGCCGCGGGTCGAGCGGTGGTCGCCACCGGTCTGCCCGCGACACGTTGGCTGGACACCGACCTGGTGACGATCGCCGACGAACCTGCGGCGTTCGCCGATGCCGTCGTGGCCGCAACTCAGGCACCGCTGACGGTGGAGAAGGTCGCCAGCCGCAGAGCGTTCGCCGCCCGCCATTCATGGGAACAGCGGTGTATCGATCTGAAGCAGCACCTGGGGCTTTCGTGAAGGTCACGATCGTCGTCGTGACGTACAACTCGGCCGCGCTACTGCCCGCGTTCTTCGCGTCGCTTCCGGACGCGGCGGCGGATCTCGCGTACGAGTTGGTCGTGGCCGACAACGCGTCCACCGACGCAAGCGTGGACCTGGCTCGGGCCGCGGGCGCGACGGTGGTGGAGTTGGAACGCAACGTGGGTTACTCGGCGGGGATCAACGCAGCCGTCGGTGTGGCCCAACCGAGCGACGCGATCTACGTGCTCAACCCCGACATCCGCCTCGCCGCCGATTCCATCCGTCCGCTGGTCGATGCCTTGGAGCTCCCGAACACCGCGATCTCCGTGCCCAGGATGCTCAACCCTGACGGCACGGTCGCGTGGTCGCTGCGACGCGAACCCTCGCCGCTACGAGTCGCGGGCGAAGCCATCCTGGGCGGCAACCGTTCCGGCCGGTTCGCGGCCCTGGGCGAGCAGGTTGTCGGCGTGCAGCGGTACACCGACGCGACGACCGCCGACTGGGCCACCGGTGCGGCTATGTGCATCTCGCGGTCGGCGTGGGACGTGCTCGGTCCTTGGGACGAATCCTTCTTCCTCTACGCCGAGGAGACCGAATACGCCCTCCGCGCCAAGGACGCAGGTCTCGTTCTCCGGTACGTGCCCGATGCCAGCGTGACCCACATCGGCGGGGAGATGGCGACCGACCCAGCACTGTGGTCGTTGTGCGTCGTCAACAAGCTTCGGCTCTATCGCCGGCGTCACGGTCGTGCGCGGTCATTCGCATTTCACGCCGCGCTCGTGCTCAACGAAGCGCTTCGTGCGCCATCGCGGCCGGCGAGCCGCGCCGGTCTTGCCGCGCTCCTGTTGCGGTCGCGACGCCGGTGACGGGCATCGTCGTCTGCACCTGGGCGCGCAACACGGGGCATGCGGAGGACTTCGCGCGGGTGCTTCGTGCAGAGCTCCGGGTCTTCTCGATGCCGGGGCCGACCGCGCGCTGGTTTGCTCCGGTGCGATGGGTCGTGTCGTCGGTGCGTATGGCGGTCTGGCTGCCGCGGCGACGACCGAAGATCGTCATCGTCAGCAATCCGCCGATCTTCGCCCCGCTGGTCGCGTATGCGTACTGCCGGCTGTTCCGAGCGACTCTCGTGCTCGACAGCCATCCTGCGAGTTTCGGGGCATCGGGAGACGTGTGGGAGCGGTTCGTGTGGCTGCACGCGTTCCTCGGCCGGCGGGCCCGCGCCACGCTGGTGACCACACGCCACTACGCCGAGCTCGTCGACCGCTGGGGCGGTGTGGGCCTCGTGCTGCACGAGCCGCCGCCCGAGTGGAAAGCGATGCCGCCGACGGCGCCCGGACCCCGACCGCGGGTGCTCTTCGTCACCGTGTTCGACCCCGACGAGCCCGTGGACGAGATCGTCGAGGCGGCGCGACTCCTGTCGGACTGCGACGTCGTGGTGACCGGCGATACGAGCCGCGCGCCCCGCTCGATGATCGAGAGCGCGCCCGAGAATGTCAGGTTCACCGGTTGGCTCGTGTACGCCCGTTTCTTGGGCGAGTTGGGATCAGCGGATGTCGTCGTCTGCCTCACGACGAGCCCTCATGCCGTCCTGCGCAGCGCGTCGGAGGCGATCTACGCGGGCCGCGTCGTCGTGGTGTCCGATCAGCCCGCGCTGCGCGATGCGTTCTCGCCGGCAGTGTTCTGCGCCAACGATGCCGAAGGTATCGCCGCCGGTGTTCGACAGGCCCTGAGCGAGCACGACCATTGGCGACAGCAAGCCGACAGCGCGCGGCAGCGCTTGTCGGAGCGTTGGGACGACCAGCTGTCCGCGTTGCGCCGCCGCCTCACCTGAAGCGGGGCAGGCAATCAGAGGGGCGCCTGCTCCTCATCCGGAGTGGCGGGATCGTGCACCGGAAGCTCGACGTCGTCCAAGCCCGGCTGCGACCGCGCCAGCCGCCAGAGAACGGGACCGGCCACTGCCACCTCGACGGCCAGCGCAGCGGCGCTGCCGACGACGAGTCGCGTGAGGTCGCCGTGGACCGTCGAGGCGGCGGCATACGCCGCTAGGGCGGCCGCGGCGGCGCCGACCAACGGTCGCGGGAGATGGGCCAGCATCGCCCCGACGGAATAGCCGGCGCGGTGCAGCGCGAACAGCAGCCCGGGCACGGGGATGGCGATGGCGACGAGCATGTGGGCGATGCCGACGCCGCGGATGCCGTCATGCGTCGCTCCCACCACGAGGGCGGGGGCCAGCACGGCCAACCACATGGCATGGATCAAGAGCGTCGCTCTCCCTCGATCGAGCGCATACAACAGGTCGCGCCCGAGCTGGATGGCGACGCGCACGGTGCCGACCACGACGAGGAACCGCAATGCCAACGCGGCTGCCGCCCAGGGCGGGCCGTAGACGAACCGGACGAGCGGAAGCGACAGCACGCCGAGCAGCGCGCACAGAAACGCGCTGATGCCGACGAGGAGCGCGAGGGAACGAGCGAAGGCCGCCTGCAACGCCTCGCGGTCGTGCTGCAGGCGAGCGAAGCCCGGCACGGACACCCGGCTGACCGACACCGAGAGCGTGCTCACCGGCCAACTCGACAGGTTGAACGCCATCACGTAGAGCCCGAGGGACGTGGAGCCCAGCAACCGGCTGACGATCACATAGTCGATGTCGTTGACCGCCTGGGTGAACAGCGATGCGCCGGCGATGGGAACGCCGCTGCGCAGCAATGACCGGATGATCTCCCGGTCGTAACGCGGCCGGTATCGGGCTCGGGCGAGCACGAAGTGCAGGAAGCCGTTCGAGAAATTCCCGATGATGCGCCCCCACGCCAGGCTCCACGGGCCGTACCCCTTCGCGGCCAGCACGATCGTCACCAAGATCGAGACGAAGAGCCCGGTGAGATCGGCGATCGCTCGCCGGCCCTGCTGGAACTCGCGGGTCAGGAGACCCGATTGCACCGCAAACGCCCCGTTGATCAGGACGCAGACGGTGAGCAGGCGAATGACCCCGCCGGCCTCGGGCGCCTGCAGCGCGTCAGCGAACGGCTGCGCCGCGAGGAAGGCCACGACGAAGAAGGCGATGCTCGACCCAAAGATGCAGGTGACGGCATACGGACCGATCTCATCGACGTCTCCGGGGTAGCGCACGAACGAGACCTCGATGCCGAGATCGTTGATGTTCGAGAGCACGATGAGCGCGATGAAGGCGACCGTGTACACGCCGTATTCGCTCGGCACGAGCAAGCGGGCCAGGACGACCCCCATGAGCACGGTGCCGACACGGGCGGTGAGATTGCTGACGAGGCTCCAGCGCAGTCCGCGGGCCACCATGCGCCCGAGGTCGTCGTCTCCGGTGGCGCCAGACGTCAAGTCGGCGATGGTACTGGAGTAGGTCGGACGCCCCTTTCGCGCGCCCTGCGTGACATTTCGGTCAAGGTTTCCGCGCCGTCAGACGATGTTTGCGGAAGTCGAACTCACCGCCCGTGAAAGCAATCCAACGCACGGCGGTCCGCTGGAGGAGAAACCGCACCCGTGTTCAACGCGCCCGCTCGTCGAAGCTCGAAACGCCGCCTGGCCGCACTGGTCGCTCTGACGACGCTCCCGCTCGCCTCGTTCGCCGTCGCTGGTGCCGTCGCCGGGGCCGTCGGTACACCGAGCCCCCAGCTCGTCGAAATCTCCGAGACGGCTACCGATGTCAAGACTCGGCCCGCTGGGGCCAGTACCGTCGCAGATCCGCCCGGGACCCAAACCGTTCAGCCCGGGGAGTTCTCCGTGAAGGCCAAGACGATCACCAAGGGCGGCGCGACGATCGTCGCGACCGCGGTGTTCACCGTCGTGACGGCGGGGACTTCGACGACCCTGCCTCCCACCACCGTTCCTCCCACCACTGCGCCCCCCGTGACCCAGCCTCCGGTTCCGACGCTGCCGGCGTGGCCTGATGCGACCAACACCGGTGTGCCGACGGGCAAGACGTTGGCGCCCGCCGGAAGCTTCACGGTCACCCAGGACGGCACGGTGGTCGACGGTCTCGACATCGACGGGTGCCTCGTGATCCGGGCGAACAACGTCACGGTCCAGAACACCCGGGTCCGTCAGAACGGCCTCTGCTGGGGCGGCGCGATCGACACCGGCTACACCAACAGCGGGATCGTCGTGCGCGACGTCGAGATCGACGGCCGGCAACAGAACTCGGGCGGTCAGCTCATCGGGAACTCGGGCTACACGTGCGTGCGCTGCAACCTGCACGGCGGCGGCCACGGGTTCCACATGAACTCGAACGTGACCATCATCGACTCCTACGTGCACGACATCTTCAACTCCGGCACGTCGCACAACGACGGTGCGATCTCGAACGGTGGCGACCACCTCGTGCTTCGCCACAACAACATCGCCTGCGACGTCAAGAACCCGCTTCCCGGTGGGGGCTGCACGGGCGCAGTTGTGCTTCTCGGCGACTTCGGCCCGATCACCGACGTCGTGGTCGACAACAACCTGCTCAACGGCGGGGCGTTCGCGGCCTGGGGCGGCTCGACCACCCCGAAGCCCTACCCGAACGCCTCGAGCGTTCGGTTCACGAACAACGTCTTCGGGCGCGCGCTGTTCGCCAACAGCGGTCTCTACGGTCCGATCACGGGGTTCAACTCGTCGGCCGTCGGCAACGTGTTCTCCGGCAACACGTGGCAGGACACCGGCGCGGTCGTTCCCGCTCTGCTCTGACCCGCGCACCGATCTCGGTCACGAGAAGAACTCGCGGTGCCACACCTCGAGGCTGAGCAAGGTCCAGATCCGGATCTCCTCGTTGCGGCGGCCGCGGTCATGGTCCGACAACAGGCGGCCGATCACGTCGCGATCCATGAGCTGACCGACGAATGAGCTCGAGCCGAGCAGCAGATCGTTCGTCATCTCCCGCAGGCCGGCACGAAACCACGAGTCGAGGGGCACGCGGAAGCCGACCTTGCGGCGGTCGACGATTTCAGGAGGCAAATAGCGCCTGGCGACCTCCTTCACGACCCATTTGCCCGTCCCGTTGCGCACCTTGACCGACGACGGAAGCCGGAAGGCGAGCTCGACGAGATCGACGTCGAGGAAGGGCGGTCGCAACTCGAGCGACGCAGCCATCGACATGCGGTCGCCGCGTTCCAGCAGGTTGTCGGCCAGCCAGGCATGGCAGTCGACATAGAGCATGCGGCGCACGATGTCGCCCCGCGCACGCGTCAGCACATCGAGTTGGCCGTGGCCGTCCGCTCGGCCGAGCAGAGCACGGCGCTCGGGGGCGGTGAATGGCGAGAACCACGCTTCGAGCACCGCATCGTCGCCGCCGGCTGCCAGCGCGCGCAGCATCGTGCGCGGCCGCGCCGCCCGGGCGGGAAGCGCGCGCTGGAGACCATCGAGCGCCGGGGCGCGCACGGCCGTCGGGATGGCCGCCAGCGGGCGAGCGAGGCGTGCGAACCGGTACTTGGGGTAACCCGCGAACAACTCGTCGCTGCCCTCGCCCGAGAGCACCACCTTCACCGACTGTCGGGCGAGCTCGGCCAGTCGGAACACCGCGACATCGGCTGGCTCCGACACCGGAGCGCCGCGGTGCCTGGTGAGCCGGGGCCACAGTGCGGTGAAGTCATCGGCGGTGACGTGCACCTCGTGGTGCTCCGTGCCGAGCAGCTCGCTCACCGATCGAGCGACGGGCAGCTCGTCGAAGCGCTCGTCGCCGAAGCCCGCCGAAAATGTGGCGACGCCCTGTCCGTCGCGAGCCGCGTTGACCATCGCCACGATGAGACTGCTGTCGAGTCCTCCGCTCAGATAGGCGCCCACGGGTACGTCGGCGACGAGGTTGCGGTCGACCGACCTCTGCAACGCGTCGGCGACCGCGTCGACGGCCTCGCCTGGATCCACGTCGGTAGTGGGAGGGTCGGGGAGGCTCCAGTACGGCGCTTCGACCGCCGAACCGTCAGCGGCGACGCGGAGGACGTGGCCGGGCCGTAGCTTGCGGACGCCGGCGAAGAGTGTGAACGGCGCCGGTACTGCTCGGCGGGCGAGGTAGTCGGCAACGCTCAACTCGTCGACGGCCGGTGAGTGGGGGAGCGCGGGGAGCAGCGCCGAGATCTCCGACGCGAACGCGAGAAGCGAGTCGTCGTGATACCAGTACAGCGGCAGGATGCCGAGGTGGTCGCGCGCCAGCGTGACCTGGCCGGTTTCGCGGTCGTGCATCGCGAAGGCGAACTGGCCGCGCAGCAGAGCGACCATGTCGTCGCCGAGCGCGTCGTGAAGTGCGAGGAGCACCTCCGTGTCACCATTGGTGCGAAACGGATACTGCAGGGATCGACGCAGCTCCTGGTAGTTGAGGATCTCGCCGTTGAAGGTGAGGTGCCTGCGGTCGTCGAACGACGCCATCGGCTGCGGCGATCCCGCGACGTCGATGATCGACAGCCGGGTGTGCCCGAACCCGACCGACTCATCGATCCAGACGCCCCGATCGTCTGGGCCTCGGTGGGCGAGCCGCGCGACCATCTCCGCGAGTGCTGCTCTGTCGACGGGCGCGCCGTCGAAGCGCACGATGCCGGCGATCCCGCACATCAGCGGTGGGTGATCAGTCGCCGGTACAAGCAGGAATTCTCGCACAGGTGCAGTGCCAGGCCGACCGGGTGGTCCGGCGTACCATGGAGCGTGGACGTCTTGACGGTGGTGCGACTGGTTCGCCGATGGTGGTACCTCGTATTGCCGATGTTCCTCGTGACCGCTGGTCTCGCCCTGCTCGTTGCCCAATCC
Source organism: Acidimicrobiaceae bacterium (assembly GCA_041166745.1). GTDB lineage: Bacteria > Actinomycetota > Acidimicrobiia > Acidimicrobiales > JACDCH01 > DASUCS01. The sequence continues at coordinate 34,437 of JBEEGH010000019.1, forward strand.
GTTCCCGTCACGTACGAGGCGCGGGGCACGCTGCTGTTCCAGCCGCCTCCGGCCGCGCCGCCCCCCGCCGACGCGTCCATCCCGACGACGACGCGCAACGCCTTCGGAGGCGCAGGATCGACGGAGACCCTCGCGGCGCGCCTGATGGCATTGGCCATCACCGATCCTTCGACGAAGGACGCGCTGAAGAAGTTGGGCGCCGGCGACTTCACGGTGAAGCAACTGACCACCGATAGTTCGCAAGATCTCCCGTTGATCGAGATCGATGCCACCTCGAGCTCCGGAGACCGGGCCGTCGCCACTGTGCGCCTCGTCGCAGACGCTGCCGCGAAAGCCCTCCAGGACCAACAGGCCGCGTCCGGCGTCGACCCGGCCTCGATGATCAGCGTCCGCCCGCTGCTCGCCGATCCGAAGGCGGAGTCGTTGTACGGCGGCCGGGTTCGCGCTGGTCTGGCCGTCGGCTCGCTCGGTTTTGCGGCCACGCTCAGCATGCCGTTCCTCATGGAGGGTCTCACCCGCAATCGCCGGCGCGACCCGAACGAGTGGACCGAGCAGCTCTACGGCGCCCCCGCGCTCCCGGTGTCGCGCGAACAGCGCGAGCAGCGTGAGCACGCGGAGCTGCGGGACTGACGTCCCGACCCGCTGAGCGCATGAGCATCCACCTCCCGGGGACGGTCACCGCCCGGCGTCATCGGTTCTCGGCGAGCGAGCGGGTCGTGCTGTCCTGCGGTCTCGGGATCGCCGTCGTCTTCATCGTCTCGCTGTTCGGCAAGCCGCAGTACGGCGTCCCGATCCTGCTCGTACCCCTGCTGTACGTGTTCGTCCGCAATTCGAAGCGCGATGCGGCCGCGGTGCTCTCGCTTCACGTATGCCTTCTGATCCTCATCCCATCCGTGCTCATCATCGAGCCACTCGGCGGTAGCGGCACGCCCGCCAACATGCTCGGCGTGGGGATGTTGTGGTGGTGGTTGCTGAGCCGGTTCGTCCTCGGTTCGGGCATCCGCGTCGCGCGCAGTCCGGTGCGTACGTGCGTGTTCCTGCTCGGACTGGCCATCCTCGCCAGCTACGCGGCGCTGGCGTTTCGTCCGATCATCCCCATCGAGATCAGCGCAGCCGATCGCGGCATCCTCTTCTTCGCGGGCTGCGCGGGGATCACCTTGTTGGCCACCGACGGTCTCGCGTCGCGTGATCGGATCAACACGCTGTTGCGCCGTCTTGTCGCGCTGGTCACCGTGCTCGCTGGCATCGGCCTCTACCAGTTCGTCACGAACTTCGACATCAACGACGTGCTGAAGGTGCCGGGTCTCACGCAGAACCAGCAGCTGAACGACCTGGTGCACCGCGCGTCGTTCAACCGGGTCGCGGGCACCGCCGCTCACCCGATCGAGTTCGGCGTGGTGATGGCGATGGTGTTCCCGATCGCGCTGCACTTCGCACTGCACGCCTCCGTCAAGACGCGGTGGCGGTGGTGGATCGCGGTGGCCCTGATCGCCACAGGTATCCCGTTGTCGTTGTCCCGCTCGGCGGTCATCAGCGTGGCACTGGCGCTGATCATTCTCATGCCGACGTGGCCGCGCGATCGCATCAAGCGTGCCCTCGTGCTGGGGGGCTCGTTCCTCGCAGTGATGCAGGTGGCGATCCCGGGGCTCCTCGACGCGGTGAGCGGTCTCTTCCTCAACATCTCCAGCGATCCGTCGACCACCTCTCGCACCGAGGACTACGCGGTGTTCGCGCGGATCTTCACGGAGCAGCCGGTCTTCGGCCGTGGGTTCTTCACGTTTCTGCCGAACGTCTACACGACGTTCGACAACGAGTACCTCCTCGCGTTGGTCGAGATCGGCGTCGTCGGATTTCTCGCGCTCGTGGCGCTGCTCTTCGCCGGTATGAGCGCCGGCCGGGCGGCCCGCAAGGCCTCAGCGGACGAGGAGACCCGTCATCTCGGGCAGGCGCTCGCGGCGTCGATCGCCGCGGGCGCGCTCGCCCTCGCCACCTTCGATGCGCTCAGCTTCCCAATGGCGTCCGGGACGCTGTTCTTGCTCATCGGTATCGCCGGGGGTCTTCGACGGGTTGCGAGAGCGCCCGTGTCGGTCGACGACGAGGATCAGGCGGCGGTCACGAGCGGGGCTTGACGCCCGGTGAGCCGGTCGTAGGCATCGAGGTACACCTTGGCCGACGCCGGCCAGCCCAATCCGGCTTCGATCCGCTCGCGGCCGGCAGCGCCCATCGTCGCCCGGCGGTCAGGATCCTCGAGCAATGCAACGAGCGCGGCGGCGAAGGCTCGGGCGTCGAGGTCGACGTCACCGGAGCCGGATACGTACTCGGCGGCAGGCCCGGCGGACACGACGGTCTCCGTCAACCGAAAGGCAAGCACCGGCAAGTCGTACGCCATGTACTCGAGTGTCTTGTTCATCGTCGACACATCGTTGAACGGCGTGTACGGATCAGGAGACAACCCGACGTCGGCCGTCGACAGCCAGCGTGTGATGTCGTCCGATCCGACCAATCCGGTGAAGGTCACGTGGTCGTCGAGACCGAGGCTGTGCGCCTGGTGACGAAGATCGTCGCCGCAGTCGCCGTCGCCGAGCAATACGAACTGAATGTCGTCGCGCCCGAGGCCGTGGACGACGTGGTCGGCGGCACTGACCACGACATCGACTCCGTCCTGAGGGTTCATCAACCCGAGGTAGCAGGCGAGATACTTCCGTCCGTGCCGCAGCTCGGGCGTGGGTGCCTCACGGCGCATGCGACCCGGGTCGGGGCCGCTGCGTACGACGACGATCTCGTCTTCGGAACGGCCCGTTCGAGCGCTGGCGCGGGTGCGGTACGACTCGTTGGTCGTGAGTACGAGGTCGGCCGTCGCGAACGTGCGACGTTCGAGCCAACGCAACATCCGGCTGATCCACGGCGACGGCCGACCGGGCTTCGACGCATACAGCTCAGGGCAGAGGTCGTGGTGGTCGAAGACGAACCGCACCCCGCTCCGGCGGAACAAGCGGGCCAGCGCCCAATACGTGTCGGGCGGGTTGCAGCCCTGGATCACGTCGAGCGGCTCGGCGCGATGGATGCGCCACGCAAGTGCGGTGGCGCGCAACCAGCAATAGGCGAACTCGAAGCCGTAGGCGAGAACACTTCGGGCCGGAGGGGTGGGGGCGTAGCGATGAATGCGAACCCCGTCGAGCTCGACGTAATTGTCGTCGTTGTCGCCTCGCGGGCAGATGACCGACACCCGATAGCCGGCGCCGACCAGGGTCTGGCACTCCTGCCACACGCGCCGGTCGAGAGGCACCGACATGTTCTGCACGATGATCAGGACGTGCGGCCCGCCCGCTCGCGCTGAACGATTGGTCAATGAACAGCTTCAGGAACGGCTTCGGGCAGGAGCGGTATCGCCTGCTCGATCTCGACTCGGGGTGAACGGTGGACGGCCCGGAAGATCGTCCGCAGGCCCCGATCGGCGACCGCGGGAAGCGTGTCGATCACGATGGCGAGGTCGAGTAGCAGCGTCCAGTTCTCGACGTAGAAGAGGTCGAGCCGGCGGTAGGCGTCGAACGACGGCTTGTCGCGCGCTTCGACCTGCCACAGTCCCGTGACCCCCGGGCGCACCCGGAGCCGACCGAGCAACTCGTCGTCGAACTCGGCGACCTCGTCGGGCAGCGCCGGACGGGGGCCGACGAGGCTCATGTCGCCGCGCAGGACGTCGATCAGCTGCGGGATCTCGTCGAGGCTCGTGGAGCGCAGGAACGACCCGACGCGCGTCACCCGCGGATCAGATTCCGTCTTGAACAGCGGGCCGACCCGCTCGTTGAGATGCTGCACCTCGAGCCGTCGCGACTCGGCGTCGACACTCATCGTTCGCAACTTGTGAACGGTGATCTCCTTGCCGTTGCGGCCGACCCGGACCTGGCGGAAGAACACCGGACCGCGGTCGTGGAGCTTGATGGCCAGCGCGGCGAGGAGCAGCGCGGGCGAGGTGATGAGCAACAGCACGGCGGACAAGACGATGTCCATCGCGCGCTTGACCGCAAGCTGCCAGGTGGACAGCGTCGCCGGCTCGACATAGAGGAACGGCTCGTGGCCGAGGGGGACCGCGCGGAGGCGGCGGTAGTTCACCCCGAACAAGCCGCTGGACAGGTGCACGTGCACGCCCGAAGCGGTGAGGTCGCGTGTCGTCTCGTTGAGTTCGTTGGTACTGAGCCCGTTCGCGATCACGATCGCGCCCGACGACTGCGTGGACGAGACGGCGATGCGGGCGTTGCGGGCCGCACCGAGCCACGGCACTCCGAGCTCGGGGTCGCAGTTCGACCCGACTACGGCGGTCGTCTCGTATCCGAGCTCTGGGTTGGCGGTGAGGAACTCGTAGAACTCACTGACCTCGGCGCCCGCGCCCACCAGGACCACTCGACGCATGAATCGACCTTGGCCGCGGGCTTTGCCGAGCCAGAAATCGAACCCGTATCGGCCCGTTGCGGTTGCCGCGAGAGCGAGAATCGCGCCGAGCGCGGGGAGCGAGAAGCTCGGATTGGCCTCGAACCTCGAGGTCAGGACGAGGGCGACGCACCCCGAACCGATCGCCGCCCAGCACAGTCGGGTGTACGCGACGACCCGCATCGTCGTGATCCTCGTGAGATAGAGGCCTTGGAGCGACGCAAACACCATGCCGCTCGCGACGATCGCCGCGAGCTCGGCGAGCCGGCCGAGCATCGGCGTACCGGTCGACGCGCCGTGGAACGCGAACCAGGCGACGGACCAGCCGACGAGAAAGCCGGCGAGGTCGCAAGCTTGGAGCACCCGGCGCAGCGACAATGCGCGGCGATCGGGCAGATTTGCCGCTTCGCGGAGCGTGGCGGTTCGTGTCTTCACTTCTTCGAGATCGCGCACTAGAGCCGACATCTGGTCTCCACCCTTGGGCACGGCGGGGTCTTACCGACCACGCACTGCGTTCGACTTCGCCGCGCCAGCCCCACAACCCTACAAGGACGAGGCCATTTCGGAGAATGAGTCGAACGGCCCAGTGGACAATTCAGACAATCGTCACTCTCTGGCAACGCGCTGGGTAGTCGTCACGGATAGTAGCGGTCCGCCCCCTTTGCCCGATTCGGGCGCGGCCTAGACCCGCGGCTGGTCAGCTGCCCGGAGGCGGGACGATCGACTTCAGTTCGAGATAGTGCTCGAGACCCTCACGCCCGAACTCACGACCGAGTCCGGAGCCCTTGTAGCCGCCGAACGGGGCGATGAAATCCATCGTGTAGTGGTTGATGCCGTACGTGCCGGTGCGAACACGACGGGCGATGTCGAGCCCGGCATCGATGTCGGCGGTCCACACCGATCCGGCGAGGCCGTAGTCCGAATCGTTGGCGATGCGGACGGCGTCGTCGACGTCGTCGAAGGGGATGACGGCCAGCACCGGCCCGAAGATCTCCTCCTGGGCGATGCGCATGTCGTTCGTGACCCCCGAGAAGACGGTGGGCTGGACGTACCACCCTTTGTCGAGGCCCGTGGGGCGACCATTGCCGCCGACGACGACCGTGGCGCCCTCTTCTTGTCCGAGGGCGATGTACTTCTCGACTCGCTCCTGCTGCCGCTCGGCGACCAGCGGGCCGATCTCGGTCGCGGGATCCTCCGGATCGCCCACAGCGAGTCCGCCCACCATGGCGGCCAGCGCGTCCACGACCTCGCTGTAGCGCTCCTTGCTGGCGAGGATCCGCGTCTGCGCGACGCAGGCTTGGCCGTTGTTCATGAGCGACGCGAACTTCAATCCCTCGATCGTGGCGGGAAGGTCGGCGTCGTCGAGGATGATCGCGGCGGATTTCCCGCCGAGCTCGAGGGTGCAGCGCTTGAGCTGCTCGCCGCAGATGCTGGCGATCTTGCGACCGGCGGCGGTCGATCCGGTGAATGCGATCTTGTCGACGCCCGGGTGACGCACGAGGTGCTCACCGACTTCGCGACCGGCGGGCACGATGCTCACGACGCCCTTCGGAACGCCGGCTTGCTCGAGCAGCTCTGCCATGAAGAAGGCGTCGAGCGGGGTCTCGGGCGACGGCTTGATCACGATGGAGCAGCCCGCCAGCAACGCCGGAGCCAGCTTCGACATCGTGACGAACTGCGGGACGTTCCACGGGACGATCGCGCCGACGACGCCAACGCCCTCGTGGCGCACGATCACATCGCCGCCGAGCACGCCGGCGCGGCGCTCCTCCCAGGGAAAGTCCGCGGCGATCTGCAGGAAGGCCGTGAGCATCATCCATGGTGCGGGTGATTGGGCCAGCTGCGAGAACGTGATGGGCGAGCCCATCTCCTCGGTGACGATGGCGGCCATCTCCATCATCTGAGCGGCGTAGATGTTGCTGAAGTTCAGGACGATCTCGGCCCGCTCGGCCGGATCCATTCGCGACCAGTCGCCGTTGTCGAAGGCGTCGCGGGCCGCGGCAACGGCACGGTCGATGTCGGTCTCGGTGCCTTCGGGCACCCGCCCGACCAGCTCTTCGCTGTGAGGCGAGATCACCTCGATCGTGTCGGTCCCGGCCGGGGCCACCCACTCACCACCGATGAACAACTTCTCGTGAGTCCGCATGACGCCGGACGTTAGCCGTGGACGTTTGTGCGGTAGTAACCGGAGAATTCTTCCGGTTGAGACGGGAAGAACGACTGGTCGCGTTCAGGTTCTGGCGCCTCGTGGCCCCTCATACGGTGGTCACCAAGCGCAAGAACACCGTGCGAGTACCGTTGCCCGTTCTGGCGGCGTGGCCGAGTGGTTTAGGCAAGGGCCTGCAAAGCCCTGTACACCGGTTCGATTCCGGTCGCCGCCTCCAAGGAGTTCTCCCTGGTCACGTGCGGTGCACAGGGCTTTGTCTCGCTTCGCTCGTAAAGACGCCATCCCGCGCCCATCCCGCGGTCCGAAATCTCGCCACCGCGCGTTCGCCACTGTTCGTTGTCCTTCCTCAGCGGTCGGAGTCTCAGCCACGCGCTGCGGTGTCACGAATCCGGCGATCAGGGTTACCCAACCACGGGAGTGGCGCCGGGAACTGCACCCGTCATCAGAGGACCGCCGGCATGGCGCCGTAACGTCGGAAACCGTGGCGTTCTTAGACACTCCGCTACCGGACATGGGCGCCGCAGCAGCTGAGGCTTGGGGTATTCACAACTGGTCGCCCCAGCGATGAAGGAGCCCGAGGCGGAGACGCACTGGCTCGACCAGCACCGCGACCCGACGGAGGCTGCCGTCGTCTGGTCTCTGGCTGCCCAAGTCGCCGTTCAGCACGGCGGTGATCTCCGCGGGATGCGGCGGGCTCTCGGGATCTCGAACGCGACCTGGGTCGGTGGTGGCCTTGCCGTGCGGATCGCGAACACGTCAGTCGTCGACGGGATGGTCGCCGAGGTCGCGCTCGTGCGAGCTCTGCCGCCCGAGGTCGGCCACCCAAAGATCCTCGGGGTTGGCACGATCGAGGGTCATGACTGGATCGTGACCGAGGAGGTTCGAGGTCAGAACCTGCACGAGGCGTGGCCCGCGCTGACACCCGAGGAGCGGCGTCGAGCGATCCGTCAGCTGTGGGCGCGCGTGCGGGTCGTGCACGACGCCACGCCCTCGCTCCGTCTGCTCGTCGGATCGCAATCGGGGTTCATACCAACACCGGATGACGCCACGGCGGCGGCCGTTCGCGTCAGTGCTGCGTTGGGTCTGCCGGATGTGCAGCGGTCGCGGTTCCACGAGATCATCGGCGACTACTACCGAGCAGCGCCTGTCGTCGAGCAGGTCGTCAACCACGGCGACCTCGCGGTGATGAACGCGCTGTGGGATGGCGAGGTGGTCGCGCTCCTCGACTTCGAGTTCGCCGTGTTGGGTCCGGTGGAGATCGACCTATGCCGGTTGGTGTGCGAGGCCCTCGTGTCCGAGGATGGGCAGCGGTCCGACAACGACGCCGGCGCGGCCGCGTTCGCCATCGCAGCTCGTGAACGGGATCCAGTCCACGGTCGCGCGCTGCTCCTGGGCGCCGCGGTGCTCGACCAGCTCCGCGATCTCGAGATCTGGCTCGGCCGCGACCGGACCGAGGACCGGTTCGAAGATTGGCGCCCGGATCGGCTGCTCACCGGCTTGCTCGAGACCGACGGCGGCTACCTCGAACCCGCGCTGACCTGAGTCGCAGGTCCTCCGTCGGGCGCGGCGACCTTGAGCAGGTGGGTCACCAGCGCGGTAGCGAACGTCGTAGCGAGGCTCTCTCCCGCTGCTGTGAGGCGCTTCGAGATCGAAGCCATCCGTCAGTCCTTCGTGAGATCAATGAAGGGCAGCGGAGGCTGCGAGGCGTCGGTGTGGCGAGGCGCTCGTCGCATCGTACGCGGGGTGGTGACAACAACGCCTCGACGTACCGGTGCACGGCGACGAGTGGCACCCCGCGCCGCCCGCCCGATGTGCACGACCTGTAGCTCGCCGCCGGCGATCAGCTCGTACGCCTTCGTCCGCCCGACCCCGAGCATCGTCGCCGCCTCGACGACGGTCAGCAGGAGCCGCTCGCGCTCCTCGACCTCCGCGACATGATCCATCGCGGTATCCACGTACGCTCGCGAGCCCGAAAGCGCGACGCGTTTCTGAAAGCCCGATCAGCGCGCGCTCAGCGACCGCTCGAAGAAGCACACAGACTTGCCGTTAACGCAAAGCGCTAACGGCTCCTACGCTCAGCCTGTGCTCGGACGGCAACCCGAACGCGCCTCAGCGCCCGACGGCTGGTTCTGCGTATACGACCTGAGCCGCGATACCGCGCACATAGCGCAGGTGCAGAAGGCAAGCCGCGAGAGCGAGGAGTTCGGTTTTCCGACACGGCCGGCCTTGTTTGGCTCACGCAAGTGGTGGCGCCTCATCGAACGAGGCGAGCTGCCCTCTCACACGCTCGAAGGCACAATCGCGGATGTCTACTGGGCGAGCATGGCCGATTACGCCGAGTTCAAACTCCGAGCTGTTGACGGTACGGAACACGCGCTGGCTCGTCAGGGAGACATCCGTCGATATGTCGCCGGGCTGGGAGTTCGTGTGCGCCGCGTGGAGCTTGAGCGCAAGCCGGCACAGGTGGAGAAGTTCCTGGGGGAGCGGGTTCGACCGGTCGTCCTGTCGATCATCCTCGAGGTGAGCAACCAGCGCTCACCAGCTGTAGCGCCGGGACCAGGTGGTGCCGGTTACGAGATCGCGGGCGGGGCTGGGACACACGTTCACTACTTCCGGCTCCCGTCTGAGTCCAGCGCCGAGCAGATTGCGCGTATTGCGGACTCGAGCAGCCAACGCGTGCGGACCTGGAATGACGAGACGACCGGTGTCGCGTGGGCCATCGTCGGACTGCGAGGGGGCGATGAACTCGTCGCGGCACTTCGCTCTGAAGCTGAGCACCTTCGCGGAAGCTACGACGGATACGAGATCGTGCCGGACGCGGGTGAGACCCCGGTCGCGTTCGGTCCAGACTCTGTGTGAGTCGTTCCATCCCGCGTCCATCCCGCGGTCGCAGTGATTCGCGGGTGTTCGCCGACGTCCGCGCACCCTGCAAAGCCCTGTACACCGGTTCGATTCCGGTCGCCGCCTCCATCAAGTTCTCCCTGGTCACGTGCGGTGCACAGGGCTTTGTCTCGCTTCGCTCGCGTACCCGCCATCCCGCGGCTCGGAGCTACTTGGTGAACTCGGCATGGAGCAGACGCCCGGTTGCCGCGTCGATCGTGCAGTCGTAACTCCACGCCAGCGCGCGCAGACTCCCGTCATCACGCCACTCGACTCCGTAGAAGCACTTTGCTGCAGTCTCGGACGGGACGAGCTCGGCACGCCACCGGACATCACCGCTCGGCGTCAGGCGCAGCAGATTGAAAAACGGATGCCAGGGCTCGACGCCCTCCGGTCGCCGTTCGGGGTTGAGTAGCACGATGGCATCGTCGCTGCCGTTGACCGCCAGGAGCACTGAGACAGTGGCACCTCGGTCGACAGTTCCGGTCCACAGGGTCTTTCCGTCGCAGTTCGCGGCTGCGAGACCTGCGTCGGTCGTCCAGCTGACCTCACCCATGCCGCGACACGGTCGTTGTCACGAGGGCGCATGGTCTGTAAGGGACACCCAGCCTCCCTCCGCACCATCCCACGCGGCCTGTGCGGCATGCACGAGTGCCCAGGCATCCCCGACGCCGAGGTACGGGTCGAGACGCGTCACGGGCGCTCGAGTTACATGACGGCCCTCAGGCGATTCGATTTCGTAACGGAACCGGCCGAATCTTCCGCGGGACACGACCCGCAAACGCATCCCGCCCGGCGAGCCGCTATCGACCATTGCCTGCATCGTGCCCGATCTGGTGTCGCGATGCGGGCGTGCCATGAAGACGCCCTGATGGGCTCCCGGCGATTGGAGGCTGTTCGCTGCGGGTCAACCGCCGTCAGGTTGGCGGAGAACCGGGAAGCGTCCCGGTGGTCGAGACCATGGCGTAGCGGATGAAGGCCGATTCGTGGTGGAAGTCCTTGCGCCGTTGCCGGGCGATCGCCTGCGGATGACCTGCGTGTGCATCGGCGTAGGCGTAGGCGGCCGCCGCTTCATCGCTGCTCCACATGGACACCGTCGCCATGAACGGCCGGCGGGCCGGGCGCGTAGCGGCGGTGCCCCACACGAATCCGTCGGCTTTGATGGCCGCTCGCTCGGCCGGCCTACTGGCTCGGAGGAAACGAAGCGACTGGCTCATCCGTAGCCGACCGAGCGTCGTGACGATCACGGGTCCGTCGTGCTGCGTCACCCTTGTACGCGGCACGGCGTCCGGCAGACCAGGCCACGTACCGAACGCCCGTAGAGGACGCAGCACGGCGTGGAACCCGTCGTGCGCGAAGCACCGGTGGAGCGGATGCGTGTCCGCGAATGCCGCGGCGGCCTTCTCGTCGTCCCACATCGCGAGCAGCACGGCCCGACGCAGTCCCGGCGGGCGTTTGCTCGACAACGGAACGGTTGCTGCGATGTCAAGCCATCGCAAGCCGGGAACGTCGAGAGGTGTCGGCCGGCGCCGGAGGGCTCGGAGGGTCGAGCGGATGCCGATGTCGGCGACGTCGAGCGTGGCGATCATCGGACCATCATCCATCGACGAAGGATTCTTGCCGAGTTTTCTCATCGTGACGCATGACGGCAGCTCTGGCGCGCCGGCGAACCTGAGGCAATAGGGGTTGCGGACGGGTGGTGCTGCGCGGCAGGGTGCCCCTCCGACCACCTCACTCCAGGGAGCTTCCATGTCCGGTGCCACGGCTCCGCTCGCCGGGATCCGCGTTGTCGACCTGACGAGCAACATGTCCGGTCCGCTGGCGACGATGGTGCTCGCGGATCAAGGCGCCGATGTCGTCAAGGTCGAGCCCCTGACGGGCGATGCCATTCGCACCGTTGGCAGCGGGCACTCCGGCATGAGCGCCTACTTCGCCAACAACAACCGCGGCAAGCGCTCGATTGCGATCGACGTGTCGGTGGACGCGGGCCGCGACATCGTGCGGCGGCTCGTGGCCGGCGCCGACGTGTTCGCGCAGAACTTCCGTCCGGGCGTCATCGAGCGACTCGGGCTCGCCGCTGACGAATTGCAAGGCGCGGACCCGCGGCTGATCTACGCCTCGATCAGTGGCTTCGGCACGAGTGGTCCGCTCGCCGGCGCGCCTGCGTACGACCACGTCGTCCAGGCGCTCACGGGCTTCGCGGCGATTCAGTCCGCGGGTGCGAGCGAGCCGTCGATGGTGCGGCACGGTGTGATCGACAAGGCGACCGCGTACACACTGGCGCAAGCCGTGACCGCGGCGCTGTTCGACCGCGAGCGCACGGGCCGCGGCACGCGCATCGATGTTTCGATGCTCGATGTCGCGATCGCCTTCCTTTGGCCCGACGGGATGATGGACCACACCGTCGACGAGCCGTCGAGCGTGCTCCCGCCCACGAGTCGCAGCTTCCGCGTCAGTCCGACGGCGGACGGACAGGTGGTGCTCGTCACGCTGACCGCCGCGCAGTGGGCTGGCCTCACCGCCGCGCTCCTCGACGATGACGGTGGTGACGCGATGGCCGATACGGCCGAGCGGATGAAGGGGGGAGCGGAGGTCATGCGGCGTGTGCGCACGGTCATCGCGAGCTTGCCCACAGACGAGGTCGTTGATCGGCTTCGAGCGGCCGACGTTGCCGTCGCGCCGGTGCGGCAGCTCGACGAGGTCGCGCACGATCCACAGGTGATCGCCTCGGGAACCGTGCGAGCGTTCGATCACAGCGTGCTCGGACCCGTGCACCAACCAAGAGCCGCCCCGCTGTTCGACGGCGTGGCCATCGATCCGACGCCGAGTGCACCTCGCCTCGGTGAACACACCGATGAGATCCTCCGTGAGGCGGGCTGGTCCGACGGCGACATCGCGAAGCTGCGCGCCGACGGTGTCGTGAGCTGATTCAGCCGAACGAGGTGAGGAAGAGGCTGTCGTAGGCGAGCCCCCACGGCGGACGCAGGAAGCCGAGCGCCCGCACGTCTTCGAACCAGGACGCGAACGGAGATCGCCGCGAGAACGTTCCTCCGCCGATGACGCGCGACAGACGACCGAGGGAGGCTTCTGCGAGTTCGGCCACCGCCTCTTTCGCTCGCAAGGTCGCGTGCAGCGCTTGCGTGTGGTCGCCGGATTCCACGGCGCGCAGCGCTCCCTCGTAGGCCTGCACCGCCAGCCAATGGTCGAGCTCGGCGCGCGACCACTCGACCTGCTCATAGGCCCGAAGGGTGTCGGCCTTCGCCCCGAGTTGCTGCTTGGCCGTAGCGATGGCCTCGTCGAGGACGCCGAGAATGACGGCCGTGAACAGCACCGAAATCAGCGGCGCGGCCGCCAACGTGACTTCCACGACCGGCCCGTCCCAGTCGAAGCGGATCGCGGGGCAGTCGTCGAGGCGCATCGCGTGACTTTGGGTGGCCGCCATGCCCACGCCATCCCATTCCGCGATCAACTGCAACCCCGCAGAACCGTCCCACGGACGATCGCGCACGTCGAGCACGAACAGGGTTGGCGCATCCTCGCCATCGGGCACGGCCGTCGTGATCATGAACGACGTGACACCCGAACCGCTGCCGAAATGCTTGTCTCCGCTGATGCGGTAGGCCGCGCCGGGTAACGCCGCAGGATCCGTTGCGTCGGGGAAGGCCTGCGTCTTCGTGCGAAGGATGTCGCCGCCGCTTCCTGGTTCGGAGGTGATCGTTCCCCACTGTTTACCTTCGGCCGCACTGGCGCAGACCGCCGCTCGTTGCTCGTTCCACGAGGCGCTCGACTGCTCGGGTTGCGCCAGCCAAAACCCGATCACCGATGGGTGCATCGACGACACCAACGCCACGGAAGGATCGGCCGCCGCGAGTGTGCGCAAGACGTCGCTTGTCGCGCGCGTCGTCTCGGCCACGCTGCGCCAGAGCCCACCCATGTCCTCGGGGACCGCGACATGCAGGAAGCCGGCGTCCGCGAGCCGCGTGAAGTCGGCGGGGTCGAGGGCCCGCCGTGCCTGCCGGTCGGCTCGGTTCGATCGCCAGTCAGCGGCGATCTCGTCGACGTCATGGACAAGCGAGGACCACGAAGGACTCATGGCGCCAAACTACGGCGCGCGGGCGTCAGGCGACGGGAGCGAGGACGTCGAACTCGTCGAGCAGGGCGCGTGCCGCTTCGCGCTCGTTCGGTGCGAGTGCGTCGTCGAGGATGCTGAGCAAGCGAGCCGTGGACGCTTCATCGAGCTGGTCGAGTTGGGCGAGGAAGTATGCATTGAACGCTTCGAGCAACACCACGGATCGATTCACGCCGTCGAGTGATCGAATGGCGGCGTACTCGGCCGCGTCGAGGTAGATCGCCGGGCCGATGTCTTGCAGCTCGCGCAGTGGCAGGAACTCGGACACCACGTTGCCTGGGCCGTCGAGCAACTCGCGGAACACGGCGTCGTCGGGCGACCCGACGTTCACGAACGCGAACCGCCGCATGAGCGCACGCGACAGCGAGAACAACAGGCCGCGGTCCGACGTGTTCATCGTCGCAATCATGCGCCACGGCTTGGGGATACAGATCGGCTCGGTTTCAGCGGGTACTTCAGCGTCGTGCGGGACGATGGACAGCGGCGGAGCGAACTCGTTTCGGCGGTGCGGGAGCACCACTGCTTGGCCGGAGAGGACGGAGAACAGTTCGCCGAAGGCTTGATCGATGTTGGCGCGGTTGAACTCGTCGATCAGCAACCAGCGGCCGGTGTCGATCGCGTCGATGACGACGCCGCTCCGGAACGCGAAGCCTTCGCTCGACTCGTGGCTGGTGCCGACGGTGTCGCCGATCGTCCAATCGCTGGTCGCGGTCGCCGCCAGGTAGCCCGTGCACATCAACGCTTCCTGCGCGGCTTCGGCCAACAGCTTGGCGAGGGAGGACTTTCCCGTTCCCGGAGGCCCGGTGAGGATGACGTGCTTACCGGCGCGCAGTGCAGCAGTAGCGGCGCCCAGGACGGTCTCGGGGAAGTGCAGTCCGGCACGATTCGCCAATTCCTCGACCCGTGCGGCGGTGAACGGAGTCGCCGTGTCGCCGGCGACGTCCCACGGCGCCCAGTCGTCCACGTTCGTGTTGCGCATCGGTCAGTCGACTCGGGGCGGAGCGTCGAGGCCACGCTCCAACCGCTCCGCTCCCAGCAGCAGTGCAAGAGCCAGCAACGGGACGATTGGCACCAGCAGAATCGTCAGCATGTGGCACGTGTGCCCACGGCGCGCCCGAACGAGTCGCGCGCTGAGTGAGGTTTGTGTCAGGCGTTCTTGGGGAGCTCCGAGAACGGCCGAGTGCGATCGTCGTTCGGCTCCTTCGGAAGACCGAGCACGCGCTCGCCGATGATGTTGCGTTGTACTTGATCAGTGCCGCCGTAGATCGGCGGCGCCTGCGCGAACAACGCCATCTCGGTGACCATGCCGAGGAACGGATTGCCGGTCGCCTCGTCGAGCACCTTGCGATCACCGGGGTTGTAGGCGTGCAACATGCCAGCAGGCCCCACGATGCGGAGGCCGAGATCACGGGTGAATCGCATGATGTCGCTCATCGACAGTTTCGAGATGTTGCCCATGCCGGGGATGTCGCGCCCCGCTTCCTTTTCGGCCTTCACCCGCAGTCCGTTGATCCGGCCGATCTCCGCCAGCGTGTAGAGCTTCATCAAACCCTGGCGCAACGACGGGTCGTCGATCATGCCGTTGCCCTTGGCCAAATCGATCAGCATCGTTGCGCTGTTGCCGCGTCCACCGCGTCCGCTGCTCGCTGCTGCACGCCCGGCGTCGCTCTTCGGAGCGAAGTCGCCCGCGCGCTTGGCGAGGAAGCCGGCGATCGTGCCTGGCATCGCCGCGCCGTATCCACCATCGCCGCCACCGGATCCGAGCCCGGCGCGCTCGTTCGCCAGGGTCGTGTTGGCTGCAGCCCAGCCGGTGTTGAGATCGCCGATGACTGCGTCGGCAGGAACTCGGGCGTCGGACATGAAGACTTCGTTGAACATGGCGCGGCCGGTGAGCTCGCGCAGGGGCCGCACCTCGACGCCGGGCTGGTGCATGTCCATCGCGAACCATGTGATGCCCTGATGTTTGGGCGCGTCGAAGTTCGTGCGCGCGAGCAGCATCCCGAGATCGGCGATCTGTCCCGCTGAGGTCCACACCTTCTGCCCGTTGACGATGTACTCGTCGCCGTCGCGCTCGGCCCGTGTCGTGAGACCGGCGAGGTCTGAGCCAGCTCCCGGTTCGCTGAACAACTGGCACCAGGCCTGCTGGCCCGTGACGATGTCTTTGACGTAGTGGTCGATCTGCTCCTGCGTCCCGTGGGTCGCGATCGTCGGGGCCGCGAGTAACAGGCCGAGACCGGCGGGCGCGCCCAACGCGCCGAAGCGCGCGATCTCGTTCTGGACGCGCACCGCGTCGTTGCGCGACAGGCCCTTGCCATACGCGTTCTCCGGGAGCGACGGCGACGCCCAACCCGACAACCCGAGCCGCTCCCACCACTCGGCGCACGTGAGATCGGGATCCCAGTTCGCCTCGAGCCACGCGGTCAGCTCGTCGATGATGTCGGTCGTCGTGCGTTCTGTAACGGCCATCAGTTCCCCCTTGAAGGCGAAAACCTATTAGGACAGGGGTGTGTCAGGCCAAGACGCGTCCGAACCTGCCTTCGTCATGGCGTGGACGGCGCCGGAGCCGGGCCGTCTCGTCGGTCGGGGACATCCGGCCGGCGACTTCCTGGAGGCGTGGGCGTGGGAGGTGCTGGAGGAAGACGTTGGCCACCTGCGCGTGTCGGCTCACCTGCCCGACCACGTCAAGAATCCTCGTGGCCAGCTCTTCGGTGGCTTCACGCCGACCTATGTCGACCTCATCGCGCTGTTCACGTCTCGAGCCGGCCCAGACCGCACCGCGCCCCGCGATCGGCAGCGTCAATGGATGGCGACCACGAGCATGCATCTCGACTACTTCGAGCCGGTCGTGGGGCCGACGTTCGTGCTCGACAGCCGGTTGGAGAAGAAGCGGGGACGAACGCACTTCGTCGTCACGCGCTTCCTCCAGGATGATGACCTCGCGGTGCTGGCCGCGACCACGCTGCGCGCGGTGGCCCTCGACCGGCCGCTTGGGGACGCGTGATGCGCGTCATCCTCTTGGGCGCGCCGGGCTCCGGCAAGGGCACCCAAGGCAAGGCGCTTGCCGAGCGCTTCGGTGTGCGACACGTGTCGACGGGCGACCTGTTGCGGGCGCACATCGCTGAAAGCACCGAGCTCGGTCGAGAGGCGGCGCCGTACGTGAAGCGAGGTGAGCTCGTGCCCGACGAGATCATGCTCCAGGTCGCCGGGAACGCCGTCGGCGAAGCGGCGCGCGAGGGCGGCTATGTGCTCGACGGCTTCCCGCGCACCCTCGCGCAGGCCGAGCGGGCGTACGAGCTTGCCGGACCCGCCGACGTGACTGCGGACGCGGTCGTCTATCTCGCGGTGCCCGACGACGTGGTGCGCGAGCGACTGGCGGCACGCGCCGACGGCCGACTCGACGATGCAGATCCGAACGTCATCGAGCGACGCCTACAGGTCTTCCACGGGGAGACCGAGCCGTTGCTCGACTTCTACCGGAACCGCGACATCCTCGTGACCGTCGACGCCGCGCAGCCGCCCGACGATGTGACCGCGTCGATGCTTGCAGCCGTCGAACCACTTCGCACCTGAGGCACTACCGTTCGATTGTGGAGCGACGGGGTCTGCTGACGGTCGAGGAGCTCCGGTCCGCCGTTGCGTTGGATCAGATCGACACGGTGCTCGTCGGCTTCGCCGACATGCACGGCCGCCTGCAAGGCAAGCGCTTCCACGCCCGGTTCTTCGTGGACGAGGTGCTCGAGCACGGCACGGAAGCGTGCAACTACCTGCTCGCCGTCGACGTCGACATGGCGCCGGCCGATGGCTATGCCATGTCGTCGTGGGACGCCGGCTACGGCGATTTCGTGCTCGAGCCCGATCTGTCGACGTTGCGGTCGATCCCCTGGCATCCCGGCACTGCGATGGTCATGGCCGACGTCCGCTGGGAGGATGGGTCGCCGGTCGTCGCATCGCCGCGTCAGATCCTGCGCGCGCAGCTCGACCGTCTCACGGCTCGGGGGTGGACGGCCATGGTCGGCACGGAGCTCGAGCTGATCGTCTTCCAGGACACCTACGAGGACGCGTGGCGCCGCGGTTACCGCGATCTCACGCCCGCGAACCAGTACAACGCGGACTACTCGCTGGTCGCGACCGGCCGCGTCGAGCCGCTGTTGCGCCGTATCCGCAACTCGATGGCCGACGCCGGGATGGTCGTGGAGTCGGCCAAGGGGGAGTGCAACCTCGGCCAGCACGAGATCGCTTTCCGGTACGACGACGCGCTCACCACCTGCGACAACCATTCGATCTACAAGGCGGGCGCGAAGGAGATCGCGGCGCAAGAGGGAATGGCTCTGACCTTCATGGCGAAGTTCAACGAGCGTGAAGGCAACTCGTGCCACATCCACTTCAGTCTGCGCGACGGCGACGACGGTCCGGTCATGGCGGGGGACCGCGACCACGGTTTTTCCCCGATCATGGAGCAGTTCCTGGCCGGCCAGCTCGCCTGTCAGCGCGAACTCGCGCTCCTGTTCGCTCCGAACGTCAACTCGTACAAGCGCTACCAACCGGAGTCGTTCGCGCCGACGGCCGTGGCATGGGGCCTCGACAATCGCACGTGCGCCCTACGCGTCGTCGGTCATGGCTCCTCGTTGCGCTTCGAGCATCGGGTGCCAGGCGGCGACGTCAACCCGTATCTCGCCGTAGCGGGATTGATCGCCGCCGGGATGCACGGGGTGGAGCACACGCTCGCCCTCGAGGCACCATGCACCTCCAACGCCTACGAGCGCAAGGGTGCTCGCATCCCTTCGACGCTTCGTGAGGCGGCGGAGTTGTGGGCGTCGAGCGCGGTGGCCCGCGGCGCGTTCGGCGACGAGGTCGTGGATCACTACGCCAACATGGCCCGCGTCGAGCTTGCAGCTTTCGACGCCGCCGTCACCGACTGGGAGCGGTACCGGGGGTTCGAGCGCCTTTGACCCGTTTGGCTGGAAAGGTCGCCGTCGTGACGGGCGCGGGGAGTGGAATCGGGCTCGCGACCGTGCGCCGATTGGCCGAGGACGGTGCTCGCGTGGTCTGTGCCGACGTGGATGTGGCGAGCGGACAAGCGGCGGCCGACGAGGTCGACGGTCTCTTCGTCCCGGTCGACGTGACCGACGAGGCCGAGGTGGCCGCGTTGTTCGATGCAGCGGTGGCCGCGTATGGCGGCATCGACGTGTCGTTCCACAACGCGGGCATCTCGCCGACCGACGACGACTCGATCCTCGACACGCCCCTCGACGTGTGGCGGCGTGTCCAGGAGGTCAACCTCACGTCCGTGTACCTGTGCTGCCGGCACGTGATCCCGCACCTCTTGGAGCGCGGCGGCGGTTCGATCATCAACACCGCGTCGTTCGTCGCGATCATGGGCGCCGCGACCTCGCAGATCTCGTACACCGCGTCGAAAGGTGGCGTCCTCGCACTGTCACGGGAGCTGGGCGTGCAGTTCGCCCGTGAGGGCATTCGGGTGAATGCGCTGTGTCCCGGTCCTGTGAACACGCCAATGCTGCAGGAGCTCTTCGCGAAGGATCCTGAGCGCGCCGCCCGACGGCTCGTACACATCCCGATGGGGCGCTTCGCCGAGGCAACCGAGATCGCCGCCGCGGTGTCGTTCCTTGCGAGCGACGATTCGTCGTTCATCACCGCGTCGACGTTCCTGGTCGACGGCGGCATCTCCGGCGCCTACGTGACTCCGCTCTAGCGGAACTTCGGGATCACTTCGGTACCCATGAGCTCGATGGTCTGCATCACCGATTCGTGCGAGACCTTGTAGGGGTTCACGAGACAGAGCAGGAGATCGACGCCGGCCTCGACGTACTTCTGGCACATCGCCACGCAGTCGTCGGGTGTGCCGAGCACGCACGCGCCGCTCTCCGCCAAGTATTCGAGCGTGAGCAACGAGAGCATTCCCTGGTCGTCGACGTTCTTCATGTCGCCGGCGTAGGCGTAGTTGCCGAGATCCTGGTTGTTCTCCTCCATCCACTGTGCGACCGACGCGATCAACCGGGCACCCTGCACCGGATACCACTCGAACGACTCACGTGCGGTCGTCCAGGCCTCCTCGACGGTCGGCGCGCACACCGTCATCGTGAACGTCGCGGCTTCGTCGTGCACGTACTTGCCGATCGGCTTGTCGCACGCACGCACCGCGGCGCGGTAGATGTCGATCTTCTTCTTCACCTCCTCGGGAGGTACGCCAACGGCGAACGAGCACAACCCGAGCCCCAAGTCACCGATCTGGCGATGGCCGTCCTCGCTCGACGTCGCGCCCCAGAGCGGAGGATGGGGTTGTTGCAGCGGCTTCGGCTGCACGCGCCGCTTCGGGAGCTGCCAGTACTTGCCGTCGAACTCGTGGTAGTCGTTCGTCCAGCAGCCGACTACGAGCTCGATGGCCTCCTGCCACATCTGCCGGGTTTCGTGCGGGTCGATGCCGAAACCTTCGAGCTCCGCGCGCGTCGACGAGCGGCCGGTTCCGAAATCGACTCGGCCATTCGAGATGAGATCGAGCACGGCGACCGATTCCGCAGTGCGCACCGGATGGTTGTACGGCTTCGGCATCAGGCGCACGCCGTAGCCGAGCCGGATGCGCTCTGTCTTCGCCGCGATGGCGCCGTAGAGCACCTCGGGGTTGGAGCAGTGGGAGTACTCCTCGAGGAAGTGGTGCTCGACCGTCCAGAACGCGTCCCACCCGAAGCGCTCGCCGGCCACGGCTTGTTCGATCGTGTTCTGGTAAGCGAGGCGTTCGCTGTCCGGGCCCCAAGGACGCGGAACGGGGATCTCGTAGAACAGGGCGAAGCGCATCGTGCGAATCTACGACGATGCTCACAGGCAAAGTGGTTCTGGTGACCGGGGCGGCGTCGGGCATCGGACGCGCCACCATCGAACGAGTACGCACCGACGGGGGAGTTCCGGTGGCGGCCGACATCACCCCATCCGCCGACGGCCACGCGCTCGACGTCCGCGACGAAGGCGCGGTGAGCGCGGTCGTCGATCGAATCGTCAGCGAGCACGGCCGGATCGACGGCCTGGTCAATGCCGCCGGGGTCGCCGGCGGAGGTCCGGTGCACATGGTCGACGCGGCCGAATGGGATCGCGTGATCGGCGTGAACCTGACCGGCACGTTCTTCGTCTGCAAGCACGTGGTGCGCTGCATGCTCGAACAGCCGCTGGTCGACGGTGAGCGCGGCTCGCTGGTCAACTTGGCCAGCGTCGAAGGCCTCGAGGGCACCGCCGGGGGATCGGCCTACAACGCGTCGAAGGGCGGCGTGGTCTTGCTCACGAAGAACATGGCGATCGACTACGGCCCGAGCGGCATCCGCTCGAACGCGATCTGCCCCGGGTTCATCGACACCCCGATGACCGATTCGATCTTCGGAATGGACGGCATGGAGGGCCCGCGCGCGGAGTGCATCGAGGAGCACGCGCTCCGCCGCCTCGGCCGCGCCGACGAGATCGCCGCCGCCGCCGCCTTTCTCCTCTCGAGCGATGCGTCGTTCGTGTCCGGACAGGCGATCGCCGTTGACGGGGGTTACACGGCGGGGCGCGACCACGGTGTCACTCGGCTGCTGGGTTTGTCCCAGTAAGTTCACCAACGTGACCCGGTCGCTCGACCGCGACGCTTCGGCCCTCGCCCGCGAGCTGGCGGAGCTGGGTTCCGACCAGAAGTCGAAGGTCTTCCGCATGTCGTGGTGGAGCGAGCGGATGCTCGACTGGGCGATGGCGAGGCCGGCGTTCAAAACGCAGCTGTTCCGTTTCGTCGACGTGTTCCCTGCACTCGAAGACGACAGCGACGTGGCCCGTCACCTGTCGGAATACTTCGACGGTGTCGCGATTCCGAAGCTGCTCGACCTCGGTGTGGAGCTGGCGGACCACGTGCGCTTCGGTCGCTCGCTCGAGGCTCGGGTGGCCCGGCGGAACATCAAGCGGATGGCGGAGCAGTTCATCGTCGGCGAGACGGCGGACGAAGCCGTGGTCGGGCTCCATCAGTTGTGGCGCACCGGTTCGGCCGCCACGGTCGACCTGTTGGGTGAGAAGACGATCGTCGAGGCCGAAGCCGATCGATACGCCGCCAGAGTCGCGCAGCTCCTGACCGTGCTCAGCGACGCCAGCCTGCACTGGGCGCCCGACGAACATCTCGAGCGGGACGACGTCGGCCCGATCCCGCGCGTGAACGTGAGCATCAAGCCGACGGCACTGGCATCGCACTACGACCCACTTGGACGCGAGATCGGCATCGAACACGCCAAGCGCCGAATACGGCCATTGCTACGACTCGCCCTCGACCGGGGCGCATTCGTGCACTTCGACATGGAGCACTACGACGCGAAAGACCTCACGTTGGAGTTGTTCCGCGAGTTGCTGAGCGAGCCGGAGTTCACCGAGCTCGAGTCCGGCATCGTCGTGCAGGCCTACTTGAAGGACAGTCGCGACGATCTCGCCGGACTCATCGCGTGGTCGGCGCAGCGCCGGCGGCCGATCACTGTGCGGCTTGTAAAAGGCGCGTACTGGGACACGGAAACCGTCGAGGCACAGGCCGAAGGCTGGCCGGTACCGGTATTCGAGCGAAAGGAGGAGACCGACGCGAACTACGAGCGTTGTGTCCGCCTTTTGCACGACCATCACGGTGAGGTCCGGGCCGCCTTCGGTACGCACAACCTGCGCTCGCTCGCGTACGCGATCACCTACGCACGGTCCAAGGGCATCCCCGACACGGGCTTCGAGGTGCAGATGCTCTACGGGATGGCCGAGCCGATGCAGGCCGCAGTGAAGCGCAAGGGCTTGCGGTTGCGCGTGTATGCGCCGGTGGGTGCGCTCGTGCCGGGGATGGCATACCTCGTGCGCCGTTTGCTGGAAAACACCAGCAACGAGAGTTTCGTCCGTCATCGATTCGCTGAAGGCCGCACGCTCGACGAGCTGCTGGCTCCGCCCAACGTCGATCAGCTGCCGGGGCTCGAGCCGGTGACCGCTCGGCCGACGACGGACCCGGCGAGCCCGTCCACGTATCAGCCGGAGCCGGTCACGGAATGGCGGCAAGCGCCGAACCGTGCCCGCTTCGCCGCGGCCATCGACCGAGCCGCGACTGCAGAGACCATCGACGTGCCCGCGCTCATCGCCGGTCAGGTCGTGCAGACCTCGAGCAAGATCGACAGCGTCGATCCGGCCGACGTGAAACGGCTCGTGGCCCGCAGCGCGTCGTGCACCGCGGGGCAGGCGGACGACGCGATTGCTGCCGCGGTTGCGGAGGCGGAGCATTGGCGACGGACACCGGCGATCGAGCGTGTCGCCGTACTGTTCCGCGCCGCGGCCTGGCTGCGCGGGCGGCGCGACGACATCGCCGCGCTCGAAGTGTTCGAGGCGGGCAAGCCCTGGGACCAGGCGGACGCCGATGTGTGCGAGGCGATCGACTTCTGCGAGTACTACGGCCGCGAGATGCTTCGCCTCGATGCTTCGGCCTCCGACCGCGTCCAATCGCCGCCGGGCGAGCGAAATCGGCTCGTGTACCACGGCAAGGGTGTCGCCGCGGTCATTGCGCCGTGGAACTTTCCACTCGCGATCCCGTGCGGGATGACGGTCGCGGCGTTGGTCGCCGGCAACCCGGTGATCTTGAAGCCGGCTGAGCAAACGCCGGCCGTTGCATGGCAGTTGATCCAAGCGCTGCGCGCCGGAGGGGCACCGGCCGGCGCGGTGCAGTTCCTGCCCGGAATCGGAGAAGACGTCGGCGCCCGCCTCGTAGAGCACCCCGACGTCGCAATCATCGTGTTCACCGGGTCGAAGGCGGTGGGTCTCCACATCAACGAGACGGCCGCCGTGCACCGGCCGGGGCAGCACCACGTGAAGCGCGTGGTGGCGGAGATGGGCGGGAAGAACGCGATCATCGTCGACAGCGACGCCGATCCAGATCAGGCCGTGCCTGCGGTCATCAACTCCGCATTCGGATTTGCCGGCCAGAAGTGCTCGGCCGTGTCGCGAGTGATCGTCGCGGACCGGATCTACGACTCGTTCGTGGCGCGGCTCGCGGAAGCGACTCGAGAGGTCGTCGTCGACCACCCGAGCTCGATGACGGCCAGGGTCGGCCCGGTGATCGATGCCGATGCACACTCTCGGTTGACCGGCGCGATCGAGCAGGCGGGCCGGGAGGCGCGCATTCTGGTCCATCGTGAGGACGTACCGAACACGGGCTGGTTCATCGGCCCGACACTCGTGGAGGTCGACGATCCGGCCTCGGCGTCGGTGGCGCGTGACGAGCTTTTCGGCCCGGTCGTGGCCATCATGAGAGCGAGCGACTTCGACCACGCGATCGCGCTGGCCAATGCGACCGACTACGCATTGACGGCCGGTATCTTCTCCCGCTCGCCGGCGCACATCGCCCGAGCTACGAACGAGGTCCGTGCTGGCAACTTGTACATCAACCGGGCCATCACCGGCGCCGTGGTCGGTCGGCAACCCTTCGGCGGCTACGGCATGTCCGGGGTCGGCTCGAAGGCCGGCGGACCCGATTACCTGTTGCAGTTCCTCGACCCGCGCACGATCACGGAGAACACCGTGCGCCAGGGTTTCGCGGCGGAGGAGTAGGCAGTGAAAGAGGTGGACATCGCGCTCGAGAACCGAAAAGCCGCCTTCGTCGGCATCCTCGGGGCCGCGCTCGCCATCGTGGGCGCGTTCCAGGTGTGGTTGCGCATCCGCATCGCCGGCTTCATCCCTCCGGGGAGCGCAGAGACCGGCTGGCGCGGCGGCGATGGGCGAACGATCGTGCTGGCCGCAGTCGTGGCCGGAGCCGCGGCGGGCGCACTCTGGATCGGGCGCCGCGACCTGTGGCTCAAAATTGTCCTGCTCATCGCCGGAGGCGTGACGGTCGTGATCGCGATCGTCCACATGGTCGACGCCGGATCGAAGGCGCGAGACATCGAGGTGCAGTTCGGCATCCCGGCCGGCGACGTGTCCGCACAGGTCGGTGTGGGTCTGTACCTGGTCGTGGTCGGCGGCCTCGGTCTGCTCGCCGCCGGATTGCGGGCAAGAACGGCGTCGTCGTGAAGCGGGGTGGGTGGTGGTTCCCCGTACTGCTGTTCTTCGCAGTCGCCACCGTGCTCACCGTGGTCGTGCAGGTCTCGCACGAGAACATGAAAGAGGACGAAGCCCCGTATCCGAATGCCCCGAGCACACACGACTACTTCGGCGGCTGGATGCAGTTCGACACCGGGTGGTACGTGTCCATCGCGGAGCACGGATACGACGAGCCACAGGTGATCGCATTCGACAGCGGCCAACAATCCGCGGTGGCGTACTTCCCTGGCTACCCGCTGGCCGTTCGCCAGGTAGCTCGCGCCACCGGTCACGACTACGTGCTCGCCGCCGCGCTGACGACGTTCGCCTGCGGGCTCGCCGTGTTCCTGCTCTTCTGGGCCTGGTGTGGCCGCCGCCTGTCGCGAGCGGATCGCCGCACCGCGATGCTGCTCCTCGCGCTGTATCCGTTCGCGTGGTTCTTGTACGGGTCGGGGTACGGCGACGTCCTCTTCATCGTGCTCACGATCGGCGCGTTCATGTTGCTCGAACGGGACCGGCCAGTTCTCGCGGGCTTGGCCGGCGCGGGGGCATCGGCAACGCGACTCATCGGCGTCGGCACCATCATCGGGCTGATCGCGATGGTGATCGAGCGCCGCCACGCTCTCGTGCGCAGCGAGGCGGATGGGCCGCGGCGCCCATGGTCCGGATGGCGACTGGATCGATCACGCCTACGGCTTCGCGACAGCGGTGTGCTGTTGAGCTTTGCGGGCATCGGTTCGTACTGCGTGTTCTTGTGGGGCCGCGTCGGCGATCCCCTCGCGTTCAACACGGTGCAAGCCGCCCCGGGCTGGAACCAGGGCACCGGTCCGAAGACGTGGATCAAGTACTCCTTCTTCGCGCAGGTGATCCGGGGTGAACATTCGTACGGTGTCCGGCTGGTGTTGCAGGCGCTGCTGTGCCTCGTGTTCCTCATCGCGATTCCCCTCGTCTGGCAACGAATCGGCAAGGCGTATGCCATCTACACGTCGGTGATCATCGGTATTCCGCTCATCGGAACGAGCACGATGCAAGGGTTCGGTCGGTACTTGCTCAGCGCCTTCCCGGTCTTTGCCGTTGGGGGTGCGTTGCTCGCGGAGCGAACCAAACCGAGGCGAGTGGTGCTCGTGTCCAGCGGCACCCTGCTCGTCGTGCTGGTCTCCTTCTTCGGTCGCGGGTTCTACCTGTCGTAGGCCCTTCTCGGTAGCCTCCCCGTGATCATGGAGCCAACGTTCGGCACGCTCACCTTGATGTTCCCGATGTGGAACGAAGAGGAGATGATTCATCGCACGGTCGGTGCCGCCCGGGAGACCGGCGAAGACCTCATCTCGGCGGGTGACGTCGCCGACTACGAGATTCTTCTCGTCGACGACGCGTCCACCGACGGCACGGGAAAGATCGCCGACGAGCTCGCCGCCGCCGATCCGCGGGTTCGCGTCGTTCATCACGCGGAGAATCGCAAGCTCGGAGGCAGCGTCCGCACGGGCCTCGACAACGCCAAGGGCGATCTCGTGCTCTACACCGATGCAGACATGCCATTCGACCTCGCCGATTTGGGCAAGGCCCTTCGCCTCATGCGGGTGTACGACGCCGACATCGTGAGCGCGTACCGATTCGACCGCACGGGCGAAGGCGGCGTAAGGGCGTTGTATTCGTACGTCTACAACACGTTGGTCAAGCTCATCTTGCGACTGAAGATCCGCGACGTGAACTTCGCGTTCAAGCTGCTGCGTAAGAATGTCATTCAGCACCTCGAGTTGGAGAGTGAAGGTTCGCTGATCGATGTCGAGTTGCTGGCCAAAGCGCAGCGGCTCGGATTCCACATCATTCAGTTCGGTGTCGACTACTTCCCCCGCGACAGAGGCACCTCGACGTTGTCGTCGCCTGCCGTGATCGTGAACATCGTGAAGGAGCTCTCTCGGCTCCTGCCCTCGATGCGCAAGGTCGAACGCCTGCCCGATCGCGCGCTACGCCACCGGTGAGCAGCGCCGCTGCGCCGCCGCGGCTGCTGATCGTCAACGCCGATGACTTCGGGCTGACCGAAGGGGTGTGCCGGGCGATCCTGCGGGCGCACTCCGAGGGCATCGTGACGTCCACATCTGCGCTCGCGGTCGCTCCTGCGTTCGCTCGCTGTGCCGGATGGCTCGGCGACGCACCCGATCTCGGGGTCGGCGTCCATCTCGCCGCGGTCGGCGAGGATCCGCCGCTGTTGAGCGCGCGTGAGATCCCGACACTCGTCGATCAGCGCGGCCACTTCCCTTCTTCGTGGCGCCAGTTCCTCCCACGCATGGCGGCGCGACGCATCGACATCGACGACCTCGAGCGCGAGTTCACCGCGCAGGCCGACGCGGTGCGATCGTCGGTCGGTGCCGACCGGATCACGCACCTCGATACGCATCAGCACCTCCACCTGTGGCCGCGCGTCGCGTCGCTCGTATGCCGGTTGGCTGCTCGTTGGGAGGTGCCGGCCGTCCGGGTCACGCGGTCGCTCGGCCGATCGCCGAAGGGCCGGCTGGTCAATGCGCTCGCCGGCCGACTCGACCGGCGGGTGACGGCTGCGGGACTTCTCGCACCAGAGGCGTTCGCCGGCTTCGATGAAGCAGGCGCTGTTGGTGCTTCTCGCCTGGTCGAGGTCATCGAACGTCTCTCGGCAACCGGCGCGCGTACCGCCGAGATCGGGATCCATCCGGGCGAAGGCGACGACGCCGACCTCGCGCGCTACGAGTGGGGCTATCACTGGGGCGACGAGCTCGAGGCCCTCCTGGCCCCGCGCACCCGCGATGTGATCGCGCGAGCGGGGTTCACGCTGGGGTCGTTCGCCGCACTCGAGGCGGTGTCCCGCTGAGCGCGGTTGATCCGATTGGTCAGCGGGTGCAGGCGGCTTTTGCGGGTGCGTCCCGCAGCGAGCGACTGCACGTCACCGCCCGCCTTCGCTCGTGCCCGATAGCGGCGATCGCCGACGCCACTCCGTCGTCTGGCCGCATCCTCGACTTCGGCTGCGGGCATGGTGCGGTTTCGCTCTATCTGGCGTTCACGTCGTCGGCTCGCGAGATCACGGGCGTGGATGTCGACGGCGACAAGTTGGTGCACGCTCGAGCGGCGGCCGACGCGGCTGCGCTGCCGATCCGATTCGAGCAAGTGGAACCGGGTTACCGCCCGACGGGACAGTGGGACGCGATCACGATCGTCGATGTGCTGTACCTACTCGGTGAACAGGCCGCGCTCGAGGTGGTCGACGCTTCCGCGGCTGCGCTGGCCCCGGGTGGGGTGCTCTTGATCAAGGAGATCGACGTCCGCCCGCGGTGGAAATTCTGGTTGGCCGCGGGGCAAGAGTTCCTTTCGACGAAGGTGCTCCGCATCACGAAGGGAAGTCGTGTCCGGTTCCTGCCGCCCGCCCAGTTCGAGGCGCGCCTCGTTGGCGCGGGCCTGGAGGTCGAGCACCGGTCCTTGCACCGCGGCCGCATGCACCCCCATCACCTCATCGTCGCGAGGATGCCTGCAGATGCCTGACCTCGACCATCAGCCTGATGCTGCGTACTTCGACACGATGGCGCGGCACGCTCGCACCCACTGGTGGTACGAGGGCCGCCGCGCGCTGGTGCGCGAAGCGCTCCGCCGCTTTGACATTCCCGGCGGGCTCGTGCTCGACGTCGGCTGCGGTACCGGCGACAACATGGACATGCTGGCGGAAGTTGCGGGCACCGCAGTGATCGGCACCGACCTCAGTGCCTACGCGCTGCGGCATGCGGTGCGGGGCCGCACGGAAATCGCGCTCGCCGAAGACCTGCCGGTCGCGACGGAGAGCTGCGGTCTGGTCACGAGCATGGATGTCGTCGAGCACCTCGATGACGACCTCGTCGGTCTCCGCGAGTATCGCCGGGTGCTCGTGCCGGGCGGTCTGCTCCTGCTGACGGTGCCCGCGTACCAGTGGTTGTGGGGGGAGCACGATGTTCGCGCCGCGCACCGCCGGCGTTACCGAGTCGGTGGACTTGCCTCGGTCGTCGAGAACGCGGGCTTCGAGGTCTTGCACACCACGTACTACAACTCGTTCCTCGTTCCGCCCGCGGCGTTGCTCCGTCGCACGCCGTTGCGCCGGCTCGTGAAGGAGACCGACGAAGAAGTGGGCAACACGAGTCCGTTCGTCTCGAAGGTCATGACGCGACTGTCGAAGGTAGAGCGTCGCTTCGCGCTGCGAAGACGTGTGCCCTTCGGTCTGTCGATTCTTCTCGTGGGCCGCCGCCTCGAGATTGCAAGATGACCCGGGCGCGCGCGGCGTGACTCACGGCGTCAGCTGAGCGACCAGTGGCAGCACACGATGGCCGAGTTGCTCGGTCAACGCGATCTGCGTCGTCGAGCGCATGATGCCGCTCACGCCGAGGATGCCGTTGATGACGTCCTGCAGATGCTCGTTGGTGCGCGCCACTACGCGGCAATGCAGATCGCCCGGCCCCGTCGTCGCGTGCGCCTCCAACACCTCGGGAATACCGGCGAGGTGCGCGGTCACGTCGACCAGGCGACCCTGTGCGATCTCGAGGGTGACGAAGGCGAGCACCGTGTAGCCGATGACGCGCAGATCGAGGTCGGGCCCGAAGCCGGTGATCACGCCACGGGCCTGCAACTTGTCGAGTCGGGCCTGCACCGTGCCGCGCGCCACCTGCAGGCGGCGGGCGAGCTCCATGATCCCGGCGCGGGGCGCGGCCGCGAGGGTGAGGATGAGGCGGGCGTCGAGGTCATCGATCCCAGTAGGCAACATGTCGGCATGGTAGAGCGACTGTCCGCCAGAGGTGGGCAGAGTGTCCAGATCCACGTGCGAGCGTTGACGGATCGGCGAGAGATCCATTGACTGCAGGTACAGATCGTCCTTCCCGGGGAGCAATCATGAGCCTGACCCAGCAACCGGCGGCGCCCGCGGGCCCCGTGGCCGCACCTCGCCTCGGCGGCATCGACCATCTCGAATGGTGGGTGGGCAACGCCCGGGCGTTCACCGGGTTCCTCGCGGCGGCCTTCGGCTTCGAGCCGCTTGCTCATGCTGGACCGGAGACAGGGCGGCGCGATCGTGTGTCGTATCTCCTACAACAAGGCGACGTCCGTTTCTTGGTGACAGGCGGACTGACTCCCGACTCGCCCGTGGCCGAGCACGTTCGCCTTCACGGTGACGGCATCCGCGACATCGCCTTCATCGTCGACGACGTCGACGCCGCGTACTCCGCAGCGCTGGAGCGGGGTGCAACGTCGTTCCGTCCTCCGGTGGACGACGTCGACGAGACGGGCAACGGCACCATCCGCCACGCGGCGATCGCCACCTACGGCGAGACCGTGCACACGTTCCTCGACCGCTCGCGATACGACGGGCCCTTCGCTCCGCAGTTCGAGCCGTCGCCCCTGCGCGCCCCGGTGGGTGTACCGGTCGGCATCGAGCGCATCGATCATGTCGTGGCCAACGTCGAGCTCGGGACGCTCGGGGAATGGGTCGACTATTACGAGAAGGTTCTCGGGTTCGATCAACTCGTGCACTTCAGCGACGAAGCCATCTCGACCGAGTACTCCGCCTTGATGTCGACGGTGGTCTGGAACCACGACCGCATCGTTCTGCCGATCAACGAGCCGGCCTCGGGTCGCCGGAAGAGTCAGATCGAGGAGTATCTCGATTACTACGGCTCGCCCGGCGTGCAGCACATCGCGCTGCGGACGTCCGACATCGTCGCTTCCGTGCGCGCCCTACGCGATCGGGGCGTGCGGTTCCTCGACGTGCCGGACACGTACTACGACGAGGCCCGCGAGCGCATGGGTGAGATGGGGACAGAGCTTCCGTGGGAGCGGCTCGCCGAGCTCGGCATCCTGGTCGACCGCGATCAGGACGGCTTCCTGCTGCAGGTCTTCACGGAGACACTGACGGACAGGCCGACGGTGTTCTTCGAGATCATCCAGCGCGAAGGCGCCAAAGGATTCGGTGAGGGCAACTTCAAAGCGCTCTTCCAAGCCATCGAGCGAGAGCAAGAGCGCCGCGGGAACCTGTGACGCTCGCTGCTAATCTCACCACCCCTGACGAACAGGGGCGTTTAGCTCAGTCTGGTAGAGCGCTTCCTCGACACGGAAGAGGCCGTGGGTTCAAGTCCCTCAACGCCCACCAAAGGTCCATGACCACCGCCGCAGCGATGGTCCGGCGATAGCGTCGGCGCCCGTGTCCGATGTGATGACCTTCGGGTTGCCTGGCGTGCCGCTCATCCCGGGCGACCACATCTGCGCGTTGTACTCCGGCGCCCACGAGCGAGACGCCGTGCTGGCTCCGTATCTCGAGGCCGGCTTGGTCGCCGGCGACAAGTGCGTGTGCGTGATCGAGGCGGAGGATCAGCGGCATCTGCTCGCCGAAGTCGGCAGCGGCGTCGACGTAGAAACGTGCATTGCATCCGGACAACTCGAGCTCTTCACCTCGGCAGAGACCTACCTCCGCGCTGGCGTCGCGGCCTTCTCGGTCGACGGCATGGTCGACTTCTGGAACGAGAGCAACGGCGCCGCGCTGACGTCGGGTGCATTCGACTTCGCCCGCAATGCCGGCGACACGACCGGTCTGGTCGCCTTCGCGGAGGACTTCGGCGATTTCGCCACCTACGAGGCCGAGCTCAACCGAATGGCGATGCACCATCCGCGGAGCTTCCTGTGTCTGTACGACGTCAGGCTCTTCGGCGGCGGCATCGTCCTGGAACTGCTCCGGACGCATCCCAAGCTGCTGCGCGGCGGCATGGTGATCGACAACCCCCACTACCTGACCCCTGACGAGTATCAGGCCATGCGCGATCGCAGCGGTACGGGATGGACGGGTCTCACTACGACCGAGAAGGCGGTGGCCGACCTCGTCGGGCAGGGCCTCACGAACGACGAGATCGGCGACAGGTTGGCCCTCTCGCGACCTCTCGTCGACCGTGATCTCCACCGGATCTTCCGCAAGCTCGGAGTCACCACTCGCACCGACCTCGTGCGCATCGTCGGTGAGCGCGCCCGAGAGCAGTGATCGGCCGTCCCTGCGCCGGCGGCCGCGCGTGATCAACTACGACGAGGTCTTTTCGCTGCTCGTGGCCGCGTGCCCCTCGTTCGAACATTCGACAGACTCGGCGCAGGCCGAGGAGGACGAAGGCGAGTTCCTCCGCGTGGGACATCTCGCTTTCCATCTGATCGAGTTGCTGCTGAGCGATGAGACCGACTCGTTCGCGGCGGTGTTCGGGATCGTCGACTGGGTGCTCGCCGAGGGCTCGGCGGAGTCGCGCATGTTGGTCGCGGATGGGTTTCTCCACGACCTCACGAGCTTGGATCGCTATGGCGATAGCGGAAAGCTCCCCAGCGAGTTCGTTCCGTGGCTCGGACCGTGCGCTCGACGAGAGCTCGTCATCCAACCGTTCCTCTGACCCGGCGCCACTAGCGTTCGGCGCTCATGCCCGACCTCCAGGCTTCTGCGAACGTCGTGGTCACCGGCGCGAGCGGGTGGCTCGGCCAGAACCTCGTGCGCGCTCTCGCCTCGGAGCGTGACCGCGTTCGGTGTCTGGTGCGCACGTCGGACGACGCCTCGCTGCTGTCGGTCGTCGGTCCGGCCATCGAGGCCATCGTGGGCGATGTCCGCGATCCCGCGGCGCTCGATCGCCTTTTCGAAGGGATCGGTCCTGCGTCCGTGTTCCACGCCGCGGGCGTGATCCATCCCGTGGCGAAGGTGCGCGAGCTGTTCGACGTCAACGTCGGCGGCACACAGCTCGCGCTCGATCGGGCCCGGCGCGCCGCGGCGATTCGTTTCGTGCACGTGTCTTCGAACTCACCGTTCGGCACGAATGCGGCGCCCAGCGATCGCTTCACCGAGGACTCGCCGTTCAACCCCTACTTGGGATACGGGAAGTCCAAGCTCGAAGCTGAGCAACTCGTCCAGCGCAGTTTCGAGCACGGCGACCTCGAGACCGTCATCGTTCGGCCGCCGTGGTTCTACGGCCCGTACCAGCCGCAGCGGCAGACGCAGTTCCTTGCCGCCGTTCGGAGAGGCCGCTTCCCGCTCGTCGGCGATGGCTCGCAACAGCGGTCGATGGTCTTCACCGGCAATCTCGTGCACGGGATGCTGCGGGCCGAGGTGGCCGCAGTCGCTCCGGGTCGGGCCTATTGGATCGCCGACGCCGAACCGTACGAGCTGCGCACGATTCTCGACACGATCAAGCGGGCGCTTGTCGCGGAAGGTTTGAGCGCGACCGGCAGGCGTCCTCTGACGATGCCGCGACTGGGGGCGCGAGTGGCGGAGGCGGTCGACCGGTTGGTGCAGGCACGCGGCCGGTATGTGCAGGCAGTGCACGTGCTCGGCGAGCTCAACCACACGATCGCGTGCGACATCTCGCGGGCTCGAGCGGAGTTGGGCTACGACCCGCCCACCACGCTGTTCGACGGCATGCGCGAAGCCATCCGATGGTCCCTGGCGAACGGCGATGCGTTCTGATGGGCCGCACGATCTTGGTGACCGGCGGAAGCGGCTACTTCGGAACGGTGGTCGCGGAGCAAGCACTCGAGCGCGGCGACGAGGTACGCATTCTCGACATCAACCCACCGACGCTGACCGAAGGCGAGGTCACCTACATCGCGGGCGACATCCGCGATCTCGGCACCGTGCGAGCGGCCTGTGACGGCGTGGACGTCGTGCTGCACAACGTGGCGCAGGTGCCGCTGGCGCGCGACCGCGAGCTGTTCGACTCGGTCAACGTGGTCGGGACGGCCAATGTGCTCATCGGTGCGCGCGACGCGCGCGTCGCCAAGGTCGTGCACACCTCGTCCAGCGCAGTGTTCGGCATTCCGGAGTCGAACCCGGTCACGGAGGACGCTCCATGCAGGCCACTCGAGGCCTACGGGCGCGCCAAGTTGCGCGCCGAGCAGTTGTGTCACGAAGCAGTGGCCGCGGGACTGGACGTCACGATCGTGCGACCGCGCACGATTCTCGGCCACGGCCGGCTCGGCATCTTTGCGGTGCTGTTCGACTTCGTGGCCGATGGCGCGCCGGTGTACGTGCTCGGCTCGGGCGACAACCGCTACCAGCTCGTGCACGCGGACGACCTTGCCGACGCTTGTCTGCGCGCCGGCGACCGCCCGGGGCCGACGACGTACAACGTCGGTGCTGTGGAGTTCGGCACGATGCGCGCCACGATTCAGGCGTTGGTGGATCATGCCGCGACCGGCTCGGTGGTGCGTTCGCTCCCCACGACTCCCGCGCAGGTGGCGATGCGCTCGTTGGGCGCCGTCGGTCTTGCACCCTTCGCGCCGTACCACTGGCTGATGTACGGCGAGTCGTTGTTCTTCGACGTCACCAGGGCGCGTACGGAGTTGGATTGGGAGCCGCGTCATTCCAACGCGTCGATGCTGATCGAGTCGTACGACTGGTACCTCCAGCATCGCGACGGCCTCGCGGCCGGAGGCTCGCGCCATCAGTCGCCCGTCCGTCTCGGTCTCCTGAAGGTGCTGCGCCGGCTGCCGTAAGGTCTGTTGCATGCGTGTCGGCGTGCAGATGATCTTCCAGTCCTGGGGCTACGACTCCAGCGTGACGGATGCCGAGGTGGTGGCCGACGAGATTCGGCTTGGCGTGTTGGCCGACGAGCTGGGCTTCCATGCGCTGTGGCCCGTCGAGCACCACTTCAACGACTACTCGTTCTGCCCGGACAACACGGTGTTCCTCGCCAACATGGCGGCCCGCACGAAGCAGATCCGGCTTGGCACCGGCGCCGTGATCTTGCCGTGGAACGATCCGCTGCGGGTGGCCGAGAAGATCGCCCTGCTCGACCATCTGTCCGATGGGCGGGTGCTGTTCGGCATGGGACGCGGCTTGGCCCGTCGGGAGTACGCCGGCTTTGGCATCCCGATGGACGAATCACGCGATCGCTTCGACGAAGCTGCGCGCATGATCCTCGATGCGCTGGAGAGCGGGTTCATCGAGGGTGACGGTCCGCACTTCCCGCAGCCCCGTACGCCGATCCGCCCCGCCCCGGCGCGATCGTTCGCGGGGCGCACCTACTGCGTCGCGATGTCACCGGACTCGGTGCTGGCGGCGGCCGACCTCGGCGCCCGAATGGTGACCTTCAGTCAGCGGCCCTGGGACGATCAGGCGGTCGCGATCAACACGTACAAGGAGCGGTTCATCGCGCACCAAGGGCGAGAGCCCGAGGTGCCGGTCATCTGCGATTTCGTGTACTGCGACACCGACGCGTCGCGAGCCGAGGAAATGGCGCACAAGCACGTGGCCGGCTACCTCACGAGCGTGATGGAGCACTACGAGCTCGAGAGTGACCACTTCAAGGATGCGAAGGGGTACGAGTCCTACGGCAGTGCGGTCGACCTCATGAAGGCGATCGGCCTCGACAAGCTCTGCTCGATGTACCTCGACGTGAACGTCTGGGGGACACCGGAGCAGATCATCGAGCGGCTGCGGAACCGGCGTGAGGTGGTCGGCGACCACGATCTCACGTGCTGCTTCCGGTTCGCAGGGCTCCCGTACGAGAACGCGGAGGCGAGCATGCGGTTGTTCGCCCGCGACGTGCTGCCGGTCGTGCAACCCGAGATGGCTCGGCACTGATGGTCACGGTCATCACCGACGCAGAGCGCGACGTCGAGGCCGTACTCGACGGCGAGCACGTCCTGATCGACCCGACGACGCTGCCGGACGCGTTGGGCTGGGAGCTCAAGCCTGAGGGGTTGTGTCGCGAGGACGTCTGCGTCCCGGTGCGCGATCGTGCCGCGCTGTTCGTCGGTGAGCGACTCGATCTCGCGGCCGTGACCGCGGCCCTGCATCGTCCGTCAGTTGTCGACGCTGGTGCCGGTGTCATCGCAGTCGCCCTGCCGAGCGAGGAGCGCCGTCGCGCGTTGCACGATCGGCAGGCCCCACCGTTCACGCTGCCCGATCTCGACGGCGTGCCGCACTCCCTCGACGAGTGGCGCGGCCGCAAGAAGCTGCTGTTCGCCTTCTCCTCGTGGTGAGGATGTCGCTACGACCTGCCCGGGTGGCAGGGCCTGCACAATGAGCTCGAAGCCGATGGCTTCATGGTCATCGGCATCGCCATCGACGAATCCGTTGACGACGTGCGTCCGTGGACAGACGGCATCGAGTTCCCGGTGCTGATCGATCAGCAACACACGGTCAGCGAGCTGTACGCGATCAGCAACGTGCCCACAGTGATCTGGATCGATGAAGACAACCGCATCGTGCGACCGAACGGCGTCGCCTTCGGAACCGACACTGTGACCGCGTTCACCGGGATCGAGTCGAAGCCGCATCTCGACCTCATCCGCGACTGGGTGCGCAACGGGGCGATGCCCGAGACGGCGAACGCAGCGGTCGAGGATCTCAGCGACGACGAGGTGCTGGCCCGTCTGCACTTCCGCGTCGCAGCTCATGCGCGGCGAGCTGGCGATACGGAGACGGCGGCGAAGCACTTCGCTCGCGCCGGCGAGCTCGCGCCGCACGACTGGACGATCCGTCGCGCCGCCATGCCGCTGACCGGTGAAGACCCGTTCGGTGAGGCGTTCTTCGTGATGTATCAGGAGTGGGAGGAAGCCGGGCGTCCGTACCACGGCATCCCCGGCGAGCAAGCGGGGGTCTGAGGTCAGCGCCAGCGAATCGTCACGGAGTCGCGCCAGAGGTCGAGCAAGGAACGGTCGCCGTCGACCGCGAGTGCGTCGGACGTGGCCCGGTTCCACAGGAACAGGTGCAGATCAGACGCCAGCCCGCTCATCGCACAGTCTGCATCGCCGCCCGTGCGCTCCGTCTCGACACGGTCGCTGATGCGCACCAGCCACTCATCGCTCGTGTCGGTGGCGCGCACGAGGAGCGTCCGCGGCACTTCTGACTTCAGTCGTCCCCCAGGGCGGGTGATGAACGACCGCAGCAACTCGTCGATTCCGTCGGCGGCGACACCGGGAGCGAAGGCGGAGATCGGCCCGGACGCGCTCTCGGCGTCGGCGCGATGCATTCCGGTCTCGTGGCACTGTCGTCGAGCCCAGAAGACGAGCGGCGATGGCGCGGCCATGAAGGTCCAGCAGGCGACGTCGGGATCAGCGCTCTCGATGGCGTCGATCAAGGTCTGATGTCCGTCGCGGAACCAGGCAACGAGATCGGGATCGTCCGGGGCGGGGCCCGTTGCCTCGGCCGCGTCCGCGGGTTCGTCGCTCGGGCGAGCAACATTGGCCGCGGCCCAGCGATGGACCTGGCCCTGATGGAGGACGAGATCACGCATCGTCCATTCGGGGCAGGTGGGGATAGAGGTATCGGGTGCGACCGCCCCGGCCGCCTTGGCCATCAAGTCGCCGTCCCGATGCAGCGCGGCGACGTACTCAGGTACCTCCACGTTCCCTCCTCACGGCGGCCTTGATCTGCTGTTCGGGTTCCTTGCGATCGAGATAGTCGCGCCATGCAGTGATGAGTCCGGCGTCGTCGACCTCGATGATCGTCGCGCCGTGCATCGTGATGGCCGTGC
Organism: Acidimicrobiaceae bacterium; assembly: GCA_041166745.1. Lineage (GTDB taxonomy): Bacteria > Actinomycetota > Acidimicrobiia > Acidimicrobiales > JACDCH01 > DASUCS01. The sequence continues at coordinate 71,560 of JBEEGH010000019.1, forward strand.
CATTTCCTGGCCCGTCGCCGCCGGGTGCCGCGTACGTGGCATGACCCACCCACTCGAAGAAGGCCCAGTTGTCGCCGCCGCGGATCGACGTGATGTCCTGACGCCAGTCGGGCATCACGGCGCGCGTCTGGAGCTGGATGTCGCGCAGGTCTTCCGTCGGCGCGTTGGCCGGGTCGGTGAAGCGAGCGCCCGGGGCGAAGAGCTCGCGGAAGCCTCCGGGCGTCCGCATGTCGAGCGCGGCCTCCAACGTGCGAGCGAATTCGTCCCAGTTACGCGCGGCGCCCATGGACGGCAGCCTGCCATGCACCGGTGAGGGGCACACGGCTGAGTACTGCGGCCGCCCTGAGCAACCAATCGAGGACGTCGTCGTCGGCGCTGTCGGGATGCACTCCGATGACGAGACCGCGACGCGGGTGGTCGGAGAGCACGACCCAACGTTCGGGAACGTCGACTCCCGCCTCGCTGAGGGTGCGCACGGCCTTCGGTCCTGACTGGTGGAGGATGCCGAGCTCTGCGTGCGGCGGCTTCTGGCTCGGCTCGGGTGCGACCCAGGTGCAGACCGGGACCGGGGGACCAGAGCCAGAGAACAGCGCGCCAAGCGCGGAGCGCGGTGGCGGTGCGTCCTCCTCGCGGATCCCGGGTTGCAGCGTGATCCAGCCGTGCTGCGCCGCTCCCAGTTCCGTCATGGCGCTGACCACCACCGCGGTGTCGGACGCCCGGAACTCCACGACGTCAGGGGGCTCGCGCACACCGGATGTCTAGCCTCGTCGCTCGCTACGCTCCCACGCAGATGATCCCGGTCGCGAGAGCCCCCGACACCGACAGCGATCGACTGATCGAGGCGCTCGACCGGTTTCGGCGGGAGATCGAGGCGCATCGAGGTCCTGCGGTCACCGGCGAGGATCCCGAGGCGCTGCATGACTTCCGCGTCGCGGTTCGACGCACGCGATCAGGCTTGAAGTACAGCGCCGGTGTGCTTTCGCCCAAGAAGCGCAAGCAGTTCCAAGCGGAGTTCTCCCAGCTGCAGGACGTCACCGGACCGGCGCGCGACTACGAGGTGTGGATCGCATCGTTGTCCGAGGACGATCCCCTCCGGCTCGTGCTCGCCGGCTACTACGACGCCGCTCGGAGCGACGCCGTCGAGGCGCTCGATTCTCGTCACACGAAACAGCTCTTGGCTCGCTGGCACACCGCGCTCGCGGCGCTCTCCCGCGGCAGCGACGCGGTGTCGAGCGAGGAGACCATCGGCGAGGTGCAGCGACGGGTGATGGACGCCGCGGCGAACGCCGGCGTCGAAGCCGACGCCACCGATCTGCACCGGCTGCGGAAGCGGGTGAAGGAGCTCCGCTACCTGATCGAGCTGTTCGTCGATTCCGGCCAGCGTCCGCTACGCAAGCCGCTGAAGAAGCTGCAGGACGCGCTCGGCGACGTGCAGGATGTGGCCGTGCAGCGCGCCTGGCTGACCGAACACGCCGACGAAGTCGGGCCGATCGATGTGCGGTTGAAGGAGCTCGACGAGCGCGATGCCGTCGCTCGAGCGGCCTACGGCGAACTCTTCGCTCAGTTCGTGGCGCTCGTCGGCGGCACGGAGCAGTAGCCGGGCATGTTCGACGCCGACACCCTGCGCGCCCGACTGACCGAGTGGTTGCCCTCGCGCGTCGGGGCGTTGTCGGTGAACATCACCGATCTCACGCCCCCGAGCGGTACCGGCTACTCGAGCGAGACCCTGCTGTTCACCGCACAGTACGAGAGCGATGGCGAGACGGAGCAGCAGCGCTTCGTGGCGAGGCTCAAGCCGACGCGACCGGGCGTTTTTCCCGAGTACGACATCGACCTCCAGCACGACCTCATGGCCGCGCTCGCGGCGAAGACCACCATTCCGGTCCCGGACATGCTCTGGCAGGAACACGACGCGTCGGTGCTCGGTTCCGAGTTCTTCGTGATGGGCCACGTGCCCGGCCGCGTCCCCACGGACAATCCGCCGTACACGCTCGAGGGATGGATCCTCGACGAGCCGGAAGACCGGCGACGAACGCTGCACACCAGCGCGCTCGACGTGATGAGCCGCATCCACCAACTCGATCCCGCGGACACACTCGGCGACACTGCGCACCGCTTGCGGCGTGGTCTCGACGAAGAGCTGGCGTATTACGAGTCGTTCTTCGAGTCGGCCGCGAGAGGCCGACCGCAACCTGTCGCGGAGAAAGCGTGGGAGTGGCTGCTGGCCAACCGCCCGCAGGGTGAGCAGCCAGTCGGCCTGTCCTGGGGCGACTCGCGGATCTCCAACATGATCTTCGGCGACGATCTGCATCCGGCGGCCGTCATCGACTGGGAGATGGCGTCAGTCGGCGATCCGCAGATGGATCTCGCCTGGTGGCTGTTCCTCGATCGCCACTTCACCGAAGGCATGTCTGTGCCGCAACCCGGCGGTTTCATGACCCGCCAGGAGACGATCGCCCGGTGGGAGGAGTCGGTCGGGCGTCCGGCCGATCACGTCGAGTTCTACGAGATCTATGCCGGCTTCCGCTTTGCGGTCGTGATGATGAGCCTGACCCGCATGTTCATCGAAGACGGGCTCATGCCCGCCGACACGGACTTCGACCGCAACAACACCGTCACCCAGTGCCTTGCCCCGATGCTGGGCCTGCCGCCGCCGACGGACTAGTGCTCGTGGGCCAGGACACAAAATGGGCCCCGATCGGCTGCAGCGGGCCATCCCCGCGTCCGATGGAGACGTGTCGGTCGCCACACAAAGGGTGAGGAGAGGTCGTGACCCCACGACGACGCCGTCGCCCCACGATTGTGTGGGTGCCTGTCGGCACAAATGTTGCGCTGGTGGCACTGGCCGCCGGGCTGAACGAACCCAAGGCGGTGGCGTTGACCGCCATCGGTGCGGTCGTGGCGACGGGCTCGGTGATCATGCACCTCCGCGAGTCAGATCTGGACAAGGAGCGCATCGCCCATCTCCAGGCCGCGATCCCCAGCATGACGGCCCCGCTCGACGCCGAAGCAGCCATGAACGTCGCGCCGAGGCCGTCACCCGTGGTGGCCGAGGTGCTCCGGCAGATGCGCCCCGTCGTTCCTGCCGATGTCGTCTCGCCCCGGCCGATTCCGCCCACGGTGCCCATCGACCGAGGCTGACAATCGGCGCGCTACCGTGCGATCGGGCCAGTCGAAGGGGGCTTCGGTGGCGGTGACGATCGACGACGCGCTGACGTATCGAGGCTTCTCGAAGGTCGAACTCGTCGACGATTACCGGTTGGCGCTCGTCAGTAGAGCGCTCGACGACCGCGAGATCAGCCTGCAGAAGCAGAGCCGGGTGTTCTTCCAGATCTCCGGTGCCGGCCACGAAGCACTTCTCCTGGCGCTCAGTCACTCGCTGCGGGCGGGATACGACTGGTTCTTCCCGTACTACCGCGACCGGTCGCTCGTCCTCGGGCTCGGCGTCACCCCGCGTGAGATCCTGTTGCAGGCCGTCGGTTCGTCCGAAGACCCCGCGAGCGGTGGCCGCCAGATGCCCTGCCACTGGGGGCATCGCGAGAAGCACATCGTCACGCAGTCGTCGGCCACCGCGTCACAGTGCCTGTCCGCCGTCGGCTGCGCGGAAGCGACTCGTTACATCCAGGGGCGCAACCTTCCGGGCTGCGACGCCAACGGCGACGAGATCACGTACGTCTCGTTGGGCGAAGGGTCGACGAGCGAGGGTGAGTTCTGGGAGTCGCTCAACACGGCCTGTCGGTTGCATCTACCGCTGCTGTACCTCGTGGCCGACAACGGTTACGCCATCTCGGTGCGTGCCGAGGACCAATCACCCGCGCCCATCTCGGAGATGGTGCGTGGCTTCCGTGGTTTGGCGATCACGAAGATCGATGGTCGCGACTACTTCCAGGCACGGCACTTCGGGGCTCGCGCGGTTGCACGCGTTCGAGCGGCCGAAGGGCCCGGACTGATCCACGCGAAGGTCACGCGGCCCTATTCACACTCAGCGGCCGATACGCAATCGAAGTACCGCACGTCGGAGGATCTCGCCGACGAGGCCGCACATGATCCGATCCTCGTGTTCGAAGCCGAGCTCGTGAAGGGCGGGGTCATCACGCTCGACGACGTCGAGCGGATCCGCGACGAAGCGAAGTCGATCGTGATGGCCGCGGCGAAGGAAGCGTTGGCGGCCGACCGGCCCGACCCCGCGTCGGTGCTCGACCACGTGTACGTCCGTCCGCCGATTCCCGACGAGATCACGCCCGACACGGATGGTGAGGTCGTGGCGTTCGGCGAATCGATTCGGAGGACGTTGCACGAGGTGATGGCGGCCGACGAGCGGATCCGTGTGTTCGGCGAAGACGTCGCCGACGCGCCGGAGGCGCTCATCGACCAGGTCGAAGGCAAGGGCGGAGTCTTCGGCACCACCGCGGGATTGCAGCGCACGTTCGGCATCGCTCGCTGCTTCAACACGCCGCTCGCCGAAGCCAACATCGTCGGACGAGCGGTCGGCCAGGCCGTCCGAGGGCTACGACCGTGCCCGGAGATCCAGTTCTTCGATTACATCTGGCCAGCCATGACGCAGATCAAGACGGAAGCCGCCACGATTCGTTGGCGATCGAACGGCGCGTTCTCGTGTCCGGTGGTGCTGCGCGTCGCGATCGGCGGCTACCTCACGGGCGGTGCGATCTGGCACAGCCAGTGCGGCGAGTCGATCTTCGCTCATGTGCCCGGCCTGATCGTGATGTTCCCGTCGCGGGCGCGCGACGCCGCCGGCATGTTGCGGGCGGCGTTCCGGTGCGAGGATCCGGTGCTCTTCCTCGAGCACAAGCACCTGTTGCGTCAGTCCTACACGAAGGATCCGTATCCCGGACCGGATTACGTGGTGCCGCTCGGCAAGGGGGCGATCGTTCAGGAAGGAAGCGATCTCACGATCGTCACGTACGGCGCCACGGTCGAACGCTCACGCCAGGCGGCCGCCCAGCTCGAGGGTGCCTCGGTGGAGATCATCGACTTGCGTTGTCTGCTGCCGTGGGATCAGGAACTGGTGGCGGAGTCCGTCGCGAAGACCGGTCGCGTGATGGTCGTGCACGAGGACATCCGAACGTGCGGCTTCGGTGGGGAAGTGGCGTCGTGGATCGCGGAGGAGTGCTTCTCTGCGCTCGATGCACCCGTGATGCGCATCGGTGCCCTCGACTGCCACGTGGCCTACGAGCCGACGCTCGAAGACGCCATCCTCCCGCAGCCCGACGGCATCGCCGCCAAGGCGCGCGAGCTCCTCGCTTACTGACCCAGGAGCTAACGAGGTTCGGTGTCGAGCGGGACGACGGCGACTCGGTAGCCCTTGTCTTCGAGGGCGTGCACGAGGGTGTCGGCGTGTTCCCGGTCCATCGTCTCCACCGCGAGCTCGACCTCCGTGCTGCGGATCGGTGCCGCGGCGAAGAGACGCTGATGATGCACCTCGACGATGTTGCCGCCCGCCTCGCCGACGACCGCGGTGAGCAACGACAGCGAACCAGGCCGATCGTCGAGCCACACGCGCAGGCGCGACAACCGGCCGTCGTGTACGAGACCGCGCAGGATCACCGACGACAGCAGCCGCGGGTCGATGTTGCCGCCGGTGAGCACCACGCCCACGGTCTTGCCGACGAAGCGCTCGGGGTGCTCGATGACTGCTGCGAGACCGGCGGCGCCCGCGCCCTCCGCGACGACCTTCTCGATCTCGAGGAAGTGGTTCACGCCGTCCTCGATGGAACGTTCGCTCACCGTGAGGATCTCGGCCCCCGCCTCAGCCAGCAGTTCCGACGTGAGCGCGCCCGCGTGTGCGACGGCGATGCCGTCGGCCATGGTCGGCCCGCCGGGCACCGGTCGATCGTCGTGCGCCAACGCGCGCACCATCGAGGGATACGCCTCGGCCTGAGCGCCGATGAGCTCGACGTTCGGGGCAATCGCTCGGGCGACGACGCTCATGCCGGCAAGCAGGCCGCCGCCACCGACCGGTACGACAACTGCGTCGAGCTCGGGATGGTCCGCGAAGAACTCGAGGGCCACGGTGCCCTGCCCGGCAATCACGTGCTCGTCGTCGAACGGGTGCACGAGCGTGCGGTGCTCCCGCGCGACGAGCTCGTGGCCGAATGCCATCGCTTCCGCCACGCTCTCACCGTGCAGCTCGACGCGGGCCCCCAGCGCCTTTGTACGGCCCACCTTCACGTACGGGGTGGTCTGGGGCATCACGATCGTGGCGTCGATACCGAGGAGTCGCGCATGGCGGGCGACGGCCTGCGCGTGATTGCCGGCGCTGACCGCAACGACGCCGCCGGCGCGTTCGGCGTCGCTCAGGCTGAGGAGCTTCGTGCGGGCACCGCGTTCTTTGAACGACGCGACGAACTGCAGGTTCTCGAACTTCACGACGATCGTGCATCCGAGCAAGTTCGAGAGCGTCTGCGAGACGGCGCTGGGCGTTCGCACCACACTGCCCGCGATCGCGGCCGCCGCGGCTTCGACGTCCGCGAGCGTGACTGCGCTCATCGGCGAGCGTGGGCGTCGAGAAGGTGGGCGGCGGCAACGGTCACGTGTTGCGCCGTCGGCAGGTGAAGGAACTCGTTCGGACCGTGGGCGTTGGTTTCCGGACCCAGGACGCCAGTGATGACGAACTGCGCCTCGGGGAAGCGCTGGCCGAGCATCGCCATGAACGGGATCGTGCCGCCTTCGCCGATTGTGCGAGCCGGCTCGCCGAAGCCGGCGATCGAGGCCTCGTCGACGGCCGTCGCCAGCCACGGCGCGGTGGGTGGCGCATTCCAGCCATCGGCGAACTCCCTTGCCTCCAGCTCGATCGATGCACCGTAGGGAGGGTCGGCCTGCAACACCCGCACGAGCGCGTCGTTGGCGGCCTCTGCATCGCACGTCGGTGGCAGGCGGAACGAGAGTTGGGCACGCGTGAACGGTCGGAGGACATTCCCGCCATCCGCAACCGACGGCACCCCGTCCATGCCGATCAACTCCATCGTCGGTTGCCACGTCTTGGCGACGAGCTGAGCGATCGGATCGTCGATCGTCGCCCGAGCGCCGTCGACGAAGGGGAAGCGCTCAGAGATGTCGGCGCCGAGCTCGGCCGACGTGGCGGCCAGCTCCTTTTCACGATCGATCGGCATCTGCACGTGCAACTCCGGTACGAGGATCTCGCCGGTCGTCTCATCCTCGACTCGCGACAGCAACTCGCGCATGATCCGAAACGTGGACGGCACGACGCCACCGGCCGCGCCGGAGTGCACACCTTCTTCGAGGACGCGCACGGTGAGCGTGAGTGCGATGAGGCCGCGCAGCGATGTCGTCAACCACAGTCGGTCCCATGTGGGGCAGCCGGAGTCGAGGCACACAACGAGATCCGGTCGACCGATCCGGTCGGCGAGCGCCTCCATGTAGGCGGGGAGGTCGGGGCTGCCGGACTCCTCGCTCGCTTCGATGATGACCAACAGCCGAGCGTGCGCGCCTCCCGACGCTTGCAGGGCTCCGATGGCGGCGAGCGCCGCGAACGCGGCGTAGCCGTCGTCACCGGCACCTCGTCCGTACAGCCGGTCCCCTTCGAGCACGGGCTCCCAGGGCCCGAGCCCTTCGCGCCAGCCGCTCATCTCGGGCTGCTTGTCGAGATGTCCGTAGAGCACGACGGTGCCTGCTGCCGTTCCGGGAACCTCGGCGAGGATCACCGGCGTGCGGCCCTCGATCTGCTCCACGGAAACCTGCATCCCGGCGATCGGGCGCGCCTCCATCCATGAACGGACGAGCTCGACGGCACGGGCCATGTGACCGTGCTCCGCCCATTGCGGATCGAATGCCGGAGATCGATTGGGGATCCGGATGAACTCGGTGATGGTCGGGAGGACATCGTCGTCCCACACGTGGGTCACGCAGTCGACAACACTCTGGGCGTCCACGGACCTTCAACTTAGGGGCGGGGAGGTGATCCATGGGGCGGGTCGTCGTGGTCGGCAGCTTGAACGTCGATCACATCGTGCGTGTACAGCGCCATCCTGAAGCAGGGGAGACCGTCACGGCGCGGGCGTTTGCCAGCGGTCTCGGGGGCAAGGGTTTCAACCAGGCCGTGACCGCGGCGCGGATGGGCGCGGACGTGGTCATGGTGGGATGCGTCGGTGCTGACGCCGACGGCGATCACCTCCTCCGCGCGCTGAAGGGAGAAGGCGTCGACGCTGGGTTCGTGCGCCGGCATGCGGAGCTGCCGACAGGTCGAGCCCACATCACCGTCGATCAGCAGGGACAGAACTCGATTGTCGTCGTGCCCGGTGCCAACGCGGCTGCGTCGTTTCCGTCGGCCGTGCTCGAGGGGGCCACCGTGCTGCTCGCACAGCTCGAGTGTCCGCTGGAGGTCGTCTCCGCGGCAATCGCGGCGGCGCGCATCTCGGGCGTGGTGACGATCCTGAACCCGGCGCCGGCGCAGACCCTCACGAACGAGCTCCTGGGACTCGTCGACTACCTCATCGCCAACGAGACGGAGGCGGACAGTCTCGGGCGGGTGTCGTACCGCGGGATCGCAGTGATCACGGGAGGAGCGCGCGGCGCACTGGTGTTGGTGCCGGGCCGCGAGTCGCGGCGGCTGCCAGCGCTGACGGTGCCGGTCGTCGACTCGACCGGAGCCGGCGACGCGTTCTGCGGATGCTTCGCCGCCACGCTCGCATGCGGAGGGAAGCTCGGCGAGGCCTTGCGCCGGGCTAGTGCCGCCGGAGCGCACGCCGTGACGAGCGAAGGAGCGTTCGCGTCGTTGCCCTCACGCGCCGATGTCGACCAGCTGTTGCATCAGTCGAGGACCGAAGCCCAGAGCTGACGCTCGGCCGATCCCGGGTCGTCCAAGACTCGACGAGTCGTACCGAGCTCCATGACCGAACGCTGTGTTGCGGAGTAGCGCGGCCACTCCGGGATCTCGTCGTGCTGTGGCGATCCGTTGCGCGCCAATGCGAGCCAAGCCTGCGAGGTGGCGCGCGCCAGTGCGTGGGTGTCCTCGGTGATGTCGCCGAGCAGAACATTGACGCCGCGACGATCGAGGTTGTCGAATGCGAAGGGAACGTCGATGGCATGGCACGCGCCGAGCGCGCCGTCGAACGCCGTCGACTTGTACGAGAACAGGTACGAGTAGGTGTCGGGTTGGTTGGCCGACTGGGCTTCGAGCAGGCGAACTGCAGGAATGCGGAAGATCCAGTCGGTCGCGAAATCGCTCCAGAGGTCGTCGGCCGATACACCGGGCCGCGCTTCTCGGTATGCGGCGATCACGTCGGCCGCTCGCTCGGGGCCGACCACACTGGCTACGCGCCCGTTGAGCTTTTCCTCGGGCATCGGACCTTGAGCGCGCTCCATCAAGCTGAACAAGCGGAACTCGTCGCTCGTCGTACCGGCAAGGACGCGGACGTTCGCGGCGGTGCCGGCGCGCACGGCTTCGAGCGGATGGGTGGGAAGAGCGACGCCGTCGACGACCGGGGAGAAGGGCAACCGCAGCTCGCCGGTGCTCGCCAGTTGCTGCGTGACGGCCTCTTGCGCGGCGAGGAGCTGTGTGACCGGGAGCTCGAGCAGTGCCTCGGCGCTCGCGGGCCGCAAGCCGAGTTCGCTCAGCATCGCAGCCGACACGTGGCTGGCGGCATCGACGTCTTTCACCGCGTCGGCTGCCCCGCTCTGCGGGATGGCGTTGCGGATCATCCCCGCAACCCCGGGCACGCCGAGGAGGGTGGCGATGCTCATGCCGCCGGCGGACTCGCCGAACAACGTGATGTTGGTCGGATCGCCGCCGAATGACGCGATGTTCTCGCGCACCCAGTTGATGGCCGCGACCTGATCGCGAATGCCGCAGTTGCCCGATCCGTCGAACTCGGCGCCGAGCAGCGTGTCGAGATGCAAGAAACCAAACGCGCCGAGGCGGTAGTTGATCGTGACGATCACGACGTCGCCTCGGCTTGCGAGGTTCGTGCCGCTGTACCACGGAATCGACCCGGCGCCCGCCGTGAACGCGCCCCCGTGGATCCACACCAGCACCGGCCGAGCGCGATCGTCGACGGATGGCGTGAACACGTTGAGGTACAGCGCGTCTTCGTCCATCGGTGTCGCGTCGGACTTGCCGAGCATCGACTCGAGCCCCGACGGATTCTGTGGCAGGATCGATCCGAACGTCGTGGCGTCGTACACGTCGTGCCACGGCTCGACGGGTTGCGGCGGCTGAAAGCGCTTGGCGGTTGCGAAGCGGATCCCGCGGAACTGCTGCACGCCGTTCCTCTCGAGGCCTTGGACCTTGCCGGCAGCGGTGGAGGCGATCGTCATGGCTCGACAACGTAACTTGACCGGCCGGTCAAGAGCTAACGCGGCAGCCCCAGAACGCGCTCACCGAGGATGTTGCGCAGGATCTGGGCCGTGCCACCCATGATCGTGTAGGCGGGCGCGTAGCAGACCGCTCGGGCCGCTCGGCCTCCGAGACCGTGATCGGGCCCCCAGAGCAACGCCTGCGGGCCGAGCATCTCCGCGCAGAACGACGCGAGCCGTTGCTCGAACTCGGTGCCAAAGGTCTTGGTCGCGGCCGAGAAGCCGGCGGGCGCCTGGCGCAGGGTTTCGCGCAGCACGAGCAGCCGTCCGATCCGGTAACTGGTCTCGATGCCCGCGAGTCGTTGGCGGACCACTGGGTCGGCGCGGTCGACGAGTCCGGATGCCATCACGTCGCGATACAACGCGTAGTTCGACACGAGTCGGTCGATCCCACCGCGTTCGTGCTCCATCTGCCGCATGAGTTGGCGGAAGCTGTTGTTCTCCTCGCCGACGAGGTGATCGGCCGGTACTCGCACACCCTCGAACGTGACCTCGCAGAAGTGCCGGTTCGACGTCATGTCGTCGATGGGGCTCACCGTGATGCCGGGCGACTGCATGTCGACGATCAGTTCGGACAACGCGGCGTGCTTCGGCGCGGTGGGATCGGTGCGGGCCACGAGATAACACCAATCCGAGAAGGCGGCTCCGCTCGTCCACACCTTCTGCCCGTCGATGATCCACGAGTCGCCGTCGCGCACGGCGCGCGTGCGCAGCGAGGCGACATCACTGCCCGCATCGGGCTCGCTCATGCCGATGCACCACATCGACTCTCCGGCGACGATGCCGGGAAGCCAGCGGCGCCGTTGTTCGGGCGTTCCGAATTGCAGCAGGGTCGGGCCCATCTGTCGGTCGGCGAACCAACTGGCGGCAACCGGCGCGCCGTTCGCGATGAGCGCCTCGAAGACGACGAAGCGTTCGAGCGCTGTGCGCCCGTGGCCGCCTTCCTCGATGGGCCAGGTCATGCCCAGCCACCCCCGACTGCCGAGCTCCTTCGCGAAGGCGGCGTCGTGGCCGACGATCCAAGAGTCCTCGAGGAACTCGCGCTCGGCCGCGGCTTTCAACGCAACTTCGGTGGCTTCCTCCTGGAGCGCGCGCAGGCTGTCGGGCAGGGCGAAGTCCATCGGCGTGCCACTCTAGGGCCGGTGGTGATCCGGCCAATCGAGCCCGACGAGTACGCGCGTCTCGGCGTGCTCACGCTGGAGGCGTACACCACGCTCGACGGTCACGTCAGCGAACCCGACTACGAGGAAGAGCTGGCCGACGTACGTACTCGCGCGGAGGCGCCGTCGACCGTCGTGCTCGTAGCCGTCGACGACGACGGTGCGTTGCTGGGTGGCGTGACGTACGTGGCCGACGAGAAGTCGCCGCTGGCGGAACACTCCATCGACGGGGCGGCGTCGATTCGCATGCTCGCGGTCGACGGGTCGCGCCGACGATCAGGAGCGGGCGAAGCGCTCGTGCGCGAGTGCATCGAGCGAGCGCTCCGCGACGGTCGAGCCGAGGTGTTCCTCCACTCGACGCCGTGGATGTTTGCCGCTCACAAACTCTACGAGAAGCTCGGATTCATTCGTGATTCGTCGTACGACTGGGACGTCACTCCGGAGATCACACTCTGCGCCTTTCGCCTGCCGCTCTCCGGGGGTGTCAGCAGCGCGGTTTAGGACAGCAATGCGCGTGCGTCGGCGCGGAGCTGAGGGCGCGTCGTGGTCCAGACCTCTTCTCCTGGGTCCATCGAGTGCTCGCAGCGCGCCGTATACGCCATGGTCCACACGGCAGCCGCCCGCGCCGCTCGACGCTGCACGGAGGTGAGTCCAGCTCCTCGTGCGGACTCGTACGCGGTGATGTACTCGTCGATGTCCTCGGTGCTCGGCGCGTACGTGTCGCCAGGTTCTCCGGTCTTGCACCACGTCGCCGCCGCACCGCCGAGGGCATGAGACTCCGGGACGAGCGAAAGACTGTCCCAGTCGTACACCGCGACCGGGCCTGCTGTCCCGAGGCGGACGTTGCGGAGCGCCCAGTCGGTGTGCGCGATAACAGGTTCGGAGTTGTCCTCGTCCCGGACCACTGCGGCCTGCGCGGCGATCTCGTCGATCCACTCCGCCCCAGCTCGAGTCGCGGCGAAGTCGAACAGGGGGCTGTGAGGCTCCGGAAAGACGTGGTCGTCGGGTGGGCGGAGGGGATGCAACGCCAGCGCGGGCTCGCGTTGGTTCTTGCAGAGCTCCACGACGCGAGCGAGTCCGCCGGCCGACGGTTGCATCGCTTCCTTGGTTGGTGTCGTCAGTCCCGGGTCCACCAGGACGTGCTCGGCGAGGACGACGGCGCCAGCGACTCGCAGTGACGCACCGATCGGCGCCGGGCACGGGAACCCGTTGAGGTGCAGGTGCGACTGGACCCGCTGCACAGCGGCGAGGAACGCTTCGGTCCAGCGTGGTTGGAATGCTTTGAGGACAACTTCGCGCCCATCAGCAAGCCGACAGCCGATGACGCAGCCGACTGAAACGCGGTAAAGGAACCCGTCCTCCAAGCCGGAGCTGAAAGCGGTGACGCAAGCACGATCGAGAGCCTCGACGATCTCCTGCGCGCCGGCGTCGCCGAAGATGCTGCGCTCGGTCGCTCCACGCCATGGCGCGACGAATGACTTCTCGATCTCACCGTGAAGCCACGCGGTCATCGCGTGATGCTCGCGACTCCTGCTACCACGAGCGAATCATGGCCCGAGAACGATCGCTTCGCGCCGTATGTGGCAAGAGCGCTCATCGTGGTTCATTGACAGTCGCTCGCGTCGCTGCGACACTTCGTCTTCGTTCGAACGATGTGCGGCGCGACGCGCGAATGCAGTGCGCGGAAGAGTGGAGTGGGATGGGTACAGAGAGCACTCCATCCCAACCCGAGAACGCCCGCGCCACGAAGAAGCCGGCGGAACCCGGCCACGCCGGCGGCTCATCGTCGTCGACGCACGTGGGCCATGCCGCGACGAGCCAGTCAGGTGGGCAGGTCCTCGCGGCGTCGCCTGCCCTTGCGGCGCAGCTTCAACGGGCCGCCGGAAACCGCGCCACCCTGCACTGGCTCGGGGCGCAAGCGAAGCTCGAAGTTGGCTCGGTCGACGACCCGCTCGAGCGCGAGGCGGAGACCACCGCACGGTTGGTGGTCGACGCGCTCAACTCGAATGAGCCCGCAGTCGACGAGCCGTCTTCGATCGTCGCGCGACGCGTCCAGCGGAAGGCGGAGATAGGAGCGGAGGGCGGCGACGTCGATCCGGACACCGAACGCGAGGTCAACGCGGCGCGGGGCCGTGGCGCACCGATGCCCGCGCCGATCCGCCGCAGCATGGAGGGCGCGTTCGACGCCGACTTCAGCGATGTTCGGCTCCACGCCGGAGCCAACGCGACGCGGTTGAACGATCGCGTACAGGCCAAAGCCTTCACGATCGGCTCCGACATCTTCTTCCGGGGCGGCATGCCAGATGGGCAGAGCCGAGGGGGTCAGGAGCTGCTCGCCCACGAGCTCACGCACGTCGTGCAGCAGGGCGGCACCGCGCAGCGATCGCCCCGGATCCGGCGGCTCAAGAACCCGTTCAAGAACTTCTTCGGCAAGAAGAAGAAGAAGAAGCCGGATCCGGCGATCAGCGGCCCGTCCGAGGTGAAGTCGACGAGCGCCGCGGGCTTGGTGGCGATGGTGCGTAGCGCAGACGCGGCAACCCGGGCCTTCATGGCCAAGGATCCGCGCTTCCTCCAAAAGGTCGAATCGCTGCTCGACGGTACCGAGAAGATCGAAGTGCTCGGCCTCCTGCAAGCGGCGCTCAAGCCGGAAGCGAGCGATGTCGGAGAGGCCGAGGATGCTCCGGTGGACGGGGTGGCGCAAGCGAAGGCGGAGGCGGAGGCGGAGGCCACGGCTGTAGCGGAGGCCAAGGCGCTCGCGGATGCGAAGGCGCAGGCGGAGGCGGAAGAGCAGGCCCGGGTCGAAGCGGAGGCTCAGGCGCAGACGCAAGCAACGGCGAAAGCGGAAGCCGAAGCGCAGGTGCAAGCCGCAGCTCAGGCTCAGGCGCAGGCGGAAGCCGACGCTCTGGCGCTCGCCAAGGCACAGGCCGACGCCAAGGCCAAGGCGGAGTCCGAGGCCGAGGCGAAGCGGATCGCCGAGGAAGACAAGAAGTACCAGACGACCGCCGAGATCCAGGCGCTGGCGCTACCCGACCTGATGGCATACATCGCGAAGACGCCGCTCTGGCACAAGCGCAGCACGATCACCATCGATGAGAACGCGCTGATCACCCAGGTGCACACCTTCGCTCTCGAGCCCGGAGTTGCATCGATCCTCGATGCGTTCACGATCGCCAACCTCGTCGCGCTGACCTCCGGGCCTCTCGCGGGCACGATTGGCGATGTGATGTCCGACCTGCGCGCCTACGTCCAGGCGGCCTCAGCGAACGAGCCCATTTCGCTCAAACTCGACCCGAACCTTGCGTCGGCGCGCTCAAAGGGCAACGCGCTGAGCAAGATGCTTGCGGACTTCCCGGCGTGGGTCCTGCGGACGGCGCTCGACGAGCGTTCGTTCGTCTTGATGTTGAAGGCGGGATACATCGACGATGTGATCGCGTATTACAAGTCCACGCCTACGCCTACCTTCCAGGCGGCGAGCGGCGCGGATTTCATCGCGTATTACAACTTCCGCAAGAGCGACAACAAGGACCCCGCGAGCTACCAGACCGCGCTTGGCGCGTACATGCGCAACTTCCACCGGTTCGAAGCAGCCGCGCTCGACAAGGTTGCGAAGAACTATGCCAACGGAAACTCGAAGAGCCGCCCGCTGACCATCGTGCTGCATGCGGCCGTCGACCACAACGGCGCGTTCCATCGCGACAATCTGCTCACGGCGGTGGTGAGGAATCCGAACATCTTCACGCTCATCGTGGAAGGCGGCGTGACGCTGGCCGAGTACCAGTCGCAGATCGGACCGCTGGCGCAGGCCTATGGCGTGAACCAGAAGATCGACCAGGTCATGTTCGCCGGGCACGGGAACTCTCGAATCATCGAGATGGCGGGCGGTGTCAAGGAGAGCTCGAAGGGCACGCTCGAGGAGACCGGCCAACCGATCGATCTCGTGGGCGACAAGGCGGCGGCCGACGCGCTCTTCGACGAAGTGCTTGCCAACATGGACGATGCGGCCGCGGCCGCGCTGCGTGATCCGACGGCAGTCTCGTTCCGGCGGGTGTTGTTCAATGCCTGTCTCACGAACTCGAACACCGTCGACATCGCGCTCACCGGCGACAAGGTCGCCGCCAAGGCTGAGATCCTCGACTACATCGCAAAGAACGCCAGCCTCGCCACCTACCTCGGCAATCGGGCCAAGGCGTCTGGCCACGACGTCACATCACTCGGCGCCAATGCATCCATCGGGCAAGTCGACCTCGTCGAGGGCGCGACCGGGAAGCTCGACATGGTGTCGGCGGTCGATCCGTTCGTCACGGCTTCGAAGCTCGAGTACGCGGAGCATGGCATCGAGCCGGCAGGCGTGTTGCGCGCAGCACTCGAAGCCTGGGCCGGAGACGAAGCCGCGACGCTCGAAGCGATGGCGAGGCGCGCCGCCAAGGGCTCGACGAAGTGGGACGACGTCATCATCGAGACCATCTACGGCTCCGTCCTGTTCAACAAGGACAATGCCGCAGTCGCCACGCAGATGAAGACCTGGGAGCAACTCGCTGCGTCCCTCTCGGAGATGAAGAGCGACGGCCATTGCAAGCCCGCGGAGCTCTTCTCGCTCATGGGCGGGTCAATTCACCGCACGTACTTCTCGACGTTGTTCGCGAAGCTGCAGAACGCCGACGAATACAAGAAGACACCGGCGCTGGAGCTGGTCATCCTGCAGCTTTGGCTGTGGTGCCTGCCGACCGATACGTCCATTCAGAACCGGTTCCTCACCGTGCTCGAGACCAAGTTCGATGCGAAGTCCGCGGTGGTCGCCGACGGCAAGTACGTCAACGTCAAATACCTCAAGGACATCGCGGTCCTGCCGACGCTCCTGACCGACCCGGTGTCGAAGGGCAAGACGGTCTTCGCCCTCATCTGCCTGCTCGACAAGGCGGCGCCGACGGAGGCGAAGGAGTACCTCAAGCGACAACTCCTGCCCGAGGTGCCCGAGGTCGCGGAATTGCCCGAGGTACCCGCGGTGCCGGAGGTACCCGAGCAGGATGCGCCTCGACCGCTGGTGCCGCTCGTGCCGAAGGTAGCGGGGCGACCGAAGGTCGACGCCATCCCGGGCCGGCGTACTGCGGTCGCCGCGGTGCCGGATCTCGCAGAGCTTCCCGAGCTGGCGGAAGTGAACGCGACGTCGGGGCCGAAGACGAAGGAAGGCGCGGGTCCCGAAGCCGGAAAGGCTCCAGGTCGCGCGGGCCGAGCGAAACGCGACGCGGTGGCCAAGGTCGACAAGGTGAAGCCGTACCTCCCGGACACGCTCGACGTGAAGAAACTCGTCGCCAAGCGCGCCACTGAGGACGAGCTGATCGCCAAGCTCAGCTAGATCATGGTCGTGCAGCTCACTCAGGTCGACACGCTCGACAAGGGCTATGGCGCGCAGTTCGCGTTTGCGTCCGACGGCACCACGTGGGCCGCCGCGTCTCCGGGTACCGCGCATCTCTGGGACGGCGACGTCCTGCGGCAGACGGTCTCGATCCCGGGCTACCGGCAGGGGCCCGCGGTCATCGACGCGGACACGAAGACCCTGCGGCTGGGGAGCTGGGAGATCGACGTCACGAGCGGCGACGCCACCGAGCAGACGATCGACCCGCAACTGCTCGTCGCCCATCTCGACTGGTCCCTGAGCGCGGATCCTCGCAGCTTCGGAGCGCACGCCCTCGCTCCGACCCCGAACGGCAAACGCCTGATCATGGCGACAACGTTCACACCGTCACGCCTTCTCGGCGACACCGCCGAGTACGAGGGCCCACGCGGTCAAGTCCTCCTGTTCGACGTCACGCGCCGCGCCCTCATCGCCGTGCTGGAGGAGGACACGGGTCCCTCGACCACTCGGGTGCTCGCCGCTGACGCCACCCGCGTTGCGGCAGCAGCAGAGGGCATCCGCCTATGGGACGCGACCACCGCGAAGCTGTTGGCCGAGGACGCCACGGACATGCCGATGCGCACGGACCTGCGTTTCGACCGAGACGGTTCACTTCTGGCGTCCAGTCGGGTCGACGGCAGCGTCGAAGTACGCGCGACCAGTGATCTTTCGATCGTGTCGGTGTGGGACGCGCACCCGAGCGCGGCTCGCGCCGTGGCCTTTCATCCATCGCGCCCGTTGCTGGCGACCGGCGGCGAGGATCAGCAGCTGAAGGTGTGGGCCCTCGAGGGAGGCTCACCAGAGCTCGTCGCTTGGCACTTTCTGGACGACGGCATCACGGGACTGGGCTTCCATCCCTTCGGCGAGCATCTGCTCGTGGCGACCGACGACGACGAGATCGTCGTCGTGAACATCTCCACGAACATCTCCGCCTAAGTCAGCAGCACGATCTTGCCGAGCTTGCCGCCGGCGGCGAAGCGTTCGTAGGCCTCGGCGGCGTCGGCCATCGGGTAGGTGGCGGCGATGGGAACCTTCACCCGGCCGCCCTCGAGGTGAGGAAGCACGTGCGTTTCGACGAGCTGCGCGGCCATGGCCTTCTGCTCGAGCGGTCGCGCCCGCAACGTCGAGCCATGGATGCGACCCCGTTTGCCCATCAGCGCGAGGAGATTGAGTTCAGCGGCTGCTCCGCCGCCCGCCCCGATGATCGCGATTCGCCCTCCGGTCGCAAGCGACTCGATGTCGTTCGGGATGTTCGGCGCGCCGATGAGCTCGAGAATCACGTCGAACGGACCGTTGGCGACGAACTCGTCAGGGGCGACCGCTTGCGCACCGAACGCGGCGATCGATGATCGAAGCTCGCGGTTGCGGACGGTGGCAAACACCGTTGCGCCCGCAGCGACCCCGAGTTGCACGCCGGCGACACCCACGCCGCCGGCCGCCCCGTGCACGCACAGGCGCTCGCCCAACGAGAGGGCGCACTGCGTGAACAGGGCGTCGTGCGCAGTGGTGAACGCCTCGGGAAAGCCGCCCGCCTCGGGCCAGGCGATCGTGTCCGGCACCGGGATCGCGGTGCGCTCGTGCACGACGGCCTGCTCGGCCTGCGCGCCGCCGCCGACGATGGCCATGACTCGATCGCCGATGGCGAATCGGTAGACGCCGTCACCGACGGCGATCACCTCACCGGCGAGCTCCATGCCCGGGATGTCCTGCGGATTGCCGGGAGGCGCCGGATAGAAGCCCGCCACCTGCATCAGGTCTGCATTGTTGAGCCCCGCAGCGTGAACATGAACGAGGAGCTCGCCCTTGCCCGGTACCGGGTCGGGGTGGTCGCGCCACTCGAGCGCGCCGTCGACGATCGTGACTGCCTTCACGGCTACAGCGAGCGCCGCGGGCTAGCGCTGGTCGATCGGCACGTACTTGCGCTCGGCCTCGCCGACGTAGAGCTGGCGGGGCCGGGAGATGCGCGAGTCCTGCTCGAGCAACTCCTGCCAGTGCGCCAACCAACCGGATGTGCGGGGAATGGCGAACAGCACAGGGAACATGTCGATCGGGAAGCTCATCGCCTGGTAGATGAGGCCGGAGTAGAAGTCGACGTTCGGGTAGAGCTTGCGGCTCGTGAAGTACTCGTCCTCGAGCGCGACTTCCTCGAGCTTGAGCGCGATGTCGAGGAGCGGGTTTTTGCCCGTGACCTCGAACACCTGCTCCGCGGTCTGCTTGATGATCGTCGCCCGCGGGTCGTAGTTCTTGTACACGCGGTGTCCGAAGCCCTGAAGGCGACCGCCAGACCCTTCCTTCACCGACTTCACGAAGTCGGGCACGTTCTCGATCGAACCGATCTCGGTGAGCATCCGCACGACTTGTTCGTTCGCACCCCCGTGACGCGGGCCGTAGAGCGCGGCGGCGGCCGCTGAGGTGGCCGTGTACGGATCGGCGTGCGACGAACCGACGACGCGCATCGCCGTCGTCGAGCAGTTCTGCTCGTGGTCCGCGTGCAGGATGAACAGCGTGTCGAGCGCCTTGGCGAGAACCGGGTTGTCGTAGTCGACCCACTCGACGGGGTTGAACATCATGTTGAGAAAGTTCTCGGTGAACTTCTTGGAGTTGTCGGGGTAGACGAACGGCATCCCGGAGTAGAACCGGTGGGCACAGGCTGCGATCGTCGGCATCTTGGCGATGAGGCGCACGATCTGCTTGTGACGCACCTCCGGATCGTCGATGTCTTTCGCCTCGGGGTAGAAGGTCGACAACGCGGCGACGGCGGACACCAGCATCCCCATCGGATGGGCGTCGTAGTGGAAACCCTCCATGAAGCGCTTGCGCATGTTCTCGTGGATGAACGTGTGGTACGTGACCTCGTGGTTCCACGCATCGAACTGCGCCGGCGTCGGAAGCTCACCGTGGATGAGGAGGTACGCCACCTCGATGTACGTCGAGTTCGCGGCGAGATCTTCGATCGGGTATCCCCGGTAGCGAAGAATGCCGTTGTCCCCGTCGAGCTCGGTGATCGCGCTACTGCACGCGGCGGTGGTCATGAACGCGGGGTCGTAGAACCAGACGTTGGGAAGGAGTTTGCGCCATTCGGTGGCGTCGACACCGCCGTCGACGATCGGTACCTCGATCGACTCGCCGGTGCGATTGTCGGTGATGGTGACGGATTCAGGCATCGCCGACGAGGCTACTGCTAGGCGAGATGGTCTGGGATGGTGCGGTTGATGGTGTCGATGACGTCGGCAAACGTCTTCTCGGCATGGTCGAGCTCCTCGAAGTTCATCGAGATCACCGCACCGTTTGCGATGTAGATCTCCATCTTGCGATGCATGCTGTTCATCGACCCGGTCAGCTTCACGTAGGCGATGTGCGCGGCATTGATCGCGACCATGTGGGTCTCGGCGGCATTGCCGAGATCGAGGTTGACCGTCCGCGTGACCTGTTCGCCGCCCGACATTGCCGCCACGCTACCGCTCGCCTTACAGCGGGCTGTTGTCGTGCCGTCTGGGCGGGAGGCGCTCCTGCTTGCCTTCGAGCAGCTGCACGGCGGCCACGACCTCGCGGCGGGTGTCGGCGGGGTCGATCACCGCGTCGATCGAGCCTCGCTCCGCGGCGGGCCACGGGCTGAGCAGCCGATCCTCGTAGTCGAGCTCGAGCTCGGCGCGCTCCTTCGGGGTGGCCTTGCGATGCAGGATCTCGACCGCACCCTTGGCGCCCATCACCGCGACCTCCGCGCTGGGCCAGGCGAGGTAGAGATCGCTGCCCATGTCCCGCGAGTCCATCACGATGTACGCACCGCCGTACGCCTTGCGCAGGACGATGGCGACGCGCGGGACTGTCGCCCGCGCGTACGCGAACGCGAGTTGGGCCCCGTGACGGATCATGCCTCGCCACTCGAGATCCTTGCCCGGGTAGAAGCCGGACGTGTCGATGAGCGTCAGCAGCGGCACGTTGAACGCATCGCAGAACGAGACGAAGCGCGCGCCCTTCTGCGATGCGGGGATGTCGAGCGTTCCCGCGATCGACTGAGGCTGGTTCGCAACCACACCGATCGGCCGGCCCGCGACAGTCGCGAACGCGGTCACGAGGTTCGGCGCCCAGCCCGCCCGCAGCTCGAGCAGGTAGCCGTCATCGACGATTGCGCGGATGACGTCGCGCACGTCGTAGCTTGCGGTGCTCGAGGCCGGGATCAGGGAACGAAGCTCGGGCGTCGACCGATCGGGAGGATCGTCGGTGGCGAGGCGCGGCGGAAGCTCATCGACATGCGACGGCAGCAGAGCGAGGAGCTCGCCGATGGCGTCGAGGGCGGCGTCGAGGTCGGGCACCACCAGCGCTGCAAGCCCGGTCATCGAGGCGTGGACGCCGGCGCCTCCGAGCTCGTTCGTGTCGACCACGATGCCGGTGATCTCGTGCACCATCTGCGGACCACTGACGAAGGCGTACGCGTCCGAGGTCATCACGACGTGATCCGCCAAGCCGAGTAGTAACGCGGGGCCGGACACCGCCGGACCATGCGCGGCCATGAGCACAGGGATCACGCCGGAGCAGATCGTGATGGCCCGCGCCGCGATTCCCCAACCGAAGCTGGCGGCGAGGCCCTCGGTGACATCGGCGCCGCTCGATGCGATCGTCACGACCAACGGGAGTCGCGCTTCGAGTGCGTGCATGGCCGCGTCGGCCAACGTTTGGCCGTCGGCCGGAGTGAGCGCGCCAAGTCGGACGGTGGGATCGCAGCGCGCCAGCACCACGGCGCGGTCGCCGAGCTGGGCGCGTCCCGCGCTCACGGCTCCGTGTACCCCGGCGCGTATCGGAAGGTCGGTCGTACTCACGATCACGCGCCGAAGATGCCCGGTTGATGCTCGGCTTCGGTCGCGATCGTGCGGCGCAGCACCTCGGTGAGGGCGCGAGCAGGCGCCGACGGCAGACCACGACGGCGGCGAACGAGCCCGACGGAGCGACGCGTGAGACCGTCGACTCCGACGATCTTCCACGTTTGCGGACCGGTCGAGTTCGCGAGGAGGCGAGGCGCCGCGGACGCCGGCAGCACGGCCGCGCCGAAGCCCTCGAATGCGAGTGACGCGACGAGCCGCATGCCATCGACTTCGGCCTTCGTCGTGAGGGTCACTCCCGCGACACTTGCCTGCGCGTCGAGGTCGTCGCGGAAAGCGGTGCCCGGGGGTTCGAGCAGCAAGTCGTGCTCGGCGAGCTGCGCGAGCGTTACGCGCTCCTCCGCCGCGAGCGGATGATCGAGCGGTGCGATGACCAACAGCTCCTCTTCGAACAGCAGATCGGAATCGACATCGGGATCGTGGACCGGCAGTGCGAGTACCGCCAGGTCGAGCTGGCCGCTGTGGACTTGTGGGAGCAGCGAGGTCGTGGTGGCGTCGACGACGACCACCCGCACGAGCGGATACTCGACGGCCATGGCTTCGAGCAGCGGCGGTACGAGCCACCGGGCGGTCGTTCCGATCACGCCGACGCGTGCCACGCCGGTGATCTCACTGTTCACCGCGGCGACGTCGGCGACGAGGGCTTCGAGCTCCAGTTGGATCCGTCGTCCTCGGCTCACGACCGCCTCACCTTCGGCGGTGAGGGTGCCGGTGGCCCGGTCCACGAGGGTGACCCCGAGCTCGCGCTCGAGCCGGGCGACGTGGGTCGACACGTTGGATTGCACGGTGTGCAGGGAGCGGGCCGCCGCCGAGAACGAGCGGTGGTCGGCCACGGCGACGAGGGCGCCCAGCTGCCGGAGGTCCATCGCCAGACATGATGGCAGCTATCGACAACAACTGTTGGACAGATCGCCACCCCCAAGGGAGGATGACCCGTAACAAGACGCCGAGCGTCGCAACCTCTCCCCCCGGGGTTCCGCTCGAGCACAAGGAAGAGACCGGCAGCCCCCCGCCGGTCTCTTCCAGTTTTCGACAGGACTAGGTTGCCCCTATGGGTCGTGAGGCTGCGTTCTTCGATCTGGATCGCACGCTGCTGCGAGGAGCAAGCGGGCCGGTCATCAGCGACGCGCTGAAGCAGGTCGGCTTGATGAGCGATCGGAGCATTCCGGGCGAAGCGCTCGTGTACCGCATCTTCGACCTCGTGGGCGAGAGCCGGCCGACGATGCAGCTGGCCCGCCAGGCGGCTCGGTTTGCAAAGGGTTGGACGCGTGAGCAGGCGCAAGAGGCCGGCCGGATCGCCGCGGAGACGCTGACCGCAGCGGTGCAGCCGTTTGCCGCGCCGCTCATCGCCGAGCATCACGCCGCCGGCCGGCAAGTGGTCCTCGCGACCACGACCCCGTACGACTTGGTGAAGCCGTTGGCCGATGCGCTCGGGCTCGATGCTGTGATCGCGACGCGCTACGGCGAGAGCGAGGGCAGGTACGACGGCACGATCAACGGCGAGTTCGTGTGGGGCAAGGGCAAGTTGCGCGCGGTGCAGGCGTGGGCCGCGGAGCACGACGTTTCGATGATCGACTCGTTCGCGTACTCGGACAGTTGGTATGACGCGCCGCTGCTCTCGGCCGTCGGGCACCCGCACGCCGTGAACCCTGATCCGCGCTTGATGGTGCGAGCGGTCCTTCAGCGCTGGCCGGTCCTGCATCTCGACGTGCCGAGTGGGATACCGAAGGTGCTCGGCATCGAACCGCAGCAGGTGCTGATGGCATCGGCGCATCCCTTGCTGGTTCCGTATGCGCGCTTCGACATCAGCGGCACGGAGAACATCCCGGAAGCAGGTGGCGCCATCGTCGTCGGCAACCACCGCAGCTATTTCGACCCGATGGCGATGGGACTCGCGCTTGCCCAGCGCGGTCGTCCGGTGCGGTTCCTCGGCAAGAAGGAAGTGTTCGATGCTCCCGTCGTGGGGCAGTTGGCGAAGGCGTTCGGCGGTATCCGGGTCGATCGTGGCACCGGTTCCGACGAGCCGTTGTTGGCCGCGGCCGATGCGCTGCGCGGCGGTCAGATCGTGGCGATGATGCCGCAGGGCACGATCCCGCGAGGCGAGGCGTTCTTCGATCCCGTCCTGAAGGGACGATGGGGCGCCGCTCGACTCGCGCAGATGACCGGCGCGACGGTCGTTCCCGTCGGGCTGTGGGGCACCGAACGCGTGTGGCCGCGCAGCAGCCGCCTACCGAACGTGTTGAACATCACGAATCCGCCGTTGGTGACGGTGCGCGTCGGTCCGCCGGTGAAGCTCGTCGGCAAGAGCCTGGATGCCGACACGAAGCGAATCATGTCGGCCATCGTCGACCTGCTGCCGCCGGAGGCGCGCCAGAAGCGAACGCCGACGGAGGAAGAGCTCGCTCGGAGCTATCCATCGGGCAAGGCGCCGAACGACGGCGCGAGCGAGCACGAGCGCCGCCCCGGCACCGACTGATTGTTGGGAGATCAGTCTCCGGTGGTGCCGTCGATTCGTTCGCGGAGGAGGTCGGCGTGGCCGTTGTGGCGGGCGTACTCCTCGATCATGTGGACCATGATCCAGCGCAGCGACACTGGCCCGTTTGCGCCGCGCTCGATGGCGCCGTTCTCGTCGAGCGACCCTGCGGCGGCTTCGGCCTCGCGGCAGCGCTCGAGCGTTTCGTAGAACATCGCCATCTCTTCGTCGAACTTCGACGGGTCGATCGTGTCGAAGTCGCCGTCGGGATCGTCATCGCTGTAGTACAGCGGGGGAGCGGTCTCGCCCGCGAAGATCCGCAGGAACCAGGCGCGCTCGACCTCGGTCATGTGGCGAACCAGACCGAGGAGCGACATCGTCGACGGGGGCACGGACCGCTCGGCGAGCTGTTCGGGCGTCAGACCATCGCATTTCAACACGAGTGTCTCGCGGTGGTACTCGAGCCAGGAGCGCAGCATGTCGCGCTCGTTCAGCCCCGTGAGCGGTGGATCGGTTCGCGTCGTCATGGTGCAGCCACACTGTTTGCCACTCGCTGGACAATAGGACGCCACCGACCGAGCCCATCGACCTTTGCGCCGGGGTCCTTCGCTCGCTCGTCGCACCGCCGCAACGACAACGCGTCGGCAAGATGGGGATTCGACTCGAGGACCAGGCGCTCGTCGTCGGAGAGGTCGCCGCCCTGCCGATCGAGGCTGATCGTGCTGCCGTCGCTCAGGCGGTCGCGGTAGGAGGGGTCGACGGTGATCAGGTACCGCTTCGCCGGCACGTGCAATTCCACGAGCGCGGCCACCCGCTCGCCGAGCAATCCCCGCACCGCGTCCGCGGCAATCACCCCATGCGCCTTCGATGCGCCGGGAGAGAGGCGATGACCGACGTCGTGCACCAATCCGGCAACTTGCAGCGCCTCGTCGTCGGGAAACTGCTCAGCCAGCAGAGCAGCACATTGCAGGCCGTGGTCGAGCACCGGCAATGGGTCGCCGTCGTCGTCGAGTGAGTCGTAGAACCCCGCGCACCGCTCGAGCAACGCGAACAGTTCTCGGACGGTCACGCTGGCCTCACGCTGGCTCTCACGCTGGCCTAGCCGGTCTGCTTGGCCCGGATGATGTTGAGCGCGCCGCCGGCGTGGAACCACTCGATCTGCTCGGGGCTGAACGTCTGCACGCACTCGAAGTCGACCGTCGAGCCGTCGGGCTTCGTGATGCGACATTGCACCGGCTTGTCGGGGGCCAGCGACGACAACCCGAGTACGGAGATGCGATCGTCCTCCCCGATGGCGTCGTACGTCGCGGGGTCGGCGAAGGTCAACGGCAGAAGACCCTGCTTCTTGGCGTTCGTCTCGTGGATACGGGCGAAGCTGCGGGCGAAGATCACCACGGCGTTGCGATAGCGCGGCTCCATGGCGGCGTGCTCCCGCGACGAACCCTCGCCGTAGTTCTCGTCGCCGACGGCGCACCACTGCACACCGCTCTCGGCGAGATGCTTCGCGATGTCGGGGAAGGACCGGGTGCTGCCGTCGATCGGATCCTTGCCTTCGCCGGTTGCGCCGGTGAACGCGTTGATCACGCCGAGGAAGAGGTTCCCCGAGATGTTCTCGAGATGACCTCGGTAGCGCAACCACGGACCGGCCGCGGAGATGTGGTCGGTGGTGCACTTGCCTTTCGCCTTCATCAGCACCGGCAGGTCGATGTAGTCGTTGCCGTCCCAGACCGGGAAGGGCTCGAGCAGTTGCAGGCGCTCTGACGTCGGCGACACCAGGATCTCGATCGCCGCCTTCTCGGAGGCGTCAGGCGGGGGGGCCTGGAAGCCGGACTCTCCAGGATCGAAGCCACGAGACGGCAGGTCCTCGCCAACGGGCGGGTCGAGCTTGATCCCATTGAGCTCGTCGGTGATCGGATTGAACTCGAGCGTGCCCGCGAGCGCGTACGCGATGACCATGTCGGGTGATGTGACGAACGCCTTCGTGTTCGCGTTGCCGTCGTTGCGCTTCGGGAAATTGCGGTTGTAGCTGTTGACGATCGTGTTCACCTTCGACGGATCCAGATCCGTGCGATCCCATTGACCGATGCAGGGGCCACAGGCATTGGCCAATACGGTCCCGCCGATCGCTTCCAGGTCGGCGAGCAGACCGTCGCGCTCGATCGTGGCGCGTACCTGCTCTGAACCCGGCGTGATGAGCAACTGCACCTTCGACCGCAGCCCTTTTGCCGACGCCTGTCGAGCGATCGACGCGGCGCGGGTGATGTCCTCGTACGACGAGTTCGTGCACGAACCGACCAGCGCCGAGGAGATCGCGGTGGGCACACCGTTGGCCTTTGCCCACGTGCCGACCTCGGAGATGGCGTGGGCGAGATCAGGCGTGTCGGGCCCATTGATCAACGGCAGCAGCGTGGACAGGTCGATCTCGACGACCCGATCGAAGAACTGCTCGGGGTCGAGCTCGATCTCCGGATCGGCGCGTAACTGGTTGGCGACCGCGTCGGCCGCGTCGGCGATCGCTTCGCGACCGGTGGCCTTCAGGTACGCCGCCATGTTGGCGTCGTAGGGGAACACCGAAGTCGTCGCGCCGATCTCGGCGCCCATGTTGCAGATCGTGCCCTTCCCGGTCGCAGTGATCGTGTCGGCGCCCGGGCCGAAGTACTCGATGATCGCGCCAGTACCGCCGCTGACGGTGAGGATCTCGGCGACCCTGAGGATCACGTCCTTCGGGGAGCTCCAGCCCGAGAGCGAACCGGTGAGGTGGACACCGATGACCTTCGGCCAACGGACGTTGAACGGAAATCCGGTCATGACGTCGACGGCGTCGGCGCCACCCACCCCGATGGCCACCATGCCGAGCCCGCCGGCGTTCGGTGTGTGGCTGTCGGTGCCGATCATCATCCCGCCGGGGAAGGCGTAGTTCTCGAGGACGACTTGGTGGATGATGCCCGAGCCGGGCTTCCAGAAGCCGATGCCGTATTTGGCCGACACCGATCGCAGGAAGTCGTAGACCTCGGAGTTCACGTCGAGCGCGAACTTCAGGTCGATGTTGGCCTCGACCCGCGCTTGGATCAGATGGTCGCAGTGCACGGTGGACGGCACCGCGACCTCGGGCAAGCCGGCCGTCATGAACTGCAGAAGTGCCATCTGCGCGGTGGCGTCCTGCATCGCGACCCGATCGGGTTCGAAGTCGGCGTAGCTACGCCCTCGTTCGAGCGTCTGGCTTTGGGCGTCACGCAGATGGTTGACGAGGATCTTCTCCGTCAGCGTCATCGGCCGGCCGAGACGGGAACGGCCGAGCGCCACCCGATCGTCGAGGCGGTCGTAGACCTGTTCCACCAACGAGAGGGGGGTTCCAGCCGTGACTGCCATCGGAGCTCCTCAATGCTTGACGAACAGCTTGTAGTAGACAAGTCTACTACAAGTGAGATCAGCCCGCTACCGAGAAATCGCCGGCGACCTCCGCCGCCAACTGGTGGCGGGGGACCTCGGTCCCGGACGCCTTCTGCCCAGCGAAGCCGAACTCGGCGCAGCCTACGCGGCCAGTCGCGTGACCGTCCGCAAGGCCCTCGAGCTGTTGCGTGACGAGGGGTTGCTCACCTCTCGGCAGGGCGTCGGCTGGCAACCAGCGCTCGACCCGTTGCGTCAGACGCTCGGCCGGCTCGGCACGATCGAGGCGCAGCTCACCGACGCGGGGATCGCATCGACGCGCCGGATCCTCGACTTCGGTTTCGTGACCGCTCCGGCGCGCGTGCGGCGGGTGCTCGACGCTCGGCGCGTCTTGGAAGTGCGGAGGCTGAACCTCGCGGATGACGCGCCCTTCGCCCGGGTGACCGTGTGGTGTGACGAGCGACTCGGGCGGCAGCTCTCGCTCGATGATGTCGAGCGGTCGTCGTTCTACGAGTTGCTCGACGTGGAGCTCGGCGGCGCGACGCAGACGATCGGCGCCGCTGGAGCGACCAAGAGTGATGCCGAGTTGCTCGGCGTCGCCGCCGGGTCGCCCGTGCTGCTCTGTGTCCGCGTCACGAGCGACCGCGCCGGTCGGGCCGTCTTGATGAGCGAGCACGTCTTCCCGGCCCACCGCACGGAGTTCGTCGTCGACCTGGCCCACGTCGAGCGCTCGATCGCTCCGAATGGCCTACGTCTCGTGGAGTAGCAGACGCGCCGGATGTGCGGGAACTAGCCACGATGGGGTGTACAAATCACCCCTTTGAGCCATGGTCGTAGTGCCTCATATTTCGTAGGTTCCTTCGAGACGGACCATCCAGGTTGGGGGGATGGGATGCATGTCGGTCCTCTTGGGCAGCTGGAGCGACGGGCGGGTGAACACTGGAATGACGAATGCCGAGATCCGGGACCGTTTGGAGCAGGACAACGCGGAACTCGCGCGTTCGAACCGCGAGCTGGAGGAGTTTGCGTACGTCGCGTCGCACGACCTGAAGTCTCCGTTGCTCGTCGTGACGGGATTCCTCGAGCTCTTGCACACCACAAAGGGCCAGCAGCTCGACGATGACGCTCGCATGTACGTCGACGCCGCACTTCGCGGTGCCGCGCGCATGGAGCAGCTGATCGACGACCTCCTCACGTTCTCACGCGTTGGTCGCAACGATCACAATCGCCAACTGGTCGACCTCGACGCGATCGTCGGGCAGCTCGTGGTCGACTGGGACGGCGCCGTGCGCGAAGCGTGTGCCGTGGTGCAGGTGGATTCGCTGCCGTCCGTGTTGGGGGACACAACGCTGCTGAGACAGTTGTTCGAGAACCTGTTCAGCAACGCCCTGAAGTTCCGGCGTCCGGGCGTCGACCCGGTCATCGAGATCGCCGCCGAACGCCGCCGCGGCGAATGGCTGGTGAGGGTCTGCGACAACGGAATCGGCGTACCGCACGAACACCGCGAGTCCATCTTCACGATGTTCTCGCGGCTAGCGCCCGCGACCGAGCGTCCTGGCTCGGGTATCGGCCTGGCCATCTGTCACCGCGTGGTGCAGGCGCACGGCGGGCGGCTGTGGGTCGAAGACGGCAGCGCCGGCGGTGCGCAGCTCTGCTTCACGCTGCCCGCCTGACAGTCAGGTCAAGTCTGGCCAGCGGCGCTTGGTCGCGCGCCGGGATTTCGGGCCCCGATCACCGAGCGCCCACGCTCGGCGCCAGAGCGACGGCGCCTCGGGGCCGGACAGCGCGGGCGTTGCACCGCGATGGGCGCGCAGCCGCGCCCGATACCAGTCGGTGCTGGTCTCGTCGGCCAGCGCGGCGACCGCGCGCTCGATGCGGGCCGCCATGCGACGGGAGTCCTCACCTTCGTCCGGCCACAGCGGCGATCCGAACGTGATGCGGGTCGAGGAGCGCGACAACCGCTTGCTGCCCTTGCGCATGATGCGGCCCGTCCCCTCGAGGTGGACTGGCACCACCGGCACCTTGCAGCGCAACGCGAGGTACGCGGCGCCGCCGCGGAAGGGCTGGCCCCATCCGTCGGGCGACCGCCCGCCTTCCGGGAAGATCAACATGCTCCAACCGTCGTCGATCAACTCTGCGGCGTCGTCGGCCGATCGCCGTGACACGCGTGTGCGCTCGATCGGGATCGCGTTCAGCGCCAGAGCCGACGCCGTCGAAGTGACCCGCGTCTTGAAGAAGTAGTCGGCTGCAGCCCCGACGAACATCCTGTGGCGCCATGGCTCCGGAATCGAGCTCAGGAGGAGGGGCGTGTCGACGTGGCTGTGGTGGTTGGCCGCGAAGATGACCGGCTGCGGCGGATCGTCGCCCTTCCTTCCGTGGGTGAGATCGTGGAGCTGGTCGAGCCCGCGCCGATCGGGGCTGGCCAGGACTCGCATCGCCGGGCCGATCACCCCTTCCAGGAGCGCCAGCCGCGTCATCCGCGCGCCGAAGGAACGCGCCCACTCGGTTTCGTAGTCGACGCCGGTGTGCTTCTTCTCCCGCAGCGGTTCGATGCTCGCAGGCGTCGGCGCCGCGGTGAAGGGGAACGGAAGCCGCCCTGGCTTGCGGAAGGCCGCCATCAGCTTCATTTCACGTCGGCCAGCAGGAGCGGCGGCGCGTGGAGGTGAGTGATCGTCGGGGTGTGGCCCACGACGTCGGAGGCCATCTCGAATGCATCGTTCATCGTCGATGCGGCCATGAACCCGAGGCGTCGAACGGCCCGCGGGTCGCCTCCGACGATGATCACGCGTCCGAGGTGTTGCAGCGCATGCGCGCCCCAGTACCACATGTAGAAGGGATGAACGCCGTGGTACGCGTAGCTCGTGCGGTAGAGGTGGCGGTACCACTCGTCCTCCGCGTAGGACTTCTCGAACTCGGCTTCGATGCGCAGCGGATCGGTCGTCTCGGCCAGCACCTGTTCGAAGAAGTCGATGTAGCTCGGGTGATGTACCGGATGGAACTCCCACGGTGTGGGGTGGCTCATGATGAGCACACCGCCCTCTCGTACGAGCGGCTTCCCGCGGTAGAGGTTGAAGAAGTATCCGAGCCCGAGACACATCACGAGGATCGGGTTCATGATCGAGTTCACGTTGTACGGCCCGATGTACGGCAGGCCCATCGTGAGGATGTCGGTCTGACCTTCGACCTCGACGAGTTGCTGACGGTGCACGTTGCGGATCGTCTCGTCGTGCACCGCGTCGACTTCGCCGGCTTGCACGCTCGTCATCGCGTGGGGCGCCTTGATCGAGTGGAAGATCTGACGGGCGAGGCGGCTCGGTGTGCGGGCCAGGCTCTTGCTCGAGCCCAGGAACAGCGCCCGATCCTTCGGCGTCCACTCCCATTCCCGCTTCATGAGGAATTCGAAGGGTGGCGGAAACGTATCCGTATTGAGCGTCGTCTCGATCTGAAAGATCTTCACGCCCGCATCGACGAGGACTTTCCCCATGCGCCAGTTGCTGGTGTGCAGCGCGCTGTTGTGACGGTCCATCAACGAGCGCGAGTGCTGCAACGTCTTCACGTTGTGGTGGTGCCGCAGCGAGCGATACGACGCGAGGCCAGTGGCGGTCGACTTCCACCCACCGTCCATCGCGACGAGGTTGATGTTGACGTACACGAGCAGATCGGACTCGGCTGCTCGCTTGACGATCTCGACCTCCTCGCCCTGATCGGTGGTACCGATGAACGCCATGTTGTCGGTGTCTTCGGCGTCCATGTTGTACAGGTGACCCGACGGCGCGAACGCGTCGTACACGCGGTCGCCGACCGCGTGTCGCAGCTCGGCTTCGGTCATCCGGCGATGCAATGCGAGCGCGGCGATGAGATGCACATCGTCGACGCCGGCCTCAGCGGCCATGTCGAGCACGGCCTCGATCACGCGCTGGCGCACGTCGGGACGCTGCATCGGCGGCAAGGGCAAGGAGATGTCGTCGAAGGCGATGGTGAGCCTCATGCCGGCAAACAGGAGTTCAGGCAGGGGTTTCGAGTCACCGAGCGGGTTGAGCAGCGCGTGACGGATGGCGGCCCCCGGATGCGGCAACGGCTCGAGAGGCTCGGGCGGATAGATGACACGGGTGCGGTCGGCCGGCAGACGCTCGAGGCGGAAGCCCTCCCCATGCCAGAACAGGAGGGGCGGTGTCGAGCGGTCGACGTCGAGCACGAATCCAGGGCGAGGCATTACCGGCTTCTTTCCTTCTCGTTGCGGAGATCGAACGCGATTTTCACGGCGCCCCGCGAGCCGGCGTTGGCGGCGTGGTCGATGGCATCGCGATAGCGAGCAAGCGGATAGGTCGCGCTCACGAGGCGACCGAGTCGTTTCTCGCGAACCAACTCCACGGCCTCGTCGAAGTCACTGTGCGTGTACGCGTATGAACCGCCGATGTGCAGCTCGCGATGCCACACCGGCGTCAGGTCGACTTTCGTCACGCCCGGCATCCCAACGAGCCGGAGGTGTCCGCCCGGCTCCAACACGCTCAGGCCTTGAGCGACCGATTCGGCGCTCCCGACGCAGTCGAGCACGTCGGTGACGCCACGCATGAGCTGCGTTCCGACTTGGAACGTGTGCTGTCGCGATCGCACCAGCCGCTGAAGCTCATCAGGACCGACGACCGTGTCTGCTCCGAGCTCCTTTGCCCAGCGACGCTGCTGCGGGTGCCGCGCGGTCGCTATCAGGGGGCCATCATGACCGGATGCGCGGACCGCGGCGATCGTGAGCAAGCCAATCGTCCCGGTACCGAGCACGACGAGATCCCGGGGCTTCAACGCCCACTTTGCCGCGTGCACGGCACAGGCAGTCGGCTCGATCATGACTGCGTCTTCGTCGCTCAAGTCGTCCGGCACGCGCACCAGCTGTGACTCGTGAGCAACGAAGGCGATCGACCAGCCTCCGCCCGTCGACTCGCAGAATCCGGTCTGGAGACCGGGCTCGAGATGACCGAACGCGATCCGCTCGCAGCAGTTCGGTTGATCGGCCCCGCATTCGCCACACGGCGGATCGATTCCCCGCGGGACGCACGTGAGGATCGGGATCAGAGCAACGCGCGTGTCGTCGTCGAGGTCGCCGACCACCTCGTGGCCGGGCACGAAAGGGAACGACACGATCGGCTCGAAGTAGCGCGAGGAGTGGCCGTCGATGGTGGCGAGATCGCTTCCGCAGATGCCCGACAGCCGGGGACGTACTCGCACCCAGCCGGCACCGGGGAGCTCCACGTCGTCGATGTCCTGCAGCGAGAGGGGCCCGACGGCCGCGCCCTTCCCGGGGACCAGCCGGCCGGCTACCGCGGCGGCCGCATACTTGGCCACGTTGCGCTCGAACAACAGCGCCTTCATCGGGCGACCACCTGACCGGGCCGCTGGGCGGGAGCGATGGGTAGCAGCTTTCGCGGACCACCCGGCGCTTTGCTGAAGTGCTCGACGAGCCAGCCGCGCTTGCGGGCGATCGCCGCAAGCCGCGTCTCGGGGTTGACGGCCACCGGGAAGCCGACGGCC
This sequence comes from Acidimicrobiaceae bacterium, assembly GCA_041166745.1. Classification (GTDB taxonomy): domain Bacteria; phylum Actinomycetota; class Acidimicrobiia; order Acidimicrobiales; family JACDCH01; genus DASUCS01. The sequence continues at coordinate 104,704 of JBEEGH010000019.1, forward strand.
TCGAGCATCGGCAGATCCGATGCGGAGTCGGCGTACGCGACCGACTCGGCCAACGACAGCTGCTCGGCGTCGGCGTAGTCGAACAACAGCTGGGCCCGCGACTCACCCGTCGGCGGTACATCAGTGAGCTCGCCCGCGTACCGGGACTGCCCACGCCCATCTGATCCATCTGATGAGGTGGTGTGGGACAGCGACGCGCACACGATGTCGTCGAACAGCGGGCGCAGTGGCTTCACGACGAAGTCGAGGGCTCCGGTGATGAGCAGCGTGCGATGGCCGAGCGCGCGGTGCGCTCGCACGCGGCGAATCGCGGCCGGGAACGACTTGGTGAGGATGAGATCGCTGAACATCTCACCGGAGTCGAGGTCGAGTTGATCGATGGGGGCGTCCTCGTACCGACGGTAGAAGTGCCGTAGGAAATCACCCCGATCGCGTCGGTCCATCGCCAGCAGGCGGGGCGCCTCTGCCAGGGTGCGCGCGATGAAGCGCAGTCGCTCGTCGGTCGGCAACCGGCGTGTGGCGAGCCATGCGTAGGACGCCACGACGTTCGACGCGATGAGCGTGTTCTCGAGGTCGAACGCGGCCAGGTGTCGCTCGGGCGCGAGCACTTGTCGGCGTAGACGCGCTTCGCGATTCTCGGACCGGCCTGCTGGCCGCCCATCGGGTGCAGTTTTGCCAGGGGTGGTGCGCACCCGGGCGTGGGTGACGACGGACGGCAGATGGATGTCGCGGACGTATGTCGTCCAATCGATCACCCGTGGGTCGAAACCGAAGGCTTCGTGGTCATCGACCGCGAGCGACTCCGAGAGCGCAAGCAACCGGTCGACGCCGTATACGGCCTCGCACTCGGCGTATGCGCCGTACAGCTCGACGTACGACAGTGCCCGGTCGGCCTCTTCTCGCTTCTCCTCGAGTCGGGCGCTGAGCTCGGCCTGCGATCCGCGCAACGGCAGCGACTGCAGCACGGCTTCGGCGCGTTCGAGCGTGCGCTTTGCTCGCGTGAGCTGTGCTTGGACGCGTCCACGACCGGGGAACGTCCAGTCCGGGACGACGATGGGTTGCCCCTTCGTGTCGTACAACGGGTTCTCGAGGAACCACGCCCGCACGAGATCGACGAGACGGCGATAGCGCAACGGGTTGGCCGAGCCGGATGCCACCTGCGTGACGTCAACCCCTCCCGACACAGCGCCGTCGGGAATCGGCCCACGCGCCGCCACCGCGCACACCGCGCCGACGACGAGGTCGACGGGGATGACGTCGACGATGCCTTCGGGTACGCCTGGAAACTCTTTCAACAGACCGCGGGCGTACGAGATGATCACCGGCTCGGCCATGCGAAAGCCGCGGATCCAACCCGGCTTGGGGTCGGCCAACGCCGACTCGATGATCGAGGGTCGAACGATCGACACAGGCACGTCGCCGCGGGATTCGACGAGTGCTCGTTCACCGAGCGCCTTCGTGTACGCGTATGCGTCTGGCCACCCCAACGAGGTGGCGCGCGCCCGGCCCGCCTCGACCATCCGCGCCTTCACCCATTGGCTGCGTCGATGCTCCGTCTTCTCTGAGAGCAGGGGAGTGCCCGCGGCGCCGAGCTCACGGCGGGCCTCTTTGCGGAAGCGAGTGAGCAGCTCGGGAGTGCGGCTCTCCGCTTCGGCATCGGCTCGCGCCCGTCGGGCGGCGTCGACCTCCGCGCGCCAGGGGATGTCGAGGAAGAAGGGGCTGTCGTTCAGCAACTGCTCCGGTGCCGCTCCGCGCCGGTTGCCGGCGACGTAGCAGGTGGACACCGACACGAGATGCGCGGTCGAGCCGAGTGATTGCAGCGTCTGGACCACGCGCGTCGGCCCGAGCAGGTTCACTTCGACCGCGCCGTCCAACGGCGAGTCGAAGGCCACCGTCGCGGCCGAGTGCATCACGATGTCGCAGGCCGCCAGCGCGGCGCGACCGTCGTCGTCGAGGCCGAGCCCGTCGCGCCCGACGTCACCGGCGATCACCGTGACCCGGCGGCGAATCATGTCGTCGAACCCCGGGCCGCCCGGGCCAGCCAGTTCAGCCGTTTCAGCCAGTTCGGCCAGTTCGGCTCGGAGGCGATCGAAGGCGTCGTTGCGGAAGATCTCGCGGGCGGCTCGCTGCTGCACCGTGGACCGGCGACCGGCACGCAGCAGCAGGACGATGTCGCAGTCCGGCACCGTGCGGAGCAATCGTTCGAGCAGCGCCGTGCCGAGAAAGCCCGTCGTCCCGGTGATGGCGATGCGTTTCCCGGCCAGGGCTTCCCTGATCATCCCGTCTGTCTACCATTTGGTAGAGACAGGTGGTAGCGAGAGGGGCGAGTTCCCTACGGGGCGCAGGTGCTGGTGTAGGTGCAAACCGAGAACTGATTGCCACCGGAGGGCTGCGAAGGGGTCGCGAGCCGTTGGCCGTTGCCGTCCTCGAGCACGATCTGCTCGGCCGCGACCAACCCGGCGTTGCCACCGTTGACCGAAGCGCCGGTGAATCGCTCGTTCGCCAGATTGGGCATTGCGGCCACGCCCGTCCCGTCGGTGCCGATGATGAGCGGCGTTTCGACGATCCATTCCACGGTGGCGTGGGTCGACGAGTACGGCAGTGTCGTCGTGAACGTCGTGCCCGTCGTCAGGTTCTTGACGGTGATGATCCACACATTGGTGTTCGCGATCACCTCGTGGATGTCGACGAGCACGGTGTCGCCGGCCTTCACAGGAACGTTGCTGATACTGATCGACGGACCGGGAATCAGCTCGTACCAGACCTCGTAGCTGGCCTTGCCGTTGGCGGCCACATCCTGGCTGCTCCCGGCCTGGATCAAGGTTGCATCAGTGACGTTGCACGCCGTGTCCAGGCAGCCGCCGCCGATGCCCACCCACGTGGCGGAGTACTCGGCCCGGCCCCGCTTGTGCTGGGTCGCCATCGGCACCACCCACTGGGCCGACACCTGATGGAAGCCGGCGCTCTTGCCGGCCTCGAGCATGCCCTGGTTGTAGCCCGACCAATTGGACGACGTGCTGGCCGCGAGGACGGCGATCGGGTCGCCGTGGGCCACCGACTTCGCATTGGCCGCCGGGGCGGAGCCCACCAGCAGGAGCAGGGCGGCGAACGCACCCGGCAGGAACAGGCGTCGTAACACTTTCGTCATGAACACGTTTTCGCCGCCGTCGCCGGCTGGTCCTTCTCGGATCGCCAGGTTGGCTCGTACCATCGGAGCCGTGGGAACCCGAGAGCGGGTGGTCGACGCTGCGCTCGCCTCGTTTGGCCGAGGTGGCTTCGAGGCCACCTCACTCGATGCGATCGCCGGCGACCTGGGCGTGCGGAAGCAGACGATCCTCTACTACTTCCCGACCAAAGACGCCCTGCTCGCAGGCGTCATCGATGCCAGTGCGGACGAACTGATCGTGGAGTTGGAGCGGACCCTCGGCCGGGCCGGCGACGGTTGGGGGCGGGTGGAGGCCGTGGTGCGCAAGGTGTTCCGGCTGGCGGCCCGCCGGCCCGCGCTGCTCGGATTCCTCCGCGAGGTCTCTCGGCTCGGGCCGCCGGCATCGGCGCACCTCGTGGCTCGGCTCGACCCACTGGTGAAGCGGGCGATGGGGTTCCTCGAGGAGGAGATGGCGGCGGGTCGACTCCGTCAGCGCGACCCAGGCCTCGTGCTCATCGCCGCGTACTCCATGGTGATGGGTGTGGCGACCGAGGTGGAGGTGCTCGGCGCCCTCGGTCAGGAGCAGACGCTGCGCTCGCTCGTACGCCGCCGCAACGACCTGCTCTCATTGCTGCGCGACGCGTTGGTCACCTGAGTCCTGGTCACCTGAGCCAGGTCACCTGAGTCAGCGTTTCGTCTCGAAACGCGATCGGCGGTGGTGACGTTCGAGGGCGAGGCGCACGAGCTCGTCGATTAGCTCCGCGTACGGAACGCCCGAGGCCTCCCACAACTTCGGGTACATCGAGATCGGTGTGAAACCAGGGATCGTGTTGAGCTCGTTCACGAGAAACCCGCGCCCCGCCTCCTCATAGAAGAAGTCCACGCGCGCCATGCCGTCCACCCGGAGCGCTTTGTAGGCCGCGATGGCGAGAGCACGCACCTCGGCGGCAGCCGCATCGTCGATCGGCGCGGGTACGCGGAGGTCGGCGAGTCCGTCGAGGTACTTGTCGTCGAAGTCGTAGAACTCTCGTCCGGGCACGATCTCGCCGGGCACCGATGCTCGTGGTTCGGTGTTGCCGAGCACGGCCACCTCGATCTCGCGGCCGACGATCGCTTCTTCGAACAGGAGGTGATCGTCGTAGCGCAACGCTTCGTCGATCGCGGCGCGGAGCTCGTCGCGATCGTGGGCCTTGGTGACGCCGACGGAGGATCCGAGGTTCGCGGGCTTGACGAAAACCGGAAGGCCGAGCTCGCTGATGACTCGGTCCGGCCATGCACCAGCCGTGTCGTCGTCGAGCTCGTGTTGGCGAGCCGTGAGCCAGCGCGGCTGGGGCAGGCCGTACTGGGCGAGCATGTCCTTGGCGGCGGCCTTGTCCATGCACAGCGCGGAGCCGAGCACGCCGGCGCCGACGTACGGCACACCTGCGAGCTCGAGCAGACCCTGCACGGTGCCGTCCTCACCCATCGGACCGTGCAGCAGCGGGAGCACCACAACGGTGTCGGGGTCTTGGTGTGGCGGCAGGATCGCGGGGAGCGGGTCGAGCTCGGCGCCGTCGCTGTCGTCGGGTGAGGGCAGCGCGCCCGCGTCGGTTCCCTCGAGAAGCGAAGCAACCGCGTCACCCGCCTCGATCCAACGGCCTTCGCGTGTGATCCCGATGGGGACGACCTGATAGCGCTCAGCATCAGCGGCCTGCAGCACGTGCAGCGCAGAGATGCACGACACCTCGTGCTCAGCCGAGCGTCCGCCGAAGAGCACCACCAGTCGCACGCGGTCCGGGTTGACCATCAGTCAACTGTAAGACTCCGCCCGTGCAGTTCCGAGCCAAGGAGGTCGCGCGCGCCGTCGGCGGCGACCTACAGACCGGCAACCTGGTCGACAAAGGGCAGACCGGCGACGTGCAGATCGACGGCGTCGCGATCGACTCGCGTGTGGTGGCCGCGGGTCAGTTGTTCGTGCCGATCGTGGCGGAGCGCGATGGCCACGAGTTCGTCCCGGCGGCGATCGCCGCGGGCGCGGCGGCGTACCTGACGAGCGAAGCCGACATTCCGATCGACGGCAAGGTCGCGGCCATCGTCGTCGACGACACCGCCCGGGCATTGCTTGCGCTCGGGGAGCACGCCCGGTCGCGCATCGGGGGTCGTGTCGTCGGCATCACCGGCTCGGTGGGCAAGACAACGGTGAAGGACTTGACGGCCGCCGCGCTGGCCACACAGTTGAGCGTGCACGCCAGCCCTCGTTCGTTCAACAACGAGTTGGGTGTGCCACTGACCCTGGCCAACAGTCCGGACGGAGTCGAGGCCGTGGTCGTGGAGATGGGGGCGCGCGGCCGCGGCCACATCGCCAAGCTGTGCGCGATCGCGCGACCCACCGTCGGCGTCGTCACCACCGTCGCGCTCGCGCATGCGGAGATGTTCGGCACCGTCGAAGACGTTGCCGCTGCCAAGGGCGAGTTGGTCGAGGCGCTGCCGTCGAGCGGGACCGCAGTGCTCAACGGCGATCATCCGTTGGTCGCGGCGATGGCAGCGCGCACCGCCGCCCGCGTGGTGACCTTCGGTGTCGAGGGTCACCACGACGTCACCGCTTCGATGATCACGATCGACGACGACCTGCGCGCGTCGTTCCGCCTGCACTCGCCGTGGGGCGACGCCGACGTGCGGCTCGAGGTGCGCGGCGCGCATCAGGTCATGAACGCGCTCGCGGCTGCCGCGGCGGCGAGCGCGTGTGGCGTCTCGGTGGACGCAGTCGCGAACGGTCTCGCGAGCGCCACCCTGTCGCCGTGGCGGATGGATCTGCAGCGAACGGCCCGCGGTGCGCTCGTGTTGAACGATGCGTACAACGCCAACCCCACGTCGATGGAAGCCGCGCTGCGCGCGCTCGCCGCCCTCCCGGCACGCCGGCGCATCGCCGTCGTCGGGCCCATGGCCGAGCTGGGGCCTGCCGGCCCAGAGGAGCATCGGCGAATGGCGCAGTTCGCGCGCGACCTCGGCATCGAGCTGATCGCCGTCGGTACCGCCGACTACGGAATCGCGCCGGTCGACGACGTCGACGATGCGCTCCTCGAATTGGCCGACTTGGCCGACTTGGCCGACGGCGACGCGGTGTTGGTGAAGGGCAGTCGAGTCGCCGGGCTGGAAGCGCTCGCGGCGAGGTTGCTCAGCCGAGCGCCTCGGCCACGGCCGGGTGCGTGATCGCGCCGTTGCTCGTGTTGACGCCGCGGGCCAACGCTCGGTCGTCGGCGATGGCGCCGTCGAGACCCTTCATCGCCAGCTCGAGCAGGTACGGCAGGGTTGCGTTGGTGAGCGCGTACGTCGAGGTGTGGGGCACCGCGCCGGGGATGTTGCCGACGGCGTAGTGGATCACGTCGTGGCGCACATACACAGGGTCGGTGTGCGTGGTCTCGTGGATGCCTTCGATGCAGCCGCCTTGATCGATGGCCACGTCCACCACCACCGACCCGGCGCGCATCCCTTCGATCATCGACTCGGTCACGACGGTTGGTGCGCGTCCTCCGGGTACGAGCACCGCTCCGATCACCAGATCGGCTTCCGCCACCGTGCGCTCCACCGCGCCGCGGTTCGATGCCAGCGTCATGATCCGTCCCTGGTGGATCTGGTCGACCCACCGCAGCCGATCGATGTTCTTGTCGAGCAGTACGACCTCGGCCTCCATGCCCGCCGCGATCCACGCCGCATTCCAGCCGACGTTGCCCGCACCCAGCACGACGACGCGTCCGGGACGCACTCCGGGAGCGCCCCCCAGCAACACGCCACGGCCACCGTGTTCCTTCTCGAGGTAGTGCGCGCCGGCCTGCGTTGCGAGGCGTCCCGCGACCTCACTCATCGGAGCGAGGAGCGGTAGCGCGCCGACCTGTCCGTCCTCGGCCTCCAGTTGCACCGTCTCGTAGGCGACGGCCGTGGTGCCCGCGGCGAGGAGGGCTTTGGCCACCTCCGGATACGCGGCGAGATGGAGGTAGGTGAACAGGACGAGGTCGCCGCCCCGCTGGGCAAGGTACGAAAATTCTGACGGCTGCGGCTCCTTCACCTTGCACACGAGCCCGGCGCGCGCCCACACCTCGGCCGCACTGTCCACGACCTCGGCGCCCGCGTCGCGGTACTCGGCATCAGAGATCGCCGCACCCGCGCCGGCGCCCGCCTGCAGGAGCACCGGGACCTCGTGATGCACGAGCTCACGCACGCCATCGGGCGTGATCGCCACCCGGTACTCACTGTTCTTGATCTCCGTCGGCACCCCGACCGTGAGCATTGTCATCTCCGCGGAAGGCTGACAGCTTTGGTGGCTTCGGTCAGCACCGTCCGAAGGATCAGCTCGATCTCGGCGAACTCCTCCGGTCCGCACGTGAGCACGGGCGCGAGTTGCACCACCGGATCCACCCGGTCGTCCGCGCGACAGATGAGACCGGACTCGAACAATCGCGGTGCCACGAGGCCGCGGATCAGCGCCTCGCGTTCGGCCGGCGTGAACCGCACGGAGTGATCGTCCGGATCCTTCACGAGCTCGATGGCAAGGAAGTAACCATCGCCGCGCACGTCGCCGACGATGGGAAGATCGCGAAGCGATTCGAGGCGTGCGCGGAACTCGGCCGCGTTCGCCTGCACGTGTCCGAGGATGTCTTCACGCTCGAACACGTCGAGGTTGGCCAGGGCGACTGCACAACTCACGGGGTGCCCGCCGAACGTGATGCCGTGAGCGAAGCTCGAGCCCGCCGCCGAGCTCCCGATGAACGGCTCCGCCAGCCTGTCGTGCACGATGACGCCGCCGAGCGGTGCGTAACCCGACGTCACGCCTTTGGCGAACGTGATCATGTCCGGCACGTAGTCGTACTTCTCCGCCGCAAACATCGTGCCGAGCCGGCCGAACGCGCAGATGACCTCGTCCGACACGAGCAAGACGCCGTAGCGGTCGCATATCTCACGTACCCGGCGGAAGTAGCCCGGTGGGGGCGGGAAGCAACCACCCGTGTTCTGCACCGGCTCGAGGAAGACAGCGGCCACGGTTTCGGGACCCGTCGCGACGATCGCCTGCTCGATGACGTCTGCACACGCCGCCGAGAACCGGTCGTCGTCCGCCGTCACCTCTGCCGGGAAGACAGATCGGTAGCGGTTCGTGTTGGCGACGTGCTGCGTCCCCGGAACGAGAGGCTCGAACGCCGTCTTGATCGCGGGGAGGCCGGTGATCGAGAGCGCGCCCATCGTCGTGCCGTGGTACGCGAGCGTCCGCGCGATCACCTTGTGACGGAGCGGTTGGCCGATCGCACGGAAGTACGCGCGGGCGAGTTTCCACGCGGACTCGACCGCCTCAGAGCCGCCGCTCGTGAAGAACACGCGGTCGAGACCCGCGGGCGCCAGCGCGGCAAGACGCGCCGCGAGCTCGATGGCCGCCGGATGCGCGGCCGACCAGATGGGGTAGTAGGCGAGCTGCTCGCCCTGCCGGGCGCCGGCGGCGGCGATGTCGGCGCGGCCGTGGCCCACCTGCACCGTGAACAGACCCGACAGCCCGTCGAGGTAGCGCTTGCCCTTGTCATCGAAGAGACGAACGCCTTCGCCGCGAACGAAGATCGGAATGTCGAGTTCCTGGCCTTCCTGGCCTTCCTGGCCTTCCTGGCCCTGGCGGGCCGTGTAGGCGCCCATCCGAGCGAAGTGCAACCACAGATGCTGCTTTGCCTTGGTCTGGAGGTCGCGGTCATCGGGTTCCGGCACGCGGCCATCTTGTCGCGATCCTGCCGGCGGGGCTGCCGGCCACGGCCGGGTGACGGGCATGGTGGACGGGCTGGGTAGCTTGCAGCGCCATGGCCGTGCGTGCTGCTGCCCGAGTCGCCGTTGCCCCCGAGGGCGTGCGGCCCTGGATCGCTGACGCGGTTCGTGCCGGTGGCGGCACGTTGGTCGCGCCCGCCGATCGGTCGGATGCGAACGTTTTGGTGTGGGCCGATCCTCTCAACGTCGGCGAGCTCGAGGATCTCCTGGGCGCTGGCGATTCGAGCGTGCAGTGGGTGCAGCTCCCGTACGCCGGCGTCGAACTGTTCGCCGACGTGATCACCAGGAACGATCAGCTGGTCTGGACGTGCGCCAAGGGCGTGTACGCCGAGCCCGTCGCCGAGCACGCGCTCACGTTGTTGCTGGCCGGCCTCCGCGGCCTCGGATCGTACGGACGCGCCGCGGCCTGGTCCGAACCGCAAGGCACGAACCTGCTCGGGGCCAAAGTCGTGATCGTCGGCGGCGGTGGGATCACGGTCTCGCTGCTTCGGCTGCTCGAGCCGTTCGGCGCGGACGTCACTGTCGTCCGAAGGCATCCCGGCTCCGAAGGCACTCACGCCGACCTGCTAGCAGCAACCCGTCAGGTCGATGTGAGTGAGCTCGACGTCGCGCTCGAAGATGCGGTCGGGGTCGTCCTCGCGCTCGCACTCACGCCCGAGACCGAGGGCATCATCGGCGCCGATCAACTCGCGCAGATGAGCGATCACGGCTGGATCGTCAACGTCGCCCGCGGTCGCCACATCGTCACGGCAGACCTCGTCGCCGCGCTGGAGGCCGGAGCGATCGGTGGAGCCGGGCTCGACGTGACCGATCCCGAACCACTGCCGGAGGGCCATCCGCTGTGGTCGATGCCGAACTGCATCATCACGCCGCATGTCGGCAACACCCCCGAGATGGCCGTACCACTCCTGGCCGCCCGCATCACCGAAAACGTCCGCCGGTGGAACGCCTCCGCACCGCTGCTGGGTCTGGTCGACGCGTCGCTTGGCTACTGACCGGGCCGAACCCGAGCGCGAGCGCCGCGAGGAGGTCACGCCGGAAGCGCGTGTCTTGGAGACGTTCGTGAAGAACGGCAGGATCGTGCAGGTCCCGCGTCAGAACGCGAAACGGCGCCTCATCCTCGATCTGCTCGCTCAGGAGTTCGAGCTCGGCGTGAACTACAGCGAGCGCGAGGTCAACGAGATCCTGGCGCGCTGGCATCCCGACACCGCAGCCTGGCGTCGCTACCTCGTCGACGAGGAGTTCATGGAGCGCGACCCAACCGGAAGCCTGTACTGGCGCGCCGGCGGCACGGTGCACGTCTGAGGGGCCGAGATCCTTGTGATCACCTTTGGTGCTCAGGCGGGATCGATCAGCACTCCTGGGTTGAGGATGCCCGCGGGGTCAAGCGCGTACTTGGCCGCCACGAGCGCGCCTGCGAACGGATCGGGGCGCTGCCGGTCGTACCAAGGCCGATGATGGCGACCCACCGCATGGTGGTGCGTGATCGTGCCGCCGTGCGCGAGCAGCGCCTCGGAGGCCGCGGCCTTGACCTCGGCCCACATCGACAGCTCGGAGCCCCATCGCCCCGGAGCAGTCACGGAGAAATACGGTGCGGGGCCGTCCGGATACACGTGAGTGAAGCGGCAGGTGATCCATCCGCCGCCGCAGATGTCGGCCAACGCTTTCTCGACGGCGGCGGTCGCCCCGGCATGCAGCTCGGGGAACGCGGACCAGGTGCAGGCGGTCTCGAACGTCTCGACGATCGCCGCCATCGACACGAGCGCGTCGCGCCCGTACGGCGCCCGTAAGAAGGAGTTGCGCCACGCGCCGGCCGCGCCCTCTCGTCCGGCCGCAGCGCCGTCGTCCGGGCCGCTGCTCTTGACTCCTTCGGGCAGCCGGCCACCGTGGTCCTGACACAACTCCACCGCCCGCGCCATCCACACGTCGACCGGATAATCGGCCGACTCGAATCCGAGGACGAGCAATGAGCTGCCGTCGTCGACACCGGCAGCGATCAACCCTTCTCCCGGGTCGAGCAGTCGGCAGTTGGTCGGGAACAGTCCGGACTGCGCGACGGCTCGCGTCGCTTCGACGGCGTCTTCGTACGACGAGAACCGCACACCCGCCGATGCCTTGAACCGCACCCTGTCCTGCACCCGCATCCACGCTTCGGTGATCACTCCGAGCGTGCCTTCAGAACCGAGCGCGAGCCGATCGGGTGAGGGTCCCGCGCCGGAGCCCGGCAACCGGCGCGACTCCGTGATCCCGCTCGGCGTGACCATGCGGATCGACTCGACCAGATCGTCGATGTGCGTGTACACGCTGGCGTAATGGCCCCCCGATCGAGTGGCCAACCAGCCGCCGAGCGTCGAGAACTCGAAGGATTGCGGAAAATGTCGCAAGGTGTAGCCGTGGGGCCGAAGCTGCTCCTCGAGCACCGGGCCGAGCGCGCCACCCTGGATGCGCGCCGCACGTGAAACCGTGTCGACCTCGAGCACGCGGTCGAGGTTCGTCAGGTCGAGGCACGCCACGCCCGCATAGCTGTCGCTCACGAGACCGGCCTCGACACCCCCGACCACGGACGATCCGCCGCCATAAGGGATCGCGGCAACGTTGGCGCCCGCGCACCAGTCGAGCAGCGCGACCACATCGGCCTCATCACGCGGGAACGCGACCACGTCGGGTGGCGCGGGCAGATCGCCGCGGAACCCGCGCACCACATCCCGGTACGACTTGCCGTACGTGTGTGATGCGCGATCGAACGTGGCGATCGAGCACAGCTCGGCCAGGGCAGCGGGCGGCGTGACGCGCGGCGCGCGCAACTCGAGCGACTCGAGATCAGCCGGCTCGTGGATCTCGACGTCGGGCCAACCGAAGCGTCCGGCGATCGCCTGCCCGAGCTTTTGCACAGTGCCCGGTGACAGGGCCTCGTCTTCCCAGCCCCACCCCCACCACGACCGCCGTCGGCCTGCTGGCAACGGTGCTGACATCGGACCGGTTGACATGGGCCGGAGGCTATTGCGCGCCGCTACCGTGCATCTGTGTTCTCTCCGACGGGCGCGAGGTCGCACTACGAAGTACTCGGTGTCTCCGCCCGTGCCGGCAGCGACGAGGTGCGCCGTGCGTATCTCGACCGGGCTCGGGAAGCGCATCCCGACCGCCACATCGACGCCGACCGCGTCCAGCGCGCCGACGCCGAACGGCGCATGCAGGAGGTCAACGAAGCCTGGCGGGTGCTGGGCAATTCGCGTCGACGCCGGCGTTACGACCTCGAGCGCGCCCCGGAGACGATGTTCGCCTCTCGCAGCGACGGCACGATGCCGCACGACCACCTCGCCGACGCGAACACGTTCGACGAGATCGACGGTACGACCCGGCTGATCCGCGGACTGCCGTGGATGATCCTGGTGTTCGTGCTGTTCGCGATCTTCGTCTTCACGGCCTACGCCGCGACCGGCGGCAACAAGGCCACGCCCATCCCGTCGAACAACCTGGCGCGCTGCGTCGCCGTTGCGTCCGGACCGAAGGTCGCCCCGGCTCCGTGTGAGTCGCCCGGCGCCCGGCTCGTGGTTGCGGAAGTGGACACGAACCAGCAGTGTCCGCTCGGATCGGAACGACTCCAGCCCATCACTGGTTCGATCGTGTACTGCCTCGAGGTCTGAATCATGAAGATCACCGGTGTCGATCACTACGTCCTCGTGGTGCCTGACGTAGAAGCGATCATCGCCTGGTACCGCGACGAGCTCGGCCTCGCACCAGAGCGCCTCGAGGAGTGGCGCCGCGGCGAGGTGCTGTTCGCATCGCTGCGCGTGAGCCCGACGACGTTGATCGACGTGTTCCAAGGTGAGCGCACCGGCGTGAACACGGATCACGTTGCGCTCGTCGTGGAAGACGTCGACCTCGATGAGCTGGCCGCCTCCGGACGGTTCGACATCGAGATGGGCCCCGCCGATCTCTTCGGCGCGCGCGGCGTTGGACGCGGCCTCTACATCCGCGACCCCGCGGGCAACCGTGTGGAGCTCCGCACCTACTGAGACCGACGGCTTGACGCCTTCGTGCGCGACGGCACTCATGGCGGCGGCCGGTTGTTCGTGTGCCGCGGGTGCCGCGGATCGCCTGGAGGAACCATGGGGCGTTTACCGGTCCCGTCCACGAGGGCCCAGTCTTGGTACGTCTGCAGATCGTGATCGGGATCGCACAGCGGCCCCGTTTCGTCGAGCCGAGTGTGTTTCGTCTTGCGATATTCGACGCCGTACTCGTGGTTGTATTCGAGCCGGGCGGTGCGGTTGCAGATGTCGCGCGTGCACACGGGTTGCTGCCAGAGCAGCGCGATCTTCTGGGCCATGTTGGGACCACGACCGAGGTGAGTCACGTTCTGCACATCGATGCCCTTGGTGATGACGAGCTTGAGAATCGACTCTCCGAGCATCGCTCTGGCCGCCTCGACCGAGATGGGGCCGAGCCCGACGATCTCGCAGCTCTCGCCTGACTTCGTCGTTCCGCGGATGAGGGCTTCGAGGTCGATGCGCAGCACGATGAGATTGCGGATCGTCGGCCTGGCAGTCTTCGCCGGCTGGGAACCGCCGGAGCGATCGCACATCAGGACGAGCGCGTCGTACGCATACGCCTCGAGCGGCTCGCGCACGCCATCGGTGCGAGCTTCCTTGAACAGTTCATCGATCAACGGCTTGAGCGCCTGATCGATGCGCGCCATGGTCGCCTTCGTGCCGGCGGCGTGGAGATGCTCAACGCCGCCGCTGTCGCGGTAGCGGCGTAGGTGGCGCTTCGTGTGAATGCGTTTCTCGATCGCGGCCACGTCTTGGCCTTCGGTCTTGGCCTTGCCGCACTCGTCGCGCAGTGCCCCCACCGACCGCGAGGCCGCGATGCCGAGCAGCTTGTCCTCGGCGTTCGGATTCACGGCGATCGCGTCGGTGATCGCTGCCGTCTGCTCCGTCGACAGCTCACCGGCGACGGCCTTGGCCCGCGTCTTCGGGTTGGCACGGAGGCCGGCACCGGTCTTGATCTTCTCCTTGGCCTTGCCGCTCGTGGTGCCGGTCGTCTTCGCCACGAAGTCCGCTGCGTCGGATGCGCCTGCCGACGGTGGGGGACCGCACTCGTCCACTCGCGCCACCGCCATGGCGAGAGCCGCGTCGGCCGCGTGCGCAATCGTCGACCATTCCTGCATCGCGGCCACGGCCATGTCGCGGTCGAGGGGCTGCGCACCGAATCGGCTCGCGGCGTCGCATACCTGCGAACGCAGCAACGACAGCGAATCGCCATCGATGAGCACCTCAGTTGCGTCGGCACAGCGAGCAGGCATCAGAACCTTCGAGTCGCGGTTTGCGGTGTGAAGGGAGCCGTGCTCCGAGCGTCCGGTAGGACGTGGCAACTAAGTTACACCGATGTAGTTCGCAACGCAAGCCGAAATCGAGAAAAGTTCGAACGGCAGGCGCCGATCGCGGGCGCGGTAACCTGCGCAACCCACAAAGGGGCGTATAGCTCAGTTGGCTAGAGCGCGTCGTTCACACCGACGAGGTCACAAGTTCGAGTCTTGTTACGCCCACGCCGGCTTGTGCGGAAAACGCGCGGCCAACTTCACGGAAAACGTTTGGCACGATCGGGCCACGTCGAGACGATCCTGCGCTGGTCGACAGCCGGTATGCGCCACCACCTAGGGATAGGTTGCGTGCAGTACGACTACGGGAGGAACGCACATGAGCATCCTGGTTCGTTTCACAGGCGCACCCAGCTTGACAGCCGAGAAGTACGACGCGACCCAGGCTCGCATCGAGGCCTCGGGCAAGTTCCCGCCCGACGGGCTCGAGTTGCATGTTGCGTTCAGTGCCGGTGGCAGCTTCCGGGTCAGCGAAATCTGGGCCTCCAAGGAGCAGTTCGAGGCGTTCGGAGAGCGTCTGATGCCGATCCTCACCGAGAGCGGCGTCGAGCTCGCGGGTCCGCCCGAGGTGATCGAGATCCACAACATCATCAGGCGATAGGGCGGCGCGGACGCGGCTGTCGTTCGCGTGAGCCGGCCAACAGGAGCATCGCTCTGTCGCTCTCCGACGAGCGCGTACTGCCCGTCGTCATACCGTGTGGCGGGTCAGCGCTGACGCGACAGCCTTAGCGACGCGACCCGAACGAGCGTCACACCTCCGAGCACCAGGGCGAGCGCGAGCACGGCCAACCCGAGCCCGATTCCGGTGCGGGCAAGCGCGCTCGGGCCCGACGCGGTGGTGTTGTCACGGGTGATGGTCTCGCCGAGGACCTCGGCGGCGGGCGCTTCAGCACTCGTGGACCTTGCCGGTGTGGCAGTCGCCCCTGTGCCCAGCACCTCGGTGCCCGATGTGCCGCCAGCGGCCTCACCGCCGCCGTTCGTCGGTGGCGCAAGCGTCTCACTCGTATCACCGGCCACGAGGCCTTCGCCGCAGTTGCTGACCCAGAAGACCTTGTGCTTTACGTCTGATCCCTGCGAGCCGTCGGCGTGCACCGTGAGCCGGATGTGCCACCCCTGCTTCGGGTGCGGCTCGATGCCGGCCAACTGCGCGCGCAGGTCGTACGTGCTCGACGCATCGAGGCCTGCCTCACTCCCGCCGCCGGCGTGGCTGTCCTCACCGATCGGCACTTGATCAGTGAGCACCACCCCGCCCCCGGTCGGAGCAACGGCTTCGAATGTGAGATCGGCCATGAGCGGCCCCGCGTCGAACCCGTAAAAGTCGACCTGGAAGACGCAGCCGGGATGGGGCTCGTTGTCCGGCGCATCGTCGAACGGGACGCCGTCGATTTTGATCGTGCCGTTGTTACCCGCCGGATCACTGCCGCCCCGCTCGCTGCTCGCGGGCTCGCCCGTATCCTTCGTCTGGCCCTGGCCCTGGCCCTGGCCCTGGCCCTGGCCTTGGCCGTTGTCCGACTTCGCAACCGCTGGCGACGCCAAAAACGTCAGCACCACCACTCCCACCAGTCCCGCTCGCCGCACGCTCCTCAGTCCCATGACGACCCTCCGTGGTTGTGGTTGCCCGGTAACACTTTCCGTGCTCGGAAGGTCGCTAAACGTCACTCGCGCAATTTTGCGCCAATAGCCCGATTTGGTAGCGGCGCTACACCCGAACGCACGCCAGCGCCTTCACAGAGCTACGTGCCAGCGGTGTCATCGAGCTCGCGGTGGTGGGCGGCAGCGATAACGGCGCATTGCGGTCGTCCAGATCGGCCGCTCTGGGCGCGCCGGTCAGCGGTCGCGGACGAACCAGATCACCTCTTCGTCGCCATCCGCTGTGCAGTGGTCGCGGCGGAAGCCCAGCTTCTCTGCCACCCGAAGGGACGGTGCGTTCCGGGACCCAATCGTTGCCCAGATTCGACGTCGGCCTGTATCGAATGCGGCGTCGAGCAACGCTTGAGCGGCTTCGGTCGCGTACCCGTGCCCCTGCGCCCGAGGCAGCAGCTCATAGGCGAGCTCCGGCTCATCAAGCGAGCTACGCCCGACAACGATCGCGGTGTATCCCAGCGCTTCGCCATCGGGCCGTTTGCGGAGCACCAGCGCCCCGATGCCCGTGGTCTCGATCGTCTTCGTCATGACGTCGATCCGATCGAGCGCGTCCGCAACAGTGAACGTGCTCGTTCCTCGAGCGTTGAGCACCTCGGTGAACCACTCCGCGTCGCTCGGTTCCTCCGGTGTCAGGATGAGCCGCTCGGTCTCGATTCGTAAGCGCATCGGCGAGAACGTCATACGTCGCTGCGAGCGTCGCTCTCGTTGCTTTGATCCACACCCACACATCCAGATTGCCCGCTCTGGAAGCGCTTCTGCATCTGCACGCGATTGCCGAGTCGGAGCACCTTAGATCGGCACGTTCCGCGCTATTTCTCGAAGTCGAAGCGCACGGTCGTGAGTTCGGTACCGAAACGGCGGACAGCCGCCGCGTGACTCCGGCGCTCAAAGGCATCCAACCGAGCGTACGGATCATCGTCCGCAACGATCTCGGCGCGCGCCGGACACCAGCGCCTGCCGATCCGGACCCTCACGCTCGGGTGCGCTTCAATGTTGCGTACCCAACCTGCGTGACGTCCCTGCTCGGCGACGACCCAGCCGATGTCACCCGCGGTCTTCATCCCAACCACATTGCGCCGACGCTTGCCGCTGCGCCTGCCTTGCGTCTCTACGAGAACCTGTCCGCGTGAGAATCCCGCCCACGTCAACGCCTTCATCGGCGGGTTCAGCAGATAGCGCTGCATCCTCCGCACGCGGCGCCGCTTCTGATCGCCCGACTGATCGCTCACCTGCCTAGATTGCCGCAACCTCGCGAGGACTCGCCGGTCGCCTGTAGCGCTCAGTCGTCGAGAACCGTGTCCGCTTTGCGGTTGATGCGGTCGAACTCGTCCTTCGTGAGGTTGCCGTCCTTGCGGTTCTTGCGAGCGAGTCGCTTCGCGCTGATCGCGTGCCCCCGATCGGGCATCGGATAGTTGCCTGTCTCCTTTTTCGCTTCCGGGGTTCGGGCCTTCTCCGGCAGACCGAACTTGCGCGACGGGAGCTTCGCTCGCTGTGTCGGGGTGAGCTTTGCCATGTGAACGTGGTTACCCGCTACCGATTCGCACAATGCCAGATGGGCCGCGAGATGAGTGAGTTCGTGTACCCACCGGTCGGGCGTCCGTGACCAAGGCCGGTTACTCGTCGAAGCGCTCAACCCCATGAGCTGCGACGCCCGCTACGCGCCCGGCAAGACCCGCAACCGCTCGCCGACCACCGGCCGCAGCAGAGCGTCGACCTGCGACGTGGGCTGCTTCTTCGAGTTGTAGACGAGGCTCAGTTTGCGGCCCGTCGCCCGCTCGATCGTCAGCCGTCTGCCCGCGCCGAGCAAACCCTTCTTGACCTCGATCGAGCGAATGTCGCTCGGCGCCAGCACCTGACACCCTTCGATCGAGGCTGCCTGCGACGCCGAGCTCGCCTGGAGCGCGTCGAGTTGCGCGCGCCGTTTGGTGAGGCCCCGCCGCGCCGCAGCACCGCCGATCAGCGCGCCCAGCGCACCGAAGAACATCCCGGCCTGCGCACCTTTGGAACCCGGGACGAAAACCAGTCCATCGTCATACACGTCGATGGCGGCCGGCATTCCGCCAACCGCCACGTTCAGCGTGCCCTGCTTCATCAGATCTGCCCTCCACACCTTCCCAGCACGATGCGCGGCTTGCGCTAGTACAGCTTGCCCGACCGGGTCTCGTGGAACCACTGACGCCACGCATCAGACCGATGTCACGACCGGCCGGACACGAGCCCTCGGCGCCACACCGACACGTGGAGGCTGAGCACGCCGAACGCAAGCACCGTTGCAACCCATGCGGCGCGCCAGTCGCGCGGCGCGCCATCGGGAAGGTGCACGGATGCGACGGTCACGAGGTCAGCGCGGCGATCGACGGATGTCGACGGCGCGTGCGGCACTGCAACCGGAGCCGCGACCTCGACGGGTGCGACTGCTTCAGGAACCGCGACGGGAGCAGCATCGACCACGGGCGCTGGCACCGGCGTCAGCTCAGGTTCGGGCTCCTCCGACGGAACGAACGCAGGCTCCGGCGCTGCGGGCGCGGAGCCAGCGGGAAGGCGGAACACTTCCGACACGTACATGCGCCCGTCATCACCCACCACCACGCCGACGCCGATCTCGGTGAAGTCCGGCGACAAGATGTTCGACCGGTGGTCAGGCGACCGCATCAACGCCTGATGCAGACCGTCGGCCGTCGCGCCGACGCCGACATTCTCGCCGGCCATCTCCCAGTCCGTGACGTCGCTGGCGAGGTTCGCGTTGTGGAAGATGCGGTGCTCGGCGGCCATCCGTTCCGCTTGACCGCGTGCCACATCCGCAAGATCACCAGCGACGGCGTAACCAGCGAGCCCGGCCTCGGAGCGCGAGGCGTTCGTCAGCGCAACGAAGCGAGCCTCGTCGCTGCTACCGGCGCGAGCGGCCGATGCCCCGAGGAGCCCGATGAGTACGGCGGTGACTGCGACTGCAATGAGACGGCGCACCCTCCAGAGTTCGAGGCACCTCCTGCACGCCCCTTCGCCTCACGACAAAGACGGCGACCGCCCCAAAATGGGTCGAACGCCGCGCTCGTGACGCTTGGGGCGAGCTTTACCTCTGTGGCAGTTGACGTGGACTCACAGCTGTGGTGGTACGTCGCTCGAGCGTCGGGTCTGATCGCGTGGATCGGCGCGAGTGCATCGGTGCTGGTCGGACTCGCGTTCTCGCTGCGATTGGAAGCCCGGCCCGGTCGCGCTCGGGATCGTCGGCTTCTGGTTGCTCGCCGCGATCGAGGTCACCTCGTTGCTGCAACGACGTCTCCGCGTCGATTCTGGCGAATGATGCATGGCACATCGTTCGCCGTGTTCATTCTCATCACGGGCCATGCGCTCGGCGCCGGCACCGATGCACCGCACCCGGCGTATCGATGGACTGCCCTCGCGCCGTCGCGGCCTAACTCACGCCGTAGGCGCGACCAGCGTCAGGCGCGGAGAGACATCGTCCAACCAGCACAAGTCGAGCACGCGCTGCGCGCCGGGAGCGGGTGACCGAAGGGTCAAGGAACGCGACTGGGACAGGAGGAGGTTGCGGGCACGGATCAGCACGCCAACCGTTTCGGCGCCCATGAACTGCACGTCGCTCAAGTCGACGATCAGATCGTTGTCGTCGACAGCGATCACGATCGCCAACGTCTCGCTGAGGGCGAACAAACTGGAGATGTCGTGCTCGCCCGCGAGCAGGACGAGCGTATGGCCATCGCCGCGCCGCACAGTTTGGGTGGGCGCGAGCCGAGTGGTTCCAGCGACCTCGGGTAGATCCTGAGCCAGAGCCATGCCGTCCCCACAGAGCGTCTCGAGTCGACACGCTGCCAGGGTCTGGAGCACCGCTTACGAGTGAGGGTACACCCGGCGTCCATCAGCGCTCATGCGCACTACTCGCCGATCGGCCGCTTCAGCAGCACGGCGATCACCCCATCGGAGATCACGGTCATTCCCACCGCTTCCCACCCTGACTCGCCCTCGCGGTTCAACGCCTCCACCGCAGCTGACTCTCCGGGTGCACTCGAAGGCGACTGGAACTGTGGCAGGGCGACGATGAGGTACTCCCAGCGGGTCATTGCTGTAGTTCACCACCAACGGTGGCGGGCTGGCGATCGTCGAGGAGCGCGCCCATGAGGGTGGCGAGGGGAACGGTCGCGATGCCGATGCTGCTGTCGGCGATTCCGAACGGAATCACCACCGTGCCGGCGTGGACGAGGGCACCGCAGCTGTAGACGACGTTGGGAACGTAGCCATCTTGTTCGTCGGCTTCTGGTGTGAGCAGCGGCTCTCGGAGCCGGCCGATCACCACGGTCGGGTCGTCGAGGTCGAGGAGCAGCGCGCCGATGCTGTAGGTGCGCATCGGTCCGACTCCGTGCGTCAAGACCAGCCAGCCGGCGTCGGTCTCGATCGGGGAGCCGCAGTTGCCGAGTTGGATCGACTCCCACGTCTCCGAAGGACGTTGAACGGTGACCGCCCGATCCCACCGCCGCGGACTGTGCGAGAACGCGACGGCATTCGTCTCCCGGTCGAAGCGCGAAAGAGCGGCGAATCGCCCGCCGATTCGTCGAGGGAACAACGCGACACCCTTGTCCGATGCGGCGGGGCCCACGATCGGCGATGCCCTGAACGTGGCGAAGTCCGTCGTCTCCAGGAGCTGTTGTGTGATCGCCGTGCCGTCATAGGCGGTGTACGTCGCGTAGTACACGGTCGTGCCGTCGTCCTCGACGAATCGGACGAAGCGAGCATCCTCCATGCCGCAGGACTCGGCCCCGGAAGCGGGCCAGAGCACGCGTTCGGACAGCTCCGATGCTTCCGGGAAGTCAGCGGTGTAGCTGCACTCGGCAATGGTCCGGAGGTGCGCGATCGTGTCACCGGCGGTGCGCCTCGTGTCTCGCTGCGCACGAAGCCGGTCGAGCGCGAAGTCGAGATCCGACTGCACGAACTGCTCGCCGAGGGCATCGAGCACGGAGGCGGCGTTGTCTCCGTTCTTCCGGAGTTGGTCGAGCTTTCCGTCGAACACACTGCGGTCGAACGGCCCTGGCCTCACATCGTTGATGACTGCAAACGGCCCGGCGGCGTCGACGGTGACGATCCCGTCGGCCGTGATCGTTCCGGTGCGGAATCCGATGGACGATCGATGACCCTCACCGATCGCTCGCACACTCATGACGAACCGCAGGCCGCCCGGAGGAGCCCCCGCCTGGTCTGGATGGGGGACTATCGATGGGTTGCACAGAGCAGCCGCCTCTACCGCGAACTCGTGGGTGAACGTCGCTCCGAGAAGTTGGCGGCGGTTCGTCGACAGAGCGACGTTCGCAGCGATGCGGTTGGCGATGCGAGCGGCATGCCGCGTGAAGATGTCCGGAAGCTCGCGGTGACGAGTGCCGAATCGGTCCATGACGCTCGCCAGCGCACGGTCGACCTCGGTCTCGTCGAGGGCCAGGATCCGCCCGACCACCACAGAGGCGCGTGACTCGCTGCCGGCCAGGAGCTCCTGACCGGGGACGAACAGGCGGGTGACGACGCGCGATGGGTCCGGGCGTAGGCGAAGGCCCGTGCGGACGGCGACCGTCACGGTCACGCAGCCGCGGGCACGAGGTGGCGCGCGTGCTGGAGGGTGGAGATGAGCGCCAGCGTGGACTCTGCGCCTTCGTTGAGATTGGGACCGTCACGATGCAGGCCGTCATAGCCGCCCCCGCTCGTGGCATCGAACATCGGAGTCCGCGCGTCGTTGTCGCCGAGGAACCAGTCGACGGCACCGGCAATCGCGGTGGCCCAACGTGGATCACCCGTGACGGTCCCCGCACGCGCGCAGGCATCGGCAAGCGTGGCGAGCTCGATGGCCTGCTGATCGAACGCCGGGCGTACGTCTCCCTGGGCGCTTCCCCCGACGGGGGTCACGGACAGATGTCCGTCGGCCGACTCGTGCTCGACCAGCCACGAGAGCAGCTCGAGACCCTCTGTCACCAAAGGCGGTCGATCGAGCGCGGTGCCCGCGGCGATCATCACGTCGGGGAGCACCGCGTTCGCGTAGGAGAGACGGGAGTCGGGCCACGGCCACGACTTGTCCCGCCCTCGGTGACCGACGACGTCGGCGGCGTCAGCGAGCAGCGAGAGCGCACCCCGATGTCCGGGGCGTGCGACGAGCACCTCGTCGGCACCGAGCGCGGCAAAGGCCATCGCCTTCGGCCACGGCGAACGCCGTTTGGCGCCGCGTTCGAAACGGCTGAGCGCGTCCTGGCGCAGCCAGTCGTGGGGGCTGCGCGCCGCGGCCGTACCGAAGCCCCACAGGCTGCGTCCCCAGGAGTCTTCGACCGTGCGACGCCCTTGCCAGCGACCGCGTCGATTCATCCGGCTGCACGTGTCGCCACTGATGCCCTGGGCATCGGCGAGGAAACGCAGCGCAGTCTTTGCGAGACCGAGTACGAGCGGAGTCGGGTGTGGCTCGCGACACGTGACGACGAGGAGGCGAGCCATGTCGTCGGTGCAGTACCCGTGCTCGGGGCGCGGGGTCGTGTGATCCGCGTGCTCGAACATGCCGTGCTCGTCGGTCATGCGGGCGACATGGGCGAAGTTGGGCTCTGGCGCGATCACGATGGCACCGACGCAAGGTTGGACACGATGTCGTCAGCGAGGTCGGTGTACTGGCGGGCAACGGCTGTCCATGCGAGCTCCGGAGCGAGGCGGGCGGCCTCGGCCGCCATCTCCGCCGCGAGGTCTGGTTCGGTGAGCACTCGCCGCAACGCGTACGCGAGCGCCGCGGCGTTGCCGTGGGGCACGACGAGCCCTGCGCCCGTCGAGAGCAGTTCGACGGCGTGGGGGAACGCAGTTGCCACGACCGGTCGACCCGCAGCGATGGCATCGACGAGCACGCCCGACGTCACCTGATCGCGCGAGTCGTACGGGAGCACGACCACCGCTGCGCGCTGGATCAGTCGCGTGAGGGACGGCACGTCGCGGTAGCTGGCGTCAAACGTCACAGATGCGGCAACGCCCTTCGACCAAGAACGTTCGATGAGCATGTCCCGGTAGCGCTCGCCTTCGAACGCGACGACCTTTGGGTGCGTGCGACCGGCAATGACGTAGCGCGGCCGGGGTCGCAGATCGCGCAGCTCCGCCAGGGCGTCGATCGCCCACTCGATGCCCTTCCCCGCACCCAACAGCCCCCACGTCAACAGTGTCGGCCGGCCCCAATTGTCCACGTGGGCTCGTGGATCCGGGGTAGCGGCACCGTGGGGGATCGTCGTCACCTTGGACGGATCCACGTCGAAGCCGGTGCACAGCCGGTCGCGCGCGGCTTCTGTCATCACGACGACCGCGCTGGCGGCGTCGGCAACCGCCTCGAGCACCACTCGTTGGTGCTCCGAGGGCTCCAGGAGCACGGTGTGGGCGATGACGATCGACGGAACAGTGAGGCCGCGAAGGATGTCGAGGACCTCATCACCGTCGGTGCCGCCGTACAGGCCGTACTCGTGCTGGACGATGGCGACGCTGCACGCGCTCAACTCGTCGGTGGCTGCAGCCACCGACGCGGGCACGTCGTTGTCGAGCTCGCTCAGGACCCGCGGGCTGGTCGCGCTCGACCCGTCGGCGATCCGGACGACGCCGACGTCTGCTCCGTTGGAGACGAGACCCTCACTCAATGCCGCGGTGAAGGTCGCGAGCCCGCACCGCGTCGGCGGAAACGTGCTGAGGATGCCGTAGGACAGATCGGCGCCGGGGCGCGGGAGCGCCTCGCGGACAATTGACGTAGCAGCGCGCACGTACCACTCCTCGATTTGTCTCAGACGAGGCGACAAACCTGCACGGGGCGACTGCGAGGGCCTGACGGCCGTCCTGCCCAAGTGGAGCGACTCTCCCAAGGGGATGTCCACCCAGACTATCGGGCGAGGCTCGCCGATAGCCTCCGCTGCGACGAACGAGGAGCCCGCACATGTCGTTACGGGTTGCGGTACTCGCCCCGATCTCCTGGCGGGTGCCCCCGCGGCACTACGGCCCGTGGGAGCTGTTTGCCTCATTGCTCACGGAGGGTCTCGTGGCTCGGGGCCACGACGTGACGCTCTTCGCCACGGGCGATTCCGAGACCCGAGCGACGCTGTCATCGGTCATTCCGCACGGCTGGTCCGACGACCCGCTCGTCGATCCAAAGGTGGCCGAATGCCTGCACATCGCGTCGGTGTTCGAGCGAGCGGGCGAATTCGACGTCATCCACAACAGCTTCGACTTCCTGCCGCTCACGTACAGCGAGCTCGTGCGCACACCCGTGGTGACCACCATTCACGGGTTCTCGTCGCCTCGGATCGTGGCGGTGTACGAGCGGTACAACCGCAGCGGCGCGTATGTGGCCATCAGCGACTCGGACCGGAATCCGCGCCTCGACTACGTCGCGACCATCCACCACGGCATCGATACGAGCGTGTTCGGCTTGCACCCGGCCCCCGGCGGCTACCTGCTGTTCTTCGGCCGCATCCACCCCGACAAGGGGACCTCCACCGCGATCGAGGTGGCGAAGCGAGCCGGCCTGCCGCTCGTGATCGCCGGCATCATCCAGGATCAGGAGTACTTCGACGCCGCGGTCGCGCCCCACGTGGACGGCACCCGTGTGCAGTATCTCGGCCCGATCGGCAGCGACCGGCGAGCCGAAGTGCTCGGCGGAGCGCACGCGCTGCTCCATCTGATCGAGTTCGACGAGCCGTTCGGGTTCAGCGTCGTCGAGGCGATGGCGTGCGGCACGCCGGTGATCGCATTCGATCGGGGGTCGATGCGTGAGTTGGTCGACGACGGTGTCACGGGAGCGCTCGTGCGTGATGTCGGTGCCGCGGTCATGGCCGTCCCCACGGTGGCCTTGCTCGATCGACACAACATCCGGTCGACGGCGACCCGTCGTTTCGGGCGCGACCGCATGGTGGACGCGTACGTTTCGGTCTACGAGGGGTTACGGTGACTCCCTGACCGCGACCGATGACGACGTGCGCGCCCGCAAGTGCGGACGCTGCCAGCTCATGTTCGCCGGCGATCCCGCCTTGTTCGCCGGTGCGATACCGGACTGGTGGCTGTGTCCGGAGTGTCGCTTGATCTTGTTGGGATGACCGATCGGGAAGCGTCGCGCGCCGACCTGGCGCTCGACTGGTGGAGGGCGTACGGCGAAGCGAAGGTCGATGAGCTGTGGCAGCTCAGCTCGAAGCCCGTTCGCTACATGATCGCCCGGTCCATGGTGACCAACGAGGTCAACACCCTCGCGTCGAACGGCGATCAAGCCGCAGCGAACAATCTGTTGATTGCCTGCCAGGGGTTTGCGCTGCACGGAACGAAAGGCCCGGCGTGGACCCAGCTCGAGCCGGTCCGCCAAAACGTGTTCGACCCGATCGACATGGACCCACTCATCAGATCGATGCGTGTGTTCCCCCGCACCGAGTCGGACGTCGAGAGCTACAAGCAGGTCACCTTCTATCCACCCGACACGCCACCGATGCCGTGGATCGTCGACACCGCCCAGCATGCGATCGTCGGTTTCGCGGCGGTGCTCCGCGGATCGGAGGATGCGGGTGAGCTCGGCGAACGCGTCGCCGTCGACCCCATTGCGCTTTGGTCGGTGGCCTAGAACAGACGCGCGGTCGCGAGGTCGGCGCCTTCGCGCATGGCTCGCAGCTTCTCCCACACGAGTGATGGTGCGACATCGCCCAAGCCAGCCGACGTGTCGAACCCGCAGTCGGTCCCGGCGGTGATGCGATGCGGGTCGCCCACGGCCTGCGTGATGCGCTCCAGCCGATCGGCGACGACCTCAGGGTGCTCGACGTAGTTGTTCGTGGTGTCGATCACTCCCGCGACGAGCGACATGCCGTCGGGCAACGGCTTCCGCGCGAAGCACTTGTACTCGTGCTCGTGGCGCGGATTTGCCATCGAAACGACCAGCGCACCAACCCGAGCGCGGTAGATCGACGGGAGGATGTCGTCGAGGGGGACATCGTGCGTGTGTGGTCCCTCGTAGTTCCCCCAGCACACGTGCAGGCGCACGTCGGACGGCTGAATGCCGATGAGCGCATCGTTGATCGCGTCGATGACCAGGTCGACCCACTCGATGAACTCGTTCAAGGGTCGATCGGCGAACAACGTGTGTCGCTCCATCGCGAGATCGGGTGCGTCGATCTGGAGCAGCAGGCCGTGGTCGACGATGAAGCGGTACTCGACCGACAGGGCCTTTCCGAGCGCTCGCACGTAGTCGGCCCGCGATGCGTAGTGACGATTCTCCATCGCCGCGGCGACGATCCCCGGTGACGCCGCGGTCATGAACGTGCGGGCGAATGGTGCATCGGCCACGAGCGCGCACTCCGCTTCCGCCTCTGATGTGTCGCGGTAGGTGACTTCGTCGATGGCCGCGGCCGCACCGAACAGGTTCACCTTGATGCGCTGGAATCGGGGCAGCTGCAACTCGAGGAAGTCTGGGTGCTCCGCAAGGTCGCGCATCACCGGTCGCTGACTCGCGTCGCCAAAGCCGGTCATGCGGTGCTGTACGTACGTGAAAAAGCTCTCACGAGCCTGCTCACCGTCGTTGCCGATGTCGATCCCGGCGGCATGCTGCGCGGCGATCACCTCGACCGTTGCGTGCTCGACGGCGGCTCGGAGCTCGTCGACATCCACCGGCTCCCCCCGGCTACGCCGGCCGTGCATCTCTGCGAGGGCCGGCGGGCGGGGGAGGCTCCCCGCATGCGTGGTCAGGATGCGCGTCACTGCGAGATTGTGCCCTTTGTTCAACTTCTCCGGACAATGTGCCGATTACTCCAGGACAGTCGGTTGGGCAGCCGGGAGTGAAGCGTGGACATCCAATACGGGCGGACGACGCCAGGCTCTCGCCTGACGTCGGGATTGGCAGTGCTGAAGGAATGGCTGCCGCGGGGGAGCACGCTCTCGGACGACGTCTGGTCGCGCCGTCATCGCGGGATTCTCATCCTGCTCTGGGCGCACCTGCCGCTGATCCTGACCATCGGCCTCGCGCAAGGCGTCGGCCCGTTGCACACCCTGTTCGAGATGTCGATCGTCACGATGTTCGGCGTCGGCGCCCTCGCCCTGCGCAAGCATCGGCGCGAGACCACGATCTTCACGGCCATGGGCTTGTTGACGTGCTCGGCCGTCCTCGTGCATCTCACTGACGGTCTCATCGAGATGCACTTCCACTACTTCGTGATGGTGGGTGTCATCACGCTCTATCAGGACTGGTGGCCGTTCCTCGTCGCCATCGGCTACGTCGTGTTTCAGCATGGCGTCGCCGGGGCGGTGTCACCTGAGTCGGTGTACAACCACAAGTCGGCCATCGATCACCCGTGGGAGTGGGCCGGTATCCACGGTGTCTTCGTTCTCGCGATGAGTGTCGCGGGAATCTTGTCGTGGAAGCTCAACGAGCGACAGGTCGAGGCGACCACCGATCGCGAGGAAAAGCTTTCCGAGGCTCAGGCCGTCGCGCATCTCGGCAACTGGGAGTGGGACATCGCCACCCGGCAGTCCACCTGGTCAGCCGAGTTGTACCGGCTCTTCGACATCGACCCGGCGAACGTCGAGCCCAGCTTCGAGGGGTTCGTCGCACAGGTGCATCCCGACGATCGAGACGCCGTGATCGCATCCCTGCAGGATTCGGTCGCCAACGGGAGCGAGCACGCGATGGACTACCGCGTGATTCTGAGCGGTGGCGAGGTGCGGTGGTTGCACGGTCGCTGCACCGTCACGGAGCGCAACGACATCGGAATGCCGGTCACGGTCGCGGGCACGGCGCAGGACATCACCGACCGAAAGTCGGTCGACATCGAGCTGCGGACCACCCTGTCACTCCTCAACGCCACACTCGACGCGACGGCCGATGGCATTCTCGTGGTCGATCGCGATGGCCGAATCTCGAGCTTCAACGAACGCTTCTCGGAGATGTGGCAGCTGCCGGAAGCGGTGCTCGCCGCTCGTGACGACAGCGTGGCCCTCGGGTTCGTGCTCGGACAGCTCGTCGATCCCGAGAGTTTTGCAACGAAGGTGCGGGACCTCTACTCGCAGCCCGAGGCCGAGAGCCGCGATCTGATCGAGTTCAAGGATGGTCGCGTGGTCGAGCGGTACTCCAAGCCGCAACGAGTCGGTGGCGAGATCGTCGGCCGCGTCTGGAGCTTCCGCGACGTCACGGAGACGAAGCGTCTCGAGGGTGAGCTTGCGCACCAGGCGTTCCACGACTCGCTGACCAATCTGCCGAACCAGGTGCTGTTCCGTGACCGCGTCGAGCACGCACTCACACGCGTCGCGCGGCAACAGACGCGCATCGCCGTGCTGTTCATCGATCTCGACAACTTCAAGACGGTGAACGACAGCCTTGGCCACACCGTCGGGGACCAGCTGCTGGTCGCCGTCACCGCCCGGCTGCAGAGCTGCCTTCGTCAAGGCGACACGGCCGCCCGCATGGGTGGCGACGAGTTCGCCGTGCTGCTCGAGGATCTCGAGAACAAGGACACTGCGATCGTCATCGCCGAGCGCGTCATCGCCGCGTTGCGCCGACCGTTCGGCATCGTCGGCAAGGAGGTGTTCATCGGAGCGAGCATCGGAGTCGCATTCGATGCCCCCGGAGCCCGGACCGATCAACTGCTGCGGAACGCCGATCTCGCCATGTACACCGCGAAGCTCCGAGGCCGAGGACGCTGCCAGGTGTTCGAACCCGCGATGCACACCGCCGCGGTCGAGCGTCTCGAGGTGGAGGCCGACCTTCGCCGCGCCTGTGAGCGCGATGAGTTCATCGTGCACTACCAGCCGATCGTCGACACACGCTCCGGCTGGATCGGTGGTGTCGAGGCGCTGGTCCGCTGGCAGCACCCGACCCGCGGTCTGTTGCCGCCGGCGTCGTTCATCCCGCTCGCAGAGGAGACCGGGCTCATCCAGGAGATCGGGCGCAAGGTGCTGCGCGAAGCATGCACACAGGTTCGTGCGTGGCAGCTCGAGCTCAACACGGTTCCGAGGCTGAGCGTGAGCGTCAACTTGTCGCCTCGCCAGCTCACCGACCCGAACTTGCTCAGCGATGTGGCGGCTTCGCTCGAATCGTCCGGACTCCCGGCCGAGAGCCTGACGCTCGAGATCACCGAGAGCGCAATGATGCACGACACCGAGACGGCCGTTGCCAGGCTCAAGGAGCTAAAGGCATTGGGCATCAGCCTCGCGGTCGATGACTTCGGCACGGGCTACTCGTCCCTGAGCTATCTCCAACGCTTCCCGATCGACATCTTGAAGATCGACCGCTCGTTCGTGGCAGGCATCGACGGCGACGCGGAACAGTCGGCTTTGGCGCGAGCCATCGTCCGTCTCGCGCAGACGTTGCAGCTCAACGCCGTCGCCGAGGGCGTCGAGACGGAAAGCCAGCTCGTGCGACTGCGCGAGCTGGGGTGTCGTTACGCGCAGGGCTTCTATCTGGCGCTGCCACAGGATGCGACCGCGCTCGGGGAAGTGTTGAAGGCCGCCGCCACCAGCGGCCAGCACAGCGCCGCCTGAGTCGGTGACGACAGACGTGGTGCAAACTGCAGGGCATGACTTCCTGGACCGCGACCGACATCCCCGATCAGAAGGGCCGCACGGTCCTGATCACCGGCGCCAACAGCGGGCTCGGACTGCGGTCCGCTGAGGCGTTGACGCGCGCGGGCGCATCGGTGCTGCTCGCCTGCCGTAATCCGGAGAAAGCGGCTGCCGCGCTCGAATCCGTGGAGGCGTGCGCGACGACCGGCACCCCGTCGGTGATCTCGCTCGACCTGGCCGACCTCTCCTCCATCGAGGCCGCCGCCGACGCCGTGTCGAATCGTGTCGGTCACATCGACGTGCTGATGAACAACGCCGGGGTCATGGCGATCCCGTTGCGGCGCACCGCGGATGACTTCGAGATGCAGTTCGGCACGAACCACTTCGGTCACTTTGCACTGACGGGTCGTCTGTTGCCGCTGTTGCTCGCCGCCGACAACCCACGGGTCGTCACGACGTCATCGCAGGCGCATCGGATCGGCAAGATGCGATGGGACGATCTGCAATGGCGGAAGCGGTATTCGAAATGGATGGCGTATGGCCAGTCGAAGCTCGCCAACCTGCTGTTCGCATTCGAGCTCGATCGGCGGGCGAAGCAGGAAGGCGCGGCACTGTTGTCGGCGGCGGCGCACCCGGGGTACGCGTCGACACACCTGCAGGCCGCCGGACCGGAGATGGCGGGTAGTCCGTTGATGGAGCGAGCGATGGATTTCGGGAACCGCCTCGTGGCGCAGAGCGACGCCGACGGCGCGCTTCCGCAGCTGTACGCCGCAACCATGCCGGACGTGAAGGGCGGCGAGTACTACGGCCCGAGCGGACCCTTCGAGATGCGCGGTAGCCCGAAGAAGGTGGGACGCACCGGCGCGGCGCGCGACGCGAGCGCGGCGAAGCGCCTGTGGGAGATCTCCGAGAAGGAAACCGGCGTCGCCTACAAGTGGAGCTAGCGGACGATCGTCTTGATGCGGGCCATCAGGTCGTCGTCGAGTCGCGACAGAACGTCGAGCGCGCCCATGTTCTCGTGCACCTGGGCGGCCGAGCTGGCGCCGGTGATCACTGTCGACACGTGCGGGTTCTTGGCACACCACGCGAGCGAGAGCTGTGAGAGCGTGCAACCGAGCTCGTCGGCCACTTCCTTGAGCTTGCGAACCTTGGCATTGCGCTCCGGATCCGTGAGGTAGTCCTTGAGCCACTCGTAGCCGGGCAGCGTCGCTCGGCTGCCGTCGGGAATGCCGTCGAGGTACTTGCCGGTGAGGAGGCCAGAACCCAACGGACTCCAGGTCGTGAGGCCGAGGCCGATGTCTTCGTACAGGCGGGCGTACTCGCGCTCGACGCGGCGCCGCTCGAACAGGTTGTACTGCGGCTGCTCCATCACCGGCTTGTGCAGATGATGGCGCTCGGCCACTTCCCACGCCGCGCGGATGTCGTCGGCGGACCACTCGGATGTGCCCCAGTACAGAGCCTTGCCGGCATTGATGATGTCGGACATCGCCCACACCGTCTCCTCGATCGGCGTGTTGGGATCGGAGCGGTGACAGAACAGCAGATCGACGAAGTCGAGACCGAAGCGCTCGAGTGAACCGTCGATCGCGTGCAGCAGGTACTTGCGGTTCAGTGTGTTGCTCGTGTTGACGCCGGGCGTCAGGCCCCAGAACACCTTCGTCGACACGACGTACGTCTCGCGCTTCCAGCCGAGTTCGGCAATCGCCTCGCCCATGATGCGCTCCGACTCGCCTCCGCCATACGCCTCGGCGTTGTCGAAGAAGTTGACACCTGCATCCCATGCCGCTTTCAAGCAGTCTCGGGCGAGCAATGTGTCGAGCTGGGTTCCGAAGGTCACCCACGATCCGAACGACAGGACACTGACCTTGATGCCGGACCGGCCGAGCCTGCGGTATTCCATCTCCATACGGCCAACCTACTGGGCCCCAACGGGCTTGAAACCCGGCCCACAGGTGCCGATGAAGGAGCGGAATGGAAGCCGTCATCTTTCTCCTGGTCGTCGCGGCTCTGAGCGCCGCCGGGACCGTGACGGCGGTGTTGCGCGCGAAGCGAGCAGCGCAAATCTGTGACATCGCCACACGGGCGGGTCTGCAGTACTCGGCCTCCGATCCGTTCGACTGCGCCCGAGTCAGCTTCCAGCTCTTCACTCGCGGCGATGGCCGCGGCGCGGAGAACGTCATGTGGCGAGAACCCGGCGATGGGCACGTGTATCGCGTGTTCGACTTCTGGTACTACGACGAGTACAAGGGCGAGGGCGGCAAGGTCGAGAGGATCTACCACCGCTCGTCCTGCGCCATGGCACTCGTCGGATCGTCGTGGCCTGACATCACGGTGGCGCGCGAGGGGATGTTCGAGAAGGTGCTCACCAAGATCGCGGCCGACGACATCAACTTCGAATCGGAGGAGTTCAACCGCCTGTTCGCAGTGCGGTGTCGCGATCGTCGGTTCGCGAATGCCCTCGTCGACGCGCAGATGCTCGACTTCCTGCTCACGACGAAAGGTGAGCTGAACTTCGAGTTGAAGGGACGCTGGTTGCTCGTCTGGACGGACCCGATCAAGCCGAAGCTGATGCCCGGTCTTCTTGGAGTGGCCGAGAGGTTCGTCGGTCACATCCCACCGGTCGTGTGGGACCTGTACCCGTCGACCTTCGTCGACGGTGACGGCAAGCCCTTGCCGCCGGGAGACGATCCGGTCGACCGGATGCGGGCGGAGCTGGAGCTCGCCGAGCATCGCCACGGGAGGGAGCACGATCCGTTCGATGTGCTCGCGCAGAGCCCCTTCGAGGCGCTCGAACGTCACGACGGTGTGGAGTTCGACCTCGACGGTCATCCGCTCCCCAAGGTCGAGGAGGACCCATGGGGGGCGGGCCACGAGCCACACTCGTCGGCATGATCGAGTTGGATCTGGTGGCCGTGCGGGCGCTCGGCTGCCTGCTGGAGAAGGAGCGCACGGTGCCGGACACCTATCCGATGACGCTCAACGCGCTCGTGACCGCGTGCAACCAGAGCACGAATCGGTGGCCGGTGGTGGCCTACGACGCCCCCACCGTGCAGCGCACCCTCGACCATCTGAAGGACGTCGGCCTCGTCCGCTTCGTGCACCCATCCCACGGTGAGCGCACGACGAAGTTCCGCCAAGTCATCGACGAACGCCTCGCGCTGCTACCGACCGAATCGGCCGTCTTGTGCGCGCTGTTCGTGCGCGGTCCGCAAACGGTTGCCGAGATTCGTACCCGGACGGAACGCCTTCACGCCTTCGACAGCACGGAAGAGGTCGAGGCGGCGCTGAACGGACTCGCGGATCGCGAGCAGCCATTGGCCCGCCGGCTCGATCGGCGGTGGACGCACACATTCGAACAGGTCGATGCCGCTGCTGCCGCGGGTGAGGTGTCCGTGTCGCGCAGCGCGCTGGAGGATCGCATCGCTGCGCTCGAGGCCAAGGTGGACCACCTGTACTCCGTCTTGGGCGAAACGCCGCCGCCCTCGTAAGTTCTGACCATGTTCGAGTGGTCAGAAGAGCAGCGGATGATCCGCGACGCCGTCCGCCAGTTCATCGAAGCGGAGATCGTTCCCAAGCGCGACGAGCTGGAGCACGGCGACCTGCCGCCGTACGACATCCTCCGCAAGTTGTTCGCGACCTTCGGCATGGACGCCATGGCCCGCGAGGGCTTCAAGCGGCGCATCGAGGCCGAGAAGTCGGGGGAGAAAGTCGAGCGCGGCTCTGGCGGCGGCGACGCGACCGCCGCGGCGATGTCGATGATCCCGATCATCGAACTGTGCCGGCACTGTCCGGGCATGGTCACGGCGATGGGTGTGTCGATGGGACTCACGTCGGCTGCCATCATGAGCCGAGGAACGATCGCGCAGAAGGAACGCTGGGCTCTTGACCTGCTGACGCTCGACAAGATCGGCGCGTGGGCCATCACCGAACCCAACTCCGGGTCGGATGCGTTCGGTTCGATGAAGTCGACCGCGAAGCGTGACGGCGACGAGTACCTCCTCAACGGCTCGAAGACCTTCATCACGAATGGTCCCTACGCCGACACGATCGTGTTCATCTGCAAGCTCGACGAGGGCAATCCGCCGGCCGAGCGCAAGATCCTGTCCTTCGTGCTCGATCGGGGGATGCCCGGGCTCGAGCAGTCGAAGCCATTGCGCAAGATGGGCATGCACTCGTCGCCCACGGGCGAGCTGTTCCTCGACGACGTGCGTGCTGGCAAGGATCGCCTGATCGGTGAGACGGAGGATGTGCCCGCCGGCGGTCGCGAAGGAGCGAAGGACACGTTCTCGATGGAGCGCTCTGGTGTGGCTGCTATGGCGCTCGGCATCATCGAGCAGTGTCTCGAGACCTGCGTCGAGTACGCGAAGAACCGGGTGCAGTTCGGGCAGCCGATCGGCGAGTTCCAGCTGATCCAGGAGAAGCTCGCCCGTATGGAGGTCGCGCGTCTCAACGTGCAGAACCTCGTCTTCCGCGTGATCGAGATGTCGGCCGCCGGCAAGGGCCTGACGCTCGCAGAGGCGTCGGCGATGAAGCTGTATGCAGCCCGGGCCGCGACCGAGGTGGCGATGGAAGCAGTGCAGCTGCACGGCGGCAACGGCTACATGGCGGAGTTCCACGTCGAGCAACTGGCCCGCGATGCGAAGGTGCTGCAGATCTACGCCGGCACCGACGAGATCCAGATAACCCACATCGCCAAGGACCTGCTCCGCAGGTAGCGTTCTTGCACCAACCACATGGGGAGCTCGGGACAGCCGGGCTGAGAGGGTGGCCGCACGACGCCACCGACCCATCGAACCTGAACTGGGTAATGCCAGCGGAGGGAGCAGTACGTGGGCCACCGAACGGTTGTCGTCGTCGCTGGGGGCGACCGCGCCGCCGAGGCGCCAACGGTGCCGGCCGATGCGTTCGTCATCGCTGCGGACTCAGGGGTCGACTACGCGCATGCGATCGGTTTGCGGGTCGATGTCGCGATCGGTGACTTCGACTCGATCTCGCCGGAAGGACTGACGCGAGCCGAGGCCGAAGGGGCGCGTATCGAGCGACACCCAGCGGCGAAGGATCACACCGACCTCGAGCTCGCGCTCGACGAGGCCGTACGCGTCGGCGCGACCGACATCGTCGTTCTCGGGGTCGGCGGCGGCCGCCTCGATCATCTCCTGGCCAACGTGCTGCTGCTGGCGTCGCCCAAGTTCGCATCGTGTGGTCTCACGACGCTCGACGGGGCCGTGCGCGTCCATGTCGTGCATGCAGGCCATGCAGCAACGCCGTTACCCGGCGCCGTAGGCGAGCTGGTCACCCTCTTGCCGGTGGGCGGCTCTGCTCTCGGCATCACCACCGAGGGGCTCCGCTACCCGCTGCAGAACGAGCCGCTGGCCACTGGCACGAGTCGTGGCGTGAGCAACGTGATCGACACGCTCCCGGCGAGCGTGCAACTCGAAGCGGGCACCTTGCTCGCCGTGTTCGCCGGAGAAGGAGAGACCGATGCGTAGGTGCCTCGCGGTGTTGTTCGTCGTCACGTTCGTGGCGTGCGGCAGCGACAGCACAGACACGAGTGGTCGGCCCTCGACCTCGGCGTCGGCGGGGCCACCGGCCCAGACGATCACGGTGGTCGCGCACGACTCGTTCGCGGTGAGTGACAGCGTTCTGAAGAAGTTCACCGACCGCACCGGCATCACGGTCGAATTGGTGAAAGGCGGCGATGCCGGCGCCGTGGTGAATCAAGCGATCCTCACGAAAGACCACCCGCAAGGCGACGTGCTCTACGGCATCGACAACACCCTGCTGAGCAAGGGGCTCGACAACGGTCTGTTCGAGCCGTACACCTCGACCGAGCTGGGTGCGATCGACAGCTCATTCGACCTCGACGCGGGCCAACATCGCGTCACGCCGATCGACGAGAGCGATGTGTGCCTCAACTTCGACAAGCGGGTCGTGGCCCCGACGTCGCTCGACGATCTGAAGAACGCGGAGTTCAAGGACAAGGTCGTCGTCGAGAACCCGGCCACCTCGAGCACCGGGCTCGCGTTCCTCGTCACCACCGTCGCGAAGTACGGCGAGGACCACTACCTCGATTACTGGCGGGCGCTGAAGGCGAACGGAGTCAAGGTCGACGACGGCTGGGATCAGGCCTACAACAACGACTTCACGCTGGGCAGCGGCGGGACGGGGACGAGGCCCGTCGTGGTCTCGTACGCGACCAGTCCGCCCGCCGACGTGGTGTTCGCCGACCCGCCGAAGACCACGACGGACGTCGGGGTCGTCGACGATGCCTGCTACCGCCAGATCGAGTTCGCGGGCGTGCTCAAAGGCACGACGCACGCGGCGGCCGCCCAGGCGTTCATCGACTTCATGCTCTCGAAGGCGTTCCAGGAGGACATGCCGCTGAACATGTTCGTGTACCCGGTGCGCAAGGACGCAGCGCTGCCTGAGGAGTTCACGACGTACTCGACGAAACCCGCGCACACGGTCGACATTCCGCAGGACACGATTCGTCAGAACCGCGAGCAATGGGTGAAGGACTGGACATCGACCGTCCTCGGTTGACCCCCCGGCTCGTGGCGGCGGCGCTCGTCGGCGTCCCACTGGCGTTTCTCGCGGTGTTCTTCGCGTGGCCGGTGGGGCACATCGTGACGCGGGGACTTCGGCCGAATGGCCGTTGGGACCTGGGCGTCGTCGGTGATGTGCTGCGTGATCCGAGCACGCGCCGGGTGCTGTGGTTCACGGTGTGGCAGGCCGCGGCGTCGACCGCGCTCACGCTGATCCTCGCCCTGCCCGGCGCCTACGTGATGGCCCGCTTCCGCTTCCCTGGCAAAGCGTTGTTGCGCGCCGCGATCACGGTGCCGTTCGTGTTGCCGACGATCGTTGTCGCGTCGGCGTTCCTCGCGCTCATCGGCCCCAGAGGTGTGCTCGCCGGCGTCGTCGATCTCGATGGATCGATCTGGGCGATCCTGTTGGCCCACGCGTTCTTCAACTACGCCGTGGTGGTGCGCACGGTTGGCGGACTGTGGTCGCACCTGGATCCCGCACTCGACGAAGCGGCTCGCACGCTCGGCGCGTCACGCTGGCGGGCGTTGAGAGAGGTCACGTGGCCGTTGCTGCGGCCCGCGATCGCATCTGCGACCGCCATCGTCTTCTTGTTCACGTTCACCTCGTTCGGGGTGGTCCTCGTGCTGGGAGGTCAGCGCTATGCCACGCTCGAGGTCGCCATCAAGCGAGCAACGCTCGACCGGCTCGATCTCCCCACCGCGAGCGTCCTCGCCCTCGTGCAACTCGTCGCCGTGGTGGCGTTGCTGCTCGTCTTCACCGCGACGGGTTCTCGTCGCGCCACCCGGCAACGCCTGCTCGCCGTAGCGGATGTCGCCCGGCCGCCCGCCACTCGCGGCGAGCGTTGCTTCCTCGCCGCGAACCTCGTGGTGATGGCGCTGTTGCTGGGCGGCCCGGTCGCCGTTCTCGTCGAGCGATCACTCCACCCAGGGTCCGGGTACGGGCTCGGGTTCTATCGGGCGCTGTTCGACACACCGCAGCAAGCGGCCCGGTTCGTCCCGCCGATCGATGCCATCCGCAACTCCCTCGCGTTCGCCGCGGTGGCGACGGGCATCGCGCTCGTCGTCGGAGGACTGGCATCCTTTGCCATCGCCCGTCGCGGCCGGGAGCGCCGAGCGCTCGATCTCCTGCTGATGCTCCCGCTAGGCACCTCAGCCGTCACGGTCGGCTTCGGATTCATCATCACGCTCGATCGTCCGCCGCTCGATCTGCGGGCCTCGTGGATCATCGTGCCGATCGCGCACTCGCTGGTGGCGATCCCCTTCGTCGTGCGCATCCTCGCCCCCGTGTTGCGTTCGATCGACCACCGCCTACACGACGCGGCCACCGTGCTGGGCGCGTCGCCGACCCGCGTGTGGCGCGAGATCGACCTGCCGATCGTGCGCCGATCGTTTCTCGTCGCCGCCGGCTTCGCCTTCGCCATCTCCCTCGGGGAGTTCGGCGCCACGATCTTCATCGCCCGGCCAGACCGCCCGACCATGCCGGTCGCGATCTTCCGCTTCTTGTCGCAGGCCGGGTCGGCCAACTTCGGCGCGGCGATGGCGATGAGCACAATCCTCATGGCGATCACCGCGACGGCGATCGTCGTCATCGAGCGGTTCCGTACTCCCGGACTCGGCGAGTTCTGATGTCCATGCTCGACGTCGAAGGTCTGCACGTCCGCTACGGCGACACGGTTGCGGTCGACGGGGTCGATCTCCGCGTCGACGAAGGTGAGGTCGTTACGCTGCTCGGCCCGAGTGGTTGCGGAAAGAGCACGATCCTGCGAGCGATCGCCGGATTGGTGACCCTCGATGCGGGGGCGGTCCGTTTCGACGGAGCGAATGTGGTGACGACCCCTCCGCACCGGCGTCCGTTCGGTCTCATGTTCCAGGACTACGCGCTGTTCCCACACCGCGACGTGGCGGGCAACGTGGCGTTCGGTCCGCGCATGCGGCGCCTCGACCGAGCCGCGGTCAGGACGCGCGTCGACGAGGTGCTCGAGCTCGTCGGCCTGTCGGGTTACGGACGCCGCTCGGTCGCGTCACTCTCCGGCGGCGAGCAGCAGCGCGTGGCCCTCGCGCGAGCGCTGGCCCCGGAGCCGCGGCTGTTGATGCTCGACGAACCGCTCGGATCGCTCGACCGAACGCTGCGCGAGCGCCTGACCGTCGAGCTTCGCGATCTCTTCGTGCGCCTCGGCATCACCGCGATCACCGTGACGCACGATCAGGCCGAGGCGTTCACCCTCGCCGATCGAGTGGTCGTGCTGCGTGATGGTCGTGTGCGTCAGGTCGGCCAGCCCGTCGACGTCTGGCGCGCTCCGGCCGACGCGTTCGTCGCGGGATTTCTCGGCTTCGGCAACGTCTTCGACGTGGAGGTGCGGCGCCGGTCGATCGACTCCCCGTGGGGGCCGATCGGCTGCGATCGGGCCGACGGGCCGGCCACGCTCGTGATCCGCCCGGACGGTCTGCGCCTCGGAGCCGATGGCATCGCCGGCACCGCCAGGGCCGCGACGTTCCGAGGAGACCACTTCCTCGTCGCCGTCCAACTCGATTGCGGCTGGTTGATCGAGGTCACCGAGCGGTCGGGCTCGATCCCTCCGCCGGGCGCTCCGGTCGCCGTGAGCCTCGATCTGACGGCCTCGGTCGTGGTCGACAGGTAGCCCTTGACCGGCGGCACCCGCGATCCGATGGAGAATGGTGACCATGGGTCGGGTCCGGCGGGTTCTCGCGCTTGCGGTTGTGGGCATCACGATGAGCACCGCGCCCGCAATTGCACAGACGTCGACCGACGACACGACCACCACGACCACCGCGCCGCCGACCACCGAGACCACGACCACCACGACGAGCCCCGCGACCGGGGGCGATGCGCCGCCGGAGAGCGTGCCGGACTCGCCGATCACCGTGCCGCCCCGGGAGGCGCCTCCCGGGGTCTCGCCACAGCCTGGCCGCGTCGTGACCGTCAACCTGCGCGGCGCCCGCGCGTCGGCTCTCGCCCGCCAAGCTGCCTACGCCGATGCTGTCGCGCACCGAATGCAGCTCGAACAGGATCTGACCGCGCTGCAGGAGCGAGTGGGCAAGCTGGCCACCGCGGCCCGCCAAGCGATCATCGACCTTGCGAACGCCAAGCGCGATCTCGCGGCGCGCGCGGTTGACGCCTATGTGCGAGGCAACGGGTTCGACACCGCTCCGCTCGACTCGACCTCCGGCCCCGATTCCCAGCGTCAGGCGATGCTGAGCGTGATCGTGGATCGCGACCGAACGGCCGTGGCGCGAGTGCAAGACCTCCAGGCCAAGGTCACGGTGGACCAAGCGCAGACGGCCAAGCAACTCACGGAGGCGCAATCGCAGCTCGAGCAGGCAAAGATCGATGAAGCGCAGGCCGAGTTCGATCTGTTCGACGCGAAGCTCGATCTGGCCGTGTCGAGTGCCGGCGGCTCACTCGTCATCCACGGCTTCGTGTTTCCCGTCGCCGACCCGCACACCTTCCAGGAGGACTTCGGCGACCCGCGCCTGCCCGGAACGGAGTTCGCGCATTTCCACCAAGGCTGCGACGTCGTCGCGGCCGAGGGCACGGAGCTCTACGCGGCCGAGCGTGGTGTGATCACGCAGATCAGCAGTTCCCTGCTCGGAGGCACGCAGCTCTGGCTGAAAGGCGAGAGCAACACGTCGTACTACTACGCGCATCTGTCGGCGTACGCGCCGAACCTGCGAGCAGGCCAGGTCGTCGATGCCGGCGCTCTCGTGGGCTTCGTCGGCCACACCGGCGACGCCTACGGACCGCATCTGCACTTCGAGGTGCACCCCGGCGGCGGGTCGGCCATCGATCCGTATCCGTTGCTGTTGGTCGCCGATCAACAACGGCATTTGCCATAGTGCACTGAGTGGACGTCACTGCGATCCTCGACGCGCCCTGCTCGCGCGAGGTGCTGTTCGAATGGGTGGCCGACCTCAGCCGCTATCCGAAGTGGCTCGACATCGTTCCGCGCGCGGTTCCGGCCGACAACGGTGACGACGCTCCCGCGTGGACCATCGATCTTCGCGGTCGGCTCGGGCCGTTCGCCCGGTCCAAGCGCTTGCGCATGGTCCGCACCCGCAAGGACGCGCCGGACGCGGTCGTGTTCGAGCGCCGGGAGCGGGACGGCCGATCGCACTCGCCGTGGCTGCTCGAAGCGACGGTCGCAGAGAGCGATGACGGGGGCAGCCGGTTGACGATGCACCTGCACTACGGCGGCGGGCTGTGGGGACCGCTCGTCGAACGTCTGCTCAGCGACGAGATCGAACGCTCCCGCCCGAGGCTGCTCGCGCTGATCGAGCAGGGCTAGGTCGCGAACGCCGAGAAACGATCGTTACGGCGCTCGAGGGTGACGTCGATGCCGAAACAGTCCGAGAGTGCGGCCGACGTGAGCACGTCGTCGATCGGGCCAGCGGCGGTCACCCGCCCACCGCGCAGCAGCAGCACGTGGCTGTAGCCCGGGGGGATCTCGTCGACATGGTGGGTCACGAGGACGGTCGCCGGGGTGGCGGGATCGGCCGCCAGCGCACCCAGACGACGGACGAGGTCTTCTCGGCCGCCGAGGTCGAGCCCCGCGGTGGGCTCGTCGAGCAACAGCAGTCCGGGATCGGTCATCAGGGTCCGCGCCAATTGCACTCGCTGCCGTTCGCCCGACGACAGCGTGACGAATGGATGGTCGGCCAGGTCGGCGCAGCCGAAGCGGTCCAGTAGCCCGACCGCACGGGCCCGGTCGTTGTCGTCGTACTCGTGCCACCACGGCTCCAGCGCGGCGAACTTCGCGGTCATCACGATCTCGGTGGCGGTCAACCCAGGGCGAAGCAGGTCGGCGAAGGATGCCGAGACCACGCCGATGCGGCGGCGATGGCGGCGCACGTCGACCCGTCCAAGACGCTCACCGAGCACCTCGACATCGCCCGTCGAGGGATGCAGGTAGAGCGAGGCGATGCGAATGAGCGAGGTCTTGCCTGACCCGTTCGCGCCGAGCACGATCCAGCGCTCGCTCTCGGCGACCGCCCAGTTGATGTCGTCGAGGATGACGGTCTGGCCGCGGACGAGCCCGACGCTGGAGAGTGCGAGCGCGCTCACAGTCGATCGACGTCCGCTTCGGCTTCCGCAACCACCATGGCGAGATCGTCACCATACGTGCCGAAGCACATCGCGATGAGCAGCGCGCCGACGATGTACACGGGCGTGATGCACAAAAGAGCGATCCGCAGGTTGTCGTTGAAGAGGGTCGACAACCCACCGACGATCGGGCTGCCGAGCAGTGACACCGCCATCACGACGTTCGAGATTCCCGCGGCGCGCTCACGCAGCGCCACGGGAGTGACGTCGAGCAGCAGCGCGTACGACGGGCCCGCGGGAATCGCCGTGAACGCCGTGCCCAGGAACAAGAGCGGCGCGGCAACCGCAAGGCGCGTCGTCAGCAGCGCGCCTGCGAGCACGATTCCGCCGGCGAGGTAGGCCCACACCGTCACGTGCACCCGTGCCCGCAACACGCCACGTTGCAGCAAGCGGTCAGCGAGGAAACCACCGGCGATGAGGCCGACGAAGGCTCCGGCACCGATGACCGGCGTGAGGCCTGCGACCTCCGTTCCGGTGAGGTGAAAGGTGCGCTTGAAGTACGACGGCCCCCACACCTGAAGACCGGTGAGAAAGATCTGGGTCACGCCGATCCCGATCGCCGCCCGGCGCCACGTCCGCAGTGCGAACACCTCTCTCCACGCCGCGACACCCCTCAGCGCGGGCACGCGTTCTTCGCTCGCGGCCGTGTCTTCGTGCACCGCGAGCGTGTCGCCCTCGAGCGCCGCGAGCGTGTCCCGGAACGCGACGTCCTGGTTGCCGCGCTCCGGCTCGGGTTGGGCGCGGATCAGCACGGCGGCGAAGAGACCGATCGGGATCCACATCCAGAACGCGGCCGGCCAGCCGTACCGATCGACCAGCACTCCGGACCCGACGATGCCGACGATCGCGCCGACGCCGGCGCCCGCCTGGAAGATGCTCACCTTCGCGGCCCGATGCTCGGCGGGCCACCAGTCGGCCAACAGCGGCAGCGCCGCGGGATCGGTGGCTTCGGTCGGCGCGGTGATCGCCCGGAAGAGCACGAACAACGGGAAGACGCCCACGAAGCCAGTGAGCAGCATGAGGAACGACCAGGTGACGAACATCCCGCTCAGCACCCGTGTTCGCGCCCGATCACGGCACAGCCGAGCGATGAGCAGCGCGCCGATGGCGCCGGCCGGGCCGGTGGCGACGCGCATGAGCCCGATCTGGAAATCGGTGACGTCGAAGGCCGCCTTCAGGCTCTCGATGGCCTGCGACTGGCTCTGATCGATCCCCTGCTGGAGCGCGTTGGAGAAGCACAGCGCCACCATCGTCAGCGCGCCGGCACCGACCGCGGCCCGTTTCTTGGTCACCATGGCTCACCCACCAGCCAATAGCCTGCACAGATCGCCACCGCGCTCGGCCTACTCGCCGTCCTGCTCCTGATCCTCGCGACGGGATTTTTCGTGGCGGCCGAATTCTCGTTCGTGGCCGTCGATCGCAACCGCGTCGAGCGGCTGGCCAAGGAAGGCAAGGCGTCGGCCAGAGCGGTCGATCGCATCCTGCACCGGCTCTCCTTCTACCTCTCGGGTACGCAACTCGGGATCACCGTCAGCTCGCTCGTGCTCGGTTTCATCGCCCAGCCGACCGTCGCCACAGCGCTCTCGCCCGCCCTCGGTGACGGCCCGGCGATCATCGCCGGGTTCACGCTCGTCA
Source organism: Acidimicrobiaceae bacterium (assembly GCA_041166745.1). GTDB lineage: Bacteria > Actinomycetota > Acidimicrobiia > Acidimicrobiales > JACDCH01 > DASUCS01. The sequence continues at coordinate 147,465 of JBEEGH010000019.1, forward strand.
CCGTGATCTCGATGGTGATCGGCGAGCTCATCCCGAAGAACGTTGCGATTGCCCGAGCGGAGCGCGTCTCGACGCTTCTGGCTCGCACGATCATCGTGTACGCCGCCATCTTCGGCCCGATCATCCGCGTGCTGAACCGGTCGGCCAACGGCACCGTCCGCCGCCTCGGCATCGAGCCGCAGCAGGAGCTCGGCTCCGTGCGGACGCTCGAGGAGCTCGAACTGCTCATCCGGTCATCGGGGGAAGAGGGAACGCTCGATGCCGAGGCGTTCACCCTGCTCACCCGCACGCTGCGATTCAACGACAAGACCGCGGCCGACGCGCTCGTGCCGCGCGTAGTGGTCAAGTACGTGCATCCCGACGACACGATTCCGACGCTGATCTCGCGATCACTCGAGACGGGCTTCAGCCGCTTCCCGGTGTGCGGCTCCGACCTCGACGATGTCGTCGGCGTCGCCCATGTGAAGGACGTGTATCGGATTCCGGCCGAAGGCCGTGCCGAAGCGTCCGTCGCCGACATCATGACCGAGCCGTTCGTCGTGCCCGAGACCCGTGATCTCGCGTCGTTGCTGATCGATCTCCGTACGGGAAGCCACATGGCCATCGTGGTCGACGAGTACGGAGGCACAGCCGGGATCATCACACTCGAGGACGTCCTCGAAGAGATCGTCGGCGAGATCGACGACGAATACGACCGGGCGGCGCCGCCCCTGACGACGGTCCTACCGGCAGGCACCTATGAGTTGCCGGGAACGCTCCATCCGGACGAGGTCCGTGAGGCGTGCGGCCTCGAGATCCCCGAGGGCGAGTATGAAACGCTCGCCGGGTTCGTGCTCGACCGCCTCGGCCGCATCCCCGACGAAGGCGATGCGTTCGTGTACGAGGGGTGGCGTATCGAGGTGGCGGAGATGGACCGGCGCCGGATCGCCCGGGTGCGGCTCACCGCACCGAGTCGGGCTCGCACCGAGGCGGAGGCGAGCCGGTGACGGTCTGGCTCGTGGTGGCCGCGTTCGTGCTGCTCGGAGCCAACGGGGTCTTCGTGGCGAAGGAGTTCGCGCTGATCGCCAGCCGGCGAACGAAGCTCCAAGGGCTCGCCGAAGAAGGGTCGCTGAGCGCGCGGTTGGCGCTCGAGGCCGCGAGTCAGCTGCCGCTCCAACTGGCATCGTCGCAGCTCGGCGTCACGATGGCCTCGCTCGGACTCGGCGCGGTGGCCGAACCGACCGTCGCTCACGGGTTGGAGACGTTGTTCGGCGCGATCGGTATCCCGAACGGCGTGACGGACACGCTCGCGGTGATCGTCGGGTTGGCGATCGTCGTCTTCTTTCACATGGTCTTCGGTGAGATGGTCCCGAAGTACGTGGCGCTGGCCGACCCCGAACGCACGCTCATGGCACTCGCGATCCCGAACCGGATCTATGTCGCGCTGTTCCGTCCGGTCATCCAGGCGCTCGGCTGGCTCGGACGCACCGGCACCCGCCTATTCGGTGTCGAGCCACGTACCGACTTGGCGACGGTGCACACTGCCGAGGAGATTGCGTCGATGTTGGCGGCGTCGCGCGAGGAGGGACTCATCGAGGAGATGGCGCACGACCTGCTGTCCGGCGCCCTCGACTTCGGGGAGCGACCGTTGAGCGACGTGATGGTGCCGCGTGAACAGATCACGTGGGTGTCCCGTGACGCGACGGTGGCCGAGGCCGAGCAGGCCATCGTCACGAGCGGACACTCTCGATTGCTCGTGGCCGGCACCGATCTCGACGAGATCGTTGGTTTCGTGCACGCCAAGGATCTGCTCACCGTGCCTGCGAGTGCGCGTGATCGTCCGCTTCCTCTCGCCCGCATCCGTCGCGTGCTCATCCTGCCGAGTCAGCGACCCCTCGACGAGGTGCTGGTGGCGATGCGGCGATCGCGAACGCACGTGGCCGTCGTCATCGACGAGGAGCGCCACGTGATCGGTCTGGCCACTCTGGAGGACGTGCTCGAGGATCTCGTGGGCGACATCCGCGACGAATCCGATCGTGTGCTGCCTCGACGAATCTCGCCGCGCCGGCGAGTGATCAGGTGAACGAGCTCGAAGGGCAGCTGCGTGCGGTGCTCGACGCCGACAAGGTCGAGAACCTCACGCGGCTGTCGGGGGGCGCTTCGAGAGAGACATGGGCGTTCGATGTCGACGGGACCCCGCTCATCCTCCAACGCGAGCGAGCCGGTGCCATGCGGACGGGCGGTGGCATGCGGAGCGAGGCCTTGGTCCTTCGTGCCGCTGCCCAGGCGGGGGTGCCGGTAGCGGAGCTCATCGCGTCGGGTGACGCCGATTCGCCCGTCGGCGCTCCGTTCACCGTGACGCGACGACTCGAGGGTGAGACGATCGCACGCAAGATCCTGCGCGACGACGAGTGGGCATCGGTGCGCCCGAAGCTCGCCGCCCAGTGCGGTGAAGCCTTGGCGGCGATCCACCGGATACCGCTCGACGCCGCGCCGGAGCTGGAGCACCAAGATCAGGTCACGCAGTTCCGCGACGTGCTCGACGCGCTCGGAGAACCGCATCCCGCATTCGAGCTGGGCTTTCGATGGCTCGAACGGAATCGTCCGCCGTCGTCCCAGGTGGCGGTCGTACACGGAGACTTCCGGCACGGCAATTTCATCGTTGGCCCCGAGGGACTGAAGGCCGTGCTCGACTGGGAGCTCGCGCACCTCGGCGATCCGATGGAAGACCTCGGGTGGTTGTGCGTGAAGGCGTGGCGCTTCGGCGCGCGTCCGCCGGTCGGCGGGTTCGGTGAGTACGACGAGCTGTTCAACGCGTATTCGGCGGCCGCCGGGGTGGACGTCGATCCCGAGGCGGTGCACTGGTGGGAGGTGCTCGGCACGTTGAAGTGGGGAGTGATGTGCATCATGCAGGCGTCGACGCACCTCAACGGGTTCAGTCGGTCCGTCGAGCTGGCGGCCATCGGTCGACGCGTGTGCGAGAACGAACACGACCTGTTGGCACTGCTCCCGTGACGGAACCGCACGACCGCCCGACCGCCGGCGAGCTCGTGGAAGCCGTGCGCGAGTTCCTCGAACGCGATGTCATGGCCGCCACCGAAGGGCGAGTGCAGTTCCACACGCGCGTCGCCGTCAATGTGTTGGGCATGGTGCAGCGGGAGATCGAACTCGGCCCGGTACAGGCCGACGCGCATCGCGAGCGGCTCGAGGAACTGGGATTCGCCGACGAAGCCGAGCTGGCCGCAGCGATCCGTAGCGGTGCCGTCGACGACCGTTACGACGAGATCAAGGCCGCCGTCACGGCAACCGTGACCGACAAACTCCGCGTCGCGAACCCGAAGTATTTGGAGGCTTAGGCGCCGACGGCGTGGAAGCCGCCGTCGACGTGGATCATCTCGCCGGTGGTCTTCGGGAACCAGTCCGACAGCAGCGCCACGACCGCCCGCCCGACGGCCTCGTAGTCGGCGCGGACATCCCAGCCGAGCGGGGCGCGCTCGCTCCACACATCCTCGAACTGCGCGAACGCAGGGATCGACTTGGCCGCCACCGTGCGGATCGGTCCGGCGGCTACGAGGTTCACGCGGATGCCCTGCGGCCCGAGGGTCTTGGCGAGATAGCGGGACGTTGCTTCGAGTCCGGCCTTGGCGACGCCCATCCAGTCGTACGCCGGCCAGGCCTGCGCGCTGTTGTCGAAGTCGAGGCCGACGATCGACCCGCCGTCGGGCATGAGCGGAGCGACGATCTCCGCCAGCACCTTGAGCGAGTACGTCGAGATCTGTAGCGCGACGGCGACGTCTTCCCAGGGTGCTTCGAGGAAGCCGCCACCGAGGCATGAGGCTGGAGCGAAGCCGATGGCGTGCAATGCGCCGTCGACGCCGCCCCATTTTTCCGCGAGCTTCGACCGCACCTCCTCGACGTGATCGGCATTCGTCACGTCGAGCTCCCAGACGTCGGGTTCTGAGGGCAGACGACGTGCAACGCGCTGCGTCAGGCCCATGCCCCGTCCCGCCCCGGTCAGGACGATCTCCGCACCCTGCTCTTGCGCGATTCGTGCGGCCGCGAACGCCAACGAGTCGTCGGTGAGGACGCCGGTCACGAGGATGCGTTTGCCGTCGAGCAGACCCATGGTTGCGGACCCTACTGGCAGACCAGGTGGTGCCCGCCGGTAAGGTCTTTCGTCGTGCGCATCGGCATCCTTGGGGGGACGGGGCCCGCGGGCAGCGCCCTCGCCGCTCGGTTGGCCTCGGTCGGCTTCGACGTCGTCATCGGGTCACGCTCGGAGGAGCGGGCCGCCGCGACGACGGACGCATTGCTCGAGCAGTGGTCCGGCCGCAAGCTGCAGATCAAAGCGGCCGACAACCTCGGCGCAGCGGCCGCAGACTTGATCGTCCTCGCGACGCCCTGGGACGGAGCGTCGGAAACCGTGAAGTCCGTCGAACGATTCCTCCACGGCAAGGTCGTCGTGTCGATGGCCAACGCGTTGACCCGCATCGGTCGGGAGTTCCAGCCGCTCGTGCCGCCGCGCGGCTCGGTGGCCGCGAGCGTGCAGGCCGCAGTTCCGGAATGTCAGGTGGCGGCCGCATTTCACCACGTGCCGGCCAAGGAACTCGGCGATCTCGACCATCCGATCGAGAGCGACGTGCTGGTCTGCTCCGATCACCGTCGCGCCACCGACGCCACCATCGAGCTCGTCCGCAAGATCCCGAACATGCGCCCGCTCGACGCCGGTGAGCTGTCGATGGCGACACCGATCGAGTCCTTCACCGCCGTGCTGTTGCAGCTCAATCTCCACTACAAGACGCGAGTGGCGGTGAAGTTCACGGGGGTTCCCGAAGGCCGATGAGCGAGCGGCGACCGATGCGCCTGTACGACACTGCACGCCAGGCGATCGTCCCTTTCGAGCCTGGCCCCGTCGTCACGATGTACACGTGCGGCATCACGCCGTACGACGCGACACACCTCGGGCACGCGGCCGTCTACGTGACGTACGACGTTCTCCAGCGGCGCCTTCGCGACATGGGCCACGACACGAAATGCGTGCGGAACGTCACCGATGTCGACGACTCGATCCTCGCGAAGGCCCGCACGCTCGGTGTGCACTATCTCGATCTCGCCGCCGCTGAAACCGCCCGGTTCGACAACGACATGGCGGCACTGAACCTCATGGCGTGTTGGAGCGAGCCCCGAGCGACATCCGCGATCCCGGACATTCGTGGGTTCATCGGCATGGTCCTCGACCGAGGTCACGCGTACCAGGCTGGCGGCGCGGTGTATTTCGACATCAGCACGTTTCCCGACTTCGGGTCGGTGTCGCACTACACGTCGGAACAGATGCTGGCCTACGCGGCGGAGCGCGGCGGCAACGTGGACGACCCGCACAAGCGCAACCCGCTCGACTTCGTGCTGTGGCAACCGTCGCTCGAAGACGAACCATCGTGGGAATCGTTGTGGGGTCCCGGCCGCCCGGGATGGCACATCGAGTGCTCGGCGCTCGCGCTCCGCGAGCTCGGCACGACGATCGACCTGCACGGCGGGGGCGCCGATCTGATCTTCCCCCACCACGAGTGCGAACGGGCGCAATCCGAAGCCGCGACCGGCGAGCCGTTCGTGCGTCACTGGATGCACCAGGCGATGGTGCGGATGGACGGCGAGAAGATGTCGAAATCGCTCGGCAACCTCGTTTTCGTGTCCGACCTGCTCAAACAATGGGACGGCGCCGCCGTGCGCACGATGCTCGTCGAGAACCACTACCGCACGTCGTGGGAGTGGGACGAGACGCGCATGCCCCGAGGGGCCGAGCGCCTCGAGCGCTGGCGGGTCGCCGGCGAGGGTGAGGGCGGCCTCGAGGCGACGCGGGACGCCCTCGACGACGACCTCGACACGCCGGCCGCAGTAGTGGCCATCGACGAGGCCGCCGCCGCCGGGCAGGGAGTCTCGAAGGCCGCTGCACTCCTCGGGGTGGACCTGTAACAATCGGACAAGTGGTTCAAGAGCAACGCGAATACGGACAGCTGTACACGATCGCCAAACGCGTGCTCACCCCGCTGTTCCGGTTCGGTTGGCGAGTCAAGGTGGACGGGCTCGAGAACGTACCGACCGACGGCCCGGCGATCCTGTGCCCGAACCACACGTCGGTGATCGACTCGTTCATGATGCCCCTGGTGTTGCCACGACGGATCACGTTCGTCGGCAAGGCCGAGTACATGGACGACTGGAAGACGAAGTTCCTGTTCCCGGCGATGGGAATGATCCCGATCGATCGATCCGGCGGCAACGCGGCCGAGCGGGCCCTCAACGCCGCCGCTCGGGTGCTCGAGCGCGGCGAGCTGTTCGGCATCTACCCCGAGGGCACTCGTTCTCGCGACGGCGTGCTGCACAAAGGACACACCGGCCCGGCGCGGCTGGCGATGCGCACAGGGGCGCCGATCATCCCCGTCGGGATGGTGGGCACGCGGGACATCCAGCCGCCCGAGGCGAAGTTCCCCAAGCCGTTCAAGGTCTGCAGCATTCGCTTCGGAACATCGGTCAGCCCCGAGCGGTACCGACACCAAGACGATCACCTCGCCCTGCGGCAGATGATCGACGAGGTGATGTTCTCGATCCGTGAGCTCTCCGGGCAGGAGTACGTCGACACCTACGCCACGAAGAAGGCCGAGGGCCTGCCGACCGAGGTGGCGCACGTCGAGTCGACGAACGGCCACGTCTTGAACCCATCGGGAGCCGTAGCGGCATCGAAGTAGTCACTTGCCGTTACCGATGGAGTTCCTGACCGCGCGGCTCGTGCTGCGGCCGATGTCGTTGGACGATGTCGATCTCCTCGTCGCGCTCGACAGCGATCCCGAGGTGATGCGCTACATCACGGGAGGCAAGCCGACACGGCGCGAAGACGTCGAGAAGATCGTCGCCGACTCACTCGGTCACCGCTGGTCGGCGTTCGACCGGTCGACCAACGAGTTCGTCGGATGGTTCGGCCTCCGCCCGACCGGCGACGGTGAGTTCGAACTCGGCTATCGACTCCGCCGTGAAGCTTGGGGACAGCAACTGGCGACGGAGGGTTCGCGTGCGCTGATCGCGGCCGCATTCGACGAACTCGGCGCGCGTCGGGTCTGGGCTCAGACGATGGCGGCGAACGCGGCGTCGCGCCGCGTGATGGAGCGCTGCGGCCTGCGTTACGTCCGCACGTTCCACCTCGAATGGGCGGAACCGATCGAGGGGACAGAGCTCGGCGACGTCGAGTACGAGATCCTCAGACCGGGTTAAGCGCCCGGCGACCGATCGCCGTCGACCTACCCTGAGCGGATGGCAGCGTCCGACGAGATCACGATCCGGCTTCCCGATGGCTCGACCAAAGCGGTCGCCACCGGGACGACCGCGGGTGATCTGGCCGCAACGATCGGGTCTGGCCTCCGCAAGGCTGCCGTGATCGCCAGCGTGAACGGCGTCGAGCGCGATCTCGTCTGGCCGCTCGAGGACAACGACGAGGTTGCGATCATCACGGCGTCGACCGACCGCGGCCTCTTCACGATCCGCCACTCGACCGCGCACGTGCTGGCCCAAGCGGTGCTCGACCTGTACCCGGGCGCCACGTTCGGCATCGGTCCGCCGGTGGAAGACGGCTTCTACTACGACTTCGAGCTTCCGGCCGGCGCTGACGGCCACAGCGAGCACTTCAAGGAGGACGACCTTCCGCGCATCGAGGCGCGCATGCGCGAGATCATGAAGGAGCAGCAGCCCTTCGTCCGCGACGAGATAGCGGCCGACGCGGCGCGGGTGCTGTTCAAGGACCACAAGTACAAGCTCGAGATCATCGACGACGCGTCGAGCGACCCGATGTCGGCCACGGAATCGGGTTTGGTGCGCACGTACGAGAACCCGCCGAAGTTCATCGACCTGTGTCGCGGGCCTCACGTCGAGCACACCGGCCGTCATCTCGGTCACTTCAAGCTGATGCGGGTCGCGGGTGCGTATTGGCGGGGCGACGAGAAGCAGCCGCAGTTGCAACGCATCTACGGCACGGCGTGGGCGACGAAACCAGAGCTCGAGGAGCACCTCCACCGGCTCGAGGAGGCCGCCAAGCGCGATCACCGCAAGCTCGCGAACGAACTCGACCTGCTCAGCTTTCCCGAACTGCTCGGTGGCGGGCTCGCGGTGTGGCATCCGAAGGGCTCGATCGTGCGCAAGCAGATGGAGGACTACAGCCGTCAGCGTCACGCCGACGGCGGCTACGAGTTCGCCTATACGCCCCACATCGCCAACGGCCGGCTGTTCGAGACGAGCGGGCACCTCGGCTTCTACGCCGACAGCATGTATCCGCCGATGGAGATGGACAACGGCGACTACTACCCGAAGCCCATGAACTGTCCGGGCCACATCCTCGTGTACCAGAGCCGGCAACGGTCGTACCGCGAGCTCCCGATTCGGTTCTTCGAGCTCGGCACGGTGTACCGCTACGAACGCGCCGGAACGCTGCACGGCTTGATGCGCATCCGCGGATTCACCCAAGACGACAGCCACATCTTCTGCACGCCTGAGCAGGCGCACGGCGAGATCGTCAGCCTGCTGCGCTTCGTGCTGTCCGTGCTGAGGGCCTTCGGATTCGAAGACTTCGAAGCGAACCTGTCGACGAAGCCGGTCGAGAAGTTCGTCGGCACCGACGAAGGCTGGGAGACGGCCACGGAGGCGTTGCGCGACGCGCTCGTCGAGGAAGCCCTCGAGTACGAGATCGATGAGGGCGGCGGCTCGTTCTACGGCCCGAAGATCGACGTGCACGTGCGCGATGCAATCGGCCGCAAGTGGCAGCTCTCGACGATCCAGTACGACTTCAACATGCCGGAACGGTTCGGACTCGAGTACGTCGGGTCTGACAACGAGCGACATCGTCCCGTGATGATCCACCGCGCCCTCATGGGCTCGATCGAACGCTTCTTCGGCGTGCTCCTCGAGCACTACGCCGGTGCGTTTCCCGCGTGGCTCGCCCCGGTGCAGGCGCGCGTGCTGCCGGTGAGCGAGGACCACGAGCCGTACGCCGTGCGCATCGTCGACCGGCTGAAGGCCGACGGCTTCCGTGTCGACATGGTCGAGGCCAGCGAAGGGCTCGGCAATCGCATCCGCAAAGCGAAGGTGGAGAAGCTGCCATACGTCTTGGTCGTCGGGAACGACGACGTCGAGCATGGCACCGTCGGCGTCAACGCGCGGGGGAGTGAGCGCCCCGAGCGTGACGTGCCCGTCGACGCGTTCGCCGACCGCCTTGCTGCGGACGTGACCGCCAGAACGTGACGATGGATCGTCTCTGGGCGGGCTGGCGCAGCGAGTACATCGACGACGTCACGTCGAACGACGGGCCGCGCTCGTCCGTCTTCAAACGCATCCTCGACAGCGGCCTGCCCGACGAGGAGACGCACATCGTGAAGCGCGGTCCGCTGACGTTCGTGATCCTCAACCGCTTCCCGTACATCAGCGGTCACGTGCTCGTCATGCCGTACCGCGAGGTCTGCAATCTCGAAGACCTGACAACCGACGAGCAGTCCGAGCTCTGGTCCACGGTCACCGACGCCGTACGCGCCATCAAGACGGCCTACAACGCCGACGGCCTGAACATCGGCGTGAACCTCGGCACCGCCGGGGGCGCAGGCGTGCCCGATCACCTGCACGTACACGTGATGCCCCGCTGGACCGCCGACTCGAACTTCATGACGGCGGTCGCCGAGACCCGCGTCCTGTCGGAAGCGCTCCCCGTCACCTGGCAGAAATTGCGCGACGCCTGGCCGCGCTGATGCTGGACGGGTTACCGTCCGACGCCGATGGATGCGGAACACAGCGACGAGCTACCTGAGGAGCTCGACGCGTCCAACTTCGTCGGGCCCTACATGTTCCCCGACAACAACCGTCGTCGAGTGCCCGCAGTGATGTACGCGGTCATCGGCGCCGCAGCGATTGCGGCGTGGGCATTGACTCGCAATGGGCAACCCGTGCTCGTCAACGGCGGCCTGCTCCTCGGCGGCATCGGCCTCGTGCTGTTCGGCCTCTACTCGTACCAAGCCGGCTTCGACCTCGAGGTCGACGAGCGCGACGCCCTCGTCGCGGCCACGCGCACCGTTGGTTTCGCGGTCGGGCATGCATCGGCCCAACTCGGCTGGCGGGGCCTCCGCAGCCGGCCGACGTGGCGCATCCTCGTGTACTCCAGTGAGGAACCCCCCACGAAGCGCGGCCTTGTGCTGGTCGACGGTGTACGCGGCGACGTCCTGCAGCACTTCGTCGAAGACAACCCCGAGGACTGGACGAAGCTCACCGAGACCTGATCGCGCCTTCGGCGGCCCGTAGGTGCTCCGAACCGGTGCGCACGGCCTCGCGAACGACGTCGAGGGCGCTCACCTCTTGACCGGAGCCGGCAACGACGCCGCTTCGGGTCCACGCGTCGGATGACACGTCGGCGATCGCGTCGGCCAACGCATTGCACTCCATCGTGAGGAACGTCAGCACGTCCTCCACGGACGACGAACCGTCGAAAGCCCACTGGCGGGCGGAGTCGTCGGCCACCGCTGGGAGCAACGTCGGATGGTCCTCGACCAGTACCTGGCGCAGGCCCTCACCGAGCAGAGCCATCGATCGGGCGACATGATCGGCGTGCTCGATCGCCTCATCCGGAAGGTCCTGCGGATCGACGGACGTCAGCACCTCACGGAAGCGGCGTGGGTACGAACGCAGCGCGGCGACGGCGTCGTCCGGCGCCAGACGGGACAGATCGAGACCGGACACGAGTTCCTACCTTCCCCGAGCGGAGCGGAGCACTCGCCCGACATCGAGGAGATGATGCTCGGCTTCGTGCACGGTGTGCTGCACGACCCACGTCAGCGGCCGCTCGGCCTTCTCTGGGTAGAAGTACGTCATCGTGCGGGCGAAGCCGGCGTCGTCGATCGCCTCGACATCGTCTGCGATCGCCGCAGCGGCCGCCGCCACCTCCTCGGCTACCGCCGCCGGATCCTGTTCGTTGTACCGCTGTTCGATCGCCCGCTCGTTCCGCCGCATCGATTCCGGCGTAAACCCGTCTTCCACCAGCGCGCGCTGGAGGCGGGCGGTCTGGATCTGAAGCACATCGCGGACATGGCAGGCGTACTCCAACGCCGACCAGGTGTCCTCGAGTGGATGGGCGCGTAACAACGCGTCGAGGTCTTCGCCCTTCAGGCCGCGCGTCAGCGGGATTCGATACCGCTTCCCGAACGCGCGCAATGCGTCCGGCGCGTCGCGCATCGCGAGCGAGTCATACGAGAACCCGCACTCGGCGCAGTCTCTCAGTCTTGTTCCTTGGTCTCGCGCTTGACCTTGTCGACGAGATGCGACGGCAGGACGTCGTAGTGGTCGTGGGTGGCTTGGAAGCGGCCGCGGCCACCCGTGAGTGACCGGAGGTCGATGGCGTAGCGCATGATCTCGGATGTCGGCACGAGCGCGGACACGGTCTGTTCGCCGTCGCCCACCGTCTCGGTGCCCTGCACCCGTCCGCGGCGAGCGTTGAGGTCACCCATCACATCGCCCTGGTACTCGATCGGCACGGTGACCTCGAGTAGGGAGACCGGCTCGAGCAAGACCGGGTCGGCCTTGGCCATGGCTTCTCGAATTGCGACGCGACCGGCGATCTTGAACGCCATTTCCGACGAGTCGACGGCATGTTGCTTGCCGTCGATCAGCTCGACCTTGATGTCGACGATCGGGTGGCCGTAGACACCGCCGTGCGACATCGTCTCCTCGATGCCCTTTTGTACGGCAGGGATGTACGGCTTGGCAATCGAGCCGCCGACGATCTTGTCGACGAACTCGAATCCTCCACCGCGGGGCATGGGTTCGACGTTGATGAAGCACACGCCGTACTGACCGTGCCCGCCTGACTGCTTCTTGTGCTTGCCTTCGACGTTGGCGGCACTGCCGTTGATCGTCTCGCGGTAGGCCACGCGCACGTCTTCGGTGTCGACGTCGACGCCGAACTTCCGCGCAAGCTTCTCGAGCGTGATCTGCAGATGCGTCTCGCCCGTTCCCCGCAACAGGGTCTGGTGCGTCTCCTCGTTGCGGTCGACGACGAGCGCTGGATCTTCTTCTTGAAGTCGGTGGAGCGCGTTGGCCAGTTTGTCCTCGTCGGCGGCCGTTCGAGCGAGGATCGCGGTGGCGAGCACCGGCGGCGGGCTGGTGATCGGCGGGACGGTGACCGGCTTGCCTTTCGGCGCCAGCGTGTCGCCCGTGGTCGTTGCGGAGAGCTTGGCGACCGCGGCGATGTCTCCGGCAGGCACCTCGGTGACCTGGTCTTGTTCCTTGCCCCGCAGTGTGAACAGGCCGTGGAGACGCTCGTCGGTTCCGGAGTGGGTGTTGAACAGGTGGTCGTCGGGCCGGATCGTTCCTGACAGCACTTTGAAGAGCGAGATGCGGCCGACGTACGGGTCGGCGATCGTCTTGAACACGACCGCGAGCGGGTCTCCATCAGGGTCTGGGTTCACGTCGACGGTCGTGTCTCCGGCGGTGACCGTGACAGCGGGACGGTCACCGGGAGCGGGACCGATCTCACAGATGAAATCGGCCAGACGATCGATGGCGACATCGTTCGTGGCCGATCCCACGGTCACCGGAAACACGGACGCCTCCGCGACGCCCTTCGCCAAGGTGTGTTCGAGTTCCTCGACAGAGATCGAGTCGCCGCCGAGGTAGCGCTCGAGCAGCTCGTCGTCGGCGACGACGATCCCCTCGACGAGGTTGTCGTGCACCTGGTGCTCGAGCTCCGCCAAGTCGTCGGGCACATCGCCGTGGGTGACGTTGCCGCCGTCGTAGAGATACGCGGAGTCGGTGAGCAGATCGGCCACCCCGTGAAAGTCGGCCTCCTCGCCGATGGGCAACTCGAGCGGAGCGACACCGGCGCCGAACCGGTCGCGCAGCTGGTCGAGCGTGCGCTCGAAGCTGGCGCGCTCACGGTCGAGCTTGTTGACGAAGATCATGCGGGGCACGTCGAGCTGGCTGGCGATCTTCCACGCCGCGTACGTCTGGACCTCGACGCCCTCGACCGCGCTCACCACGAAGATGGCCAGGTCGGCGACTCGCAGCGCGGCTTCCACGTCGCCGATGAAGTCGGCGTAGCCCGGGCAGTCGATCAGGTTGATCTTGTGGTCTTTCCACTCGAATGGCGCCAGAGCGAGGGACAGCGACAGGTTGCGCTTCTGCTCCTCGGGGTCGAAGTCCGTGACGGTGGTGCCGTCTTCCACACGACCCATCCGGTTGATCGCGCCCGCTTTGTGAAGCAAGGCTTCGGCGAGCGTCGTCTTCCCCGACCCGCCGTGGCCCACTAGTGCGACGTTGCGGATCTTCTCGGGCGGAAAGCGCTTCACGGAACCCCCGGTCAGTCGTTGACGTGGCTCGTGACACTAGTGCCGTATGGGATCTCGCTCGCCGGGAAGACCCGCTGGTAGCGTTTGCAAGAGTTCGCACGCCTCCCGTGCCCCTCGTTGGAGTCAATGCATGTTCGACAAGCGCCTCCGTCCGAGCGTGGAGCAGAAGCTCCGCCCGGTCGGCGCCAACCTCCGCAAGAGCGGCATCACCGCCGACCACCTCACGTTGCTCGGGATGTTGATGGCGGTCGGCGCCTCCGTGGCCATCGCCAACGGAGCGCTGCGGGCCGGCTTCTTGTTGCTGATCTTGACCGCGGTGCCCGACGTGCTCGATGGCGCGGTGGCCAAGGCTTCCGGAACGGCCTCGCCCCGGGGGGCCTTCTTCGATTCCGTCGCTGACCGCGTCACCGACGCGCTGCTGCTCGGCGGCGTCGCCTGGTATCTCGAGGATGCACACGGCGGTCACCTCGCGGTGCTTGCGCTCGCGGTGCTGGGGATGACGATGCTCATCTCCTACGAGCGGGCGAAGGCCGAGTCGCTGGGGTTCGACGCCCGAGGCGGACTGATGGAGCGTGCCGAGCGCATCATCGCCCTCGGTATGGGATTGCTGTTCGAAGGACTGCTCATACCGGTGTTGTGGCTGATGCTCGTGCTCACCGCCTTCACCGCCGTGCAGCGCTTCCTCCGCGTGTGGGGCCAAGCGACACCCAGTCGCGCTCGTCAGACGCCGGCATGGCGGTCACGACGAGTCACGCGGCCGTCGAGTGAACGCACCCGCATGCGGCGTGACCGCTGGGCCGCGGCGCGAGAAGCTCGCCGCCGCACCCGCTGATCCGTCACCTTCGGGCGATCGCGTGAATCGGGCGATGGCCGTGTTCAAGGTCGGGAGCGCGATCGCACGCGCCATGCCGCCGTTCGTCGCGGAGGGTGCGGCGCGCGTCGCCGGCGTCGGGGCCGCGCACACGTCGCCCGAACGGCGGGCGCAGGTGGAACGGAACCTGCGTCGTGTGTACGGCCCTGCGTTCGGAGGTCTTGCCCTGCGTCGGGCGGTCGACAAGACCTTCGTGTCGTACGCGCGCTACTGGGCCGAGTCCTTCCGGCTTCCCGGCACCAGTCCGGCCGTGCTCGATGCGGGCATGGAACACGAGGGAATCGAGTACCTCGATGCCGCGCTCGCAGAGGGCCGCGGCGCGGTGCTCGCGATTCCGCACCTCGGTGGCTGGGAATGGGCCGGCTTCTGGGAGGCGGCCGTACGCAAACACCCCATCACCGTGGTCGTCGAGATGCTCGACCCGCCGGAACTGTTCGAGTGGTTCGTGGACATGAGGCGCTCGTTCGGCATGAACGTCGTACCCCTCGGTCCCGCGGCAGGGGGAGAGGTGGTGCGCGCCTTGAAGGCGAACCACGTGGTGTGTCTCCTCTGCGACCGCGACATCGCCGGTGGGGGAGTCGAGGTGGAGTTCTTCGGTGAGCGCACACGGCTGCCGGCGGGGCCGGCAACGCTCGCGTTGCGAAGTGGCGCACCACTGATCCCGACCGCGGCGTACTTCCGCGGGCGCGGACATCTCGGCGTCTGCCGTCCGCCGGTACCGCTCGAACGCCAAGGGCGGCTGCGCGACGACGTCGCGCGCGTCACCCAGCTGGTTGCCTACGAGCTCGAAGCGCTGATACGGGCGGCGCCGGAGCAGTGGCACCTGATGCAGCCCAACTGGCCCAGCGACTACGAAGCGGTCGAGAGAGGCGCAGTACCGTGAGCAACATGCGAGTAGGGCTTGTGTGCCCCTACAGCCTCACGACGCCCGGCGGTGTGCAGGGCCAGGTGCTCGGCTTGGCGCGCTCGCTCCGCAACCTTGGGCACGACGCACGCGTGCTGGGCCCGTGCGATGGGCCACCACCTGATGGCGGGGTCACGCCGCTCGGACGTTCGGTGCCGACGGCCGCCAACGGCTCCGTGGCGCCGATCGCTCCCGACCCTTCGGCCCAGCTGCGCACGATCAGAGCGCTGCGCGACGAGAACTTCGATGTGCTGCACCTCCACGAACCGCTCGTACCCGGCCCCTGCATGACGTCGATCCTGTTCCGCAACGCGCCGATCATCGGAACGTTCCATGCCGCCGGCGGTAGCGCCGCATACCGGTATCTCAACCGCGGCGTGCGCTGGCTGGCGCGCCGGCTCGATCACCGCTGCGCCGTCTCGGCTGATGCTCGGCAGATGGCCCATGATGCGCTCGGCGGTGAGTACACGCTGCTGTTCAACGGCATCGAGGTGGACCGATTCGCGAAAGCGTCACCGTGGCCGACCGACGGTCCGACGATCTTCTTCGTTGGCCGTCACGAACCGCGCAAGGGCCTGGCAGTGCTCCTCGAGGCGATGCGATCCCTTCCACGCGACGCCCACCTGTGGGTCGCCGGAGACGGTCCGGAGACCGCGGCGCTGCAGGCGTCGTTCCGAGACGATGCTCGCATCGAGTGGCTCGGACGCATCGACGACGAGGAGAAGGCATCGCGGCTGCGGGGCGCGGATGTCTTCTGTGCGCCATCGCTTCGTGGCGAGTCGTTCGGAGTGGTGCTCCTCGAGGGAATGGCGGCACAGACACCCGTCGTCGCGAGCAATCTGCCGGGCTACCACAACGTCGCGCGAGCCGGCGCGGATGCGATCCTGGTGCCGCCCGGCGACGTCGACGCGCTGTCGCACGCTCTGGCGAAGGTTCTCGAGAACCCGACGTGCGCGGAGCGCCTGATCGCCTCCGGCCAGCAACGAGCGGAGGAATTCTCGATGGACAACCTCGCGGCCCGGTACGGGGAGTTGTACCAAGCGATCGCTTGAAAACGAACGAAGGGGCCCCGCTGGAGATCGGGCCCCTTCGTCCTTACGCCCCCGTTGTTGCAAGAGTGCTGTGACGATCTGGTGTGTCGAATGCTGCGACGTACTGCTTGTTGTGCGTCTGTGCTGCGTCGCGGTGGCTGTGTCCACTTTGCGGCAATCTCGGTCGCAGCGCCATGGCCCGCAAGGACCCTTTCCGATAGCCAATTGGTACTAGTCACCGCCTGATCAAGGGCCTGGGATGGCAGCCGGTACCATGCCCGTCGTGCTCGTACTCATCATCCTCTTGGTGATCGTGGTGCTGCTGGTCCTGTTCGTGATCGGCGCATTCAACGGTCTGGTCAAGCTGCGCAACCGGGTGGACAACGCCTGGGCGCAGATCGACGTTCAGCTCAAGCGGCGCTACGACCTGATCCCGAACCTCGTCGAGACCGTGAAGGGCTACGCCGCCCACGAGCGTCAGACGCTCGAGGCCGTGATCCAGGCCCGCAACATGGCGATGAGCGCGCAAGGCCCGGCACAACAGGCCCAGGCCGAGAACATGATCTCCGGGGCGTTGAAGTCGCTCTTCGCACTGTCCGAGGCCTATCCCGACCTGAAGGCGAACCAGAACTTCTTGAACTTGCAGGAGGAGCTGACCGGCACCGAAGGGCGTATCGCGTACGCGCGGCAGTTCTACAACGACACTGTTCAGCGCTACAACACCAAGATCCAGACGTTCCCGACGGTGGTGCTCGCCGGGATGTTCCACTTCACGCAGCGCGAGTACTTCGAGGTCGAGGACACCGCCCGCGACGCCGTTCGCGTCTCGTTCGACACCACGCCGGCTGCGCCCCCCGTGCCGCCGCAGCCGCAGCCGTAACTCCGGGTCATTCGCTCTGTACGACCAGGTTGCTTCCAACAAGCGGCGCTCCGTACTGCTCATCGCGGCCTTCGTCGTGTTGGCCGTGCTGGTCGCCATCGCGCTGAACTTCATCCTGCGGTTCGGCGTCGTCGGCGTCGTGATCGCATTCGTGATCGCCATCGGGCTCTCGGCTGTGTCGTACTGGAAGTCCGATGCGGTGGCCCTGCGGATGAGCCGAGCGCGCCCCGCGGATCCCGTCGAGTTCGCCCGTCTCCACAACGTCGTCGAGGGGCTGTGCATCGCAGCGGGGCTGCCGAAGCCCCGCGTCTACATCGTGGACGACGACGCCCCGAACGCGTTCGCCACCGGACGCGATCCGAAGCACGCCGCAATCGCCGTGACCACAGGACTGCTCGACAAGATGAACCGGGTCGAGCTCGAGGGCGTCCTCGCGCACGAGCTCAGTCACATCAAGAACTACGACATTCTGGTCTCGACCATCGCGGTGACACTCGTCGGCTTCATCGCGATCATGTCGGACATCGGCATCCGTACCCTCTGGTGGGGCGGAGGTCGTAGCCGTGACGACAACGACCGCGGTGGTGGGGCAGGAGCCATTCTCGCAATCGCGGGATTTGCGTTGCTCATCCTCGCCCCACTGATCGCGCAGCTGATGCAATTCGCGGTGAGCCGGCGGCGCGAGTCGCTCGCCGACATCTCTGGTGTCGAGCTCACGCGCTATCCACCGGGCCTGATCTCCGCGTTGGAGAAGCTGCGTGATGACGAGACGGTCGTGCACGCCCATTCGCGGGCGACTGCGCATCTGTGGATCGAGCAGCCGATGCCGACCTCGCGTGAAGAGGGAAAGCTCTCGCGGCTCAACCGCCTCTTCGACACCCACCCACCACTCGACGACCGCATTGCCGCACTCCGGGAGCTTTGATTGATGATTCGCCGCTCATTGGTTGTTCTCGTCGCGCTCGGGCTGTTGGCCGGCTGCGGCGGTGGGAGCAAGAAGGCCGCCTCCACGACGACCACCACTTCACTCGTGACGACGACGACGGCGCCACCGCCGGTGTACCCGCTCACGGGTCTGCCCGCGACCGACCCGGCCACGCTCACGCGGCCCGCACTCGTCGTCAAGATCGACAACGCCGACGGCGCCGGCTCGAACTCTGCGCGACCGCAGATCGGGCTCAACCAAGCCGATGTCGTCTACGAAGAGATGGTCGAGGGCAGCGTCACGCGGCTGGCCGCGGTGTTCCAGTCCGGCGACTCTGCTCCCGTCGGGCCGATCCGCTCGTTCCGGACGACCGACGTCGCCGTGTTCACCCCGCTGCACAATCCGCTGTTTGCGTGGTCCGGGGCCAACGACGACTTCAGAGCGATCCTGCACGATTCAGCGCTCATCGACGTCGGCTACGACGCCCGCAGTGAGGTGTACGTGCGCAAGGGTCCTCACGTCGCGCCACACAACCTCTACTCGTCGACGCCGGAGCTGTACTCGTTCGCTCCGCCTGACGCCGTCCCGCCCCCCGCGTTGTTCGAGTACCGCAGCGCGTCCGAGGCCTTGTCGCCGTCCGCCGCTCCCGTCGGCTCGGTGCACATCGAGTTCGGCGGCGGCGCCGGCAGCGCGCCCGTCGACTGGTACTGGAACGGCATCAAGGGTGCTTTCGACCGTGACCAGAAGGGCTCACCGCACCTCGACGAAAGCGACGTGCAGGTCGCACCGCAGAATGTGATCATCGAGTTCGTCGATTACGTGAACACCGGCTACGTCGACCCCTCCGGAGCGCCGGTGCCCGAGGCGCAGCTCGTCGGCTCTGGCGAGTGCTGGGTGCTGACGAACGGAACGTTGACGAAGGGCACGTGGACGAAGCCGTCGATCGAGGCCGTCACCACGTACACCGACGCCGCGGGCGCACCGATCAAGCTGACGCCCGGCCGCACGTGGGTCGAACTGCCCCCTGGCGGCGGCGCGTCAATAACGGGCTGACTCTCACAGGGTGCCCTTTAGGATGTCCGGATGGTGAGTCAGGCGCACGAGACCGGCACGTTCCGCGTGAAGCGAGGCCTTGCCGAGATGCTGAAGGGCGGCGTGATCATGGACGTGGTCACGCCCGATCAGGCCAAGGTCGCCGAAGACGCCGGCGCCTCGGCGGTCATGGCGCTCGAACGAGTGCCGGCCGACATCCGTCGCGATGGTGGTGTGGCGCGGATGAGCGACCCGGAGATGATCGAGGGCATCAAGGCCGCCGTCACGATCCCGGTCATGGCCAAGGCGCGCATCGGTCACTTCGCCGAAGCACAGATCCTCGAGGCCCTCGGTGTCGACTACGTCGACGAGTCAGAGGTGCTCACTCCGGCCGACGAAGCCCATCACATCGACAAATGGAAGTTCACGGTGCCCTTCGTGTGTGGGGCCACGAATCTCGGAGAAGCTCTGCGCCGTATCAGCGAAGGTGCAGCACTGATCCGGTCGAAGGGTGAAGCGGGCACGGGCAACATCGTCGAGGCTGTTCGCCATCTGCGCTCGATCCTCGGCGACATCCGCAGGATCACCCAGGCCGATTCCGCGGAGATCTACGGCTGGGCCAAGCAGCTCCAAGCGCCCGTCGGGCTCGTCCAGGAGCTGGCCGAAGCGGGCGCGCTGCCGGTACCGCTTTTCTGCGCCGGCGGCATCGCCACACCGGCGGATGCGTCCCTGGTGATGCAGCTGGGCGCCGAAGCGGTGTTCGTCGGTTCCGGCATCTTCAAGTCCGACAATCCACCCGCTCGCGCCAAGGCGATCGTCGAGGCCACCACGCACTTCCAAGATCCCGAGATCCTCGCCAAGATCAGCCGCGGTTTGGGCGAGGCGATGAAGGGGCTCGAGATCGAGGGACTCGACGTGAAGCTCGCCGAGCGGGGCTGGTAGCCCCTTACGAAAGGCGCAGTGCGCGCAGCACGTCGGAAAACGTGTCGGTCCACACCGGCGTCCCTGAAGGAACGTCCACGGCCTGCCAGCGCGCATCGGTCGCAATCGATGCGAGGTCGCCCTCGGAGCGGGCCAACACCATCCAGTCGGCGCCGCTCTGTCCCGCGGCCAGCTCGGCCTCGGACGGGTTGTAGCGCTCGACTCGCGCGGTCAGGCCGGCATCTTGCGCGAGGCGGCCGACGACCGGCGCGAGATCCACGTAGCGGTTGGTGATGTGCACCATGAGCATTCCGCCGGATCGCATCTGCGCGAGGTAGAGCGCCAGCGCTTCGCGGGTCAAGAGATGGGTCGGTATTGCGTCTGACCCGAACGCATCGAGGACGACGATGTCGTAGGAGCCCGCCGCTTCCCGCGCGAGGGTCAACCGACCGTCACCCAGGACGATCTGCACATCGGCGCTGGAATCCCCGACGAACGTGAAGAGCTTCGGATCCGTCGCGATCCGCCGAACTCCGTCATCGATCTCGAAGAAGGTCATCGCGTCGCCCGGGCGGCCGTACGCCGCGAGGCTTCCGCTGCCGAGGCCGATGACGGCCACGTTGCGCGCCGGGTGGTCCGAGAGGGCGGCGAACACCTGACCGGCTGGTCCGCTGCGGCTGTAGTACGTCAGCGGCACCCCGCCTTGGCCAGGCGCGAGGTCCTGCATGCCGTGCAGTGTGTTGCCGCTGTACAAGAAGTTGAAGTGATCGCGATGCTCGACACGGTTGACGCCGAAGAACGTGCGCTGCGTGACGACGGTCCCGCTGACAGGAATGAAGGACACGGCCATCAGTACTCCAAGGCACGCGGCGTACGTCTTCGGTGATGTCGCGACGAGATAGGCGCCGATGCCGGCGACGCCCAAGACGAGTGCGGCGACCGTGACGGCATGTTGACCGCCTGGAGCGCGAGCGATCACACCCGCGACGACGAAGGCGACGAAGAGTCCGCCGAGTAGTGCCCGCTGCGCCTTGCTGAATCCGCGATCGAACATCGCCTTGGCCGCTCGGGGGCGGAATGCGAGGGCCGCGGCCAGCGCGAGTGGATACTCCCAGAAACCGGGGAAGACGAGCGGAGCCACCAGCATCGCGATGAGACCGCCGACGACACCCCCGATCGACACCCACACGTAGAACTCGGTGAGATACCGGGGAGCCGGCCGCTCCGACGACAGCCGGCCATGGGCCAAGAGGGCCGCTAGGAAGAAGCCGATCAGGTGCAGGCTCAGCACGTAGACGAGCGACGCGCCGACGCCGAGGAAGCTGAGCGCGATCGGTATGGCGGCGAGCTGGAGGCCGCGGGCACTCACCCGCACGATCGGGTTCGGGTCGCGGCCGAAGGTGACGACGAAGCTCACGAGGTACAGACAGAGCGGGATCACCCAGAGCAGCGGCACGGCGGCCACGTCGGTCGTCAGGTGGCGAGTCACCCCGAGCAGGAGCACGGACGGCACGCTCGCGAACAGCACCCATCTCGCCCGCAACGCGGCCGTCGGCCGATCGCCAGTTGCGGTCGCGGGCGCATCGCCGGCCGGGACGTGTGCCACTCGGCGCACCTCGGCTCTCGTCACGAGTGCGCAGGCCGTCGTGAGCGCGGCGAAGACGAGATAGCCGGCGGTCCACAGTCGCGACTGGTCGGCCAACGCGAAGTTCGGCTCGAGCAGCACTGGGTAGGAGAGCAGGCCGATGAGGCTCCCGGCGTTGCTGGCGGCATACAGGAAGTACGGGTCCGGTCCGTCGTTGCTCGATGGGCCGGTGAACCAGGCCTGCAGCGTCGGTCCGGTCGTGGCGACGACGAGGAACGGGATACCGGCCGTCAGCGCGAGCACACCGAGCACCCACAGCGACGGGGTGCCTTGCACCGGTGGCCGCCAGCCGGACGGGAGCGCGATCGGCAAGAGCGGGATCACGGCGGCCACGACAACGACCTGGACGACCGGGTGCCGGCGCCAACCGAGGCGCCGCAACGAGAGGTGGGCGTACGCGTAGCCGCCGAGGAGCGCCGCTTGGAAGAACACCATCGTCGTGTTCCACACGGCGGGGGTGCCCCCGAGCTTCGGCAGCAGCATCTTGGCCACCATCGGCTCGACGAGGAACAGGAGGCCGGATCCGACGAAGACCGTCAGGCCGAAGAGCGCGGTGCGCGGCCGCGAGCTCATCGAATCCAATCGGCCAGATGGCCGTTGGCGTTAGCCGATTTCGTCGATGTGGTGCACGTGCCCGGAGTCGCGGGTGAACAGGACGTCGTTGTAGCCCTGACGCGGCCCCATCATCTCGAAGGTCAAGGGCGGCACGTACGACACGTACAGCGCTCGTCGCCCTTTTGCCCGCTTGCTCGATGGCGGTGGCGCGGCATGCATCGTGTGGCCGAAATGAACGGTCACGTCGCCAGGCTCGGTGACGATGGGCACCACAGGCAGCGCCTTCGCCTCGAGGGTCGACGGAAGGCGCGAGGTGCCCCGGTGCGACCCGGCGATGATCTGCAACTGGCCAGACTGCGTGGTCGCGGCGTCGAGTTGGATGCCGATGTTGAGCATGGGGCACTTCACCGGATGCCCGCCCATCCCGCAGTCGCGATGCCAAGGCAGATCCGCGAGTCCGCTCTCCGCGCCCGGCACCTTGATGACCACGCCGTTGCCGTCGAGACGGTCTGACGCGACACGTAGGTCTGGTCCGCCGAGGGCGCCGATGCGCTGGAGACGAGGATCGTCGTCGAGCGCCGCGACCCGCGAGCAGTCGTCGTTCAGGTAGTTGACGCGGTTGCACACGTCTTTGCCCTCGACGGTGGTCCACCAGGAACGATTGTCGTCGGGACGGGCGAGTGCGATGGCCGCATCGACCTGCTCGGAGAGCTCGGCGATCTCCTCGGGAGTGAACACTCCGCGTAGGTGGATGTAGCCGGCGCGCTCCAAGAAGTCGCGCATGTCGTCGTCGCTGTCGTCGAGGGTGAACGTGCGCTGGAGGTCGAGCGGCTTTCCGCCGCGACCGAGCACCGGGAGCGGG
Source organism: Acidimicrobiaceae bacterium (assembly GCA_041166745.1). GTDB lineage: Bacteria > Actinomycetota > Acidimicrobiia > Acidimicrobiales > JACDCH01 > DASUCS01. The sequence goes on from JBEEGH010000019.1 coordinate 170,428, forward strand.
TCGGCCAACTCGTAGATCGACTGGCCGTCGAAGGCCGCCCGCAGCGCAGGCTCCCAGCGGGCCAGGTGGCCAAAGCTACCGAGGGGGACCTTCACCCGATCGGCGTAGAAGAGCGCAAAGCACGAACGCAGCTCCCACACGAACTCGCACCAGTCGTCGTAGGTGAGCTCGATGATCGTGCGGGCCTTCTCGTGCCCGGGCGTGATCGCGATGCTGTCGTCGGTGGCCGAGTACGTGTATGCCCGCCCGTCGTCGAGACGAAAGGCGATGGGGCGCACGCCCTCGAGATCGACCCGCGCGAGCTCGCCGTTACCGGCCGCCAGACGGGCGGGAAGGTCGACGAGGTGGAACTCGTCGAAGTCGATGGGACCGAAGCGTTCGTTCATTGTCTGCCTCGAGGATCGCGCCACATGGGCCGCGCGACGAAATCGCCACCGGCGTGCACCTCGGTGAGGACCCGGAATCCATGACGCTCGTAGAACGGCACATTGCGGATGTTGCTCGACTCGAGGTAGGCGCCGAGGCCTTGCCGGTCACATCGATCGAGCACCTCGTGCATCATCGTCGACCCGAGTCCGCTGCCCTGTCGTGCGGAGGCCGTCCCCAACACGAACAGATAGAAGTGCGGCTCGTCGTGAGGATGACACTCGCTGACAGCCAGCAATCCCGCACCGATCTCCTCGGCCCGGGCCCCGAGCTGCTCGCCGAGCAATGAGAAGAACGTGGTGATCGCAGCATCGTCGAAGAGCTCGACATCAGGAGGGCTCCAGATGGCCGCGGCCCCGTTGGCTCCGGCGGTGTACACGTGGCCGTGCGGGAAGCCGATGTCGAGCGCGACGCGCATGAACTGGCGCCCGAGCACGCTTCGCGCCTCAGGATCGGGATACATCCAGTGCAGCATCGGATCGTCGAAGAACGCGTCGGCCAACGTGACCTCGAGGTCGTCCAGGTCTGCGCTCACGGCGTGTCGTACTGCGTTCGCGGTGGTATTCACGGCCATCTCGTCGATCATCGTCGCATACCGTCCATGGCGGTGTCGGCTCTACACTCACGACCCGATGCGTTCGAGGCCCCCAGGTGAAAGTCGGCGTGCTGGCGCTCCAGGGCGCGTTCGTCGCTCACGGACGGGTCCTGCGCGCGCTCGGCGCTGAGCCCCGCGAGGTTCGCGGTCCCGAGGACCTCGGGCAGGTCGACGCGCTCGTGCTTCCGGGCGGCGAGTCGACCACCATGGGGTTTCTGTTGATCTCCTCGTCGTTGCAACAGCCGATCCGCGAGCGGATCAACGAGGGCATGCCGGTGTTCGGAACGTGCGCGGGCCTGATCCTGCTCGCGGAGGGTGTCCGGGACGGTCGGCCCGACCAGCAGGGCTTCGGCGTGCTCGACGTCGATGTGCGCCGCAATGCGTTCGGGCGCCAGGTCGACAGTTTCGAGGCCGATCTCGACGTCGACGGGCTCGACACGCCCTTTCACGGCGTCTTCATTCGCGCTCCGATCGTCGAACGCGCCGGAGCTGAGGTCGAGGTACTCGCACGGGTCGACGACAAACCCGTGCTCGTCCGGCAAGGACATCTGCTCGCCGCGGCGTTTCACCCTGAACTGTCCGACGACGATCGCATTCATCGCATGTTTCTCGAGGAGGTCTGAGTGTCCGGGCATTCGAAGTGGGCCACGATCAAGCACCAGAAGGGTGCCAAGGACAAGGCCCGCGGCAAGCTCTTCGCCAAGCTCATTCGTCAGGTGGAGGTCGCGGCGCGCCAAGGCGGCCCTGATCCCGCGGACAACCCGACATTGCGCACGATGTTCCAGAAGGCGCGCGATGCATCGGTACCGATGGACACCATCGATCGTGCGATCAAGCGCGGTAGCGGTGAGCTCGAAGGCGTCATCTACGAGCAGATCACGTACGAGGGTTACGCCCCGGGCGGTGTCGCGGTGCTCGTCGAGGTGCTCACCGACAACCGGAACCGCACGGGCGCGGACATCCGCAGCATCTTCAGCCGCAACGGCGGCTCGATCGCCGAGCCTGGAGCGGTGGCATGGCAGTTCGACCGCAAAGGCCAGGTGCTCGTCGACCGAAAGGTGGAGGAAGACGATCTCATGCTCGTCGCCATCGAGGCGGGTGCCGACGACCTGGCTGACGACGGTGAGTTGTGGCGAGTGATGTGCCCGCCGACCGAGTTGCACAAGGTTCGCACCGCGATCGAGGAGGCCGGGATGGCCGTCGATTCGTCGGACCTCACGATGGTGCCGCAAGTGACCGTCGCGCTCGACACCGCCGAAGCCGCCAACAAGGTCCTCCGTCTCATCGACGGGCTCGATGAGCACGACGACGTACAGAACGTGCACGCCAACTTCGACATCCCGGACGAGATCCTCGCGACTGCCATGTAGCCGGGCGGATGATGTGGCCGGATTGTCCGTTTCCGTTTCGCAACGAGACCAGCGGGGCAACAGCGCAACATGGCGCGCCTGAAGGCGACCGCCGCCGCTCGACTCAGACACCTCCAGACCTCGGGTGCCATCAGAAGGAAGGCATTCATGTCGGAACAGTGTTCGATACGGAGCAACAAGGACGACGGTACGACGACGATCCGGCTCGGCGGAGAGATCGACGTCGCGTCCCGACGTGGCCTGCTCAGCGTCGTCGCGGATTCCGTGTTCGGTGATCGACCTGACCGAGTGGTGATCGACCTCACAGAGACCACGTTCGTGGACTCGAGCGGCATCGCGTTGCTGGTGCTCGCTTGTCATGCCGCCGACTCCGTCGGTGCTGATTACGAAGTGACGGCCGGCCCGCGAACGGTGTCTCGGGTCCTCGAACTCTCCGGTGTGAGATTGCTCGACGCCTGATCAGTAACTTGCCCTGATGCCGAAACCGAAGGTTGGTGACCTGGCGCCCGATTTCGAGCTTCCCGGCACCGAGAATCGCAACTATTCGCTTTCGGAGTACCGAGGTCAGCCGGTCGTCTTGGTCTTCTATCCCGGCGACAGCACGCCGGTCTGCACGCGGCAGCTCAACGAGTACACGACCGACATCGACAAGTTCGTCGAAGTCGGCGCCCATGTGCTGGCGATCAGCCCGCAGTCGGTGGCGAGCCATGAAAGGTTTGCGACCGAGGAAGGCGGGTTCGGATTCCCGCTGCTCGCGGATGAGGACAAGGCGGTCGGAACCGCATACGGCATCATCGGGCCGGTCGGCTTCTACCGCCGATCGGTGTTCGTGATCGACGGCAACGGCATCATCCGCTACGCCCACCGCGCCGTTGGCGGCACCACGTTCCGGCCGACCGATGAACTGGTCGATGCCGTGCGCGCCGCTACGACCTAAGCCTCGTCGGCAACGCCGAGGAGCCTGGCGCGGGTGACCGCGCGCATGCCGCGGGACAGGCCGATGAACGCCGCGATCCACGCGACGCCGCCGATGATCCACGACACGCCGGCGGCGCCGAACAACGCTCCGGTCGACTGCGAGTAGGCGACCATGATCAGCGGCAGGCTGACGAGCCCCGATGCCTGCTGCGCGGCGGCCGTCGACTTCACCCGAGCGGACAATCGCAGCACGAGCGACAGCGTGAGCGCGAGGAACGGCGGGACGACCCACAGCATGAGCACCCACCACTGCGATGTGGGGAAGAACCATCCGCCGACCTCGGGGCCGACGATCGTGTTCACGATCAGCGCGTAGCACCCGAAGCCGACGATCGTCGTGAAGTAGCCCGGCACCAAGCTGGCGATGAGCTTGCCCAGGTAGATCTCACGGACACCGGCGGGGGAGTGGGCCAAGAATTCACCGGTGCCGCGCTCGCGCTCGCCCACGATGGTGGCGGCGCCGACCGCCGTCGAGATCGTCAACGGCACGACGACCGCGACAGGAGCGAACAGGTAGACCGCCATCGCGTAGGCCGCCCGCGCTTGTCCCGTGTCGCCACGGATCGCGTTCTGCGCCTGTTGCGGAAGCACCGACAGGGTCGTCGACAGCTGCTTCACGATGTTCACGTCGCTCACGCGCGTGATGACGAGCAGCAGGATCGTCGGTACGACGAAGAAGAAGATGGCACCGAGGGCCAGCATCGGTATCCAGAAGTCGCGCGCCTGGATCAGTTGCTTGAGATCGGTGCGGGCAACACACCAGACGCGAGGCCAGTCCATTGTCACGATGCGGAGAACGGATCTTGGAATCGGCGGCCGACACGGTTGCCTGACGACAGACGCTTTGCCTCGAGTGGCGTCTGGTCGCGTGGCACGACACCCGGTCGCGAGCGACCGCGTACAGCGAAGTACAGGTCCTCGAGCGTCGGTGTGTGTGGCTCGACGCGGGTGAGGCGCACGCCGTCGCGCGCGAGGGCGAGCACGAGGTCGGGCACACGGGCCATGTCGTCGAGTTGCACCGTCGCCGGATCACCGTCGACGCGGTCATAGGCGAGCACGCCTTGGGCCGTCGCGAGTCCGTCGAGCATCGAAGGATCGTCGGCATCGAGGCGCACCACCGCGCCAGGCCAGAAGCGCGCGGTCAGCTCCTCGGGAGTTCCGGAGATGAGGGCGTGGCCGTCCTCGAGGACAACGACTTGGTCGGCGAGACCTTCCGCCTCGAGCAGCAGGTGCGTGCACATCACGACGGTTGCGCCGGTGGCGGTCATCTCGCGGATCAGCTCGAGCACCGCGTACGACGACTCGGGATCGAGCCCAGACGTCGGTTCGTCGAACAGCAGCAGGTCCGGGGTGTGCAGCACCGAGCGCGCCAATGCGAGACGCGTCTTCATGCCGGTCGAGTAGCCGCCGGCCTGTTGGTCGAGTGCGTGGTCGATGCCGAAGCGGGCGGCCGAGGCGTGGATGAGATCGGCAGCCTTTGCACCCCGCCCGAGGCCATAGAGCTCCGCGGCGTAGGCGAGGTTGTCGAACCCGGACAGCCGGTCGTACAGCGAGGGCTTGGCCGAAACGACACCGCAACGACTCCGGACGTCCTCGCCGTCCACGTTTGGGTCCTGTCCGAACACGCGCACGGAACCCGCATCGGGGTTGAGCGCACCGGTGATCATCCGGATGGCGGTGGTCTTCCCCGCACCGTTCGGGCCGAGTAGCACGGTGATCTTGGCCGCAGGCACGTTCAGATAGAGGTCACGCAGCGCAGGGTTGTCGCCGAACGAGCGAGTCACTCCCGACATCTCGACGGTGGGCGTGGCAGCCACGGAGGAGACCGTAGGGGGACGCGCGTCGACGCCGGGCTCGGTGATCGCCATCACGTAGCTATCGGTCGCGATGCCAGCAGGCTGAAGCCCTGCGAGGATGTGGGCGTGCTGCGAGCGAACGTCGTGTGGATGACGGTGAACCTGCTGCTCGCGGCCGTGCCCTTCGGCATGGCGGTGTGGCTGTTCGCTCCGCGTCGAGCGAAGAGCGTGGGCTGGTGGATCGGGGTCGGTGCGTTCGTGGCGTTCCTGCCGAACGCCCCCTACGTGCTCACGGATGTGATCCACCTGTCCACGCAGATTCGCCAAGCCACGACCGATCTCCAGGTGACCGGGCTCGTCGTGCAGTACTGCGTGCTGATGGCGACCGGGCTGGCGTTCTACGGCGGCTGCCTCGCCGTGTTGCGCCGCCGGCTGCTCGTCGATGGGCTCGCTCGCTGGCGCTGGCCGGTGGAGATCGGCCTTCACGCCGTGTGCTCGGTCGGGATCTTCCTCGGTCGCGTCCTGCGTCTGAACAGCTGGGATCTCGTGGTTCGTCCGGGCGCGGTGCTCCAGTACGTCGGTGTGCCCCGCGCCGCCACCGTGGCGCTCATCGGGTTCACGTTCTGTGTGCTCGTCACTGCGACCGTGGCCCTCCGCGTGCCGCTCGCCATCCACGACCTGCGCCGGGCCAGCCGCTAACGTCGTACGCGTGTTCGTGCTGGGCATCGACCCGGGGTTGTCTCGTTGCGGCTACGGCGCGCTCGAGGAACGACCTGGTGGCGGCGCCAAGCCCGTCGCCGTGGGAGTGCTCACCACGCCGCCCTCGTCACCGCTGCCCGAGCGGCTGGCGGAGCTGCAGCGGGAGCTGAGGGCGCTGATCGCCGAGACCCGCCCCGACGTCGTCGTCGTCGAGCGCGTGTTCTTCCAGGTGAACGTGCGCACCGCGATGTCGGTCGGGCAGGCGAGCGGGCTCGCCATGGCCGAGGCCATCAACGCCGGTTGTGCGGTTGCGCAATACGGTCCCAACGAGGTCAAGCAAGCCGTGGCCGGGTGGGGCGGCGCCGGCAAAGACGAAATGGAGCGGATGGTGCAGATGCTGCTGGGCATCGAGAGGCCCCTGCGGCCGGTCGACGCCGCCGACGCAGTGGCGCTCGCGCTGTGTCACCTCGCCCACGCGCCGCGCTTGCGCATGGTGGCGGGGCGATGATCGGCTCGCTACGCGGACGGCTCATCGATCGAGCGGTCGATGAAGTTCTCGTCGAGGTCGCCGGTATCGGTTACCGCGTCACCGTCACTCCGGCGACCGTCGTGGCCATCGGCGATCTCGGTGATGAAGTGTTCTTCTACGTGCATCATCACGTGCGCGAAGACGCGCAGACCCTGTACGGGTTTCCCACGCGCGACGAGCGCGGATGTTTCGAGGCGCTGATCGGCGCGCACGGCGTCGGCCCCGCGCTCGCGCTGGCCATCTTGTCGGTCCATTCGCCCGACTCGCTTCGGCGCACGTTGGCCGACGACGACCTCGATTCGCTGTGTCTCGTGCCCGGCGTCGGGAAGAAGACCGCGGTCCGGTTGCTCATCGAGCTGAAGTCGCGCCTGGCGGTGCCCGACATCGATCTCGCGGCCATCACTGTCTCGCCGGCGTCAGGTGCACCGAGGTCGGTGCGGGCCGACGTTCGTGAGGCACTCGTCGGCCTCGGCTACGGCCCCGAAGAGATCCGCGATGCGCTGGCCGACGTGCCCGACGAAGGCGATTCGGCCATCGTGCTGAAACACGCGCTGCGGCGCGTGTATGCGAGGCGATAGCGATGCGCGAGGAGCTGCTCAGCCCGGAACCGATCGAAGACGAGGTGGAGGTTGCCGAAGAAGTTGGCCTGCGTCCTCGGCACCTGGCCGAGTTCGTCGGCCAGAGCGAGCTGAAGGAGCATCTGTCGATCATCCTCGAGGCGGCGACGCGTCGCGGCCAGGCGGCGGACCACTTCCTGTTCGCGGGGCCGCCGGGTCTTGGCAAGACCACCTTGGCGCACATCGTCGCCGCCGAGCTCGGCGTGCGGTTGCACATCACATCGGGTCCCGCGATCGAACGCGCCGGTGACCTCGCCGCGGTCCTGACGAATCTCGACGAGGGCGACGTGCTGTTCGTCGACGAGATCCACCGTCTGGCGCGGGCCGTCGAAGAAGTGCTCTATCCCGCGATGGAAGACTTCCAACTCGACATCGTGTTGGGGAAGGGTCCCGCGGCGCGATCGATCCGCCTCGACCTTCCGCGATTCACGCTGGTTGGTGCCACCACGCGCACCGGTCTCATCACCGGCCCGTTGCGCGACCGGTTCGGGCTCGTGGCGCGGCTCGAGTACTACGAGGCGAGCGACCTCGAATCCATCGTCGTCCGCGCCGCCGGGATCCTCGGCGTCCAAGCCGACATCGACGGCGCCCGCGAGATCGCTCGCCGTGCACGCGGCACGCCCCGAATCGCCAACCGGCTGTTGCGGCGCACGCGCGACTTTGCCGAGGTGCGCGGCAACGGTGTGGTCGACGGCCCTACGGCCCACGAGGGGTTGTCCGTCTTCGGTGTCGACGAGATCGGTCTCGACAAGGTCGACCGCGCCGTGCTGTCAGCGCTGTGCGAACGCTTCGGCGGTGGTCCGGTCGGTTTGAAGACGCTCGCCATCGCGGTGGGCGAGCCCGAGGAGACCGTGGAAGACGTCTACGAGCCGTTCCTCATCCAGCAGGGGCTGTTGATGCGCACCCATCGCGGGCGGGTCGCGACGCCGGCCGCGTGGCTGCATCTCGGCGTTCCCGCTCCGGAGACCGCGCCGAACCTGTTCAGCTAGGGCGCCTCAGAAGCGACTGAGGCACACAGCGACCTCGAGCGCGGGCACCACGACGCAACCGTTGGTGCTCGTCGCAGGCGCGGTGATCTTTGGTGCGGGCGCAGCATTTGCCTGCACTCCTGCGCCGGCGCCGAGCAGCACGAGCAGGGAGGTGATCACGACAGCCAGTCGAGTGCGAAGCCTCACGGGGTTCCTCCCGGGATGTGGTTGATGACGTCGTTGATGGTCTGCACCGGGTTCAGCCCGGCCTGGGCGGCGCCGAGATCGAGCTGCACCGGCTGCTCCGCGTTGGCGGCTTGGGCGGACTGTGTTCCGTCCGTGCCCGCGTACACCCGGACCGGGCCAGCGCTGGCGACCGGCGGAGGTGGCGCAGACGCGGTCGCTTGTGGGCGCTCGGCGGCAGGCACCGGTGTCGCCGGGGCGGTCGGCACGTCGATGGTGATGTTGGACGGGGTCGTCGTCGATGACGACGCCAACGCCACGGCGGCGGGCGGCCGGGTCAGCGTCGGCACCGACGGGGCCGGCCCGAACGGGTTGAGCACCAATCCGATGGCGGCTACACCGGCGACGGCCGAGCCCGCCACGGGCGCCAGCTGGCTTGCGGTCCGACCGCTGATCCTCGCCCGCAGCCGGGCAATGCGGAACAGCACCCAGCCGATGACCGGGGTTCCCGCGAGCGTGCTGCCGGAGGAGGCGACGAGGAACTCCCGCTTGAGGGCTTTGCGCGCACGGTGCAGCAGCGCTTCGACCGTCGTGACCGGAACCTCGAGATGCTCGGCGATCTGGTGGTAGCTCCATCCCCGGTGCTCTCGCAGGCCGAGCACCTCGCGATGGCGGGGCGCGAGCTGGGCCATCGCCTCGGTCAGGTAGCCGCGGTCGACCGCCGCATAGAGATGGTCGTGGTCGGGCTCGACGACACCGAGATCGATGTCGTCGGAGGGTTCGACTCGGGCGGCACGGCGATGATGGTCGACGCACAGCCGCTGGGCGATCACGGTCATCCAGGGGTAGAAGCGGCGCTCCCCAGCGAAGCGGGGCATGGCCCGCAGGGCTCGAAGGAAGGCCTCCTGAGCGAGCTCCTCGGCCGCGTGGGTGTCACCGACCCGGCGCAGGCAGTACTGGTGGAGGCGGGGGTAGTAGCGGCGATACAGCTCGTCGAAGGCGGATTCGTCTCCGCGTTGGTACCGCAGGACGAGGAGGCGGTCTCGGTCGAGGTCGACCGTCCCTGGATCCTCGATTTCCTCGGCGCGCAACGCCACGTTGTTCGGCCCCTCCCCGGTGCAGCACCCTCGGTCGGCACCGGACCTGCATAGAGTTCGGCACCGCCTCCTGCCGTTCCTGCCGGTTTTTCACCCATGGATGTCTCCGCGCTCGACTACCCGCTGCCCGAGGCCGCGATCGCGCAGGAACCGGCCGAGCGCCGCGAGAACGCCCGGCTGCTCGTGGACCGTGGGGCCCACCGACCGCCGGACCATCTCCGGGTGGCGGACCTTCCGGACGTCCTGCGCGCGGGCGATCTGCTCGTCGTGAACGACAGCCGGGTGCTGCCGAGTCGCCTACGCGTTCACAAGGCAACCGGGGGAGCGGTCGAGGTGTTGCTGCTCGAGCAGGACGCCGACGGACGGTGGGAGGCGCTGGTGCGACCGAGTCGCAAGATCGGCCCTGGCCTCCAGCTCACTGGAGGCGGCGGTGTCTCGGTGGAGGTCGTCGCGGAGCTCGGCGGGGGTCGATGGCGCGTCGAGGTCACGGGAGACCTGTACGGCAGCGGGGAGATGCCCCTGCCGCCCTACATTCACGCGCCGCTACGCGAGGCGGAGCGTTACCAGACCGTCTACTCCCGGCGCCCGGTGTCGGCGGCGGCACCCACCGCAGGTCTTCACCTCACCCACGAGGTGCTCGACCGCTGTCGAGCGAACGGCATCGGCGTCGCGACGATCGAGCTCGCGATCGGCCTGGACACATTTCGTCCCGTGACGACCGAGACGCTCGAGGAGCATGTGATCCATTCGGAGGCCTACGACATACCGGCGGCGACGCTCGAAGCGTGTGCCGCCGCCGACCGCGTCGTGGCCGTGGGTACGACCGTGGTGCGAGCGCTCGAGTCTGGTGCCGCGACCGGTGAACGCGAGGGGCGCACCACGTTGTTCATCCGGCCTGGCTTCGAGTTCCGCGCCGTCGATGTGTTGCTCACCAACTTCCACCTTCCGAGAACCACACTCCTGGCGATGATCGAGGCGTTCGTCGGTCCGCGGTGGAGAGAGCTCTACGACACCGCGCTGCGCGAGGGGTACCGATTCCTGTCCTTCGGTGACGCGATGCTCGTGGAGCGAGCATGACGATCTCCCTCACGATCGACGCCACCGATGGTGCAGCGCGCGCCGGCCACGCGGTCACGGCCTCGGGCCGAACCTTTGCGACGCCGGCGTTCATGCCGGTCGGGACGCGGGGCGTGGTGCGCACGCTCGACAGCGAAGACCTGCTGCGTACGGGAGCGGAGATCGTGCTCGCGAACACCTATCACCTGATGCTGCGGCCGGGCGCCGACGCCGTGGCCGCGGTCGGGGGACTCCATCGGTTCATGAGCTGGGAGGGGCCACTGCTCACCGACTCCGGTGGGTTCCAGGTCTTCTCGCTGCCCGCCGGCACCGTGAAGGTCGACGACGCCGGGGTGACGTTCCGCTCCACCTACGACGGCAGCTCGCACCGCCTGACGCCGGAGCGCGCGGTCGAGGTGCAGGCCATGATCGGCGCCGACGTGCAGATGGCGCTCGACGTGTGCCCACCGTTGCCGTCGCCTCCCGATGTCGTACGCCAAGCCGTCGAGCGGACAGCCGCATGGGCGGCGCGCGCCAAAGCGACACCGCGGGGCGAGGGTCAGGCGTTGTTCGGCATCGTCCAGGGCGGCATCGACGAAGCGCTGCGCGTGGAGAGCGCGGGCCGCACGGTCGAGATCGGATTTGACGGGTATGGCATCGGCGGCCTGTCCGTAGGTGAGACGCGCGAGGAGATGGGCCCCGCGTTGGCGGCAGCGATCAGCGCGCTCCCGACAGGTCGCATTCGGTACCTCATGGGGGTCGGCGATCCCGCCCGGTTGGTGGACGCCGTCGCGCTGGGCGTCGACCTCTTCGATTGCGTGCTCCCGACTCGCCACGGTCGCCACGGCACCGTGCTCGCAGATGAAGGCCGGTTCAATCTCAGCAATGCCCGCTTTCGAATCGACTCCGGGCCACTGGACGACGCCTGTCCGTGCGAGGTGTGCCAACGCTGGTCCCGGGCCTACCTGCGGCACCTGCTCTCGGTGCAGGAGCCGACCGGCGCTCGGCTGGTGACGCTGCACAATCTGGGCTGGCTGCTGCGTTTCGTCGCCAACATGCGCGTGGCCATCTGCGAGGGACGCTTCGACGCCTTCCGGGCTTCCACCCTGGCGATCTGGCGCTGACCAGGGGCTGGACTACGGTGAACGCCGCCCTGTCCCCCGGACCCAGGTAGACCGCCGCCAATGGGGTACGTCTTTCTCCCCCTGATGTTTCTCGTCCTCTGGGCGATCGTGATTCGTCCGCAGCAACGCCGCATGCGCGCGCACCAGGCGCTGGTGTCGGTGCTCCAGGAAGGCGACGAGGTGATGACGACGTCCGGCATCCTCGGGACGATCACCGCGATCGACGACGAGGTTCTGCATCTCGAAGTCGCGCCCGGCATCCGGTTGCGGATCGTGCGGGCGGCAATCGCGCGTCGCATGAACGAACCAGAGCCCGAGCCCGTCGTCGGCGAGATCGATGACGTCGGCGAGCCCGCGGGCGTGCCGACCGAGGGAGAGACATCGGGTACTGACAGCTGATGCGGCGTTCGGGAGCGATGCCGCTCGTCCTCACCCTCCTCATCGCCGTCGGCTGGCTGACCTACACCCTCACCATCGGAGGACGGTCGCCGCAGCTGGGCCTCGACCTCCAAGGCGGCACCTCTGTCGTGCTCGGCGTCAAGACGGGTCAGACGGCCACGAGCGCGCAGCTCGACCAAGCCATCTCGATCATCCGTCGCCGCGTGGACGGTCTCGGTGTGGCGGAGCCGGAGATCACCCGCCAGGGAAACTTCATCGTCGTGTCGCTTCCCGGCGTGAAGGACTCCCAGCGCGCGATCGAGCTCGTCGGCCGTACGGCCAAGCTCCAGTTCCGGCCGTTCTGTACGCAGCTGCCGACCCACCTTCCTGATTCGACGTACACGCAGTCGCTCGACCCCGCGTTCGGTGGCCTCTGCGTGCGCCCCGTCGACGCGGGACCGACCGCGCCCGAGACGACGACCACGACGACCCTCGGACAGTCGAGCATGGGTGTCCCCCTCGCGGGTCATCTCGCGGCCACGCAGACGGCGACGAGCGACACCACCACGACCGTGCCAGGCGCGACGGACACCACGGTGCCGAGCGCGACGGATTCGACGACGACGAGCACGACCGCGGCGGCCAACCCTCAGGTCTGCGGCACTGCGGGCGAGCAGGCCAGCGTGACGCCTGACGGGCAGCCGATCATCGGCTTCGACGATCAAGACAAGGACGGCAACGTCGATGCCTGCGATGTGTTGGGTCCGGTTGCATTGAGCGGCGAAGCCGTGTCGAGCGCACGGGCGGCCATTCCCCAAGGGGCTTGGGTGGTCGAGCTCGAGCTCAAGGGCTCGGGCCTCGACGGGTTCAACACCCTGTCCGGGCACTGCTTCAACAAGGACACGGAATGCCCGGGCGGGCGCACCGCGATCGTGTTGGACGGCAATGTCGAATCCAATCCTGCGCCGCAGACCGCAACGTTCAACAGCACGTCGATCGAGATCTCCGGCAAGTTCTCGCAGAAGCAAGCCGAGGATCTCGCGCTCGTCCTGAACTACGGCGCGCTGCCGATCCAGCTCCAGCAGGAGCGCGTCGAGACGGTTTCCGCCACGCTCGGACACGACTCGCTGCGAGCTGGTCTCATCGCCGGCGCAGTCGGAATCGCCGCAGTCGCGGTGTACATGGTGCTGTACTACCGAGCGCTCGGCGTCGTCGTCATCGTCGGTCTTGCCGTCTGGTCGGCCCTGAGCTACTCGATCATCACGGCGCTCTCCAGCTCGTCCGGTCTGGCGCTGAGCCTCTCGGGGGTCACCGGCATCGTCGTGTCCGTCGGCGTCACCACGGACTCCTACATCGTGTACTTCGAGCGCATGAAGGACGAGATCAAATCGGGGAAGACCGTCCGCTCAGCGGTGGACCACGCGTTCAAACGCGCGTGGCGCACGATCGTTTCCGCCGACCTTGCGTCGTTCATCGGCGCCGCATTGCTGTTCTGGCTGACGGTCGGTGCCGTGCGCGGCTTCGCGTTCTTCCTCGGCCTCTCCACGTTGCTCGACCTCGTCACGGCCTACTTCTTCAAGCGGCCGATGGTGGCCTTGCTCGCTCGTAGTCGGTTCCTCACCGAGGCCCGCTGGATCGGCATCCGATCGGGCCTCGGCGACAGCGAGCACCGTGCGGTGGCACCCGCGGCGGGCGGACGATGATCGTCGCTGACGCAGAGCTGCGGCCGCCGAAGAAGCGGGGTCCGTTCGGGCGTCTCTACCACGGCGAAACGAACATCGACTTCATCGGTCGGACCAAGCTGTGGTTTGCGATCTCTGCGGCGTTCCTGCTCGTCGGGCTCGGTTCGCTGCTACTGAATGGGCTCAACCTCGGCATCGACTTCAAGGGCGGGGCGGTCTACGAGGTTCCGTCGGACACGCTGACCGTCGAGCAGGCGCGGTCCGCGCTGAGCCCGTTCGGCATAGGTGATCCGAAGGTGCAAGAACTCAAGAGTTCGACGCTCCGCATCATTCGTGTGCAGACGCCGACGCTCGACCCCACGAAAGCCCAACAGGTGCAGCAGGCCTTGGCCGATGCAGCCCAGCTCACCGTCGGTGAGGTGAATCGCGACGAAGTGGGCCCTTCCTGGGGGAACGAGATCAGCAACAAGGCGCGCAACGCGCTGATCGTGTTCCTGTTGGTCATCACGCTGTACATCTCGATGCGATTCGAGTTCAAGATGGCCGTGCCGACTCTCGTCGCGCTGGTACACGACGTGTTGATGACGATCGGGGTGTACTCGATCAGTGGCCTCGAGGTGACGCCGGCCACGGTCGTCGCGTTGCTGACCATCCTCGGCTATTCGATCTACGACGGCATCGTCGTGTTCGACAAGGTGCACGAGAACACGCGCCTCGTTTCAGCCACCAACCGGATGTCGTACGGCGACATGGTCAACCTCTCGCTCAACCAGACGCTGATGCGGTCGCTCAACACGTCGATCACCGCGTTGATCCCGATCACGTCGTTGCTGGTGATCGGCTCGTTGATCCTGGGCGCGACCACCCTCGAGGAATTCGGGCTGGCGCTCCTCATCGGCCTTGCTTCCGGTGCCTATTCGTCGATCTTCGTGGCGTCGCCGCTGCTCGTGATCTACAAGGAGCGCGAGCCGAGGTATCGAGACATTCGCCGGCGGCTGCAGGAGCGGACGAGCCCACGGCGCGCGGCCACCGACGACACGACGGAACGCGATGACGACGCACCCGAGCCTGTAGCCGAGACGACTCCAGCCGCGGCGAGGGCCGGCGGTGGGCGCGTCGCCACGAACATCCCACCGCGGCCCCGCAAGAAGGGCAAGCGCAGGTAGCCGATGATGGACGCCAACGAGCTACGCGCCTGCGTCCGCGACATTCCTGACTTCCCGAAGATGGGGGTCATCTACAAGGACATCACGCCGCTGCTCGCCAATCCGGAGGCGTTTCGGTCGACCGTCGACTTGATCGCCGATCACTTCGACGGGACGGTCATCGACCGTGTCCTGGGGGTCGAGGCGCGCGGCTTCATCATCGCCGCGCCGGTTGCATACCGATTCGGCGCCGCGTTCGTACCGGTGCGCAAGGCCGGCAAGTTGCCATGGGAGATCGAGCGCGAGGAGTACGAGCTCGAGTACGGCACCGACCTCCTCGAGATCCACCGGGACGCGGTCGAGCCGGGCTCGCGTGTGGTGATCGTCGACGACGTGCTGGCGACCGGAGGCACGGCCGGGGCCACCATCCGCCTGGTCGAGAAGCTCGGTGGCATCGTTGCGGGACTCGGGTTCGTCATCGAGCTCGGCTTCCTGAAGGGGCGCGAGAAGCTCGAGGGCTACGACGTCCTCTCGCTCGTCACCTACGAGGAGTAGCCGGGCCCCCGTAGAATCAACCGATGGCAACGGTGACGCGGGTTCTTCCCTGGCGGCGCAACAGCGTCCCGCCGGCCGAAGAGGTGGCCCCGCTCGTCAGCGCGTTCCGGTCGCACCACCCGAAGTCGAGCCCGTTGATGATCACCCGGGCGTACGAGGTGGCCGCGGAAGCCCATCGTCAGCAAGTGCGCAAGTCGGGCGAGTCGTACATCCACCACCCGCTCGCCGTAGCCGCCATCGTCGCCGACCTCGGCCTCGACGACATCACGATCGCCGCCGCACTCCTTCACGACGCCGTCGAAGACACGAACATCACGCTCGAGCACGTCATCGCCGAATTCGGCCCCGATGTCGCCGGCATCGTCGATGGCGTCACGAAGCTCGAACGCATCCAGTTCGACTCGAAGGAGGCGCAGCAGGCCGCCACGATGCGCAAGATGCTCGTGGCGATGGCCAAAGACGTCCGTGTGCTGATCATCAAGCTCTCGGACCGGCTGCACAACATGGCGACCCTCGCGGCGCTCCCGGCGAGCAAGCAGGAGCGCATCGCCCGCGAGACCATCGACATCTACGCACCCTTGGCTCACCGTCTCGGCATGCAAGACATGAAGCAGCAACTGGAAGACTTGGCCTTCGCCACGCTGCACCCGAAGCGCTACGCCGAGATCGATCACATGGTGTCGAGCCGCACGCCCGAGCGCGAGTTGTATCTCGCGCAGGTGCTCGAAGACGTGCGCGGACGGTTGGAGGAGCTGCGCATCGTCGCGGAGGTCACCGGTCGCCCGAAGCACATGTGGAGCATCTACGAGAAGATGGTGGTGAAGGGCAAGGAGTTCACCGACATCTTCGATCTCGTCGGCATCCGCGTGATCGTGGAGACGGTGAAGGACTGCTACGCCGCGCTGGGTTCCATCCACGCCACGTGGAAGCCCGTGCAAGGGCGCTTCAAGGACTACATCGCCATGCCGAAGTTCAACCTCTATCAGTCGTTGCACACGACGGTCGTAGGGCCCGGCGGCAAGACGGTGGAGGTGCAGATCCGCACGCGCGAGATGCACCAGCGAGCCGAGTACGGCGTGGCCGCCCACTACGGCTACAAGGGCGACGACTCGGCGTCCGACATGCCGTGGCTCAGCCGCATCATCGACTGGCAACAGGAGACGTCTGACCCGAGTGCGTTCATGGAGACGTTGAAGGTCGACCTCGATCAAGACGAGGTGTACGTGTTCACGCCCAAGGGTCAGGTGATGACGCTGCCGAACGGCGCGACGCCGATCGACTTCGCATACTCGATCCACACCGAGGTCGGGCACGCGTGCATCGGGGCGCGTCTGAACGGTCGGCTCGTGCCGCTCCATTCGACACTGACGTCGGGTGACACGGTGGAGATCTTCACGTCGAAGGTGGAAGGCGCCGGACCGTCGCGTGATTGGTTGCAGATCGTCACCACGCCGCGGGCAGCGAACAAGATCCGGCAGTGGTTCTCGCGTGAGCGGCGGGAAGACGCCATCGACAACGGCCGTGATGAGCTGATCAAGGCCCTGCGACGCGAGGGTCTTCCCGTACAGAAGATCGCGGCCTCGAACTTGCTCAACGAGGTGGCGACGACACTCAACTACGCCGACCTCGATGCGTTGCACGCGTCGATCGGGGAGAACCACGTCTCGGCGAAGTCAGTGGCGTCCCGCATCGCGAAGGAGCTGCGCGACGGCGAGCCCGAGCGCGAGGAGCAGCTGCCCACCACCGTGCGCCAGCCTCGGGCGCGTCGTGAACGGCCGGCGATCGGTGTGCACGTCGAGGGCCTCGACGACGTGATGGTGCGCCTGTCGCGTTGCTGCACCCCGGTGCCCGGCGACGAGATCATGGGCTTCGTCACCCGGGGTCGCGGTGTGTCCGTGCACCGTTCCGATTGCGCGAACGCCGTGTCGCTCGCGGGCGGGAAGGGCGAGCGGCTCATCGAGGTCGAATGGGACACGGACATCACCGGCATGTTCGTGGCGTCGATCGAGGTGAAGGCGCTCGACCGCGCCCGCCTCCTGTCCGATGTGGCCAAGACGCTCTCCGACCAACACGTGAACATCCTCACGTGCACGTCGAACACGGGCAGCGATCGCATCTCGAAGATGCGCTTCGACTTCGAACTCGGCGACCCGTCCCACCTCGAGTCGCTGCTCTCCCAGATCAAGCGCATCGAGAGCGTGTACGACGCCTACCGCGTGGTACCCGGCAAAGGCGCCTGAACCTGCCCGCCATGACGCACGGGCGACCGCCAATCCGTCATCCGAACGCTCTGGCCATGGTCCCGGTTGGTCTCCTCCTCGTGCTGTGTGGTCTGCCCCTGACCGCGGTGTCGCTCGGCGGGACCGGAGACACATCCTGCGGTGCGTTGATCGATCCGACCTTCGACGAGCCGTTCAACCCCGACACCCTCTGCGGGAGCATGCATCTAGGGACGCTGGCCATCGTCGCGAGCCTGGTTCTCGGCGGCTGCGTGCTGCTCGTCTTCAGCGTTCTCGGTGCGCTCGGCCGGGTTCCGCTCGAGTGGGGGGCGTGGTTGCTCGCCGCGATGACCGCAGCGTCAGCAGCCATCGCCGCGCTGCTGACATGGCGGCTGACGAGTTGGCACGACGACGTCCTGGTTCGCGGGTGGACGCCGGTACGAAACCTCGCGGGATACACGGCCGTCGGTGTCGGTTTGGCCCTCGCTGTCATCGTGGCAACGTTCACCCTCGACTCGGCCGACGAGCACTGAGGCGCGTGCGGTCAATTGAGGTCGGGGTCCCTCAGCTCCCGCCAGTTGAACCAGTACCAGTTGATTGGTTCGCCGGAAGGATGCACGTACGGCTCGGGTGGCGGGTGCAACGGGCGCTCGGGTGGCGCCTTTGGTAGCCCGGCGATCTCGCGGCCGTGCTGGTCGAAGAAGTGCAGCCCATCGCGACGGTTCGGGTTGCCCCGGATCTCGAGCAGACCGTGGTGGTGTAATCGGTGGTGGAGCGGACACAGCGCGCACAGGTTGGGCGACTCGGTGCGCCCGCCGTCTTCCCAGTGCACCAGGTGGTGGATGTGCAGCCAACGTTGTTGGGTGCAGCCAGGGACTCGGCAGCCGCCGTCGCGCTGCTCGATGAAGGCGCGCATGCGGTCGTCGACCGTGCGCATCCGGCTCGACATGGCGGCCAGGATCCCGTTGCCTTCGATGAGGGCTCGGACGTCGGCGTCGCAGGCCAGATACCGGCGGACCGCGTCGGGCACGACCGAGCCGAGATGCAGCCTGGCGGTGCCGTCAGCGACGTCGATGTGGAACAGCACCTGGTGGCGGTCGGCGGGGCGGTCCTTGCCGTTCCCGAGTGCTCGCAGCGCGAGGTCGGCGGCCCGGACCAGGCCGTCGACCCAGCTGACGTCGCTGCGGGTCTCGCTCGTGGCGTCGGGATGTCGCTCGAAGAACACCTGCGACCGGCCGGCGGTCATCGCTTTCTCCACGAGTGCGCCCTCGTCCAACGGCAAGTCGACTCGCATCTTCCACCGGTCGCCGTCGATTCCGAAGGTCACCTCGCTCTCCTTCGGTTCGGCCTCGGGCCGGTCCGGCTTCGGCATCGTTCGCAGCAGACGCTCGATCTGGGAGTGCAGCATCCTCGCGGCGTGCTCAGCGATCTCCTCGTCGCGCTCCGCCGGCGCCCGGCGAGCAATCGCGGCCATCGAGTCTTCGGACAGCTGCCCCGAATCGAACACCGCCGCCGTCGCCGGCAGCTCGTTCAGCCGACGCGCGGTTTGCACGAGCGCGGCCGCCCGACCGGGCGAGACACCGCATTGCCACGTGACCCAGTGCTCCGGGGAGCGGATGCCGCCCGCGGTCGCCCACGTCTCGTTCTCGACGACCTCGGCGATCACGCCGACCAGTTCGGCCGTCGCCAGGTTGATCGTGCCCATCAGCTCGGCCACCCGGGCCTCGACTCCATCGTGAGCTTCGACCAAGGTCATCCCACCATTGTGCCCAGGGGGTATGACAGTGAAGATCGAGCCAGGCAAACCTCGGCCGGCCGCGACGTAAGGTCGCGCCATGGACTATCGCCACCTCGGTCGTACCGGTCTGCTCGTGAGTCCGTTGTGTCTGGGCACGATGAACTTCGGGCCGGAGACGAGCGAGATCGACAGCTTCGCGATCATGGATCGCGCCCTCGACGCGGGGATCAACTTCTTCGACACCGCGAACGGGTACGGCGGCGGCGAGACCGAGCAGATCGTCGGCCGCTGGTTCGCGCAAGGCGGCGGGCGACGCGAGAAGGTCGTGCTGGCCACCAAGGTGTACGGCAACGTCGCCGGTGAGTGGCCGAACGATTCGAAGCTCTCGGCGCGCCACATCCGTGATGCGTGCGAGGCCAGCCTGCGCCGGCTGCAGACGGACCACATCGACCTCTACCAGATGCACCACGTCGATCGAGCCACACCGTGGGACGAGATCTGGCAAGCCATGGACCTGTTGGTCGAGCAGGGCAAGGTGATCTACGTCGGCAGCTCGAACTTCGCCGGCTGGCACATCGTGGCCGCCAACGAGGCGGCGCGGCGCCGCAACTCCTTCGGACTGGTCTCGGAGCAGAGTCTGTACAACCTGAAGACCCGCACGATCGAGCTCGAGGTGATCCCCGCGTGCGAGGCCTACGGGGTCGGTCTACTGCCGTGGAGCCCCTTGGGCAGCGGGCTGCTCGGCGGGTCCGTCGGAAAGACGTCAAAGGGCCGGCGTTCGAGCGACGGCATGAAGATGGCGGCCGACTGGCTGCGCGACACCCTCGAGGCGTGGGAGAAGTTGTGCGCGGAGCTCGGCGAGCAGCCCGCTGACGTTGCGCTCGCGTGGCTGCTGGCCAATCCCGTCGTGACGGCACCGATCATCGGGCCTCGCACGATGGAGCAGTTCGACGGAAGTCTTCGGTCGCTCGACATCGACCTCGACGCCGGGGTCCTCGAGCGTCTCGACAAGATCTTTCCGGGCCCAGGCGGCACCGCGCCCGAGGCATACGCCTGGTAGTCCGCGCGCCGCAAGTGGGTTCGGGACGTTGCACCCCTCCAACTAACGTCGCTCGACATCGCTGACAACGACGTCTTCCGAGCCCCGAAGGGCACGCACGATGTGCTGCCGCCGGAGTCGTCCCGGTGGCAGGCCCTCATCGCGCGCTTTGCCGAGGACGCGACACGCGCGGGGTACGGCTTGCACATCCCGCCGATGTTCGAGCACTACGAGGTGTTCGCGCGTGTCGGGGAGTCGACCGACATCGTGCGCAAGGAGATGTACGACTTCGAGGACCGCGGCGGTCGTCATCTCGCTCTGCGGCCCGAAGGCACGGGTTCGGTCGTGCGAGCGTTCGTCGAGCATCGGCCCACGACGCCGTGGAAGGTCTGGTACGTCGCGCCGAACTTTCGGGCCGAGGCGCCCCAGGCCGGCCGCTATCGCCAACACCACCAACTGGGCGTCGAAGCCATCGGTTCCGACGATCCCTATCTCGACGTCGAGGTGATCGCGTTGTTGGCGCGGTTCTACGACGCGCTGGGACTGACGCGCGTTCGTCTGCTACTCAACTCGTTGGGCGACAGCGAGACGCGTCCTCGCTATCTCGACGCGCTGCGGACGTACCTCGACGCGCATCGAGGCGATCTGTCGGCGCAATCACGAGAGACGCTCGACGTCAACCCGTTGCGTGTCTTCGACTCGAAACGGCCTCAGGACGAGGCGATCATCGCTGCCGCTCCGGTGATGACCGATCATCTCTCTGACGCGTCGGCTGCTCATTTCGAACGAGTGCAGGCCGGGCTCCGAACCCTCGGTGTCGACTACGAGCTCGCGCCTCGCTTGGTGCGGGGTCTCGACTACTACACGCGCACGACCTTCGAGTTCGCGGCGGACGCCCTCGACACGGCCCAGAACGCCGTGGGCGGTGGGGGGCGCTACGACGGCTTGGCGGAACAGATGGGCGGGCCGGCCACACCCGGAATCGGGTTCGGTGCCGGCATCGAGCGCATCCTCCTCGCCTGCGACGCGGAGGGCACCTTTCCCGCGCCATCAGCCACCGTCGATGTCTTCGTGATCGACGTGGTCGACGGAACCCACGCTCTCGACCTCACGCATCAGCTGCGGCGCGAGGGCATCCGCGTCGACCGCGCCTTCGACGGCCGGTCGATGAAGGCACAGATGAAACAGGCCAATCGCGTCGGCGCGAGCGTGGCCCTCATCATCGGCGACCAGGAGGTCGCGGACGGCACCATCACCGTGCGAGATCTCCAGTCGAGCCAACAGGAAGCGGTCGCACGGGCCGACATCGTCGAACACGTCAGGAAGCGCCAGCAATGAGCATGCGGACCCATTGGACGGGCGACCTGCGCCCCGAGCACGTCGGCCAGGAAGTCGCTCTGTGCGGCTGGGTCGCCGGCCGTCGCGAGCACGGTGAGCATCTCGCGTTCGTCGATCTCCGCGACCGCACGGGAATCGTGCAATGCGTCGTCGACGGCGCGCACGACATCCGATCCGAGTACGTGGTGCGGATCACCGGAACGGTGCAGCGACGACCGGAGGGCTACGAGAACGACCGGCTGGCCACCGGCCAAGTCGAGGTCAAGGACTGCATCGTCGAGATCCTGAGCGTGGCCGAACCCCCGCCCTTCCCGATCGACGATCGCATCGACGTCGACGAGACCATTCGGCTCCGTTACCGCTATCTGGACCTGCGTCGCCCGCGTATGCAGCGCAACCTCGACGTGCGCGCCACGGTGAACTCTGCAATCCGGCGCGCGATGGAACGGCAGGGCTTCGTCGAGGTCGAGACACCGATGCTCATGCCTTCCACACCGGAAGGTGCTCGCGAGTTCATCGTGCCCTCCCGCCAGAGTCCTGGCTCGTTCTACGCGTTGCCGCAGAGCCCGCAGCTGTTCAAGCAGCTGCTGATGGTCGCGGGCGTCGAGCGCTATTACCAGATCGCCCGTTGCCTGCGCGATGAAGACCTCCGAGCAGATCGTCAGTACGAGTTCATCCAGTTCGACTTCGAGGCCAGCTTCGTCGACCAAGACGACGTCCTCGCCTTCACCGACGAGGCCGTGCTCGATGCCGCCGAAGCCGTCACCGGTGAGCGCCCCGAGGCCATCCCGCGTATCACCTGGCACGAGGCGATGAACCGTTTCGGTGTCGACAAGCCCGACCTGCGCTTCGGCATGGAGCTCGTCGATCTGAGCGAGGTGTTCGCCAAGACCGAAGCGCGGGTCTTCCAAGCGCCGTGTGTGAAGGGCATCCGCGCCGAGGGCAAGGCCACCGAGCTGACGCGCAACAAGCTCGACGCGCTCACCGACCGTACGAAGCAGATGGGTGCGAAGGGCCTCGCCTGGTTCAAGGTCGGCGACGGCGGCGCGCTCGAATCGCCGCTCACGAAGTTCCTCTCGGAGGCCGAGCAAGGCGCGCTCGTGAGCGCGATGGGTGCTGCCCCGGGAGATGTGCTCCTGCTCGTCGCCGACGAGTGGATGACGGTGTGCGATGTGCTCGGCCAGTTGCGCAACGACCTCGGCCGCCCACCCGTGAGCGAGGGTCCGTATCGCTACGTGTGGATCACCGAGTTCCCGATGTTCGTCGGGGTCTCCGAGGCCGGCTTTCCGAAGCCGGCGCACCATCCGTTCACTCGCCCGCATCCGGACGACGTCGACAAGCTCGAGTCCGATCCGATGTCCGTGCGCAGCCAGGCCTACGACCTCGTGCTCAACGGGTGGGAGCTCGGCTCTGGGAGCATCCGGATACACGAGCCAGAGCTACAGCAGCGGGTCTTCAACCTGCTCGGAATCGACGAGGAGGAGGCCAACAAGCGGTTCGGGTTCTTCCTCACGCCGTTCCGTTACGGAGCTCCTCCGCACGGAGGCTTCGCCATCGGCACCGACCGGCTCATCGCGATCCTCGCGGGCGAGGAGAACATCCGCGAAGTGATCGCGTTCCCGAAGACGCAGTCGGGAACGGATCCGATGACCGGTGCTCCGACCGCCATCGACGAGCGCCATCTCCGCGAACTGGGATTGCAGGTGATCGCTACACCGGAAGCCAAACCTCGATGACGACCGCACCCTCCGGCACCGAGGAGAACGCCAACTGGTCGCCGATCGTCGCCTGGTTGCCCTCCGGGTGGATCATGACGAGAACGCGGTCGCTCTCCCGTTGCGCAGACAACGTTCGCTCGTCGAGCGCAATCACCTTGTAGCCCAGCCGCTCGAGCTCTGCGGCGAACGCCGGCCCGACGATCTCTGCGGGGGCGCGGTCGGTCCAGAACGCCACCCGATCGCCGACCGCCGGCCGCGGGGCGATGGTGGTCAACGGAACCAGATCGTGAGGAAGGGCGATGCCCGCCAGCACGCCGGCGACGGTGGCTTCCGGCGATGCTGCGAAGGGTGGAGGAGGCGTCGGAGCAACGACCGCACTGCCAACGGCGGTCGGCGAGCTCGTGGGCGGTGGTGCCATTCGTTGCGCGGTCCGTGCGATCGCGTCGGACATCGCGGTGTCGGTGACATCGTCGGCGGCCTTCTTGCGCTGTTCGACGCGGTAGCGCCATACAACGAACCAGATGTACGCGGCGACCACCAACGCCGCGAGTATCCACGTGAGGACGAGCACGACCTTCGGGTCCATCGCGCCCCGTTGTCTACCACTGGCGCACCATTAGCCTCCGGATGATGCCCAAGCGTGAGGACCTGTTCGCCTCCGCGGCTGCCGAGCGTCTCGCCGCTCGTGCGCCGCTGGCCGATCGACTTCGGCCGACGCGTCTCGACGAGATCGTGGGGCAGCAGCATCTCCTCGGCGCGGGTGCGCCGCTGCGCGCGTTGATCGAGGGCGACCGGCTCTCGTCGGTGATCTTCTGGGGTCCGCCCGGAACCGGCAAGACCACCATCGCGAAAGTGATCGCACGCGTGACGGCGAAAGCGTTCGAGCAGTTGTCGGCGGTCAGCGCGGGTGTGAAGGACGTTCGCGAGGTCTTGGAGCGCGCCGAGCGTCGCTTGGGCGAACAGGATCAACCGACCATCCTGTTCCTCGACGAGGTCCACCGATTCAACAAGGCACAGCAGGATGCGCTCCTGCCGTCGGTCGAGAGTGGGTTGATCGTCCTCATCGGGGCGACCACCGAGAACCCCTACTTCGAGGTCAACGCGCCGCTGCTCTCGCGCTCGACCTTGTTCCGCCTCGAGCCCCTCGATGCCGAGGCGACCGGTGCGCTGATCGCCCGCGGGTTGGAGGCCGAAGGCGCAACGATCGACGACGATGCGCGGGAACACCTCGTGCTGCTGACCACCGGTGATGGACGCCAAGCGTTGACCACGATCGAGGTCGCCGCCGCTTTGGCGCGGGCCCGAGACGACGGAGGCAGCCCGCGAGTCACGATCGCCGATGCCGAGGCGGCGATCGGCACCAAGGCCCTCCGCTACGGCCGCGATGAGCACTACGACGTCATCAGCGCGTTCATCAAGAGCATCCGCGGGTCCGATCCCGACGCCGGGCTGTACTGGCTGGCTCGCATGATCGAAGCAGGAGAAGACGCGCGGTTCATCGCTCGCCGGCTCGTGGTCCTCGCCTCGGAAGACATCGGTATGGCCGATCCGATGGCGCTGGTCGTCGCCGACGCGGCGGCGCGCGCCGTCGAGTTCGTCGGGCTCCCTGAAGCGCAGCTGAACCTCGCACAGGCCGTGGTCCACCTCGCCACGGCCCCGAAGTCGAACCGGTCGGCCACGGCGATCTGGTCGGCGCTCGAGGATGTGCGCAACGGCGTAGCGGGCGAAGTGCCCGCACACCTGCGGGGAACCGGCTACTACGGCGCGGCAAAGCTCGGGCACGGCGCCGGATACCAGTATCCTCACGACGACCCGCGGGGCTGGGTGGCGCAGCAGTACCGGCCCTCCGAGAACGAGGGGCGGACGTACTACGAACCCTCCCCGCACGGCTTCGAACAGGAGATCGCAACGCGCATGTCGAGGCTTCGACAGAAGAGCAACGACGGCAGTCGAGAGATGAGCGACGATGGACGCGAGTGACGCGGCCGCAGTCGTCGTCGCAGTCGCCAGTGGACTCGCGGTGTTGGTGCTCGTCTACGCGATCGTCGCGCTGAACCGCACGCTCACGCAGTTGCGATCGGCGATCGAGGATCTGCGGCGGGAGACCCTTCCGGTCGTCACGGAGATGCGTTTGGCGGTGAGTCAGGCCAACGTCGAGCTCGAACGAGTCGACAACCTGTTGGGCACGGCCGAGTCGATCTCGTCGACCGTCGACTCCGCATCGCGGCTCGCGTACTTGGCGTTCTCGAATCCGGTGATCAAGGGCATCGCGTTCGCCTCAGGGACGGGTCGGGCTGCGCGTCGCTTCCGCCGGCGTAGCTCGGACTGATGTTCAAGCGTCTCTTCTGGTTGATGATCGGGGTCGGCTTCGGCTTCGGCGTGTCGTTCTGGATGATGCGGTTCGTGCGCGACACGATGCAGCGCTACACGCCGGAGCGAGTGTCCGCTGATCTTGCGGGGGCGATGCGGGGCTTGGGGGCCGATCTCCGGGCCGCGGTCGCCGACGGGCGAGAGGCGATGCGCGAGCGGGAGGCCGAGATACGAGCGGAGCTCTCCAGCAACCGCCGATAGCCTCACTGGTCCTATGAAGTCGTCAGATGAGGTCCGCGGCGCCTTTCTCGATTTCTTCGCGCAGCGGCAGCACACCGTCGTGCCGTCGGCCGGCCTCATCCCGCATCATCCGACAGCGCCGATGTTCACGAACTCGGGGATGATGCAGTTCGTCCCGTACTTCCTCGGCGAGGAGCCCGTGCCGTGGAACCCGCCGCGGGTCGTCGACGTTCAGAAATGCGTTCGAGCCGGCGGCAAGCACAACGACCTCGATGCGATCGGACGCACACCGAGGCACCTGAGCTTCTTCGAGATGCTCGGCAACTGGAGCTTCGGCGACTACTTCAAGGCGGAGGCGATCGCGTGGGCCTGGGAGCTGCTCACCGAGGTGTACGCGCTCGACGGCGACCGGCTCTGGGTGACCGTCCACGTCAGCGACGATGAAGCCGAGCAACTGTGGGTCGATGAGGTCGGCTTCCCCAGTGATCGCATTCAACGGCTCGACAAAGACAACTTCTGGGAGATGGGCGACATCGGCCCGTGCGGTCCCAGCTCGGAGATCTTCTGGGACTACGGGGCTGAACACGGTCCCGGCACGGGGCCCGCGGACCCTGCTGCAGAGAACCGCTACGTGGAGCTGTGGAACCTCGTCTTCACCGAGTACTTCCGCCGGCCCGATGGCGGTCTCGACCCGCTGCCGAACAAGAACGTCGACACCGGTGCCGGCCTCGAGCGGAATTTGGCCGCGATCAACGGTGTCACCTCGGTGTTCGACACCGACGTCCTCCGGGCCTTGGTGGAACAAGCCATGTCCGTCACGGGCAAGCGGTTGGGCACCGATGAGTCGACCGACGTCGCGCTGAAGGTCATCGCCGACCACAGCCGGACGATGGCGTTCCTCGTGAACGATGGCGTCGTCCCGTCGAATGAGGGCCGCGGGTATGTGCTGCGCCGCATCATCAGACGCGCTGTTCGGTACGCGCATTTGCTCGGCGGTGATCGCGAGGTGACGCCTCCGCTCGTGGGGCGCGTGATCGAGCTGATGAGCGATGCCTATCCGGATCTCGGCACGAACGGCGAGCGCGTCATCGAGACGATCTCGCGCGAGGAGCACGCGTTCCGCCGAACGCTCGCTCGGGGTTCGACGCTGCTCGACCTCAAGCTCGCCGAGCTGAACGAAGGCGACGTGCTCGCGGGCGATGTCGCATTCGATCTCTACGAGACGCACGGCTTCCCGCTCGAAGTCACGAGGGAGATCGCGCTCGAGCGCGGGGTCGAAGTAGACGCGGTCGGCTACGAAGCCGCGCTCAAGAGCGCGCAAGAGATCAGCGGTCGCAAGGCGAGCCACGCGTCTCACTACGAGAAGCTCACCGACTTCCAGTCGGTGCTCGATGAGTTCGGGCCCACCGACTTCGTCGGGCGCGAGGAGTTCGAGACGAAAGCGAAGGTGCTCGCGGTCGTCGACGACAGCGTGTTCCTCGACCGTTCGCCGTTCTACGCGGAGTCTGGTGGTCAAGTCGGCGACACCGGCACGATCACCACCGACACCGGACACGCCGAGGTGCTCGACACCACGTACGCCATGCCCGGTCTGCACCGTCACGTCATCCGAGTCGTCGATGGCGAGATCACCGCCGGACAAGAAGCCACGGCCGCGATCGATGTCCAACGGCGCGACGCCATCCGCCGGAACCACACCGGCACACACATCCTGCATTGGGCGCTCCGCCAGGTCCTCGGCGAGCACGTGAAGCAGCAAGGCTCCTACGTGGCGCCCGATCGGCTCCGGTTCGACTTCGGTCCTTCCGACGGGGTGACGCCGGCGCAGATCCGCGAGATCGAAGACCTCGCGAACGAGGAGATCCTGGCGAACGATTCGGTGCGGCACTACGAGACCACCAAGGACACGGCGGTCGAGCTCGGCGCGATCGCGTTCTTCGGGGAGAAGTACGGGGAGGTGGTTCGGGTCCTCGAGGCCGGTCGCCACTCGCTCGAGCTGTGCGGCGGCACCCACGTCCGTGCGCTGGGCGACATCGGGCCGCTGAAGATCGTGAAAGAAGAGTCGATCGGCGCCAACCTCCGCCGCATCGAAGCCGTCACCGGCACTGGCCCGATCGAACGCCTGCGACACGAGGAGGAGATCCTTGCCGAGGTGGCCGACGTCCTGAACGTCCCCGCCAGCGACGTTGTCGAGGGCGCCCGCAAGCGGTTGGACGAGATCAAGGCCCTGCGCGACGAGATCAAGGCCCTGCGCCAGCACGCGGCCGCCGATCGCTCCGCGGAGCTCGCAACCGCGGCGGTCGATGGTGTCGTCGTGGCCCGCGTCGACGACGTCGATCGCGACGCGCTGCGCGACCTGGCCCTCGCGATACGCGACCAGTCCGGCGTGCGGGCCGTCGTCCTCGGAGGCGCCCCATCGGGCGGCGGCGCCACGCTCGTCAGCGCGGTCACGACGGACAGCGGCCTGAACGCCGCTGAGCTCATCGCCGATGCGGCCAAGACCATCAAGGGAGGCGGGGGCAAAGACGCCAAGCTCGCGCTCGCCGGCGGCAAGGACGCCGGTGGTCTCGACGCCGCGCTCGACCAGGCGCGAGCGGCCGCGGGCATCCCGACGACGTGAGGGCACTCGGCCTCGATCTCGGCGCTCGCCGCATCGGCGTCGCCATCAGCGACAGCGAGGGAAAGGTGGCAACTGCCATCGCGACCCTCGAGCGAGCGTCGGCGAAGAACCGGGTGGCCGACCACCAGGCCATTGCCGGCCTGGTGGCCGAATGGGAGGCCGGGGTCGTGGCCGTCGGGCTACCGCTCTCGCTCGACGGCAGCGTCGGCCCGGCGGCCGAGGGCGTCCTCGCGGAGGTCGCTGAGTTGGCGCGCGTGCTCGATGTGCCGGTAGAGACGGTGGATGAGCGCTTCACCACGGTGACCGCCGACCAGCAACTGAAGGCCAGCGGGGTGCGAGGGCGCGACCGGCCGAAGCTGATCGATCAGGTGGCGGCAGCGGTGCTCTTGCAAGCGTGGCTCGATCGCCAGGAGTCAGAGCGTCGTTGATGGAACAAGAACGCGACGAGGAGTACGAGGCCCTGCGGCCCGAGATGTCGCGCCGCCGCAAGGTTGCCGTGGTCGTTCTCGGCGTCCTCATCGTCTTTGTACTGCTCGCCGGCCTCGTCAGCTTCTGGGCATACCGCCAACTGTTTCCGTCGGGCCGCCCCGGCGCCGAGATCGTGCTCGACATTCCCACGGGCTCGTCGACGAGCTCGATCGCCGATCTGCTCGAGAAGAAGAGCGTGATCAACAACGCGTTCCTCTTCAAGCTGTACGTCAAGGCCAAGAGCGCCGGTCCGTTCCAAGCGGGCACGTACCGGATGCCCTTGCACAACACCGCATCCGACGTCCTGCGCCGGCTGAAAGCGGGTCCGCTTCCGCCACCCACTCGACAGTTCACCGTGCAACCGGGGCTGAACCTGCGCCAAGTGCCCCAGCGCATCGTGGAGAGCATCCCGACGTTCTCTGTCGAGAAGCTCAATGCGGTGCTCGCGGCGGGCCAGGTGCGGTCGCAGTTCCAACCGGCGGACAAGCCGCTCGAGGGCTTCCTGTTCCCTGACACGTACCAGATCGGTGAGGGAGCCGACGAGACGGCTGCCATCCAAGCGATGGTCACGCAGTTCGACAAGGTGGCCACGGAGCTCGGCCTCGCGGACTCAGAGAGCCTCGTCGGCCACACACCCTACGAAGTGCTGATCGTGGCTTCACTCGTCGAGGAGGAAGCCAAGGTCGACGTCGACCGGGCCAAGATCGCGCAAGTCATCTACAACCGGTTGACCAAGGGCATGGCGCTCGGGGTCGACGCGACGCTGTGCTACTTGCACGACGAACGACCGTGCGTACTGCACCAGAGCGATCTCGATCGCGCCGACCCCTACAACTCTCGTAGGAACACCGGCCTGCCGCCGACGCCGATTGCCAGCGTGAGCCGCAAAGCGATCGAGGCCGCACTGCATCCCGACGGCAGCAATGCGCTCTTCTACGTGCTCGATCCGAACCTGCCGGCAGGACAGCACTTCTTCACCGCGAGCGCGAGCGAGTTCGAAGCGGCCAAGGCCCGCTGCCGAGCCGCCGGCCTCGGCTGCGACTAGTGCTCTGATGGCGATCAGCGGAGCGACGCGCCTTGCCGGCGTGATCGGTGCGCCGATCCGGCATTCGCTCTCGCCCGCGATCTTCAACGCGGCATTCGAAGCCTGTGAGCTCGATTGGGCATATCTCGCGTTCGAGGTACGGCCCGGCGACGCGCACCGGGCCCTCGAGGCGATGCGCACGCTCGACATCGGCGGTCTCTCCGTCACGATGCCGCACAAGGACACGGTCGCGGAGCTCGTCGATGTCTGCGCGCCTGAGGCCGCGGCGCTCCACGCCGTGAATTGCGTGGTTGCCACCGCAGAGGGCCTCCTGGGCGAGAACACCGACGGGCCGGGCTTTCTCGACGCGCTGCGGGCCGAAGTCGGCTTCGAGATGAGCGGGCGCCGTGCGGTGGTGCTGGGCGCGGGCGGTGCCGCACGAGCGATCGTGCTCGCGCTTTCGAGGGCGGGAGCGCTGCAGGTGTCCGTCGTGAATCGAACCGCGGCGCGCGCCGAGATCGCGGCGGCACTGGCCGGTCCGGTCGGTCGAGTGGCGACGATCGACGCGATCGCCGGCGCCGACCTCGTCGTCAACGCAACCTCCGTCGGGATGGGAGACGGGCGGGCGCCGTTCGACGCCTCGCTCCTCGCCGCCGGACAGGTGGTGGCCGACATCGTCTACCACCCGAGGCCGACACCGCTGGTGTCCGCGGCTCGGGAGCGGGGGATCGTGGCGGTCGACGGCCTGGGGATGCTCGTGCACCAGGCCGGGCACGCCTTCCGGCTGTGGACGGGTCTCGAACCGCCGATCCAGGCGATGACGGAGGCGGCCCGAGCGGAGTTGGCGAGCCGCAATCCAGAATCCGACTGAAGAAGTTGCCTCCGTATGCCGATGTAACGGCCAGCAACTGGCACGTATTTGGACAAGACCGGCAACTCGGAGGTCACCGTGGCCCTTCAGGGCACCCTCGACACTTTCGCTCTTCCCGACGTACTGAGACTTCTCGCGTCGACGAAGAAGACTGGTCGCCTGGTCATCGCCGGCAACCGCGGCACGGGCAGCGTGTGGGTCGACGACGGCTCCGTGGTCGGATCAGAAGCGACCGGTGCACTGCCCGACGCCGGCGCCGTAGACGTGATCTTCGAGCTGCTGCGGTACGCCGACGGCTCATTCACATTCGAGTCCGGCACCACCACTTCTGATCCGGCGCCGTCGCGTGCGGTCGAGCCGCTGCTGGTCGACGCCGAGCGTCAGCTCGCAGAGTGGCGTGAGATCGAAGCCGTCGTGCCGTCGATGGACGCGTGGATAAGCCTCGTGGGCGATCTCGAAGGTGAGGAGATCCTGATCGCGGCTGAGCGCTGGAAGACGATCGTCTCCATCGGAAGCGGCACCAGCGTGACGGGCCTCGGCCACACGCTCAAGCTCGGAGAGCTCGACGTCTGCCGCCAGGTGAAGGAGCTCGTCGAGCTCGGCCTCGTCAAGGTGAGCGCAACGCCCGTCTCGGGACTGCGCGCGCTCGATGAGGTGAGTTTCGGAGCGGACGCCGACGCTGCGACCCCCGCGACGTGGGATCCGTTCTCCATCGAGATCCCCGGAGTCGACCCGGTCGCAGTGGCGGACGAGGAGACGACGGAGCCCGAGCTCGAGCCCGTCGCCGACGTCGTGTCCATCGTCGAGGAAGACATCAACGACGACGATCCGATCGAAGCTGACGAAGTCGCAAAGCAGCTCGCCAGCCTCAGCCCGAAGGCGGCTCGCGCGGTGGCTGCGGCCGCCCGCGCCGCTACCGACGAAGAGCGCGACGCCGCCCTCGCCGAAGCCTCTGACGAGGATGACGAGCCCATCAATCGTGGCCTGCTCCTCAAGTTCCTCTCCTCGGTGAAAAGCTGACAACATTCGCCTTGCGATGAAGGTGTTCGTAACTGGGGCGACGGGTGCGATCGGACGCTTCGTCGTGCCTGATCTCGTTCGAGGCGGCCATGACGTCACCGCCCTGGCGCGAAGCGACGAGAAGGCGGCGCAGGTCGAGCAACAGGGCGCTCGTGCGGCTCGAGTGTCGCTGTTCGACGAGGGTGCGCTGACTGAGGCCTTCGCCGGCCATGACGCGGTCTGCAACCTCGCAACGGCGATCCCGCCGCTGACGAAGTCGGCCTCGCTGAAGAACTGGTCCGAGAACGACCGGATCCGCAGGGACGGCTCTACTGCGGTGGTGAACGCCTCGTTGGCCGCCGGTGTCGGCCGGGTCATCCAGGAATCGATCACGTTCATGTACCCCGATCGCGGCTCGGAATGGATCGACGAGTCGGTTCCGTTCGATGCGCCGCCGCTCGGCCAATCGGTGGAGGTCGCGGAGCAGAACAACGCTCGCTTCACGCGCGAAGGGGGCATCGGCGTCGTCCTGCGCTTCGGGCTGTTCTACGGGCCCGGCAGTGATCACACCGAGCAGTTCCTGTCCGCGGCGCGCCGCCACGTGGGGCCGGTGGCCGGACCGCCCCGCGCGTACCAGTCGTCGATCCACCTCGCCGACGCCGCCTCGGCGGTGACCGCGGCCTTGGGGCTGCCCGCGGGCACCTACAACGTGACCGACGACGAGCCGCTGACCAAGAAGGCATACGCGAGGGCGATCGGCGCGGCGATCGGCAAACGACCGTGGGCCGCGGTGCCCGGTCGCCTGATCCGCCTCGGTGGGAAGAAGTCGGAGTTCATGAACCGCTCGCAGCGCGTGTCCAACGCGGCGATCAAGGCAGCCAGCGATTGGGCTCCGCAGTATCCGTCGGCTCGAGAGGGTTGGAAAGCGATTGTCCATGCGTGACATGACAACGCGAGTGCTGTTGATCGTGCTCGCCCTCAGCAGTGGCGTAGTGGGCCTCTGGGCCGCGGTCGCGCCGCACTCGTTCTATGACGAGTTTCCGGGTGCCGGGCGCCACTGGGTGGCGATCGACGGCCCCTTCAACGAGCATCTCGTGCGCGATGTGGGCACGCTGAACCTCGCGCTCACCGCCGTGGCGATTGCCGCTCTGGTGCGGCCGGTTCGCTATCTGGTGCAGGTGGTGGCCGGAGCGGTCCTCATCAACTCGCTGCCGCATTTCCTGTACCACGCCACCCATCTCGACCCGTACGGCAGCGGCGACAAGGTTGCCCTGCTCGGATCGCTCGCTGTGGGCGTTCTTGCCCCAATCGCGCTCCTGGTGCACTCAAGTCGAGCCCCCGAGCGGGCGATAACCGAGTGATGCAGATGCCATGGCAAGCCGCCACCGAGGAGCGTGATGGTCTGACCTGGGCCGAGCTGTTCGTCGTTGTGCTCGTCCTCGTAGTCGCCTTGGCGATCGCCGTCCCGGTCGTCCTCGCGCGCTGAGAACTCCTGAGCATCGCCCGCCGACCGCGGGCATCTGAGTACGTTCGTCTCTTCATGGACGCGCCCGCCGTCGCGTTGAGCGCTGTGCTCGGCCTCTTGGTCGGTTGGTTCGTGGTCGTGCGCGTCGTCGAACGGATCCCAGAACCGTCGCCCCTTCCGCCTCGAGCCCAGATCGCCGTCGCCATCGTCAACGGCGCGTTGTGGGCGGTCGACGCGCACACGTTCAGCCGATGGTGGGGTGTTGTCATCTACTTCGTGGTGTTCTCCACCCTGCTCGCGGTATCCGTCGTCGACTTGCGGATCTTTCGCATTCCCGATCGCATCGTGTTTCCGGCGCTCGGCCTCACGGTCGCCCTGGTGGTCATCGCGTCGTTCGTGCTCGCACCATCGACCAGCGTCGCCGTTGACTTCGTCAAGTACGCGTTGATCGGGATGGTCACCTACTTCGCGATCCTCTTTCTCTTCCACATCGTGTACCCACGCGGGATGGGCTTTGGCGACGTGAAGCTCGCGCTGTTGATGGGGTTCGGCCTCGGATGGCTCGGCGGTACGACGTTCAACGCGTTCTATCTCGTGCTGATCGCGTTGTTCCTGGGCTCCGTCTTCGGGATCGTCTTCGGCGTCGGCATGCGCGTGATCAAGGGCCGAGGGGGCGCGTTCCCGTTCGGACCCGCGCTGGCATTGGCGTGTGTCTACGTGATCGTCGACTTCCAGCGCTACCTCGTGCAGGTCTAACCCTCTCCGAGCGGACAGAGCTCCGCCGGTACGCTTTGCGGCGATGTTGCGCTTCCTCACCGCGGGCGAGTCACATGGTCGCGCCCTGGTCGTGATCGTCGAGGGATTGCCCGCGGGCCTCCCGGTGGCCGCCGACGACATTGCCGGCGAGCTCGCCCGACGGCGACTCGGCTACGGGCGAGGGCCGCGGATGCGGTTCGAGGGCGACGACCTCACCCTGATCGGTGGGATTCGGCACGGGCGCACGCTCGGGTCGCCTCTGGCCATCGAGATCGCGAACTCGGAATGGACCAAGGACCCCGACAGATGGCAGAAGGAGATGTCGCCGTCCGCGGACGACGGTCCCACGTCGGCGCCGCTGACGCAGCCGCGTCCTGGTCACGCCGATCTCGCGGGCATGCAGAAGTACGGCTTCACCGACGCTCGCGATGTGCTCGAACGGGCGTCGGCGCGCGAGACCGCGGCCCGGGTCGCGGCAGGCGCGGTGGCCAAGCTGCTGCTGCGCGAGCTCGGCGTCGAAGTGCTGTCGCACGTGATCCAACTCGGAGCGGTCCGCTCGAAGAGCGTCGAGCGCCCGATGCCGGCCGATCTCGACGCGGTCGACGAATCCCCGGTGCGTTGCTTCGACCCCGCGACAGAGACGGCGATGATCGATGCGATCAAGGCCGCCGCCAAAGAAGGCGATTCGTTGGGTGGGGTCGTCGAGGTGCTCGCGTACGGGTTGCCAGTCGGCCTCGGCAGCCACGTGCATTGGGACCGCAAGCTCGATGGCTTGCTCGGGCAAGCGCTGATGAGCATCCAAGCAGTGAAGGGTGTCGAGATCGGCGACGGGTTCGAGACGGCCGGCCTTCCGGGCTCTGAAGCACACGACCCGATCGTCTGGGATGCAGGCGAGGGTCGGTACCGGCGCGAGGGCACCGCGTCCGGAGGGCTCGAAGGCGGCATGACCACCGGCGAGCTGCTGGTCGCGCGAGTGGCGATGAAGCCGCTGGCCACACTCAACCGGCCCGTGCTGAAAACGGTCGACACGGTCACGAAGGAGGAAACGGTGAGCTTCAAGGAGCGCACCGACGTCACCGCGGTGCCGGCCATGGGTGTCGTCGCCGAGACGATGGTGTCGCTCGTGCTCGCCAACGAAGCGGTCCGCAAGTTCGGCGGCGACTCGGTGAGCGAGTTGGCTCGCAACCACCAGTCGTACGTCGAGTCGCTGCGAGAATCCTGAATGCCGGGTCACACGGTGCTCGTCGGGCTCTCGGGTACCGGCAAGACCAGCATCGGTCGCCGTATCGCCGCACTCTTGGGCCGGCCGTTCGTCGACGCTGACCAGGAGATCGAGGAGCGAACCGGGCGTACCGTCCGCGGGATCTTTGCTGATGGCGAGCCGGCTTTTCGGGAGATCGAGGCGAACGTGATGGCCGACCTGCTGGCGGCCCCGGAGCCGACGGTCATCGCCGCGGGCGGGGGCGCGGTCGTCACCGATTCCACCCGCAAGTTGCTGCAACAGCCCGACGTGTTCGTCGTGTGGCTCACGGCCACACCGGAGTTCCTCGCGTCACGCACGTCGAAGAAGGCCCATCGCCCACTCCTCGATGGAGATCCGGTTTCGGCCCTTCGGCGTCTCGCCGACGCGCGCACGGCGTGGTACGAGGAGGTGGCCGACGTGGCGTTCGACGTGCAGCCCGCGCACCATGCCGCGCCGAAGCCGGAGGCCAAGGATCAGATTGCAAAAATGATCGCCGCGATGGTGCCACCGTGATCACCGTCCCTGTCGATCTCGGCGATCGCTCGTACGACGTGCTCATCGGTACGGGAGCACGCGAGTGGCTCGCGTCCGTTCTGCCGGCTGACGCGAAACGCGCGGCCGTCGTGACCCAAGCCGGCATCGGTTTCACGGTCGACCCTGGCATCGAGCACGACGGTTTCACGATCGACGAAGGCGAATCGGCGAAGTCGCTCGCAACGGTGGAGCGGCTCTGCCGAGCGTGGGCGCAGTGGGGCCTGACTCGGGCCGATGTCGTCGTCGGGGTGGGCGGAGGCGTCGTCACGGACGTCGCCGGTTTCGCGGCCGCCGTGTACCACCGCGGGGTGGCCGTCGTTCACGTACCGACGACGATTCTCGGCATGATCGACGCCGCCATCGGCGGCAAGACAGGGGTCAACCTGCCGGAGGGCAAGAACCTCGTCGGTGCGTTCTGGCAACCGGCGGCGGTCCTGTGTGACACCGACGCGCTGGCCACGCTGCCGCCGCGCGAGCAGCGCAGTGGAATGGGCGAGTTGGCGAAGTACCACTTCCTCGATCGGCATACCCGCGACCTCGACGCGCTTCCCCTCGATGAGCGCATCGCCGAGTGCGTGCGCATCAAGGCCGCGGTGGTCGTAGCCGACGAACGTGAAGGCGACCGCCGTGCCATTCTCAACTATGGCCACACGCTGGCTCACGCCCTCGAGACCGCCGGCCGGTACGACCTTCGCCATGGCGAAGCCGTAGCGATCGGGCTCGTGTTCGCCGCGGAACTGGCCAATGTGATCGGGCGCATCGACGATGAGCGGGTGCGCGAGCATCGCCGGGTGGTCGGCGCCTACGACCTGCCGTCGACGCTGCCCGCCGGCGTCGACCACGACGAGCTCATCACGCTGTTCGCTCGCGACAAGAAGGCGATTGGGGGCGTGACCTTCATCCTCGACGGCCCCGACGGCGTCGAGCCCGTTCGCGACGTCCCGCGCGACGCAATCGACACTGCCCTCGAACGATTGGCAAGGCAATGAGCATCGTTCTCGTCCTCAGCGGCCCGAACCTCGACCTCCTCGGAGATCGCGAGCCGGAGGTGTACGGCAAGGACACGATCGACGATCACGTCGCCGCGTTCACGAAGGCTCTCGATGGCGCAGCCGAGGTCGAACACGTGCAATCGAATCACGAGGGCGAATTGGTCGAGGCCATCCACGGCGCTCGCGGCCGTTGTGCGGCGATCGTCATCAACCCAGGCGCGTTCACGCACTACGCATGGGCGATCCACGATGCGCTCGCCGCCTTCGAAGGCCTGATCATCGAGGTGCATCTCTCGAACCCGAACGCGCGGGAACCGTGGCGGCACACGTCGGTCGTCGCCCCTGTCGCAACTGGCTCGATCACCGGGTTCAAGGGCGGGAGCTACTCACTCGCGGGGCACGCGCTCAAAAAGCTGCTGGGATGACGCTGACGCTGCCGCCGATGGACATCGCCGGACGTAGCGGGCGATTGCGGGAGCAGCTCGAGGTCGACGCGTTGCTCGTCACGAAGCTCGTCAACATTCGGTACCTCACGGGCTTCACCGGGTCGGCCGGGTTCCTGCTGGTGCTGCCCGACGAGTTGGTGTTCGTCACCGACGGCCGTTATCGGGATCAAGCGGCCGAGGAACTCCCGGCCGCCGGTGTCGAAGCCACGCTCCGCATCGGGCTCACCATGGAAGGGCAGGCCGAGCTCCTCGGCACCGCGGCCTCTGGCACCGTCCGCCTGGGGCTCGAGGCGTACTCCGTCACGTGGGCCCAGCAACGGGCGATGGCGGCTACGTGGTTTCCGTACGTCGGTGAGCTCGTGCCCACCGAGAACGTGGTCGAGGCGCTCCGTGTCGTGAAGGACGACGGGGAGGTCGCCCGCATCGAGACCGCGGCCACGATCGCGACAACCGCGCTCGTCAACGTACGCGACCTCCTCGAAGAGCACCCGACCGAGCACGCGTTCGGGCTGGCGATCGACACGGAGATCCGCCGGTTGGGTGCGGAGGGGAACAGCTTCGAGACGATTGTCGGGTCCGGTCCCAACGGCGCCAAGCCACATCACCGTGCGGCGTCGTCGCACCGGCACATCGGCGAGGGAGAACTCGTGGTGATCGACTACGGCGCTGTGGTCGGCGGCTATTGCTCGGACATGACCCGCACGATCTGTACCGGGATGCCCAACGAGCTGCAGCAGCGGATGATCGATGTCGTGACGACCGCGCAGCAGTCCGGGGTCGACTCGGTGCGCGCCGGCGCGACAGGCGTGGAGGTCGACCGTGCCTGCCGCGACGTGATCGGGGAAGCGGGATGGGGCGAAGCGTTCTCGCACGGCACCGGCCACGGCGTCGGCCTCGAGATCCACGAGGACCCGAGGGTGTCGTTCGCGTCCACTGCTACGCTCGCCGCCGGTCACGTCGTCACTGTCGAGCCCGGTGTGTACCTTCCCGAGCAGGGTGGCGTCCGGATCGAAGACACGCTCGTCGTGACAGCTGACGGCTCCCGACCGCTCACGCACGCACCGAAGAATTGGGATCTCACCTCATGGCCATCACCACCAACGATCTGAAGAACGGCATGACCCTCAAGCTCGATGAGGGGCTGTACCAAGTCGTCGAGTTCCAGCACGTGAAGCCCGGAAAGGGTGGCGCCTTCGTGCGCACGACGCTGAAGAACGTGCGCACCGGCGCCGTCGTCGACCGCACCTTTCGTGGTGCCGAGAAGGTCGAGCAGGCCGTCATCGACAAGCGCGAGATGCAGTTCCTGTACCGCGACGGCAACGAGTTCGTCTTCATGGACAACGAGAGCTACGACCAACTGCAGGTCGCGCCCACCGCCTTGGGCGATTCCGCCAACTACATCGTCGACGGATCGATCGTCCAGCTCGCCATGTACAACAGCGAGATCGTCGGTGTCGAACTGCCCGCAGCGGTCGAGCTCGCCGTGCGAGAGACGGAGCCCGGCATTCAGGGTGATCGAGTTTCCGGAGCGAAGAAGCCGGCCACGATGGAAACCGGGCTCGTCCTGCAGGTTCCACTGTTCGTCAACATCGGCGATCGCCTCAAGGTCGACACGCGCACCGGCGACTACATCACGCGCGCCTAGTGGACGACTGATGGAGGGTCGGCGAGCGGCGCGGGAGCGGGCGCTCGAGCTGCTGTACGAGGCCGAAGCCAAGGACACCACGGCCGGCAACGTGATCGATGGTCTTCCGGTTGCGCCGGATGCGTATGCCAGCGCTCTCGTCGTCGGTGTCGACGACCATCGTGACGAGATCGATGCCCTCGTATCGCTGTACGCCAAGGGCTGGGCGCTCGATCGCATGCCGGCCGTCGATCGTGCTCTCCTGCGCCTCGCGACGTACGAGTTGCTTCACCACCCCGACGTGCCCGTCGCGGTCGTGATCTCCGAAGCCGTCGAGCTGGCATCACAGTTCTCGACCGATGATTCGAGCCGGTTCGTCAACGGGGTCTTGAGTGCGATCGCGAAGCGCGATGCCTGACGTCGACGCGCTCATCGTCGACCTCGACGGTGTGATCCGCAATTGGCACGGTCACGAGTTGACCGCGCTGGCTGAGTCAGTCGGCCTGACTCGAGACGACCTGGGTGAGATCGCGTTCGAGCCCGAGTTGTTGAACGCGGCAATGACCGGCACGGTCGTGTTCGAGGACTGGGCGGACGAGATCGGCCGGCGAGCCGGTGCCCTGCACGGCTGCGACGCAGCCACACTCACGGCCGGCTGGGCGGCACTCGGCTGGACGGTCGACCATGACGTCCTCGATGTGATCCGCGAGGTGCGGGCTGCGGGTCGTGTGAAGGTCGCGCTGTTCAGCAACGCGAGTACCCGGCTCGAAGTCGACCTCGAGTCGTGTGGTATCGACACCGAGTTCGACATCGTCTTCAACTCCGCTCGGCTCGGGATCGCGAAGCCGGACGTCGAGGCGTTCACGACGGTGGCGAATCTGCTCGGGGTGCCGGTCGAGCGCTGCCTGTTCGTCGACGACACGATCCTGAACGTCGAGGGAGCACGCGCGGCCGGCATGCACGCGGAGCCGTTCACCGGCGTGGCGGACTTGCGCGAGCTGCTCGAGCAGGCAGGCTTGCTGGATGCTGCCGCTTCCTGAGCCGCCGCTGAACGACGGCGACGTCCGCCTCCGGCCCTGGAGCGTCCACGACGTGGATGCATTGGTCGCGGCCTGGGCCGACGAGGAGATCCAGAAATGGACGTTGGTTCCAGCACAACGGGGGCGCGATCACGCGTTGCGCTGGATCGCGGCCGAGCAACTGCGGCGTGATCGCGGGCTCGCGCTCGATCTCGTGATCTCGCCGGCGAACGCCGAGGACGAGACCGTGCTCGGTGAAGTCGGCATGGTGCCGTTGGCAGGGGGACCGTCGCGAGCCGAACTCGGCTGGTGGGTGTCGGCGGCCCATCGTCGCCAGGGGATCGCGACTCGTGCCGTCGGCCTGTTCGCAACATGGCTCCGCGCCGACCTGGCATTCACGGACCTGTTCGCCGAGGTCGACCCCGACAACCCCGCCTCGGTGTGGGTCGCCGAATCCAACGACCTCCGTCTCCGAATCCGCCGCTGATCCTCCGCCATTGCGTGCTACCGTCGACTTCTGACCGTGAAGCGGGTCCTGTGAGGCCCGGACGGACAGGAGTTGCCAGTTGGCTGAACGTGAGCGCCGTTCGACGCCCCCTTATGGGGGCGTTTTTGTTGCCCGCAGCCGGGTCATGGATGGCGACGACATCCAGCGAGCCATCTGGCGCATGGCCCACGAGATCATCGAGCACAACCACGGACTCGACGACGTCGTGCTCGTGGCCCTGCAGACCGGGGGCCTGTCGATCGCCCGTCGGCTGGCGGATGCCCTCGAGCAGATCGAGTCGGTCAGCGTCGACGTAGGCACCCTCGACGTCGCGTTCCATCGTGACGACTACGGCTTGCGGCCCGTCCTGCCGGAAGCGGTCACCAGCATCCCCGGTGACCTCACCGGCGTCATCGTCGTGCTGGTGGACGACGTGCTCTTCACCGGCCGCACCATCCGCGCTGCGCTCGACGCGCTGACATCATTCGGCCGCCCGCGCGCCGTGCAACTGGCCGTGATGGTCGACCGTGGTCACCGCGAGCTCCCGATCCGGCCCGACTACGTC
Organism: Acidimicrobiaceae bacterium; assembly: GCA_041166745.1. GTDB lineage: Bacteria > Actinomycetota > Acidimicrobiia > Acidimicrobiales > JACDCH01 > DASUCS01. The sequence continues at coordinate 211,341 of JBEEGH010000019.1, forward strand.
GGCAAGAACCTGCCGACGAGGCGCGACGAAGTGGTCGATGTCAATGAAGAAGGCGTTGACCTGGGGGAGATGTTGAAATGAAACATCTGCTCTCGATCGCGGACCTCGGCGGGCGCGACGGCATCAACGAGGTGCTCGACGTCACCGACTCATTCGTAGAGGTCAGTGAGCGTCAGATCCCGAAGGTCCCGGCCCTGCGCGGCAAGACCGTCGTATGGCTCTTCTACGAGGACTCCACGCGAACACGCTTGAGCTTCGAGCAGGCAGCCAAGCGGCTGTCGGCCGACACGATGAATTTCAGCGTGAGCACCTCGTCGGTCAAGAAGGGCGAGTCGCTGCGTGACACCGTGCTCACGATCGAGGCCATGGGGGTCGACTGCATCGTCGTCCGCCACGCGTCGGCCGGTGCCCCTTGGCGCATCGCCGAGTGGGTCGATGCCTCGGTGATCAATGCCGGAGACGGTTGGCACGAGCACCCGACTCAAGCACTCCTCGACTCGTACACGATTCGTCAGCATCTCGGCACCGTCGACGGCACGCGCATCGCCATCGTCGGTGACATCAAGCACTCGCGAGTCGCCCGCAGCGACGTGCTGGCATTCACGGCCCTGGGCGCGGATGTCACGCTCGTCGCGCCGCCCACGCTGCTCCCGGCCAGTCTCGACGGTTGGCCCGTGAGCGTGAGCTACGACCTCGACGCCGTCCTGCCGAAGTGCGATGTCGTGTACCTGCTTCGCATGCAACGCGAACGCATGACCGAGGCGTTGATCCCGTCGCTGCGCGAGTACACCGCGTCGTACGGTCTCACTCGCCGTCGCGTCGACCTGCTCGACGAACGCACGCTCGTGATGCATCCGGGACCGATGAACCGCGGCGTCGAGATCGCCGCCGAGGTTGCGGATCTGCCGCGCTCGGTCGTGGTCGATCAAGTGCGCAACGGCGTCGCCGTCCGAATGGCCGTCCTGTACCTCCTCGTCGGCAGCGGAGTCGACTTGCGGGTCGGCTCATGATCGTGATCAAGGGTGGCCGGATCATCGACGCGTCAGGAGAGCGCGCCGGCGACGTGCTCATCGACGACGACGGTCGTATCGCCGCCGTCGGAGCGGATCTCTCCGCGGCTCGTGTGATCGATGCGGGTGGGTGCGTCGTCGCGCCAGGCCTCGTCGACCTCCACACGCACCTGCGCGAACCTGGCCGCGAAGAGTCCGAGACGGTCGAGACAGGATCGCGGGCGGCCGCGCTCGGGGGCTTCACTGCCGTCATCGCCATGCCGAACACGGAGCCGGCGATCGATTCGGCCGCGGTGGTACGCGACGTGCTCGAGCTCGGTCGCAAGGCGCTCTGCGACGTGCACGCGGCCGGCGCCATCACGGTGGGCCGTGCCGGCGAGCAGCTCGCGCCGATGGCCGAGATGGCGTCGCTCGGCGTGCGCCTGTTCACCGACGACGGAAACGGCGTGCAGGACAATCGGCTCATGCGGCGAGCGCTCGAATACGCATCCGGTCTCGGCGTCACGCTCGGCCAGCACTGTGAAGACGAGTCGCTCTCCGCTGGCGGACACATGCACGAGGGCGAATGGTCGAGCCGGCTCGGCATCCCGGGGATCCCGTCGGAGGCGGAGGAGCTCATGGTGATGCGCGACATCGCACTGGCTCGTCTCACCGGTGCACGTGTTCATTTCCAACACCTGTCGACCGACGGCGCGATCGCGATGGTTCGAGCCGCCAAGGCCGGAGGGCTGGCCGTAACGGCCGAGGCCACGCCGCACCACTTCACGCTGACCGATGAGTGCTGCGCGGGCTACGACCCTGTCTTCAAGGTCAATCCGCCGCTGCGCACGGCCATCGACGTGGCGGCCGTGAAGGCCGGACTGGCAGATGGCGCGATCGACGCGATCGCCACCGACCACGCCCCGCACGCCCAGGAGTTCAAGGAGCAGACCTTCGACGAAGCCCCGCCGGGGATGCTCGGACTCGAGACCGCGTTGGCGCTGGCGATCACCGAGCTGGGTATCGACCTCCCCGAGATCCTGGCGCTGCTGTCGTGGCGCCCTGCCGTCATCGCCGGGCTCAGCGAGACGCACGGGGGACCCATCGAGGTGGGCCGCCCCGCGAACCTCTGCGTGATCGACCCGAGCGCCACCTGGACCGTCGATCCCTCCAAGCTGGCGAGTCGCAGCCGCAACACCCCGTACGCGGGCCGGATGCTCACCGGTCGGGTCCGCCACACGTTCCTATGGGGCGAAGCCGTCGTACTCGACGGCGAGGCGACCCGATGAAAGAAGCGCTCCTCGTACTCGCCGACGGCACCACGTTCGAGGGCGAGGCCATCGGCGCCGACGCTCCCGACGGGATCAGCGCGGGTGAGGTCGTGTTCAACACGGTCCTCACCGGCTACCAGGAGGTGATCACCGACCCGTCGTACGCGGGCCAGATCGTCACGTTCACGTATCCGCACATCGGGAACTACGGCGTCACCGACCTCGACTGCGAGAGCCGCAGGCCGTTCTGCCGCGGGGTGATCGTGCGCGATCTGGCGCGCCGGCGCAGCAACTGGCGCAGCGACGCTGATCTCGAGGCGTTCATGCAAGCGCACGGGCTTGCAGGCATCGCTGGAGTCGACACCCGGCGACTCACGCGCCACATCCGCGATGCAGGCGCGATGGCCGGCGCTTTCGGCATTGCCGACGAGAGGGCGCTCAAGGCTGCCGCGACCGCGGAGCCCGGCACCTCGGGAGTCGACCTCGTGGCGACCGTCACGACCGATCAGCCGTACACGGTCGGCGATGGCCCGCTGCGGGTGGTGGCGTACGACTTCGGCATCAAGCGCACGATCCTGCGACATCTCGGAACACTCGCGACCGTCGAGGTCGTGCCCGCGTCGACCCCCGCTGCTGAAGTACTGGCGCGCGACCCGCAGGGTGTGTTCCTGTCCAACGGGCCTGGCGATCCTGAGCAAGTGCCGTACGCCGTCGACGCGATCAACGGCCTGCTCGGTGAGGTGCCGATCTTCGGCATCTGCCTCGGCCACCAGCTTCTCTCCCTCGCGATCGGTGCACAGACCGAGAAGCTCGCGTTCGGTCACCACGGCGGCAACCATCCGGTGCGGCGACTCTCGACCGGTGCCGTCGAGATCACGAGTCAGAACCACAACTTTGCCGTCGTCGCCGACACGCTCGCCGGCAAGGCGGAGATGACGCACGTGAACCTGAACGACGGCGTGTGCGAAGGCTTCCGCGTGCTCGACGCCCCCGCGTTCAGCGTGCAACACCATCCGGAAGCCGGTCCCGGGCCGCACGATGCCTCCTATCTGTTCGGCATGTTCGTGGAGCTCATGCATGCCTCGTAGAGACGACATCGAGTCGATCCTGCTCATCGGTTCCGGTCCGATCGTGATCGGTCAGGCCTGCGAGTTCGACTACTCCGGCACCCAAGCGTGTCGCGTGCTGCGCCAGGAGGGCTACCGCGTCATCCTCGCCAACTCGAACCCGGCGACGATCATGACCGACCCCGAGTTCGCCGACGCCACCTACGTCGAGCCCCTCGATGTCGACATCCTCACGCAGATCATCGAGCGAGAGCATCCAGACGCCGTACTGCCGACGCTCGGCGGCCAGACCGCGTTGAACCTGGCGATGGCGTTGCACGCGCGGGGAGTCATCGGCGTGCCAGGCACGCCCGAGATGATCGGTGCGAACGCCGAGGCGATCGCAACGGCTGAGGACCGTGAGCAGTTCAAGATCGCGATGCAGGAGATCGGCCTCTCCGTTCCGGCGTCGGGAATCGCCCACAACATGGACGAGGCCCGCGAGGTGATCCAACGCATCGGGCTGCCTGTGGTCATCCGGCCCGCGTTCATTCTCGGCGGCAAGGGCACCGGCATTGCTTCGACGCGTGACGAGCTCGAGCGCGCGGCGCAGTACGGCCTCGACGCCAGCCCGATCAGCGAGATCCTCCTCGAGCGGTCCATCGCCGGATGGAAGGAGTTCGAGCTCGAGGTCATGCGCGACCGTGCAGACAACTGCGTCGTCGTCTGCTCGATCGAGAACCTCGATCCGATGGGTGTGCACACGGGCGACTCGATCACGGTCGCGCCCGCGCAGACACTGAGCGACGTCGAATACCAGTTGATGCGCGACGCCGCCTTTGCGTGCATCCGGCGCGTCGGCGTCGAAACCGGCGGATCGAACGTGCAGTTCGCGCTCAACCCGGCCAACGGCGACATGGTCATCATCGAGATGAACCCGCGCGTCTCCCGCAGTAGCGCGCTCGCCTCGAAGGCCACCGGGTTTCCCATCGCCAAGATCGCCGCCCGGCTCGCGGTCGGCTACACGCTCGACGAGATCCCGAACGACATCACGAAAAAGACTCCTGCCAGCTTCGAGCCGGTCATCGACTACGTCGTCACCAAGGTGCCGCGGTGGGCGTTCGAGAAGTTCCCCGGCACGAAGGGTGTGCTCGGCACGTCGATGCAGTCGGTCGGCGAGGCGATGGCGATCGGCCGCACCTTCCCGGAATCACTCCAGAAGGCGTTGCGCTCGCTGGAGCACGGCCGCCGCGGGTTGAACTGTGATCCGGCCGAGGCGCTGTTCGACGAGATGACCGACGAGGAACTCGTCACCTGCGCCGCGATCGCGACTCCTGACCGTCCGTTCCAGCTCGAGGCGGCACTGCGACGCGGCATCACCATCGAGCGGCTGTACGAAGCGACGAGGGTCGATCCGTGGTTCCTCGATCAGATCTCGCAGATCATCGACGAGCGGGCCCACCTGGCGGCCGTGGGCATCGCTGCGTTGAGCCGAGCCGACTGGCGTAGAGCCAAGCGCCTCGGCTTCGCCGACGCGCAGCTGGCGTGGTTGTGGGGTGTCGACGAGGACCAAGTCCGAGCGACGCGCTCGGCGCACGGTGTCGTGGCCACGTTCAAGACCGTCGACACGTGCGCCGCTGAGTTCGAAGCCGCGACGCCGTACCACTACTCGACCTATGAAGACGACGACGAGGTCGTGGCGAGCAGCAAGCCGAAGGTGATCATCCTCGGTTCTGGCCCGAACCGCATCGGGCAGGGGATCGAGTTCGACTACTGCTGTGTGCACGCGGCGTTCGCCCTGCACGAGGCCGGGTTCGAGACGATCATGGTCAACTGCAACCCGGAGACGGTGTCCACGGACTACGACACGTCCGACCGCTTGTACTTCGAGCCGATCACGTACGAGGACGTGCTGAACGTGATCGAGGTCGAGCGGCGCTCGGGCGACCTTCGAGGTGTTGTGGTGTCCCTCGGTGGGCAGACCCCGCTCAAACTCGCCGGGCTGCTCTCACCGGAGCTGGTGCTCGGCACGTCGGCCGCTTCCATCGACCTCGCGGAGGACCGCGACCGCTGGAACGATCTGTGCGCCCGGCTCGAGATCCCGCAGCCCGCAGGCGGCACGGCCAGCACGGCGGAGCAGGCGCTCGCCATCGTCGAACGAATTGGTTATCCCGCCCTCGTGCGCCCGAGCTACGTGCTCGGCGGACGGGCCATGGAGATCGTGTACGACGACGACTCGCTACGGGCGGCGATGAGCGAGCTCGCCGGCTTCGGCACCCTCGGCCGAGAAGGCGGACTGTCGGCCGAGCGGCCGGTGCTCGTCGACCGCTTCCTGGAGGACGCAACCGAAGTCGACGTCGACGCCATCCGCGATCGCACGGGAGACGTGCTGATCGGCGCGGTGATGGAACACGTCGAGGAGGCAGGCGTGCACTCGGGCGACAGTGCGTGCGCGATCCCGCCGTACTCGCTGTCGGCGGAGACGATCGCCGTGATCGAGGGACACACGCGGGCGATCGCCGACGCCTTGGAGGTGATCGGGCTCGTCAACGTGCAATACGCGGTGAAGGGCAATCAAGTGTTCGTGATCGAGGCCAACCCACGCGCGAGCCGCACCGTGCCGTTCGTCGCCAAGGCAACCGGCGTGCCGCTCGTGAAGGCCGCCGCGAGAGTGATGGTGGGAGCCACGCTCCTCGAGCTGCGTGACGAAGGTCTGCTGCCCGAGCCCGTGACCGGACACGTCGCCGTGAAGGAAGCCGTGCTGCCCTTCAACCGGTTCCCCGACGCGGACTCGGTGCTCGGACCGGAGATGCGATCCACGGGCGAGGTGATGGGCATCGACCGCACGTTCGGTCTCGCGTTCGCCAAGAGTCAGATGGCCGCGGGAGACCGGCTGCCGACCGGAGGAATGGTGTTCCTCTCCGTGGCAGACCGCGACAAGGAGACGGCGATCGGCGCGGCGCACAAATTCACCGATCTCGGCTTCACGATCGCGGCGACCGCCGGCACTGCGGAGTTCCTCGAGGGCCATGGCGTCCCGGTCGCCACCGTCGTCGCCAAGCTCGGCGAAGCCACGGGCGTCGACGCCGTCGACCTCATCGCCAGTGGCAAGGTCAACCTCGTGATCAACAGCCCACGCGGTCGTGGCGCCCGAGCCGACGGCGCGCACATCCGCGCCGCGGCCGAACAGCATTCGATCCCGTGTCTCACGACGGCCGCTGCTGGTGTCGCCGCGGCCGAGGGCATGGCCGACTGGGCGCGCCACGAGCTCCGCGTGCGCACGCTGCAGGAGTATCACCGCGGCGCCACGGACCAACTCGAGCTCCCGCTGTGACCCTCCTCGCAACATCGATCGGTTCCGTCGAGTTGCCGAATCCGATCATGACCGCGTCGGGCACGAGTGGTCACGGCGCGGAGTTGGAGGCGTACTTCCCGCTGGAACGTCTCGGCGCGGTAGTGGTGAAGTCGCTGTCGGCCGAACCATGGCCGGGCAACCCTGCACCGCGCCTGCACGAAGCCGGCGCGGCAATGTTGAACAGCGTCGGCCTGCAAGGCCCGGGCGTCGGCGCGTGGCTCGCAGACGATCTTCCGAAGCTGCAGCGTGCCCGAGCGCGCATTGTTGTCAGCATCTGGGGCCGCACGGTCGAGGAGTACGAGAAGGCGGCAATCGCACTGAGTGGCGCGCCCGACGACATCGTGGCCGTCGAGGTCAACCTCAGTTGCCCGAACCTCGAGGGTGGCAAGCACCTCTTCGCCCAGTCGACGCGCGACACCGCCGACGCGATCGGGGTGGTGTCGAGCGCGGTCGACCGCCCGGTCTGGGCCAAGCTGACGGCCCACGTGACCAACATCGCCGACATCGCAGAGGCCGCGACGACCGCTGGCGCCGCCGCGGTCACGGTCACCAACACCATGCTGGCCATGGCGATCGACCCCGAAACCCGTCGCCCCCGGCTGGGCGCCGGCGGAGGGGGGCTCAGCGGTGCGGCGATCCACCCGATCGCCGTACGGGCGGTCCACGACCTCCATTCGGCGCTGCCGGAGACGGTCGTCGTGGGCGTGGGCGGTGTCGCGACGGGGGTAGATGCCGTGGAGTTGCTGTTGGCCGGGGCGAGCGCCGTCCAGGTGGGCACGGCGACCTTCGCCGATCCCCGAGCTCCTGTCCGGGTGCTCGACGAACTTCAGGAGTGGTGCAGACGGCACGGCGTGAACACCGTGCGCGAGATCATCGGAGGGATGGATGGGTGACGTCTCGGAGGAGATCCGGAACAAGTTGGCGATCGTGCTGGATGTCGACGACCTCGTCGTCGCGCTGCGCATCGCCCGTGAGCTCCGGCCGTGGTTCGGCACGGCAAAAGTGGGCCTCGAGCTCTACAGCTCCGTCGGCCCCGACGCGGTCACCGCGTTGACGGATCTTGGCTACGACGTGTTCGCCGATCTGAAGTTCTACGACATCCCCACGACGGTGAACAAGGGTGCGCGCGTGGTCGGCTCACTTGGCGCGCGGTACTTGAACTTCCACGCGCAGGGTGGCGCGGCGATGTTGCGCGCCGGCGTCGAAGGCTTCAAGCAAGGCGCGATCGATGCAGGATTGCGAGAGCCTGTCGCGCTCGCGGTCACCGTGCTCACGAGCGACAGTGACGCGCCGCCACACATTCTCGGCAAGCGGGTGCAAGCCGCGTTGGAGAGCGACTGTGACGGCATCGTGTGTGCGGCGAGCGACGTGCGCGAAGCAAAGCAGTACGGCCCGCGTCTCATCACGGTCGTACCCGGCATCCGCCCTGCAGGGTCGCCGCGACACGAACAGGCGCGCGCTGCTACGCCACGCGAAGCGATCGATGCCGGCGCCGATTTACTGGTCATCGGCCGCCCGGTCACGGGGGCGGACGACCCCCAGGCGGCGGCGGCTGCGATCGTTGCGGAGTTGATGTAGGTTCGCCGCATGCCCCTTCCTCCCACTCTGACTCCGGAGCAGCGACAGGCCGCGCTCGACAAGGCAGCAGCGGCCCGTCGCGAGCGAGCCGAGCTGAAAGAGAAGCTCAAGATGGGTTCGGTCAATCTGCGCGAGCTCCTCGATCTCGCCGACAACAACGATGTCGTCGCGAAGATGAAGGTGCTCGCCGTTCTCGAGTCGCTTCCCGGCGTCGGCAAGGTCAAGGCGCGTCGCACGATGGATGAGATCGGTATCAGCGAGACGCGCCGAGTGCGCGGGCTCGGCGATCAGCAGCGATCGAAGCTGCTCGATACGTTCTCCGGCTGAAGCCGGCTGATCTCCACCGCTTGCTGATCACGATCTCCGGGCTGCCTGGCGCGGGCACCAGCACCGTCGCCCGTCTCGTCGCCACCGCGCTCGGCATCGAACGGTTGGACGGCGGCACCGTCTTTCGAACGATGGCCGCCGAACGCGGTCTCGACGTCGGTGCGTTTTCACTCGTGGCCGAAGACGATCCGGAGTTCGATCTCGAGCTCGACCAGCGTTTGGCCAACCGAGCCCGTGTGGGCGATGTTCTGCTCGAGTCGAGACTCGCCGCGTGGATCGTCACGAACGAGGGCCTGGCGGCCACCCGTGTCTGGGTGGACGCCGACGAAGCGGAGCGCGCTCGCCGGGTCTCCGCCCGCGAAGGTGTCGATCCGGAGGCGGCCCTCGAGGCCAATCGGGCCCGCGAGGCCTCGGAGCGGCGCCGCTACCGCAGCTACTACGGCATCGATCTGGACGACCAAACCGTCTACGACCTGGTCATTGACTCCACGGGAATCGAGCCGGAGGCGATCGCAGAGTCGATTGTCGCGGCGATCACCAAGTAAACTGACCAGCCGATTCCCCCCACCAGAGGTAGAGCAACGCGCATGGCCGCAGGACGACACGACACGATGATGAATCCGCCGATCGAGGGTCTCCTCGAGGCGGCCGATTCGAAGTTCCGCCTTGTCACCCTGGGCGCCAAGCGGGCCCGGCAGATCAACTCGTACTTCGGCCAGCTCGGTGATGGGCTCGGCTCGATCATTCCGCCCCAGGTCACCTCGGTCGCCCGCAAGCCGCTGTCGATCGCCTTCGAGGAGGTGGCTGCGGGCAAGATCATCCCGGTCGAACCCGAGCCCGTGCTCGAGGACGAAGCCGGCGAGGGCGAAACCACCGAGTAAGGAGCACCACGTGCTCGAAGGGCGTCGAATCGTCCTGGGTGTGTCCGGGGGTATCGCCGCCTACAAGGCGGTCGAGATCTGCCGCCATCTCGTCGACGCAGGCGCCCATGTCATCCCGGTCTTGAGCGAGGGCGCGCTGCGCTTCATCGGCCGCACGACCTTCGACGCGCTCGGGTCGGAGAAGGCCCACACCTCCCTGTGGGACGACGATCATCCGATTCCGCACACGTATCTGGGCCAGACCGCCGACCTCGTGCTCATCGCTCCCGCCACCGCGCGTGTCATCGGTACGTACGCGGCTGGCATCGGCGACGATCTCCTCACCAACGTGCTGCTGGCGACGCGAGCACCCGTCGTGGTGTGCCCCGCGATGCACACCGAGATGTGGGAGCACCCGGCCGTGCAGGACAACCTGCGCACGCTGCGGGCGCGCGGCGTTCACGTCGTGCCGCCCGAAGAGGGCCGGCTCGCGGGTGGCGACATCGGCGCCGGGCGTCTGGCCGACCCTTCCACGATCCTGGCGAGCGTCGAGCGTGTTCTCGCGGACCCCGACCTCGCCGGGCTGCACGTCCTCGTCACCGCCGGTGGCACACGGGAGGCAATCGATCCCGTGCGGTTCATCTCGAATCGCTCCTCGGGCAAGCAGGGCCACGCCCTCGCTGATGTGGCAGCCCAGCGCGGTGCCAAGGTCACGCTCGTCACGACCACCGACCGACCGGCAGGTCCCGGCGTCGAGCTCGTCCGGGTGCAGACCGCAGCGGAGATGGAGCAGGCCGTGCTCACTCGCAGCGACGCCTGCGACGTCGTCGTGATGGCGGCGGCGGTCGCCGACTTCCGGCCGGTCGCGGCGGTCGACCACAAGATCAAGAAGGACGCAGGCGTGCCCGAGATCGTGCTCGAGCCGACCACCGACATCCTCGCGGCGCTCGGCGCCCGCAAGCACCCAGGCCAGACGATCGTCGGCTTCGCCGCCGAAACGGACGATGTGGTGCCGAACGCCCGTGGCAAGCTCGACCGGAAGGGCGCAGACCTGATCGTGGCGAATGATGTATCGGCCCCCGGTGCGGGGTTCGAGCACGACACGAACGCCGTCGTCATCGTGTCCCCGAACGCGACCACCCCCGTGGCGCTGCGCGACAAGCGAGCGATCGCCCATGCCGTGCTCGACGCCGTACTCGAAACCAGGAGAGTGTTGTGAACACCCGCTTCACGTTTACCTCGGAGTCCGTCACTGAAGGACATCCGGACAAGATGGCCGATCAGATCTCCGACGCCGTGCTCGACGCCATCCTCGACGCCGATCCGAAGGGCCGCGTTGCCTGCGAGACCATGGTCACCACCGGCCTCGCCATCGTGGCCGGTGAGATCACCACCGATGCATACGTGGAGATCGCGAAGATCGTGCGCGAGACGATCGTCGGCATCGGCTATGACCGCGAGTCGTTCGGCTTCGACGGAAACACGTGCGGCGTGATGACGTCGATCGACCCGCAGTCACCGAACATCGCGCAGGGCGTCGACACCGCGTACGAGACGAGAACCGGCAGCTCCGGGGAAGACATCCTCAACAGCCAGGGCGCCGGCGACCAGGGGATGATGTTCGGCTACGCCTGCGACGAGACCGACGATCTCATGCCGCTGCCGATCTGGCTGGCGCACCGTTTGGCGCATCGCCTGGCCGAGGTCCGCAAGGCCGGGATCCTGCCGTACCTCCGGCCGGACGGAAAGACCCAGGTCACGTTCGACTACGAGGACGGTCGGCCCGTCCGCCTGAAGACCGTGCTGATCTCCACGCAGCACGCGCCCGGCCTGGATGCCGAGACGCTGATCAAGCCGGACCTCATCGAGCACGTGATCCATCCGCTCGTGCCCGCCCAGTTCGCGCAGGATCGCTACGACGTGTGGGTGAACCCCACCGGATCGTTCGAGCTCGGCGGCCCTCATGCCGATTGCGGTCTCACCGGCCGCAAGATCATCGTCGACACCTACGGCGGCATGGCTCGTCACGGCGGCGGAGCGTTCTCCGGCAAGGACCCCTCGAAGGTCGACCGGTCGGCTGCCTACGCTGCTCGCTGGGTGGCCAAGAACGTCGTTGCCTCCGGAGCGGCCAGCCGTTGCGAGGTGCAGGTGGCCTACGCCATCGGCGTCGCCCGTCCCGTATCGGTGATGGTCGAGACGTTCGGCACCGAGAACTGCGATGTCGACAAGCTCACCGCTTCCGTTCAGGAGGTCTTCGACCTTCGGCCCGCGGCCATCATTCGCGACCTCGACCTGCGCCGGCCGATCTACCGCAAGACGGCGGCGTACGGACATTTCGGCCGCCAGGAGAAGGAGTTCACCTGGGAGGCCACGACTCGCGTCGATGATCTGAAGTCCGCCCTCGGCCTTTGATCATCACCGTCGTCCCGGATGTCGCCGGGCTCGACGGCAAGGAGTTCGACTACCTGGTCCCGGAGAAGCTTCGGGACCAGGTGCGCGTCGGGGGCATCGTGCGAATCGCGCTGCAAGGCCGGCGCGTGCGGGCGTGGGTCACTGCCGTCGATGTCGCCGCACCGCCCGGCGTCGCCCTCAAGCCGATCGCGATGGTGTCGCGCGGTGGGCTGTCAGCAGACGTGCTCGATGTTGCGCGGTGGGCGTCGTGGCGTTGGGCCGGACGTCTCGTGCACGTGCTCGACACCGCGTCGAGCGCGAGTGCGCGTGTGAGCCACGGCGCATCGGCCCCTCCCGGTGTGACCGTTTTGCGAGTGCCTCCCGGTGCGCCGGTTCCCCGATTCGAGAACGCATTGATCGTCGACGCACGACGATCGTCTGCGTGGGCCTCCGTGCCGCGCTTCGACGCGATCGTCGTACACGACGAACACGACGAGGGCCTGAAGGAGGAGCGGGTGCCCACGTGGCACGCTCGCGATGTCGCGATCGAACGAGCAAGACGGGCGGGCGTGCCCTGCGTACTCATTTCTCCGTGCCCATCCCTTGAAGCCCTCGCCGTCGCGGATCAGATCATCGAGCCGTCTCGTTCCGACGAGCGCGCGGGCTGGCCCATCCTCGATGTTGTCGATCGGCGCCAGGACGACCCGCGTTCCGGCCTCTACTCACCCCGGCTGGTGGACACCATCCGCCGACATGAAGGCCAGGCCGCGCTGTGCATCCTGAATCGCAAAGGACGCTCTCGCTTGTTGGCCTGCCAGGCCTGCGGCGAGGTGGCGCGTTGCGAACGTTGCGATGCCGCCGTGGTGCAACCGGCAGACGTGTTGGTGTGCGAGCGGTGTGGCACCGAACGTCCGGTGCTGTGCGTGGCGTGCGGATCGACGTCGCTGCGGAACCTGCGCGTTGGTGTCGGTCGCGTCCAGGAGGAGATGGACGCGATTCTCGGCGCAGGCACCGTGCTGGTCGGTACGGAGGCCTTGTTGCATCAGGCTCCTTCGCATGTCGGTGTCATTGCGTTCGTCGACTTCGACCAGGAGCTCCTCGCGCCGCGGTACCGCGCCAGCGAGCAAGCCATGGCGTTGCTGGCACGGGCCGCGCGCATCCTCGGACCGCGAGACAGGGGCGGTCGGCTGCTGGTGCAGACCCGCAATCCGCACCACCCTGTGCTCGACGCGGTACTGCACGCCGACCCGAATCGAATGATGCCCGGTGAGCTGGAGCGGCGACGCGAGCTCGGCTTCCCGCCGACGACCGTGTTGGCTGCGGTGTCGGGCGCCGCCGCGAACGACTTCATCAACGCCTTCGGCTCGCCCTTGGGCATCGACGTCCTCGGCCCCGTGGAAGACCGATGGCTGCTGCGCGCCGCCGACCACCGAACGCTGTGCGACGCGTTGGCCGCTACCCCTCGTCCCGCCGGCCGGGTCCGTGTCGAGGTCGACCCACTCCGGATCTAGAAGCCGGTCGTCGCCCACGGAGCGTTGGCGGTGCGCATGCCTCGGTCGAGCGCGGCGATCGCGCCGTCGGTCGTTTCGGTGATGCGACCATCGTAGGCGTAGGGCGCCAGTCGTGCGCCGCCGAGGTAGGCCGCGCCCAGCACGTCGACCGTCACGGCTACATCGGACGGGTCGCTTGTCGGCGTGCATGACGCACCGTTCGTGTCGCCATCGAGCCTGAATCGTCCGTCGCCGAACACGTCGTCGCGAACGTCGAGGACGAGCGAGACCGGGGCTTCGTATCGGCGTGCCGACAGCGCGGCCGGCACATCGAGCAGGCGCACCCACATGTTGTCGCTGCGATCGGTCTGGCGGGCGACTCGTCCGTTCACGAAGAGATGGCGAACGTCCTCGTCGATGGGGCGCACCTGGGCCTGGACCTCGGTCACCCAGTCGATCGAGCACAGGTACCGCCAGAGGTCGGCCTCGGCGTCGGGGGTCACGGCGATCATCGGATAGACCGCGAGCTTCACGTTCGGCTGGTTGTGCACCCACTCGTCCTTTGGGTCGTACACGGCGTACCCGTCCACTACGCCAGCACTGTCGCGATGCACCACTCGCATGCGCTTCTTTGCGGGCTCATCACCCGGAGCCGGGATCACGTCGAGACTCAAGTCCCAGTGCACGGGGCTGCGGTGGATCGCGCCTGGAGTCCGGAGTCGGTGACTGTCGAACACCGGCGGAGCGAGCTCGCGAAGGGTCTTCAGATCGACGATCTCGATCGTGCCCCGCGGCGTCGGGTCGCGGAACTCTGCCGCGCGCGCGTCAACGGTCGTTGCGGCCGCCTCGATCGCCATGCCGTAGCCGAACCTGCCGTAGATCGGCCATTCGGCTGCGATCAGCATCGCAACGATCTCACCGCGTGCGAGAGCGCCGCGCAGCTGCACCTCCATCATCTCTCGCAGCAGGCCCCGTCGGCGGTGGGTCGGCAGGACCGTCACCTGCGTCACGGCGGACATCGGGACAGTCGAGCCGCCCGGCACGGTGAGCTCCGTGCTGAACGACCCTGTCGTGCCGCACACCGCGCCGTCGACGAACGCGCCGAGCCGTTGGCTCAGATCGTCCATGTAGATGTGTGCGTACGCGAAATACTCGTCGCTGACGTCGGATCCGTTGTGAAAGGCGGCGCCGGCGCAACGCAAGTAGTCGCGCATGTCGTCTTCGGTGATCGGCCGTACCAAAATGTCAGTCATTGTTCCGGTTCCACTCTTGTCGGCGCGCTTCGTACAGCGCGATCGACGCTGCAGTCGCGACGTTAAGCGACCCGACCTTCCCGAGTTGCGGGAGAAACGCGACGTCGTCGCACGCTCGCAAGACGGCCGCGGAGATGCCGTGGTCCTCGTTGCCGACGACGAGACAGACGGCGTTGCCCAGCTCCACCTCGTGCATCGGGTGCGCACCTTCGGCCAATTCGATCCCGACGACACGAAAACCTTCAGCGCGAGCCGCCTCCACCGCATCGATGGCCTTCTCGACGGCCGTGATCGTCAGGTAGCGGTCCGTTCCCAGCGCCGTCTTGCGTACGCCGGCGCTCGCGGGTGAAGCCGTCGCTCCCGCCAGCCAGACATGATCGACTCGATACGCCGCCGCGGTGCGGAGAATCGCACCGACGTTGAACGGACCCTGTACCGAGTCGAGAACGAGCGCGACGCGTCCGCTGACCCGGTGACGCCACTCCCGGTGCAGTCGTTTCAGGCCGGTGGGGTCGAGCGGCTTCATCGGCGACTCACCTCGAACACCCGGTAACCCGCCCGCGACACTCGGCGGTTCGCGGTCCAACCGGCTTCCTCGAGCCAGCGCGCCAGCGAGTCAGAGCCGAGATGCTTCTGCACCACGAGCCACGCGTTCGCGTCATCATCGAGCCGATCGAACCACGACAGCAGCATCTCGTGCAGCGCCTGTTTGCCGATGCGGATCGGTGGGTTGGACCAGATGGCGGCGAAGCGCACCCCTGCTGGAACAGCATCGGGCGCCACCGCACGGACATTCGAGAGACCGTTGGCCTCCGCGTTGGCCGCGCAGAGACGGAGGGCGCGCTGGTTCACATCTATCGCCCACACCGTCGCCTCAGGTGCCCGGCGGGCGAGCGTGAGCGCGATGGGTCCGTAGCCACAACCGAGGTCGAGCAGATCCACCGCACCCACCGGCGGATGCGCCGACTCGAGTAGCAGGAGCTTCGTTCCCGGATCGACCGCGGCCGCGGCGAAGACGCCTCGATCCGACTGAAGGTGAAGGGTTCCGTCGGGGAGAACGAGCTCGAGCGAGCGCGGTTGAGACGCGATCGCGGGCTCTGGTTCGAAGTACTGCGATGTCCCGGCCACGGATGGCCGACGGTAGCCTCGTTGGCTATGCCGCCCTACAGCATCCGGCTCTTCGGCGACCCCGTGCTCAAGCAGAAGGCCGCCGAGATCACCAACGTCGATGGCGGCCTCGTGCGCCTCGCCGAAGACATGATCGTCACGATGCGCGAGGCGCCTGGCATCGGATTGGCCGCCCCGCAGGTCGGCGTGCAGCGTCGTCTCTTCGTGTACGAGCTACAAGACGAGACCGGCCCGCACGTGATCGTGAACCCCGTCATCAGCGAGAGCCGCGGCGAGTGGGAGTACGAGGAGGGCTGTCTGTCCGTACCCGGGCTCGCATGGGAGATCGTGCGCCCGAAGGAAGTCCATCTCACAGGCTTCGACCTCGACGGCAACGAGGTGTCGATCGAAGCCGACGAGCTCGCCGCTCGGCTTTTCCAGCACGAGCTCGATCATCTCGACGGCGTGCTGTTGCTCGAGCGGCTCGACAAAGACACGCGCAAGCAAGCGCTGCGCACGTTGCGGGAGATCGACATGAACGGCGGGCTCACCGCCCGTCACGGCTCGCACGATCTTTGAGGCTCGTCTATCTCGGGACCCCCCAGATGGCAGTGCCCACGTTGCGGGCGCTGGTGGAGGCCGGCCACGACGTCGCCCTCGTCGTGACCGCGGCGGACAAGCGGCGCGGGCGCGGCGGTGCGTTGTTGCCGAGTCCCGTGAAGGCGGCCGCGCTCGAGCTCGGGCTGCCTGTCACGGATCGCATCGACGATCTGCTCGACATCGTTCCGCCGGCAGAGCTCGGTGTGGTCGTGGCCTACGGGCGCCTCATCAAGCCGCACATTCTCGACGCCGTTCCGATGATCAACGTCCACTTCTCGCTGTTGCCGCGCTGGCGGGGGGCGGCGCCCCTGGAGCGGGCCATTCTCGCCGGCGACGAGCGCACCGGCGTCTGCATCATGGACATCGAAGAGGGGCTCGATACCGGAGCGGTCTATCGGTGCACCGAGGTCGTCATCGATCCGGACGCGTCGGCTGATGAGTTGCGCGCCGACCTCGTGGATGCGGGCACGAGGCTCGTTCTCGACGTGCTCGACAACGGCTTGGGCACGCCGACTCCGCAATCCGGTGAGCCCGTGTATGCGCACAAGATCCAGCCGGCTGAACTCCAGCTCGACTGGACGAAGCCCGCAATCGATCTGCATCGGCTCGTGCGCCTCGGCGGCGCATGGACGACGCACGACGGCAAGCGCTTGAAGGTGCAGCGCACCGCGCTACCGGCCGGCACCGGTGTTGTGGTCCCTACGGGAACGGAGCCGATCGAGCTCGTCGAGGTACAGCCAGAAGGAAAGCCGCGTATGCCCGCCCGGGCGTGGGCGAACGGTGCGCACTGGCACGACGGCGACGTTCTCGGGACGTGACGGCACGCGCGGTCGCGCTGAAGGCGCTCGGGCGAATCGAGGCAGAAGGGGCCTACGCCAACCTCGCGGTACCGGGCGAGCTGGCCCACTCCGAGCTCGACGAGCGCGATCGGCGGTTCGTCACCGAGCTCGTGTACGGCACGACCCGCATGCAGCGCGCCTGCGACTTCCTCGTCGATCGGTTCCTGTTGCGTCCGGTGACTGCCGACGTGCGCCGGATCCTCCGGCTCGGCGCGTACCAGCTCCACTACGCCGAAGTTCCTCCGCACGCGGCCGTCGGCGAGACGGTCATCCTCGCCCCGCAAAAGGTGCGCGGCCTCGTCAACGCCGTGCTCCGTCGGGTGGCCGACACCGCGGTCGAATGGCCCGACGAAGCCACGCGCCTCAGCTATCCCGACTGGATCGTCGACCGTCTTCGAACGGATCTCGGTGACGACGACGCGGTCGCCGCGCTCGAGCAGATGAACGAGCGGGCCGAGAAGACCGTGCGCGACGACGGCTACGTGCAGGACCGCGCGTCACAACAGGTCGCCGAGCTGGTCGGTGCGCGTCCAGGCGAGTTGATCGCCGATCTGTGCGCCGCGCCCGGAGGCAAGGCGACCGCGATCGCGTCGTCGGGCGCAACCGTGATCGCCGCGGACATCCATCCGAAGCGAGCATCGATCATCGCGGAGAACGGGCTGCAAACGGTCGTCGTTGCCGATGCTCGGCAACCTCCCTTCTCGCGGCAATCGTTCGATCGCGTCCTCGTGGACGCACCGTGTTCGGGGCTCGGCGCATTGCGCCGTCGACCCGACGCGCGTTGGCGAATCGAGCCGGGAGATGTCGATCGTTTGGCGGTGCTGCAACGCGAGCTCGTCGATGCCGCGGTCACGCTGCTGCGGCCAGGCGGCGTGCTCATCTACAGCGTGTGCACGTTGACGAAAGCCGAGTCGCTTGGCATCGACGAGCATCTCGCCACGCGCCATGCGCAACTCGCACCGATCGACCCGCCGGCTGCTCCATGGCAGCAGTGGGGGAGAGGCGGGCTGCTGTTGCCGCAGACAGAAGGCACCGACGGGATGACGATCCTGCGGTTACGTTCTCCCGCCAGTGGCTGATCTCGTCGCGAAGGTGCTCACGGTTTCCGATGGCGTCGTCGCCGGCACCCGCGAGGACAAGTCCGGCGACGCAGTCGTCGCCGCGCTCACCGACGCCGGCTTCCGCGTCGTCGATCGACGCGTCACCGCCGATGGCGTGGAGTCCGTAGCGGCCGCGGTCGTCGAGTTGTGCGACGGATTCGCGGGCCTCGTCGTCACCACTGGCGGAACCGGATTCGGTCCGCGTGATCTCA
This sequence comes from Acidimicrobiaceae bacterium, assembly GCA_041166745.1. Classification (GTDB taxonomy): domain Bacteria; phylum Actinomycetota; class Acidimicrobiia; order Acidimicrobiales; family JACDCH01; genus DASUCS01. Next base: position 229,759 of record JBEEGH010000019.1, read on the forward strand.
CACCGGAGGGCACCAGGGCCGTCCTCGAACGAGAGGCTCCCGGTTTGGCCGAAGCCATGCGACTCGTCAGCCCGCTGGGACGGTTGTCACGCGCCGTCGCCGGCACGCTCGGCCAAGCTCTGGTCGTGAACACCCCCGGCTCCAGCAATGGAGCAGTGGAGACGCTCGCTGCGGTGCTCGACGTTGTGCCCCATGCGCTCGACCTTCTCGCTGGGGGACATCCGCACTGAACCCGTACAATCCCGGGGACCGTGCAGGCTGACGAAACCATGATGAGTCGGGCGATCGAGCTCGCCGCTGGCGTACGACCGATCACGTCGCCCAATCCCTGGGTCGGCGCCGTGCTCGTCACCCGCGACGGCTCCACGTTCGATGGTGCGACGGAGCGGCCGGGTGGCCGCCATGCCGAGATCGTCGCCCTGGATGCGGCTCACGCTGCGGGCGCAGATGTCGACGGGGCGACGATGTTCACCACCCTCGAGCCGTGCTCCCATCACGGCCGCACGCCCCCGTGCACCGATGCGCTCATCGCTGCCGGTGTCGGGCGCGTGGTTGTGGGCATCGAGGATCCAGACACGAACGTCGCCGGGCGGGGCGTCGAAAAGCTGCGAGCCGCAGGACGCACGGTGGACGTGGGCGTTTCCGCCGACAAGGTGCAGGCCCAGCTGGCGCCGTACGTCAAACATCGCACGACCGGTCGCCCGTGGGTTCTCCTGAAGCTGGCGGCGTCACTCGATGGCCGAACGGCGGCGCCCGACGGCTCGAGTCAATGGATCACCGGTTCGGCCGCTCGTGCCGATTCACATCGCCTGCGCGCCGAGAGCGACGCGGTGATCGTCGGTGCCGGCACGGTGCGGGCCGACGACCCGGCCCTCACTGTGCGCGACGCGGCTGGCAACGACCCGTTGCGCGTCGTGCTCGGCCTGGCGCCCGAGGGTGCGCGCGTGCACCCGTGCGTCGAGCTCCAGGGCGCCCTGCCCGACGTGCTCGACGAGCTCGGCCGAATGGGAGTCGTGCAGGCGATGGTCGAAGGCGGCGCAACCGTTGCGGGGGCATTCCATCGCGAGGGCCTCGTCGATCGCTACGTGTTGTATCTCGCGTCTGTCTTGTTCGGTGGCGACGATGCCCGCCCACTCTTCGCGGGCCCGGGCGCGTCGACCATCGACGACGTGTGGCGGGGACGCATCACCAACGTCGAACAGCTCGGCGACGATCTGAAAGTCGAGATGGAGCCATGTACACCGGGATAGTCGAGGAGCTCGGTTCGGTTGCGGCCCGCAGCAACGGAAGACTCCGCATCAACGCTTCACTCGTGCTCGAAGACGTGTCCATGGGCGCGTCGCTCGCCGTCAACGGGGTGTGTCTCACAGTTGTCGATTGGGGAGCCGAAGGCGAGGCGGCCTGCGACAAGCCGTCGTGGTGGGAGGCCGACGTTTCCGACGAGACCTTCCAACGAAGCGCCCTCGGCTCGTTGCACGTGGGCGACCCTGTCAACCTCGAGCGGCCGGTGCGATTCAGCGATCGGCTCGGTGGCCATCTCGTCCAAGGTCACGTCGACGGCATCGGCGAGATCGTCGAGCCCGCACCGAATCTGCGGGTCAGCGTGCACGACCGCGAGCTCCTCCGCTACGTGATCGAGAAGGGCTCGATCACCGTCGACGGCATCAGCCTCACGATCGTCAAGGTGCTCGACGATGGCTTCACGGTCGCGCTCATTCCCCACACGACCGTGGTCACGACACTCGGTTCGAAGGGCCCCGGCGCGCTGGTGAACCTCGAAGTCGACATGACCGCCAAATACGTCGAGCGACTCCTCGCATGGAAGAGTGCTGACTGATGCCGTTCGCAAAGATCGAAGACGCCGTGGCCGCCATCGGGCGCGGCGAGATCGTGGTCGTCGTCGACGACGAAGACCGGGAGAACGAAGGCGACCTCGTCATGGCGGCCGAGTTCGTGACGGCCGACAAGATCGCGTTCTTCCTGCACCACACGTCGGGCTACATCTGCGCACCGATCACGAGCGAGCGGGCACGCGAGCTCGAGCTCAATGCGATGGTGGCGCAGAACACCGAGAGCCAGCGGACCGCGTTTCTCGTTTCGGTGGACTACATCCACGGCACGTCGACGGGCATCTCAGCCTGGGACCGCGCCGCGACGATCGCCGCGCTCGTTGATCCGGCGACTCGACCCGACGACCTCGCGCGACCCGGCCACATCCTGCCGCTCGAAGCCCGTGAAGGTGGTGTGCTGAAGCGGGCCGGCCACACGGAGGCGACGGTCGACCTCGCACGGCTCGCGGGGCTCTATCCCGCGGGCGTCCTGTGCGAGATCGTCGACGAGAAGAAGATGGACATGGCGCGCGCTCCCGAGCTCGAGAAGTTCGCGGACAAGCACGGCCTCCTCTTCATCACGATCGCCGATCTCATCCGGTATCGGCGCAAACACGAGAAGTTGGTCCGCCGGTTGGCCGAGGCCCCGATCCCGACCGAGTTCGGTGAGTTCCGGTGCATCGTGTTCGAGTCGGTGCTCGACGGCGAGCAACACCTTGCCTTCGTGCGGGGCGACGTGCAGGGCGCCGAGAACGTCCTCGTCCGCGTGCACAGCGAGTGTCTCACCGGCGACGTGTTCGGGTCCCTGCGCTGCGAGTGCGGTGTGCAGCTGGCGGCATCGCTCGAGAAGGTCGCCGAGGAGGAGCTCGGCGCGGTCGTGTACCTGCGCGGCCATGAAGGCCGCGGCATCGGCATCGGCCACAAGATTCGGGCGTATGGGTTGCAGGACAAGGGCGCTGACACCGTCGATGCCAACCTGCAGCTTGGCTTGCCCGCGGACAGCCGCGAGTACGGCATCGGTGCCCAGATCCTCGCCGATCTCGGCATCACGACCATGCGGCTGATGACGAACAACCCGGCCAAGCTCGGCGGCCTCGAAGGTTTCGGCCTCGAGATCGTCGAACGGGTTCCGCTCGAGATCGAGTCCAACCCCTACAACGAGCACTACCTCCGCACGAAGCGCGAGCGGATGGGCCATCTCCTCGCCGAGTTCACCGACCCTGACGAAGCCGCGAAGCCGAAAGACGAAGTCGATGTCACGTGATGTCGTTGCCAGCAACCGGGAGCAACCCTCGCTCGACGGTCTCGGGCTGCGGGTTGTCATCGCGTGCGCCCGATTCAATGATCACGTGACCGTCCGCCTTCTCGAGGGCGCGCGCCGGGGGCTGGCCGAGTGCAAGGTCGACGATGCCGACGTGACCGAAGTGTGGGTTCCTGGCGCGTTCGAGCTCCCACTGATGGCAAAGACGTTCGCCGAGTCCGGTGAGGTCGACGCTGTCATCTGCATCGGGTGCGTGATCCGGGGTGAGACCGCGCACTTCGAGCTCGTGGCCGGGCAAGCGGCCGCCGGCATCCAACGAGTGGGCCTCGACACCGGCGTCCCGATCGTCTTCGGGGTCCTCACGACCGAGAACCTCGAGCAGGCCCTCGCCCGATCTGCAGAGCCGGGCGGCGAGAACGCCGGCGAAGACGGAGCCCGCACCGCCGTCGAAATGGCGAGATTGATCGCCACGATCTCGATGAGAGACTGAGTCGATGCTGAAGCTCGTGCTGCCCAAGGGGTCGCTGGAAAAGGCGACCCTCGAGCTGTTCGAGGCGGCCGATTTGAGCGTCATCCGCTCGTCCGACGTCGACTACAAGGCGACGATCGACGATCCGCGTATCGACGAGGTCCGCATTCTCCGGCCGCAGGAGATCCCGCAGTACGTGGCAGACGGGCTCTTCGATCTGGGTGTCACCGGCCGCGACTGGATCGAGGAGACCGCGAGCGACGTCGTGACGCTCGGCGAGCTGCAGTACTCGAAAGCCTCGGCCAGCCCGTTCCGCATCGTCCTCGCGGTTCCGCGCGATTCCTCCGTCGAGCGCGTGGAAGATCTGCACGACGGCGTGCGCGTCGCCTCCGAGTACCCCGAGCTCACCCGGAGGTTCTTCGAGAAGCGGGGGATCGACGCCGACATCCGTCTCTCGTACGGCGCCACCGAAGCCAAGGTTCCCGACATCGTCGACTGCATCGTCGACGGTACCGAGACCGGACGAGCGATCCGTGCCGCCGGTCTCAAGGTCATCGACACGCTGCTCACGTCGTACACCGAGCTGATCGCCAACCCGGCGAGCCACGACGACCCGCACAAGGCGCACGCGATGGGCCAGCTGCTCACGCTGCTGCAGGGCACCCTCGAAGCGCGCAGCAAGGTGCTCGTGAAGCTGAACGTGTCGGCCGCGGACCTCGATGCGGTCATCGCGCTCGTACCGTCGATGAAGTCGCCGACGGTCTCCGAGCTGTTCGGCGGCGGTGGCTATGCGATCGAAACTGTCGTGCCGAAAGCCACGATCAACACGCTGATCCCCGCCCTCAAGGACGCCGGCGCCACTGACATCATCGAACTGCCACTGGCCAAGATCGTCCACTGATGCGAGTGCGATGACAGGCACCGTGTCGAGCTTCGACGACGCCGCCGGGCTCGGCATGATCACCAGCGATGACGGCAGCGAGTTCGCGTTTCATTGCACGGCCATCGCCGGCGGATCGCGCACGATCGATGTGAACACCGCGGTTGATTTCGAGCCTCGACCCGCCCGCCACGGCACCTGGGAAGCGGGCTCGGTCACCCCGCAGATTCGCTAGCTGCGCTGTGCAGCTGGACGTACGCCATGCGCAGCTGGGCGAGGGCATCGACCAACGTCGGCTCGTTCTCGCCGAGCCGCCCCTTGACCCCTTCGACGATGGCCGCCATGGCATCGATCGCCACCTGGGCCTCGACGAAATTCGGCGGCTCGCTCGACAGATGGATCGCCGCGAGCTCGTACATGCCCATGGCGTGATTGGCGACGACCACAGCTGCGGGCACGGCCGCCAGCTGCTGGCGCACCTGATCCATCTCGGCGGCCATGGCCATCGCTTGCTCCCGCTCCTCGGGTGACAGCCCTGCGAGCGGGTCTTCCTCTGGCGCTGCGGCAGCCTCTTCTCGTTCGACGCGATGTTCACCATCGGGCGTCCACAACGACATGCGTGCTCCAAACTGTTGTCGGGGCCAGACCGACTGGTACCCTACGGCCCACAACTGAACACCGGAAGTGGGGCAGAGGTACGGCCCCCACCCGGCCACGAGCCGCAAGCGGCAGTGCGCCCGGGTCGATGACCAACCCCAACGGGGACCGTTGCGGGGCGGGTGTCGGCTCTTCGGCGCCCGCCTTTTGTTGTTCTCAGACCATGAAACCAAGCGTCAGGGAGGACCAACGCGATACATGAGGACTGATCCCAGATAGCCGCGCTGGCGGGAACGAACGAGCCCCGGATCAACGATCGCATCCGTGCTCGAGAAGTACGACTTGTCGGAGCCGACGGCGACCAGATCGGGATAAAGCCGTTGCCTGAAGCCCTCGCCATCGCGCGGGAGCAAGACCTCGACCTGGTCGAGGTGGCAGCCCAGGCCAACCCACCGGTCTGCCGGATCATGGACTACGGCAAGTGGAAGTACGAGGAGTCGCAGCGCCAACGTGACTCCCGCCGCAAGAGCACCAACATCTCGATCAAGGAGATGAAGTACCGCCCGAAGATCGGCACAGGCGACTTCGACACCAAGACGCGCAAAGTCGAGAAGTTCCTCGACGAAGGCCACAAAGTGAAGGTCACGATCATGTTCCGTGGGCGTGAGACCCAGCATCCGGAACTCGGTCGCCGGATCCTCGACCGGGTGGCAGAGGGCGTCGTACAGGTGGCACGAGTCGAGGTCATGCCGAAACTCGACGGGCGCAACATGACGATGGTGCTCGCTCCCGACAAGAAGGCCAAGGCGGCGCGAGATGCCCAGCGCAAAGCCGAGACCGAGACAGCAACCGAGACAGCACCAGACGCACCAATCGAAACTGCCAGCGAACCGGCACCCATCGAACCAGCGACGGAAACGACGAAGCCGGAAGACGCGGCCTGAGGAGACCGAAATGCCGAAGATGAAAACCCACCGGGGCGCCGCCAAGCGTTTCAAGCTGACCGGCTCCGGCAAGATCCGGCGCCGCAAGGCCTACATGAACCACATGCTCGAACCGAAGCCGTCGAAGCGCACTCGGCGCCTCAAGCGCGGGGCCGAAGTCACCGGTGGCGACAAGGCGCGCATCGAGCGTCTGCTCGGCCTGAAGTAGGAGGAGACAAGAAGCCATGGCGAGGGTCAAGCGCGCCGTCCACAGCAAGAAGCACCGTCGAGCCACACTCGATCGGGCCAAGGGGTACTTCGGCAACAAGAGCCGGTCGTACCGCGCCGCCAATGAACAGGTCATGCATTCGCTGCAGTACGCGTACCGTGACCGTCGCGCCCGCAAGGGTGAGTTCCGCAAGCTCTGGATCCAGCGGATCAATGCCGCCTGCCGCCAGAACGACATGAGCTACAGCCGTTTCATCGCCGGCCTTCACACCGCGGGCATCGAGGTCGACCGAAAGGTCCTCGCCGACCTGGCCGTCACGGATCCGGCCGCATTCACCGCCCTCGTCGAAAAGGCCCGAGCCGCCGTCGCGTGAAGAAGAGCGGTCGGGGGGCGGCCCAATATCTCCACGCATTGGCGCGTCGCCGCACCGTTCGCGAAAAGGAAGGTCGTTACATCATCGACGGGCCGGTGCTCGTCGCCGAGGCGATCCGCATGCACGTGGCCATCGAGGCGATCTATGTCGAGGCGGGCACCAACGAGTCGATCGTCGACGACGCGACCGCCGCGGGCATCCGCGTGCATGTCGTCCAGCCGGGAGCCGTGCACCAGTTCACCGACGTGATGACGCCGCAAGGGGTCGTTGCACTCGCCCCGATGCAGCCGCTCACGCTCGACGAGGCACTGGAGCGAGCGGCGAACATGCCACTGCTGGTGCTGTGTGCCGTCGCCGACCCCGGCAACGCCGGCACGCTCCTGCGAATGGCGGAGGCGTCGGGGATCGGAGCGGTATTCTTCTGCGACGGTTCGGTCGACCCGTTCGCGCCGAAATGCGTGCGGGCGTCTGCCGGTTCCATCTTCCATGTCCCGGTGGTGAGCGGAGGCAAACCCGTGCAGGTGCTCGAAGCGATCGGCGGTCGCGGCGTGCAACGGCTGGGAACCGACGCTCACCGTGGCAAGCCCTATGACGAGGTCGATCTCACGGATCCCTTTGCGCTCGTGCTCGGGAACGAGACGCACGGTCTGCCCGTGGAGATTGCTGAGCAGCTCGACGGCTGGGTGCACGTTCCGATGGCCGGCGACGTCGAATCGCTCAACGTCGCGATGGCCGGATCGGTGATCTGCTTCGAAGCCGCGCGCCAACGCCGGGGCACGGCATGAGCGCGCTGGACGACCTGCCCGACGCGATCGTCCGGCTCGACGCTGATCGGCGCATCGTCGAGGCGAACGGGGCCGCAGGCCGGCTCGCGGGCAAGAGCACGACCGAGATCGCTGGCCAATCCTTGACCGACGTGTTCGCGCCGCGCGCTCGCGACGGGAGTCCGATCCTCACCGACGGTTGGCATCGGTCGAGCCGGCTGCGTTCGGTTGTCGGCATCCCCGAGCACGAGGTGATCGTTGCCGCCGCCGGTGGCGATCTGAAGGTGCGGGTCACCGGCCGCTACGAACGCAATGGCGACGGTTCGATCACCGGGGCGGTGCTCTGCATCCGTCCGCCACGGCGGAACGCGAACGACGAGCCGACGGGCAGCGAGGTCGTGTCTACCGTGAGCCATGAGCTGCGCAGCCCGCTCACGTCGGTGAAGGGCTATACGTCCCTGTTGCTCAACCGTTGGGACCGCCTCAAGGACGACCAGAAGAAGATGATGCTCGAGCAGGTGCATCACGACGCGGACCGCGTCACGCGCCTCATCACCGAGCTGCTCGACATCAGCCGGCTCGAGACCGGTCGTCTCGTTCTCCGGCGCCAACTCACGAACCTCGCCGAGCTGGCGCAGCACGTCGTCGAGAAGTTGACGATGACGTACAGCGACCTCGAATGCGATGTGCGCTTCAGCGACGACTTCCCTCAGGTGTACGCCGACCCCGACAAGCTCGAGCAGGTACTCACGAATCTGGTCGAGAACGCCGCGAAGTACGCGAGCACGCTCGGCATGACGGTCATTGGCGAGTCCAGCGAGAACGAGGTCGCCGTAGCCGTGAGCGACACAGGCGAAGGCATCCCGGCCGCAGATCTTCCGATGGTGTTCAAGAAGTTCTTCCGGCGCGACATGGGCAAGCCGACCGGCACCGGGCTTGGTCTCTGGATCAGCCGTGGATTGGTCGAGGCGCACGGCGGCCGTCTCACCGCCACATCGGTCATGGGCCAGGGCAGCGTGTTCCGCTTCACGCTGCCGCGCGTCGATCTCGACGAGCTGTTCGCAGAAACCTCGAACTGACCACATGATCGACGACATCGAGCGGATAGCGGCCGAAGGGGTCGGCCGGCTGGCGCAGGCGGCCACACTCGACGACCTGCGTGGGCTCGAAACAGAACTGCTCGGAAAGCGGTCCGAGCTCAGCGCCGTAAAGCAGCGGCTCGGCTCGCTCGATCCCGACCAGCGCAAGACCGTCGGACGCGCGGTCAACGCGGCTCGCTCTCAGATCGAGTCCGCGGCCGACGCTCGGCGGCAGTCACTACAGGCCGACGATCTCGATCAGCGACTCGAGGTGGAGCGGCTCGATCTCACGGAGTTCGCGGGCCGCGGTCGCCGCCATGGCCACAAACACCTGGTCACTCAGGCGCAGGAACGGCTCGAGGACGTGTTCATCGGTCTGGGCTTCACCATCGCCGAGGGCCCGGAGGCCGAGGACGACTTCCACAACTTCAGTGCCCTGAACTTCCCGCCCGGCCACCCCGCTCGAGACATGTACGACACGCTCTATCTCGACTACGGCGAGCCGGGCTCGACGCTCTTGCGCACCCACACGTCACCCGTGCAAATCCGCGTCATGCAGAACCTGCCTCCGCCGATCTACATGATCATGCCGGGACGCGTCTTTCGGCAGGACACCGCCGATGCGACACACATGCCGGTGTTCCACCAGATCGAGGGCCTCGTCATCGACAAGGGCATCACGTTCGCTCACCTCGCGGGCACCATCGATGCGTTCAGCAAGGCGTTCTTCGGTGGAGACTTCGCCTCTCGCCTACGCCCGGCCTACTTCCCGTTCACAGAACCGTCGGCCGAGTTCGACATCTTGCGCCCCGATGGTGGGTACATGGAGCTCGGCGGGTGCGGGATGGTGCATCCCAACGTGCTGACCAACTGCGGCCTCGATCCCGAGGAATGGCAAGGCTTCGCCTTTGGGTTCGGCATCGATCGCTTCGCCAAGGAGCGCCACGGGGTGGACGACCTGCGCGATCTGTTCTCGAACGACATCCGCTTCCTCGAGCAATTCTGATGAAGGTCCTCCTGTCCTGGTTGCGCGAATTCGCGCCTGATCTTCCCGACGCCCCGACGGTTGTCGGTGATGCGCTCGGCGCGCTCGGAACTCCGGTCGAAGAGATGCAAGTCATCGGTCAAGGGCTCGACGGCATCGTCGTCGCCCGCGTGCTCGAGCTTCGATCGCATCCAGACGCGGATCGCATGCAACTCGTCCATGTCGATGCCGGCGACGGTGAGGCCTTGCAGATCTGCTGCGGCGCCTTCAACATGGCGGCCGGCGACCTCGTCCCGTTGGCCACCGTCGGCACGGTGATGCCGAGCGGCATGGAGATCGCTCGCCGCAAGCTGCGAGGCGAATGGTCGAACGGCATGCTGTGCTCGCCGCCGGAAGTCGGGTTGCCCGGCGACGCCGGCGGCGTCCTCATTCTCGGCAATGGTCTTCAGCCGGGCACACCTCTGCGCGAGGCGCTCGGCCTCGACGCCGATGTGCTGTACGACCTCGAGATCAATCCGAACCGGCCAGACGCCATGTCGGTCGCAGGTATCGCCCGCGACCTCGCCGCGCATTTCAAGGTGGCGTTCGCCTTGCCCACTCCCGATCTCAGCTGGGTCACCACTGGTGATCCGGTCGACGGTCTCGTCGCGGTCCAGAACCTCGCCCCAGATCTCTGCGGACGGTTCACCGCACGCGTGTTACAAGGCGTCAGCGTCGGGCCATCACCGCAACGCATCGCCAGCCGTCTGACGTTGCTCGGCATGCGTCCGATCAACAACGTCGTCGACGTGTCGAACTATGTGATGCTCGAACTCGGCCAGCCGTCACACCCGTACGACCTCGCGTTGGTGGACGGCGCCGGTCTGCGTGTACGTCGAGCTCGCGACGGCGAGTCGTTGGTCACGCTCGACGGCGTCGAACGCCACTTCACCGTCGATGACCTCCTCATCTGCGATGCCAACGATGTTCCGAATGGCATCGGCGGGATCATGGGCGGCGCGTCGTCGGAGATCTCTGCTTCGACCACCGACGTGCTGGTCGAGATGGCGTGGTTCCAGCCGATGGCCATCGCGAAATCGTCGCGGCGGCTCGGCGTTCGCAGCGAGGCGTCCGCAAGGTTCGAGAAGGGCTGCGATCCCGAGATGATCGAACTGGCGCACGACCGCTTCATCGAGCTTCTGGCGCCGGCCGTCGAACGCGTGGCGTCCGGAATGGTCGACGTTCCGGGCGACCTTCCGGTGGCGCCGACGGTGCGCGTTCGAACGGCCCGAGTGAACAGCATCCTCGGCACCGACATCGATGCAGGCGAGATACGTGAGCTGCTCGAGCCGATCGGCTTTCGCGCGACACCCGCGGGCGACGACAACGACGTCTCGATCCCTTCGTGGAGGCTCGACTCCGCGACCGAGATCGATGTCGTCGAAGAGGTGGCGCGGCACTATGGGTACGAGCGCATCGGCGCCATCGTGCCGCCGGCGGTGCACTTCGGCGGGCTCAGCGTGCACCAAGCCGATCGCCGCGCCGTGCGCGATGTGCTCGTCGGCCTGGGATTGGCCGAGGCGCTGCCGATGCCGTTTCTCGCACCGAACGACCTGCAGCGCGCCGAACTGCCGTACGAAGCGATCACGATCACGAACCCGCTGATCGCCGAGGAGTCCGTGCTGCGCACCTCGCTGTTGCCAGGGTTGCTCAAGACCATCGCCTACAACGAGTCGCACCGATCGTCGGATGTCGCGTTGTTCGAGCTCGGTCACATCTTTCGTGTTCCGGCCGAGCCGCAGCCGTTGCCGGACGAACGCGAGCATCTTGCTGTCGCCATTGCCGGGGCGGAAGGGCCGATGGCCGTCGAGATCTGGCAGGCGTTGGGTGACGCGCTCGACGTTCCCGACCGCGCCCTCGTCACCGCGGACGCACCAGGCATGCATCCGACGCGCACTGCATCGGTGCTCGTCGGCGGCGAACAGATTGGTTCGGTGGGCGAGGTGCACCCGCGCGTCCTCGAGGCGTTCGAGATCACCGAGCGAGTGGCGTGGCTCGAGATCGATCTCGGCCGCCTCCTTGAGTTGCCACACGGAGCTCGTCCCTACCGCCCGGTCAGCCGCTACCCGTCGAGCGATCTGGATCTCGCCTTCGAGACCCCGGACTCCGTGCCGGCCGCGGCGTTGGAAGGTGCCCTGCGAGCGGCGGTCGGGCCATTGCTGGCCAGGCTCGACTTGTTCGACGTCTACCGGGGGAGCGGCGTATCACCTGGAACCCGCAGCTTGGCCTATCGCCTCCGGCTACAAGCGCCCGACCGCACGCTCACCGACGTCGAGATCGCCGAGGTCCGTGGGCACGCGATTCGGGCAGTCGCCGACGCGACCGGCGCGACCCTGCGAAGCTGACTCCCTTGGCGCGCGGCGAGAAGACTGCGAACCCGCTGCCGGAGGGGACGCTCGAGGTCGGCGTCGGCCTCGTGCTGGCGGGACTCTCGGCCTACGGCTTCACGGTCGTGGCGGCGCGGGCGCTGGGCAAGACCGAGTACGCGCCGCTGTCGGTCCTGTGGGCGATGGTGTTCCTCGCCGGCCCGGGCTTCTTCCTCCCACTCGAACAAGAGGTCAGCCGCGCCTTGGCCGCTCGCCGCGCGCTCGGTACGGGAACGGGTCCCGTGGTACGCCGCGCCGCGATGTTCGGCGGCGTGATCTGCGCGCTCCTGTTGGCCGCGACGCTGGTGGCGAGTCCGGTCCTGGTCAGTCAACTCTTCGACCACGACTGGCTCCTCATGGTCGGGCTACTGCTCGGCATGATCGGCTACTGCATCGAGCTGCTGGCCCGAGGCACCTACTCGGGGCTCGGACGGTTCCGGCCGTACTCGATCGTCATCGGCGCCGAGGGCACCGTGCGGTTCCTCATCTGCGCAGGTTTGGCCGTCGCCGGTGTCACCTACGCCGGTTGGTACGGGTTGGCACTCGGCATAGCTCCACTGGTGGCGGTGGCGTTGTCGATTCGAGGTCAACGAGGACTCGTGACGGAGGGCCCGGACGCGCCGTGGTCCGAGCTCTCGAGCGCGCTCGGTGCGTTGCTCGTCGGATCGGTGCTGGCGATGGCGCTCGTCAACGGCGGTCCGATCGCCATGAAGATCCTCGCGACGAAGGACGAAGCCGATCAGGTATCGCGCTTCTTCACCGCCGTGATCATCGCCCGCATCCCGCTGTTCCTCTTCCAAGCGGTGCAGGCTGCGCTCCTGCCGAAGTTGTCGGCGCTCGCCAGCGCAGGACGGTTCGACGAATTCAAAGTCGGTTTCCGGCGACTGGTCACCGTCATCGGCGGCGCCGGCTTCGTTGCCGTCGTCGCGGCGACGTTCGTCGGTCCCGACGCGATCAAGGTTCTCTATGGCGACGAGTTCGACCTCGGACATCGCACCGTCGGTCTGCTCGCCGCGGGCAGCGTCCTGTTCATGCTCGCCCAAGCAATGGCGCAGGCCGTGATCGCGCTCGGAGGCCACACGCGCATGGCGTTGTGCTGGGCCGTGAGCGTGCTCACCTTCATCGTCGTCACCGCCGCCGGTCACGACCTGTACCTGCGAGTGGAAGTCGGGCTGCTGGCCGGCTCGGCGATCGCGTGCCTCGGGATGGCAGCGTTGGTCGCGCAACTCGTGCGCAGCGGTGCGTCTGTGCACACCGGCGATCTCATCGAAGCCATCCACGACCTGTCCGTCGAGCCGTAGATGTTGCATCACCTCACGTTGTGGGTGCCGGATCTCGAGCGAGCAGAACAGTCCTGGAGTTGGCTGCTCGGTGAGCTCGGCTACGCCCGAGATCACTCCGTCGAGCGAGTCGTGCTGTTGCGGCACGCGTCTGGTGTCGCCGTCGTGCTCGAGGAGTCGCCCGACATGGTGCCCGGGATGCTGTACAGCCGCATGCGTCCCGGCATGAACCATCTCGCGTTCCGTGTCGAATCGTCCGCCGTGCTCTCCGAGATCACGGAGCGGGCGGCGGACCACGGGTGGTCGTCGCTTCCAGGGGATCGTCATCCGATCGCCGGCGGTGCGCAGGTCGCCTATCTCGAAGATCGCGACGGCTTCGAGGTCGAGCTGGTCGCGCCCGGCGCCGAGGTTCACTGAGCAACGCCTGGATGATCATGCATCGGATTGCATGATCATGCATGACCGACTACCATCGCTCGATGGTCAGCATCGGCATCATCGGCGGTTCGGGCTTCACCGGCGCCGAGCTGTTGCGCCTCTGCGCCGGGCATCCTGATCTCAACATCGAGCTCGCCACCGGTGACCGCCAGGCGGGTACCGCAGTCGCCGAGCTGTATCCGAGCCTGGCGGCGGCCTACCCGGATCTCGTCTTCACCGAGTATGCACCGGATGCCCTACGTGGACTCGACCTTGTCTTCTGCGGACTTCCTCACGGTGCCTCGCAGGCCATCGTTCCCGAGCTCCGAACCCACGTGAAGCACGTCGTCGACCTCGCCGCGGACTTCCGGCTGCACGATCCCGCCGTGTACGCGCAGTGGTACGGCGAGGCGCATGCCGCGCCGGAGCTGCTCGACGACTTCGTCTACGGACTGCCGGAGTTGCATCGCGACTCCCTGCGGTCGGCCGCGCTCGTCGCCGCTCCCGGCTGCTATCCGACGGCGGCAACGCTGGCGCTTGCCCCACTCTTGCGCAGCGGATTGATCGAGACGGCGGGCATCATCGTCGACGCCGCGAGCGGTGTGTCCGGCGCCGGCCGAGGCAAGTACCCGTTCTGCGGAACCGACGAGGATTTCGTTGCCTACGGCTTGCTCGACCACCGGCACACGGCGGAGATCGAGCAGAGCCTCAACGCTCAGGTGCTCTTCACGCCTCACCTAGCACCCATGAACCGCGGGATCCTCGCGACGTGTTACTCCCGCCCAGTGTCGAATATTTCGTCGGAGGAAGTGCTCGACGCTCTGCACGCGGCGTATGACGATGAGCCGTTCGTGCTCGTCACCGATGCTTCCCCTTCGACGAAAGCGACCCTCGGCTCCAACACCGCGTATGTCACAGGACGCGCCGACGAACGCACCGGCTGGGTCTTGACGCTTTGTGCCATCGACAACCTCGTGAAGGGCGCAAGTGGCCAAGCGATTCAGTGCGCCAACCTCGCACTGGGTCTCGACGAGACCGCAGGCCTCCCCAGCGTGGGCGTGTATCCATGAGCGTCACCGCTCCTCGGGGCTTTGCGGCCGCGGGATTGCACTGCGGCATCAAACCTTCGGGGAAACCCGACCTCGCGCTCGTCGCGACCGCAGACCGCCGATCGGTGGCAGCCGCGGGGGTCTTCACGCAGAACCTGGCGTGCGCAGGTCCCGTGCAGGTGTCGAAGCGTCACCTCGCGGCAACGAGGGGTCATGCCGCGGCGGTCGTCCTGAACAGTGGCAACGCCAACTGTGCGACCGGCACCGACGTCGAGGTGGCCGAGGAGATGTGCACCCTCACGGCGCTCGAATTGCGATGCCGCGTCGAAGACGTGCTGGTGTGCTCCACCGGCCTCATCGGCATTCCGCTCGACATCGAGCCGCTGCGCCGAGGCATTCCCACGGCGGTCGCCGCACTCGAACCCTCCTGGGGCGGGGGCGCGGCGCGGGCGATCATGACGACCGACACGGTGCCGAAGGAAGTCACTGTCCGAGGCGACGGGTGGACCGTCGGCGGGATGGCCAAGGGCGCGGCGATGCTCGCGCCGAACATGGCGACGATGCTCGCCGTGCTCACCACCGACGCGGCGATCGATCCTGGCGACCTTCAGGCGATGCTTGCTCGGGCCGTGGGCATGACCTTCAACCGGATCGTGGTCGACGGCTGCACCAGCACGAACGACAGCGTTCTCGTCCTCGCGAACGGTCTCGCTGGTGCGGCGGACCCGCACGAGTTCGGTAAAGCCCTTGCCGAGGCGTGTGGCTCGCTGGCGATGCAGATGGTCCGTGACGCCGAAGGCCATACCAAGGTCGTGACGATCTCCGTGGAGGAAGCCGCGAGCGCGGCGGAAGCCGAGCGGGCGGCGCGCAAGCTCGCGGGCAGCCTGCTGGTGAAGACGAGCCTGTACGGATCCGATCCGTACTGGGGTCGGGTGCTGTCAGAGCTCGGCGTCGCCGGCGTGGCGATCGACGTCGACGGGGTCACGATCGCCTACGACGATGTCGTCGTGTCGAAGGGCCGAGCACCCACCGGGGCCGACGCTTCCGAGATCGTCAAGCAGCCGGAGTTCACGTTGACGTGCCGGCTCGGTGCCGGCCGGTACAGCTACTTCGTGCACACCAACGATCTGACCCACGCCTACGTCGACGAGAACATGGGGACCTCGTGAGCGAGCGCAGCGAGCGAGAGACGCTCCCGGCTACTCCGGCCGAGAAGGCGGACGTGCTCGTCGAGGCGCTGCCGTACATCCGGAAGTTCTTCGGATCGACGGTGGTCGTGAAGTACGGCGGCAACGCGATGACCGATCCCGCACTTGCGCGTCAGTTCGCCGACGACGTGGTGTTGATGCGGTCGGTCGGCATGCGGCCCGTTGTCGTCCACGGTGGGGGACCGCAGATCAGCGCGCTCATGGAGCGTCTCGGCATGGTGCCCGAGTTCCGTGATGGTCTCCGGGTCACGGATGCCGAGAGCCTCGACATCGCGCGCATGGTGCTTGTCGGGAAGGTGAATCGCGACATCGTGTCGGCCGTCAACGTGCACGGTCCGCTGGCCGTGGGCCTCTCAGGCGAGGACGCGGGGTTGATCCTCGCCAGCGCCCGCAATCCCGAGCTGGGGTTCGTCGGTGACGTTGCCGCAGTGAACCCAGGGATCGTGCAACGACTCCTGGCCGAAGAGCTCATTCCCGTCGTCTCCACCATCGGCGCCGACCTCGCAGGTCAGTCGTACAACATCAACGCCGACACGGTCGCCGGCGCGCTGGCCGAGGCACTCGGCGCCGAGAAGATCGTGTACCTCACCGACGTCGAAGGCCTGCTCGCAGATCTCGACGACCCCGGTTCGTTGATCAGTCACATCGATGCGACGCAACTCCAGAAGCTGGTCGACACGGGTGTGCTCACCGGCGGGATGATCCCCAAGATCGCGGCCTGCGTCCACGCCGTGGAGCAGGGCGTCGGGTCGGCACACATCCTCGACGGCCGAATCCCACACGTCCTACTGCTCGAGGTCTTCACCGACTCGGGCATCGGCACGATGATCACGAAGGAGTCACAGTGACGTCTCACCTGATGCCGACGTATCCGCCGCAGCCGGTCACGTTCGTGCGCGGCGAAGGCACTCGTCTGTGGGACGACAACGGCAACGAGTACCTGGACTTCCTCTCCGGGCTCGCGGTCACCGGCCTCGGCCACGCCAATCCGGTGGTGGCCGACGCGATCAATGCGCAGGCGCGCACGTTGCTCCATGTGTCGAACCTGTTCGGCACCGAACCGGGCGAGGAAGTGGCGGCGACACTCAACGAGCTACTCGGTGGCGACGGGTTGGTCTTCTTCTGCAACAGCGGCGCTGAGGCCAACGAGTGCGCGATCAAGCTGGCCCGGAAGTTCGGCGGCCGCGGCAAGCACGTTGTGGTCAGCGCCTACGGCTCGTTCCACGGCCGCACGCTCGCCACCCTGCATGCCACCGGCCAACCACAGAAGCACGAGATCTTCCAACCCCTTCCTGAAGGTTTCCGCCACGTCGCATGGGACGATCTCGACGCGCTCGAGATCGCACTCGACGTCTCCGTAGCGGCGGTGCTACTCGAGCCCGTGCAGGGCGAAGGCGGCGTCAACCCCGCAACCGTCGAGTACTTCCAGGGCGTGCGCCGCCTCTGCGACGAGCGGGGCATCCTCTTCATGGTCGACGAGGTGCAGACCGGGCTCGGTCGTACCGGAAAGTGGTTCGGCTTCGAGCACTTCGGCGTGCGACCGGACGTCGTCACGATGGCCAAGGCGCTCGGCAACGGAGTGCCCATCGGCGCGTGCTGGGCGCGGGCCGACGTGGCCTGTGCCTTCGAGCCGGGCGATCACGCAACGACATTCGGCGGACAGCCCTTGGCGACCGCCGCGGCGCGCGCCGTGCTCGGCGAGATGCGTCGGCTCGACATTCCGGCCGCGGCGGCACGCGCCGGCGACCGCTTGATGGCCGCGCTGGCCGAGACCGCCGGCGTCGCCGACGTCCGTGGTCTCGGATTGCTCGTTGCCGCGCAACTGGACGAAGGTCTCGACGCCAAGACGGTCGTAGCCGGGTGTCTCGCGGCGGGGCTCGTCGTCAATGCCGTCACGCCTACAGCGCTTCGCCTTGCGCCTCCGCTGACGGTCAGCGACACGGAGATCGACGACGCTGTGGCGATCCTCGCCAAGGTCCTTTCCTCATGAGACATTTTCTCGAGATCGACGATCTGTCTCCGTCGGAGCTGCTGGACGTGCTCGACCGGTCGGAGTCGTCGGCTCTCGGCACGCCGTTGGCGGGAAAGGGTGTGGCCCTCTATTTCGAGAAGCCGTCGCTGCGGACCCGTCACTCGGCCGAGATGGCCGTCGTTCAACTCGGTGGCCATCCGGTCACGATCCGTCGCGAGGAGATCGGCGCCGGCGCTCGAGAACCGCTCTCCGACATCGCGCGAGTCCTCGCGGGCTATCACGCCCTGATGGGAGCGCGCGTGTTCGTCCACGACGACGTCGTCGCGCTGGCCGCGCCTGATGCGCTCCCCATCGTGAACCTGCTCTCGGATGAGGCGCACCCGTGCCAAGCGTTGGCCGACCTGCTCACGATGCGCCAGGAGTGGAACGAGCTCGCGGGCCGCACGGTGTGCTGGGTCGGCGACTTCAACAACGTCGCCCGCTCGCTGGCGATCGGCTGCGCCATGACCGCCATGCAGGTACGCCTCGCCTGTCCGGCGGGGTATGGGCCGAGCGAGGCCGACCTCGATCGCCTCGCGCAGTACGACTGCGCGCCCTTCGTGACCACGCATCCCGACGAGGCCGCCAAGGGAGCCGACGCGGTGCACACCGACGTGTGGACGTCGATGGGGTTCGAAACCGAGGCGGACGATCGGCACCGCGCTTTCGAGGGCTTTCAGGTCGACGACAGCGTGATGGCCACGGCCGCGGTCCACGCTGTGTTCATGCACTGTCTTCCCGCACACCGCGGTGAGGAAGTGTCGGCTTCCGTCGTCGACGGCCCTCAGAGTCGGGTGTTTCTCCAGGCCGAGAACCGCATGCACTCGTTCCGCGGGCTGCTGGCATGGCTCACCGCGGTGAACGCACGGTGACGAGCAAGGTGACGGACAACGGCGCGCAGCGTCTCGCCAAACAACAACGTCAACATCGGATTGCCGGCCTGCTCGAGAGGAACGCCGTCACCAGCCAGGGTCAGCTCGTGCAGTTGCTCACGGATGATGGTGTCGTCGCCACACAGGCGACGGTTTCGCGCGATCTCGACGAGTTGGGCGCGATCAAGGTGCGGGCGTCCGGGGGCGACAGCGTGTACGCCATCCCGGATCTGCCGAAGGAACATCGCACCCCGGAGGATCATCTCCGCCGCGTGCTCGGCGACTGGGTCGTCGATGTCGACCACTCACACAACCTCGTGGTGTTGCGCACCCCGCCGGGCTCGGCCCACGTCGTTGCCTCGGCCATCGATCGCGCGGGGCTGCCCGCCATTCTCGGCACGGTCGCAGGAGATGACACGATCCTGGTCGTGGTCGCCGAGCGCTCGAGTGGAACCAAGATCGCGCGCGAGCTCAGCAAGCTCGCCGGACTCTAGAGAAGGGCTTCCAATGGCAAAGCGAGTGGTGCTCGCGTACAGCGGCGGGCTCGACACATCGGTGGCCGTGCGTTGGATGATCGACAACCTCGGTGTCGAAGTCGTCGCGCTGGCAGTGAACGTCGGGCAAGACGGCGGAACGATCGAAGCGGACACGATCACCGAGCGTGCCCTGGCGGCCGGCGCCGTCGAGTGCGTCGTGACCGACGTGCGCGACGAATTCGCGCGCGACTTCCTGATGCCCGCGCTCAAGGCCAACGCGCTCTACGAGGGTCGCTATCCGCTCGTGTCCGCGCTGTCACGGCCGGTGATCGCGAAGCAGCTGGTGAAGACGGCCCGGGAGTACGGCGCCGACGCCGTCGCCCACGGCTGCACGGGCAAGGGCAACGACCAGGTGCGGTTCGAGGTCTCGACCCGCGCACTCGCTCCCGACCTCGACGTGATTGCGCCGGTTCGGTCGTGGGGGATGACCCGTGCCGACTGCATCCTCTACGCGTACGACCACGGCATCCCGATCACTGCGACGAAAGAGAAGCTGTACTCGATCGACGACAATCTGTGGGGTCGCGCCATCGAGTGTGGCGAGATGGAAGACCCATGGCGGGTGCCGCCCCCCGGCGTCTGGTCGCTCACGAAACAGACCGCGACGGAGCCGCGCGATCTCGTGATCGGATTCGAGGAAGGCGTGCCCGTCTCCCTCGATGGAGAGCCCACCGGCTTGGTCGAGCTGATCTCCAAGGTGGGGGAGACCGTCGGCTCGTTCGGCTGGGGCCGGCTCGACATGGTCGAGAACCGCCGCGTCGGCATCAAGAGCCGCGAGACCTACGAATGCCCGTCGGCTCTTGCGCTCATCGCCGCGCACGCTGATCTGGAGTCGATCACACACGAGCGCGATCTCGCTCGCGAGAAGCAGCGGCTCGAAATCAGGTACGCCGAACTGATCTACGACGGCCTCTGGTTCTCGCCGCTCCGTCAGGCCCTCGACGCTTTCATCGACGAGTCGCAACAGTTCGTCACGGGCGACGTGCGGCTCCATCTCGAGCCCGGCTCGTGCCAGGTCACCGGCCGGCGCAGCGAACACAGCCTGTACGACTACGGCCTGGCGACGTACGAGGCGGAAGACGTTTTCCGGCACGAGGACTCCGCAGGATTCGTTCGGCTGTGGGGTCTCGGTCTGGAGACCTGGGCGGCCAAGCAGGGCAATCGCGACTCGTGAGCACCCTTTGGCACGGGCGCTTCGAGGAGGGTCCGTCGGCCGAGCTACTGGCGTTCTCGCAGAGCCTGTCGTTCGACCATCGGCTGGCGGGAGACGACGTGACCGGCTCGCGAGCGCACGTCCGCGGGCTCGTCCGAGCCGGCATCCTCACTGCCGAGGAGGCGACCGCCGTGCTCGACGCGCTCGCGCAGGTGGAAGCCGAGTTGGAGGCAGCCACGTTCGCCTTCGCGCCCACCGACGAAGACATCCATACCGCCATCGAGCGCCGCGTGACGGAGTTGGCCGGCCCGACCGGCGCCAAACTCCACACCGGGCGCAGCCGCAACGACCAAGTGGCCACCGCACTGCGCTTGTACCTGAAGCGCGAGCTGGGTGGCGTGGCTCGTGCGGTCGTCGCGCTCCAGCACGTTCTCTTCGATCGTGCGGTCGAGGCCGGGCCGTCGTATCTGCCCGGCTACACGCACATGCAGCGAGCGCAACCCGTGCTGCTCTCGCATCACCTGCTCGCGCATGCATGGGCTTTGTCCCGTGACGTCGATCGCCTCCTCGCCACCCGAACGCGGCTCGACGTGTCGCCGCTCGGGGCGGGCGCGCTGGCTGGATCCTCGCTTCCACTCGATCCCGACGGCGTCGCCGAGGATCTCGGCTTCGCCCATCGATTCGAGAACTCCCTCGACGCCGTGAGCGATCGCGATTTCGTGGCGGAAGCGCTCTTCGACGTCGCCCTCCTGAGTGTGCACCTCTCACGCATCGGTGAGGAGATCGTGCTGTGGGCGACCGAGGAGTTCGGCTTCGTCACGTTGCACGACTCGTACGCCACCGGCAGCTCGATGATGCCGCAGAAGAAGAATCCCGACATCGCCGAGCTGATTCGGGGCAAGACCGGTCGCATGATCGGGCACCTCACCGGCCTCCTCTCGACGCTGAAAGGGCTTCCGCTCTCCTACAACCGCGATCTGCAGGAAGACAAGGAACCGCTGTTCGACGCACTCGACACGATCCGACTCGGCCTTCCCGCACTCGCCGGGTTGCTGCGCACGACCCAATTCAACGTCGAACGCATGCAGGAGGCCGCGGATTCACCGAGCGCGGCCGCCACCGACCTGGCGGAGCTCCTCGTCGAGCGGGGCGTGCCGTTCCGCGAGGCGCACGCCACCGTGGGTGGAATCGTGCGCGACTCGATCGAGCGTCACGTTCCGTTGGCCGAGCTCGTTGCCGCGCATCCCGAACTCGGTGACGACGGTCTCGCGCTGCTCGAGGTGGGCGTCGCCGTCACGCGGCGGCGAACGCCGGGCGGTGCCGGGCCCGGCCCGGTGGCCGATCAGATCGCGAACTTCCGAGCGCATCTCGAGGCCATCGAGCATCGCTTGCCATGACGTACTCGTGCGACTTCGAGGTGCGCTACGGCGAGGTGGACCTGCAGGGTGTGGTGTTCAACGCGCACTACCTCGCGTACGTCGATCACTGCATCGACCGTTGGTTGCGGACGCTCGATGTTCTCGTCGCCGGCGGCGAGTGGGACATCATGGTCAAGAAGGCATCGGTCGAGTGGCACGACTCCGCCGGTATCGGCGATGTGCTCACGCTCGTCCCGCACGTAACCCGTTGGGGCACGACCTCGTTCGACGTGACCATCGACGGATCAGTCGGGGAGCGGCCCGTCTTTCAGGCCGTCGTTCTCTATGTCGGCGTGCGCATGGGCACCAAGGAGCCGATGTCCCCGCCAGAGCACATCCGCGCTGCCCTGTCTCAGTGACAGCTGCGCCGCTCGACCGTGCGTTCTACGCGCGCGACCCGAAGGTCGTAGCCCGCGAGCTGCTGAACAAGGTCCTCGTGCGCGGGAACCGATCGGCGCGCCTGGTGGAGGTGGAGGCCTACTGCGGTGACATCGATCCCGGAAGTCACGCCTTCCGCGGGATGACGAAGCGCAACGCCACGATGTTCGGCCTCGCCGGCGGCCTGTACGTCTACTTCACGTATGGCATGCACTGGTGTGCGAACGCCGTGTGCGGCGACGTCGACGAGGGCGTCGCCGTGCTCCTGCGGGCGGCGGCCCCGCTCACCGGGCGCGACGAGATGCGGGCGTCGCGTGGGCCGACCGCCAAACGAGATCGCGATCTGTGCAGTGGTCCGGCGAAGCTCTGCCAGGCGTTCGGGCTCGACCGGGCCCACGATGGCGCCGATCTCGTCACCGGCGATCGCGGTGTGATGATCGTCGACGACGGCGTTGCGCCACCGCGTCGGCCAGGCAACAGCGTGCGCATCGGGCTCACAGCAGGAGCCGAGCATCCGTGGCGCTGGTATGTCGAGGGCGACCCGAACGTCTCGGCGCTCAGATCCCGAAGGGTGTCACGCAGGCCGGCATCTCGTTCGTGATCGCGAACGCGACCAGGGCCTTGCTGTTCGGCTCACCGTTGTCGCGGGCCTTCTCGTCGAACGAGACGTCTTGCCCCGCCCGGAGCTTCGTGACCCAGGTTGCTCGATCGCTCAACCACTGGTCCCAGTCGTCGAGCCAGCCCGACACCGCGTGACCGTCATCTGCGTTCGCGGGCGTGAGCGAGCGGAGCTGCTGCACCATGCTCTTCAGCCGAGCGTCGGAGCGCTCGACGAGATCAGCGCGTTGCCCGGGTGACGTGGCGGGCTGGTTGAGCAGGTTCGCGGCGCGGAGATCGTCGAGCGCGTTCGTGCAGACAGGTTGCGCGGCCCGGGGAAACGACGCGTCGTTCAGCTTGTCCTCCGGCGCCGACGGGGCGATGAAGAACACGTAGGCCCAGAAGGCCACGAACGCGATCACGACCACGCCAACCACGATGGCGCCAGTGCGAGGGCGATCCGGCTCGGTCAACCCGGGTTCACGAAGATCGTCACCGTCGATCCGCGACTGGCCGTTGTGCCCGCCTGGGGCGATTGTTTCCACACACGTCCTTGGGGGGTGTTGTCCGGCGATTGCTCTTCGATCACCTGTACCGCGAGGCCGGCGTCCTGAAGCGCGTTCTCGGCCGCGCTCCGTTTCATGCCGATGACGTTCGGCACCGTAACCGCATCACCCGACGCGACGGCAACCTCGAGGGTCACCGTGGCGCCGCGCGGTGCGTTCGTTCCGCCCGGGGGCGATTGACCGCGCACCGCGCCCGCGGGGTAGCTGGTGTCCGCCACATCGAAACGGGAGGGCGAGAAGCCCGCCTGTCGTATTGCCTGGGCGGCGTCGTTGTAGCTCTGCCCTCGGACGTCCGGCACCGGCAGCAGTCCCTCGCCTGGAAGCGTCGTCGTCTCCAGCGGAACCACGGTGGTGGTGGTCGTGGGAGGTGGCGGTGGCGCAAAGTCAGCAGGCGGTGCGTCGCCTTGCGCGGCCGCCATGAATCGCTGCCAGATCTTCGCCGGCCAGGTGCCGCCATACACAGTGATCGCGGTCGTAGGCGGCGACATCTCCACCTCATCGCCGGGAAAGCCCGCCCACACGGCCGTCGACAACGTCGGGGTGTAGCCGCAGAACCAGGCGTTCTTGTAGAACTCGCCCGTGCCGGTCTTGCCGGCGACGGGGAACGGCTCCTGCGCAGCGGTGCCCGTGCCGCGGGCGATCACCTGTTGCAATACCGACGTGACGGTGTCGGCGATCGGCGCGTCGATGGCTTTGGTCTGCTCGTGCGTGCTCTCGTACAGGATCGTGCCGCTGGCGTTCGTGATCTTCGTGACCATGACCGGCGTGACATGGACACCACGGTTGGCGAAGGACCCGTACGCGCTCGCCATGTCGAGCGGCGTGACGTCGTTGGCCCCGAGCACCGCGGACGGCAGCGCCTTCAGCGTTGACGTGACCCCGAGCTTCTTGGCCATGTCGACACCGTTCTGCGGTCCGACTTGCAGGATCAGTTGCGCGTACAGCGTGTTGAAGCTGTGGACCGTGCCTTCGATGAGGTTCGTACCGCCGGGTGCGCCTTCGCCGGGATCGGCGTTGCACGGGTCCCACGGCCCCGTCGGCGGGTCGAGGTGGATGCAGCCGGGCGCGGGGATGATCTCCGACAGCGGGATGCCCTGCGTGAGCGCCGCCGCCAGGACGAACGGCTTGAAAGCCGAGCCCGTGCCGCGCCCGTTCAACCGCGGATCCGGCTTGCACCCGATGGCGAGATTGCACTTCGCCGTCTCCTGTGTACCGAAAAAGTCGCGACCGCCGACCATGGCGCGCACGTAGCCGCTGCGCGGGTCGACGGCGACCAGCGCGGCTTCGGGACCAGCGGGATCGGGCATCACCTCGTTGATCGCCTGCTCCGCGGCCGCCTGCAGGCCGAGGTCGATCGTGGTGAAGATCCGAAGGCCGCCCGAGAAGAGGTTGTACTCGCGCTCCGCTGGCGTGGCACCGCAGTTCGTACAGCGAGCGTCGCTCTGCACGAACTTCTTGACCTCGTCGACGAAATGCGCTGCCGGATAGCGGTCCGCGGTGGGCGTGGGCGAGAGCCCGAGCGGCTGCGCGATGCCGCTGTCGCGCTCGGGCTCCGTGAGGTATCCCTGCTCCTGCATCTTGGCGAGCACGACGTTGCGGCGGGCCACGGCCGCATCGGGATGCAAGACGGGATCGTCCGCGCTCGGCGCCTGGATGAGTCCGGCCAACGTGGCGGCCTGGACCGCGGTGGTCTGCTCGACCGGGTGCCCGAAGTACTCCTCGGTCGCCGCCTCGACGCCGTACGCGCCGTTGCCGAAGTACACGGTGTTGAGGTAGATCTCGAGGATCCGCTGCTTCGAGTAGTGCTCCTCGAGCTGCCAGGCGAGTGACGCTTCCTGGATCTTCCGGTCGAGCGTCTTGCCGGAGTTCAACAACGTGTTCTTCACGAGTTGTTGCGTGATCGTCGACCCACCCTGCAACGCCTCGCCTTCCGTGGCGTTGTGTTGCGCGGCGCGGAAGATCGCCCGGAAGTCGACGCCGCGGTGGAAGTAGAAGCGTTCGTCTTCGATGGCGATCACCGCGTTCTGCAGCACGAGCGGAATGCGGGCGAGCGTCACTTCCTTACGGTTCTGCGGCCCGTGCAGGGCCGTGATCAGCGTGCCGTCGGCCGCGTAGATCTGGGACGACTGTGCGTTCTGCGGAATCGTGGGCGTGATCTCCGTCTGCGTGTACGCGCAGCCTGCGGCCACGACCGTGCAGACCACAGCGACGATCAGTGCACGCACCCTCACATTGTCGCGGCTTTGTGGTCGATTCCCCGCGCACACCCCTCACTAGGGTCTGTTCCCAATGGATCTTCTGGCCGACCTCGATGCCCGTGGTCTGATCCACGACAGCACCGATCGCGGCGCGCTCGCCGCGCGGCTGGCAGCCGGCCCGATCACGCTGTACCACGGCATCGACCCGTCCTCCGACAGCCTCCACACCGGAAACCTGATCGGCCTGATGATGCTGCGGCGATTCCAGCTCGCCGGGCACCGCCCGATCGCACTCACCGGTGGGGCCACCGGGATGATCGGCGATCCAGGGGGTCGTTCCGAGGAGCGGAACCTGCTCGACGAGGACACCCTGCGAGCGAACGTGGCTGCCATCAAGTCGCAGATCTCGAGCGTTCTCGGCGAAGAGGGCGAGTGGCAACTGGTCGACAACTACGAATGGACCCGCGACATCCCGTTACTGGCATTCCTACGCGACGTCGGCAAGCACGTGACGGTGAACCAGATGATGGCGCGCGAGTCCGTACGGACACGCCTCGAGAGCGAGCACGGCATCTCGTACACCGAGTTCTCGTACATGCTCCTGCAGGCCAACGACTACTGGTGGTTGCATGAGCACCAGGGCTGCGAACTGCAGATCGGCGGCTCGGACCAGTGGGGCAACATCCTCTCGGGGGTCGATCTCATCCGTCGCCGTTCCGGTGCGGCGGTCCACGCTCTGTGCTGGCCGCTGCTCACCGCGGCCGACGGCACGAAGCTGGGCAAGACCACGGGCGCCCGGGTCTGGCTCGATCCCGCCAAGACCAGCCCGTTCGAGCTCTTCCAACATTTCGTGCAGACCGACGACCGTGAGGTCCGCCAGCTCCTGCTGTGGCTCACGCTGCTGCCTGTCGAGGAGATCGAGGCGGCCATGCAGCGTCACGAGCAAGCACCGCAACACCGCGAGGCCCAGCGGCTGTTGGCCCGAGAGGTGGTCACGCTGGTCCACGGTGCCGCCGCCGCCGACGAGGCCGAGAAGGGAACGAGTGCCTGGTCCGCTGCACTCGAACCGGAGCTGCTGCGGTCGCTCGAGAGCACCCTGCCGACCACCGAGCTGCAACCCGGTCAGCTGCCAGTGCGGATCGTCGACTTGCTTGTGCAGACCGAGCTCGTTGCCTCGAAGAGCGCCGGCGCCCGGCTGGTGCGCCAGGGTGGGGCCTACGCCAACGATCAGAAGATCGAGGCCGAGGACCGCCTCATCGACGCCGACGATTTCCTGGAGGGTCGCTGGCTGCTCCTCCGGGCCGGAAAACGCCAGCAGCACCTGGTGTTGCGGCCTCCGTCGGGTTGACGTTGCTGGGCAAGGTCTGTAGCGTGGCGCTCCGCCTCTGAAGCCCTCGGCCTTCGTGCTGACCGGTGAGAGACGGCACCAGCGGCACCAACCTCCTTCGGGAGCGTGTGCCTGCTGCACCCCCTCAGGGGAGCGGCGCACCTTGACAACGGAATAGCGGACGAAAAATGCCAGTGCGGGCGGTCGCAGCTTGCTGTGACCGTTCACCAAGTCAATTGCATTTAACGGACAACAAAGAAGTACATAGTTGACCGTTCTTTGCCGGGTCGGAAAACGGTCTCCGAAAGGAGATACGAGCCGGCTCTTCACAACTGATCGAAGGCCCTTCGGGGTCGAGATCTCGATGGAGAGTTTGATCCTGGCTCAGGACGAACGCTGGCGGCGTGCCTAACACATGCAAGTCGAACGAGGTCCAACCAATCGCAAGATTGGGGAATACCTAGTGGCGAACGGGTGAGTAACACGTGAGGAACCTGCCCCGAAGACCGGGATAACGCTCCGAAAGGAACGCTAATACCGGATACCTTCACCGGATCGCATGGTCTGGTGAAGAAATGGATTCCGCTTCGGGAGGGCCTCGCGGCCTATCAGCTTGTTGGTGGGGTAATGGCCCACCAAGGCTTCGACGGGTAGCTGGTCTGAGAGGACGATCAGCCACACTGGGACTGAGACACGGCCCAGACTCCTACGGGAGGCAGCAGTATGGAATCTTGCGCAATGGGCGAAAGCCTGACGCAGCAACGCCGCGTGAGGGATGGAGGCCTTCGGGTTGTAAACCTCTTTCAGCAGGGACGAAAAAAATGACGGTACCTGCAGAGGAAGCATCGGCTAACTACGTGCCAGCAGCCGCGGTAAGACGTAGGATGCGAGCGTTGTCCGGATTTATTGGGCGTAAAGAGCTCGTAGGTGGTTCGGTAAGTCTGGTGTGAAACCTCCAGGCTCAACCTGGAGCCTTCGCTCGATACTGCTTTAGCTCGAGTCCGGTAGAGGAGTGTGGAATTCCCGGTGTAGCGGTGAAATGCGCAGATATCGGGAGGAACACCGACGGCGAAGGCAGCACTCTGGGCCGGTAATGACGCTGAGGAGCG
>JBEEGH010000020.1:0-24175 GCA_041166745.1 Acidimicrobiaceae bacterium
GCCGGCGGCGACGGTGCGGCCGCCTTCGCGGATGGTGAACCGTTGCCCCTCGTCCATGGCGATCGGGGCGATCAACTCGATGGTCATGACCGTGTTGTCGCCCGGCATGCACATCTCCGTGCCCTCAGGAAGGGTGATCGACCCGGTCACATCGGTGGTCCGGAAATAGAACTGGGGCCGGTAGTTGCTGAAGAACGGCTTGTGACGCCCGCCCTCCTCCTTCGTGAGGACATACACCTGGGCCTCGAAGTTGGTGTGCGGCGTGATACTGCCCGGCTTGGCCAACACCTGGCCCCGCTCCACATCCTCCTTCTTCGTGCCCCGAAGCAACGCCCCGATGTTGTCGCCCGCCTGACCCTGATCCAGGATCTTGCGGAACATCTCCACCCCGGTACACACCGTCTTGGTCGTGGGGCGGATACCGATGATCTCGACCTCGTCGCCCGTATGGATGATGCCCTGCTCCACCTTGCCGGTCACCACCGTCCCGCGACCGGTGATCGAGAACACGTCCTCGATCGGCATCTGGAACGGCTTGTCGAGATCACGGACGGGCTCGGGCACATACGAATCGACCGCGGCCATCAACTCCGCCACCTGCGCCGCCGCCGCCTCATCACCCTCCAACGCCTTCAACGCGCTCACCCGCACCACCGGGATGTCGTCGCCGGGGAACTCGTACTCGGTCAACAACTCCCGCACCTCGAGCTCCACCAGCTCCAACAGCTCCTCATCATCGACCGCGTCGACCTTGTTCAACGCCACCACGATCGACGGCACGCCCACCTGGCGGGCCAACAACACATGCTCCCGCGTTTGCGGCATCGGACCGTCGGTTGCGGCCACCACCAGGATCGCCCCGTCGACCTGGGCGGCGCCCGTGATCATGTTCTTGATGTAGTCAGCGTGACCGGGCATATCCACATGGGCGTAATGACGATTGTCCGTCTCGTACTCCACGTGGGCGATGTTGATCGTGATGCCGCGCGCTTTCTCTTCCGGCGCCTTGTCGATGTCCTCGAACGCCTGAATGGCAATGTTCGGATTCTTGTCGTGCAACACCTTCGTGATCGCAGCAGTCAGCGTCGTCTTGCCATGGTCGATGTGACCCATCGTCCCCACGTTCAAATGCGGCTTGTTCCGCTCGAACTTCTGCTTAGCCATGCGTGATTCCTAACTTTCCTTCTCGTGAAGTCTCGGTGTTGACAGCGGGCGGGGAGGTTACTCGCCCCGAACCCGCTTGACGATCTCCTCCTGCACGCTGGCAGGCGTCTGCTGGTACGAGTCGAACTGCATCGTGTAGGTGGCCCGGCCCTGGGTGCGTGAACGGAGGTCGTTCACGTAGCCGAACATCTCGGAGAGCGGCACCTGGGCCCGGATGGCCTGGGCGTTGCCCCGCTGGTCCATGCCCTGCACCTGGCCGCGTCGGCTGTTGAGGTCGCCGATGACATCGCCCATGTAGTCGTCGGGCGTGACGACCTCGACGAACATGATCGGCTCGAGCAGAACGGGCGACGCCTTACGGGCCGCTTCCTTGAAGGCCATCGACCCGGCGATCTTGAACGCCATTTCCGACGAGTCGACCTCGTGGAACGAGCCGTCCTGCAGGGTCACGCGCAGATCGACCACCGGGTAGCCAGCCAGCGTGCCCGCAGTGAGCGATTCCTGGATGCCCTGATCGACGGACGGGATGTACTCCTTCGGGATGCGGCCGCCGGAGATCTTGTCGACGAACTCGTAGCCGCCGCCGGGGCCCGTCGGCTCGAGGTCGATGACCACGTGCGCGAATTGGCCCTTGCCGCCGGTCTGCTTGACGTGGCGGTACACGACCTTCTGCACGGGCTTGGTGATCGTCTCGCGGTAGGCGACCTGAGGCTTGCCGACGTTGGCGTCGACCTTGAACTCGCGCATCATGCGGTCGACGATGATCTCGAGGTGGAGCTCGCCCATCCCGGAGATGATCGTCTGCGCGGTTTCTTCGTCGGTGCGTACCTGGAAGGTCGGGTCTTCCTCGGATAGTGCCTGCAGCGCGCGGCTCATCTTGTCTTGGTCGACCTTTGTCTTCGGTTCGACGGCGACGTGGATCACCGGCGCGGGGAACTCGAGGCGCTCGAGCACGATCGGCGCGTTGACGGCGGCGAGCGTGTCGCCCGTCTTGGTGTCCTTGAGCCCAACGCCCGCGACGATGTCG
The DNA here is from genome assembly GCA_041166745.1 of Acidimicrobiaceae bacterium. GTDB lineage: Bacteria > Actinomycetota > Acidimicrobiia > Acidimicrobiales > JACDCH01 > DASUCS01. The sequence goes on from JBEEGH010000020.1 coordinate 2,192, forward strand.
CCGGCGTAGACCGCGTCGAGATCCTCGCGATGGTTCGCGTGCATCCGCAGGATGCGACCGATGCGCTCCTTGTTGCCCGTGCGCGGGTTGAGCACCTGGCCACCCTTGTCGAGGTGGCCGCTGTAGACGCGGAAGTAGACGAGCTTGCCGACGTGGGGGTCGGTCATGATCTTGAAGGCGAGGGCAGCGAAGGGTTCGCCATCATCGGCCTTGCGGTGGAGCTCTTCCTTGCCCTTCGGATCGATACCAACGGTGGGCGGCAGGTCGATGGGCGACGGGAGGTAATCGACGACGGCGTCGAGCAGCGGTTGCACGCCCTTGTTCTTGAAGGCGGAGCCGTTCAGCACGGGCACGACGTGGTTGGCGATGGTCGCATCGCGCAGCGCGTCGCGCAGATCCTGGCTCGTGATCTCCTCGTCGCCGATGTACTTCTCGAGGATCGTGTCGCTGTGATGCGAGAGCACGTCGACCAAGAGGTGGCGGTACTCCTCGGCCTGGGCGACAAGGTCTTCGGGAATCTCGACCACGTCCCACTTCGCGCCGAGCTCTTCGTTGTCCCAGACCAGCGCCTTCATGTCGAGCAGGTCGACCACGCCCTTGTAGTTGCCCTCGGCGCCGATCGGCAGCTGGATGACCGCGGTGGTAGCAGCGAGACGATCTTGGATGCTCGCCAGCGCGGCGAAGAAGTCAGCGCCCAGCCGGTCCATCTTGTTGATGAAGCAGATGCGGGGCACGCCGTACTTGTTGGCTTGCCGCCACACGGTCTCGGTCTGAGGCTCGACGCCGGCAACACCGTCGAAGACCGCAACGGCACCGTCGAGCACGCGCAACGAACGCTCGACCTCGACCGTGAAGTCGACGTGGCCGGGCGTATCGATGATGTTGATGGTGTGGTCGTTCCACTCACAGGTGGTCGCGGCCGAGGTGATCGTGATGCCCCGCTCTTGCTCTTGGGCCATCCAGTCCATGGTGGCGGCGCCTTCGTGGACCTCGCCGATCTTGTAGTTCTTCCCCGTGTAGTAGAGGATCCGCTCGGTCGTAGTGGTCTTGCCCGCGTCGATGTGGGCCATGATCCCGATGTTGCGGGTTCGGTTGAGCGGAGTGCTGCGCATCATCTGTCTTCCTCGTGGCATGCAAACGGCCGGACCTGTTTGGTCCGGCCGGGATGGCCGGGGGCTCACCGCCCCCGGAAACGTTGTTCAGGTGGGGGCGGTCTTAGACGCTCTTCTTCTGGTTCAGGCGCAAAAGCATCTTGGGCATCAACTCCGTGCGAATCGGACGTATTCCTGTCGGACAGTTACCAGCGATAGTGAGCGAAGGCCTTGTTGGACTCGGCCATCTTGTGCATGTCTTCGCGGCGTTTCACGGAAGCGCCGAGGCCGTTGCCGGCATCAAGGATCTCATTGGCGAGGCGCAGGGCCATCGTCTTTTCCCGCCGCTGACGGCTGTAGCCCACGAGCCACCGGATCGCGAGCGTGGTCGCCCGGCGGGGGCGAACCTCGACCGGCACCTGATACGTGGCGCCACCGACGCGACGGCTCTTGACCTCGAGCTGGGGCTTCACGTTCTCGACGGCACGCTTCAGCGTGGAGAGCGGCTCGCTGCCGGTCTTCTCCTCGACGACCTTCATGGCGTCGTACACGATGCGCTCGGCCACCGACCGCTTGCCGCGGAGCAGGATCTTGTTGACGACCTGGGTGACCAGCACCGAGTGGTACACCGGGTCGGGCATCAGCTCGCGCCGCGGAGCCGGTCCTTTGCGAGGCACGCTAGGACTCCTTCTTCGCGCCGTAACGGCTGCGGGCTTGCTTGCGGTCGCGGACACCGGCGGTGTCGAGAGTGCCGCGGATGATCTTGTACCGAACGCCGGGGAGGTCCTTCACGCGGCCGCCGCGGACGAGCACGATCGAGTGCTCTTGGAGGTTGTGGCCTTCACCCGGGATGTAGGCGGTGATCTCCATGCCGCTGGTCAGGCGAACGCGAGCCACCTTGCGCAGTGCGGAGTTCGGCTTCTTCGGTGTGTTGGTGTAGACGCGTGTGCACACACCACGGCGCTGGGGCGCGCCCTTCAGAGCGGGCGTCTTCGTCTTGGTCGTCTTCGACTGCCGACCCTTGCGGACCAGCTGCTGGATGGTAGGCACGAGGGATCGAGGCTAGTGGCCCGGGGGGTCTCGCATCAACCTTGCAGAGAACTGCTACCCGGAGCTGGCTGGGCCCGTCCCCAGCAGCTCTCGAGCAGTTCCCACCACTCGGGTCCGAGTGTGCGGGCGTGTCCAGTTTTGAGCAATGGCTCATCGGGCCCATTTGCGTCATGCCCCGGTACCCATCCGTGAGAGAAATCGACGAACGAGGTCTGGCCACGCCCGGACGGCGGATGCATCCTCGGCCACGTGACGCTCGGCGTGCGGCCAGACGCCAGCCAAGTGGTCGATCGTCGTTACCGGGTGACCTGGATCGCCGACCCATCCGAGCAACAACGTCGGAACGGCCACGGTCGCAACCGTGGCCGGCGGCGGAAGGTCGAGGCGGGCGCCGAACCGCAGAAGGGTGGCCAGGCGGCGACGGTCGAGCCGATCGAACCCTTCGACGACCGAACGTGCGAATGGCGCGAGCTCACCTCGCAGGATCGCAGGAGGCGGCGTGAGCCGCGCGGTGCGCAGAAACGCCGACTTGCCCGCGAGCTCGACCGTGCGGGCCGCTCCTCGCAACATCATCGAGGGCACTCGTCGGGCGCTGCCGGCGGCGGGCGGAAGGGCAATCACGAGCGCGTCGACCCGATCGGCAGCGAGAACGGCCGCCTGAACAACCGTCAGCGCGCCGAGCGATGCTCCACCGAGAACGGCATGTTCGATCGACAGTTCGTCGAGCAGCGCGAGGAGGTCTTGCGCCAATGACTCCACGGCGTACTCGTGTGGTGCGTCTCCCCCGCCGGATTCGCCGTGACCGCGAGCGTCGTAGCGGATCAGCCGCCATCCATCGCGACGGATGTTCGACCAGTCGATGACACCGGCCTCGTCTTCCAGCTCCATCGAGCTCGCGAGACCGTGGGCCCAGATGAACGCCCGCCCGGTTCCGCCGTCGTCGCGGACGGCGAGGTCGATCCCGCTACTTAGCGAGAGCTTGATCGCGCAGATCTCGCTTGAGGATCTTTCCGGCTGGGTTCCGTGGAAGCTCCTCGTCCCAGAACCACACCTTCACCGGAACCTTGAACGTGGCGAGTCGTTCGCGCACGTGGGTCTGAATGTCCTTCTCGTTCGCGGAGGCGCCTTCACGCAGCTGCACCACCGCTGCAACCTCCTCGCCCAACACTTCGTGCGGAATGCCGAACACCGCGCAGTCGGTGACGGCCGGATGTTCGAACATTGCCGCTTCGACCTCGGCGCAGTACACGTTCTCGCCGCCACGGATGATCATGTCCTTGGCGCGGTCGGTGATGAAGATGAAGCCCTCATCGTCGAGGTTCGCGATGTCGCCTGTGCGCAACCAGCCGCCGTCGACGAAGGATTCTGCGGTTGCCTCGGGCTTGTTCCAGTAGCCCTTCACCACGTTCGGACCGCGCACCCACAACTCGCCGGGCTCACCTTGCGGAACGTCGTTGCCGTCCTCGTCGACGATGCGGACATCGTTGATCGGAAGCGGCGGGCCACAACTGGTCGGCTTGGCGATGTAGTCGACGCCGTTGTTACTGCTCGCCGTTGAGGAGGTCTCGGTCATCCCCCAGCCGTTGCTGGGCATGCGTCCGGGGAGGAACTCTTCGATGCGACGGACCAGCTCGGGAGGAGCCGGCGCGCCGCCGTAGCCGATGGCCTTGACGCTCGAGAGGTCTGCCTTCTCGAACGACGGCGACTCGAGCAGCTGCCAGATCATCGCGGGCACACCACCGATCGTGGTGATCCGTTCGCGCTCGATCAGCTCGAGGGCGCGCTCTGGATCCCACTTGTACATGATGACGAGCTTGGCGCCGAAGGCCATCGAACTGAGCATGATGGCGTGGCATCCGGTGACGTGGAACAACGGCACGCTCAGCAGGGTGGCCTGGGCGGACGCACCCGACGCCATCTCCTCGAGATCGGCACTGCCCCCGGGCTTGCGGGCCGACGCGTAGAACGCGCCGAACGCCAACGACATGACGTTGGTGCAGATGTTGCGGTGGGTGCCGAGGGCTCCCTTCGGGAAGCCCGTCGTGCCCGACGTGTAGAAGATCGTGGCGTCGTCGTCGGGGTCGATTGCGACGTCGGGCGGTGTGACCTCGGGCGTCACCTCGCCGAGAACGTCGGCCCACGCCTTCTCGCCGTCCGCAAGCGGGTGGTCGTTGCGGGCGACGATGATGCCCGTGAGACCGAGATCGCTGTAAGGGCGCAACCGCTGGGCCCGCTCTTCGTCAGCGATGAGCACCTTCGCACCCGAGTCCTTGATGCCGTACTCGAGCTCGGGACCCGTCCACCACGCATTGAGCGGGACGATGATGGCACCCGCAGCCGTTGCCCCCCAGAACGCAACGAGCCACTCCGGGTAGTTGCGCATCGCCAGCACGACCCGGTCGCCCTTCTGGATGCCGAAGTCGTCGATGAGACGATGGGCGAACGTCGACGCCATGCGGTAGTGATCACCGAAGGTGATGATCTCGTCCTCGTAGACGACCAACGGCTTGTCGCCGTGGAGCGACGAGAGGTCGAGCACGTTGCGCAACGTGCCGGGCGCGTTCTTCCACACACGGATCGGGACACCCTGGATCTCGACCTCGTCCATCTCGAACAACTGGCCGGGCGCGGTCAGGTCCGCACGCACCTCAGCAACCGACTTCACCATGCGCACTCCCCCAAATTCCCACTGAGAGCTACACAAAAGTGTGTAGCTGCCAGTGGGATTTCGCTGTCTAGCCGATCGACTCCTCGCCGAACGCGCCTTCGATGACCGCTGCTTCTTGCGCACCCTCGGCCGCCGGCGTGACCTCGCCGTCGCCAACGGTCTCCGGGATGTAGTCGCCCGAGATGCTGGCCAACCACTCGGCGGCGTCGGCGTCGGAGGAGTAGTACTCCATCGGCTGGTAGTCGGGCGCCTTCGTCTCGATGGCGCGGTAGACCTCCATGCCCGTCCCGGCGGGGATGAGCTTGCCGATGATGATGTTCTCCTTGAGCCCGAGGAGGCCGTCGCTGCGGCTCTCGATCGCGGCCTCGGTGAGCACCCGAGTGGTCTCCTGGAACGAGGCCGCTGACAACCACGAATCGGTGGCCAGCGATGCCTTGGTGATACCCATGAGCTCGGGACGACCCTCGGCTGGGGCCTTGCCTTCCTGCACGAGTAGTCGGTTCGTGTCGGCGTACACCTTGGCGTCGACGCGTTCGCCGGGCAGGAAGTCTGAGTCGCCCGCGTCCTGCACACCGACGCGTCGGGTCATCTGCCGAACGATGAGCTCGATGTGCTTGTCGTGGATCGACACGCCCTGGTCGCGGTACACCTTCTGCACTTCTTGCACGAGGTACTGCTGCGTCTCGCGCACACCGCGGATCTCGAGCAGTTCCTTCGGGTCGCGCGGGGTCTTGTCGTCGCCGACGATGGCGTCGCCGGGACGGATCTCCTGGCCATCGGCTATTGCGAGCCGCTGGATCGTCGCGATGGTGTGGACCTCTTCCGAACCGTCGTCGCCGACGATCGTGATGACCCGGCCCTTGCCCTCGTCCTCGGCGATGCGCACGACGCCCGCGGTGCGAGCGAGCGTGGCCTTGCCCTTGGGCGAGCGAGCTTCGAAGAGCTCGACGACGCGGGGCAGACCGCCGGCGATGTCGCTGCCGGCAATACCACCGGTGTGGAACGTCCGCATCGTGAGCTGCGTGCCGGGCTCGCCGATCGACTGCGCGGCGATGACGCCGACGGCCTCACCGAGTTCGATCGTCTTGCCGGTGGCCAACGAGCGGCCGTAGCACTTGCGGCAGACGCCCAACTCGGCCTGGCACGTGAGCGGAGAGCGAACCCGCACACGCTCGACCGTCGGGTCGTCGCGGATCGCGTCGAGCTCCTCGTCGCCGATCTCGGTTCCGGCGTCGAGCACCTTGCGCCCGTCTGGCATCGCGGTCGACAGCTTCACATCGTGGATCAGCGTGCGGCCGAACGCGCGCGTCTCGAGGTAGTTGCGCTTCGAGCCGTCGGCCGGATCTTCGGCGATGTCGTCGAGCCAGAGACCGAGAACCGGCACGCCTTCGCGGGCGCAGTCCTCTTCCCGGATGATCAGCTCTTGCGCAACGTCGACGAGTCGACGCGTGAGGTAGCCCGAGTCGGCGGTGCGCAATGCGGTGTCGACGAGGCCCTTACGAGCGCCAGGCGTGGCGATGAAGTACTCGAGCATTGCGAGGCCTTCACGGAAGTTCGACTTGATCGGTCGGGGGATCATGTCGCCTCGGGGGTTGGCCACCAGGCCGCGCATACCGGCGATCTGACGGACCTGCATCATGTTTCCGCGAGCGCCGGAGCCCACCATCATGTCGATGGGGTTGAACTGGTCCTTGTGGAGCTCGTCCTCCATCGCGGCCCGAACCTCTTCGGTGGCCTGCGTCCAGATCTCCACTTCCTTCTGGCGACGCTCACCGTCGGTGATGATGCCCTTGAAGAACTGCTCCTCGACCTTCTCTGCTCGCTTCTCGAACCCGTCGAGAATCTCGGGCTTGTTGGCTGGCGTCTTGACGTCGTCGATCGAGATCGTGAGACCGGATCTGGCCGCGTACTTGAAGCAGAGGTTCTTGATGCCGTCGAGGCTGTCGGCGACAACGCCCTTGGGGTAGCCGTGGATGAGCTCGCCGTTGATGTAGCGCTTGCCGTTGGCAAGCTCATCGACGATCTTGCCCATGTCGCCCTTCTTGACGGAATGGTTGACGTACTCGAGATCGTCGGGCAGCACCTCGTTGAAGAGCAGACGGCCATAGGTCGTCTTGAGCGGCTCTTCGATACCGGCTTCGTGGCCGCGGTACTCGATCTCCGCATGGAGGTCGAGCTCGCCCTCTTCGTAGGCGCGCTCGATCTCGTAGAGGTGACGGAACACGCGTCCTTCGCCCTTGGCGCCCGTCACCAGCTCGGTGAGGTAGTACGCGCCGATGACCATGTCTTGCGTGGGCGTGACGAGCGGACGGCCGTGGGCCGGCGACAGGATGTTGTTCGCCGACAGCATGAGCACGCGGGACTCGGCCTGAGCCTCAGCGGACAGAGGCAGGTGCACGGCCATCTGGTCGCCGTCGAAGTCGGCGTTGAACGCCGTGCAGACGAGCGGGTGGATCTGGATGGCCTTGCCCTCGACGAGCACGGGCTCGAAGGCCTGGATGCCGAGGCGGTGCAGGGTCGGTGCTCGGTTGAGCAGCACCGGATGCTCCTTGATGACCTCCTCGAGCACGTCCCACACCTGCGGGCGACGGCGCTCGACCATGCGCTTGGCCGACTTGATGTTCTGCGCGAGCTCGGAGTCGACGAGGCGCTTCATCACGAACGGCTTGAAGAGCTCGAGCGCCATCAGCTTGGGCAGTCCGCACTGGTGGAGCTTGAGCGTCGGACCGACGACGATGACCGAACGGCCCGAGTAGTCGACGCGCTTGCCGAGCAGGTTCTGACGGAACCGGCCCTGCTTGCCCTTCAACATGTCGGACAGTGACTTGAGCGGACGGTTGCCCGGACCGGTGACGGGACGACCGCGGCGGCCGTTGTCGAACAACGCGTCGACCGCTTCCTGCAGCATCCGCTTCTCGTTGTTCACGATGATCTCGGGAGCACCGAGGTCGAGCAGTCGCTTGAGGCGGTTGTTGCGGTTGATGACGCGGCGGTAGAGGTCGTTGAGGTCGGATGTCGCGAAGCGGCCACCGTCGAGCTGCACCATCGGGCGCAGCTCCGGCGGGATCACCGGCACGACGTCGAGGATCATGGCCCGTGGGTCGTTGACGCGGCGACCGTGATCGTCGCGGCGGTTGAACGCAGTGACGATCTTGAGGCGCTTGATGGCCTTCTGCTTGCGCTGCGCGCTGAGCGGCCGCTGCCCTTCGGGCGGGTCGATCGCGTTGCGAAGCTTGACTTCTTCCTCGTCGAAGTCGATGCGGTCGATGAGCGACTTGATGACGTCTGCGCCCATGCCACCTTCGAAGTACTCGCTGTAGCGATCCTTGAGCTCGCGCCACAACATCTCGTCTTCGATGATCTTGCGGGCGAACAGGTCGCGGAACTCGTCGAAGGCGCGCTGGAGGATGTCGAGCTCGGCGTCGTACCGCTCGCGGATGGCGACGAGATCCTTCTCGGCGGCGCGCTGGCGCGCCCGCAGGTCGGCGTCTTTTGCGCCTTCCTTCTCGAGGCCGACGATCTCCTTCTCGAGCTCTTCCTGGCGCTTGGCCAGCTCGAGCTCGCGCTCCTTCTCGATCGCCTCTTTCTCGCCGATGAGCTCGGCTTCGAGGTTCGGCAGGTCGGTGTGACGACGCTCTTCGTCGACCCATGACACGAGGTTGGCCGCGAAGTAGATGACCTTCTCGAGCTGCTTGGCCTTCAACTCCTCACGGATCTCGGTTCCCATGAGCAGGTAGGCCAGCCATGAACGCGTGCCGCGCAGGTACCAGATGTGCACGACAGGCGCGGCGAGCTCGATGTGGCCCATGCGCTCGCGCCGCACCTTCGAGCGCGTGACTTCGACGCCGCAACGCTCGCAGATGATGCCCTTGAACCGGACACGCTTGTACTTGCCGCAGTAGCACTCCCAGTCCTTCGTCGGACCAAAGATCTTCTCGCAGAAGAGCCCGTCCTTCTCCGGCTTGAGCGTGCGGTAGTTGATGGTCTCCGGCTTCTTGACTTCGCCGTTGGACCACATGCGAATCGAGTCGGCCGTGGCCAACCCGATCCGCAGCTGATCAAAGTTGTTGACGTCGAGCATCAGTAGGTCTGCCTTTCACGGCGTCGCTCGTCTTCTTCGTCACTGCCGCGTTCTGGGCGGCTGATGTCGATGCCGAGTTCTTCGGCGGCACGGAACACGTCTTCGTCGAGTTCACGCATCTCGATCTGTCCACCGTCGATCGCGAGCACCTCGACGTTGAGGCACAGCGCCTGCATCTCCTTGATGAGCACCTTGAAGCTCTCGGGGATGCCGGGCTCGGGGATGTTCTCGCCCTTGACGATGGCCTCGTACACCTTCACGCGGCCGAGCACGTCGTCGGACTTGATCGTGAGCAGCTCTTGCAGGCAATACGCGGAGCCGTAGGCCTCGAGGGCCCACACCTCCATCTCACCGAAGCGCTGTCCACCGAACTGCGCCTTACCGCCGAGCGGCTGTTGCGTGATCATGGAGTACGGACCGGTCGACCGGGCGTGGATCTTGTCGTCGACGAGGTGCGCCAACTTCAGGATGTACACGTAGCCGACCGTGATCGGGTTGTCGTACGGCTCGCCCGTGCGACCGTTGTAGAGCGTGGTCTTGCCGTCGTCCTGGATCATCCGGCCGCCGTCGCCGTAGCGGCTGTCGACCGCCTCGGGCGTCAGGTTCTGGAAGATCTGCTGGATGGTCGGGTGCCGACCGGCCTGGCCTTCCTCGTCCCAGTGCGCACCGTCGAACACGGGTGTCGCGATGAACGTGGCCGGCGCGGTGTTGGTCCGCGTCTTGTCCTCCGTGCCGCGCACCGGCTCGTCGCCGATCGCACCGCTCTTCGGCGTGCCGTCTTTCCAACCCCAACGCGCCGCGTAGCCCAAGTGGGCCTCGAGGACCTGTCCGACGTTCATGCGGGACGGGACGCCGAGCGGGTTGAGAATGATGTCGACGGGCGTGCCGTCGGCGAGATGCGGCAGGTCTTCGATCGGCAGGATCTTGGAGATGACGCCCTTGTTGCCGTGGCGCCCGGCGAGCTTGTCGCCCACCGAGATCTTGCGCTTCTGCGCCACGTAGACCCGCACGAGCTGGTTGACGCCCGGCGGGAGCTCGTGGTGTTCGTCGCGGCTGAACACCTTGACGTCGATGATCTTGCCCTCTTCGCCGTGAGGCACCTTGAGGCTGGTGTCACGGACTTCGCGGGCCTTCTCACCGAAGATCGCGCGCAACAGGCGCTCTTCCGGCGTGAGCTCGGTCTCGCCCTTGGGAGTGACCTTGCCGACGAGCACGTCGCCAGGGCCGACTTCGGCGCCGACGCGGATGATGCCGCGGTCGTCGAGATCTTTCAGGATCTCCTCGGACAGGTTCGGAATGTCACGCGTGATCTCTTCCGGGCCGAGCTTCGTGTCGCGCGCATCGATCTCGTGCTCGTGGATGTGGATCGACGTGAGCACGTCGTCGCGGACGAGCCGCTCCGACAGGATGATGGCGTCCTCGAAGTTGTAGCCCTCCCAGGGCATGAACGCGACGAGCAGGTTCTTGCCGAGCGCGAGCTCGCCTGCGTCGGTCGAAGGACCGTCGGCGAGCACATCACCCTTCTTCACTTGGTCGCCTTCGCGCACGAGTGGCTTCTGGTTGATGCACGTGTCCTGGTTGGAGCGCTCGAACTTCAGCAGGCGCTCGTGCTTCTTCTTGCCGTTCTTGTACTCGATGACGATGTGATCGCCATCGAGCTCGATGACCGTGCCGTCGTCCTCGGCGAGGAGCATGTCGGCCGCGTCGCGCGCCGCCTTCGCCTCGATACCGGTACCGACGTACGGCGCCTCGGCCTTGACCAAGGGGACGGCCTGACGCTGCATGTTGGCGCCCATCAGGGCGCGGTTGGCGTCGTCGTGCTCGAGGAACGGGATCAGCGCGGTGGCCACCGACACGATCTGCTTCGGTGACACGTCGACGAGCTGCACCTCCTCGGGCGGCACCGACGAGATCTCGGTGGTCGCGGCGAAGTAGATGTCGCGCTCGAGCTGGAGCTTGAGGTCGGACAGCGAGCTGGACTGCGGCGAACGCCGCGACAGCACACGGTCTTCGACGAACTTGCCGGTCTCGTCGAGGGGTGCATTGGCCTGGCCGACGACGTACTCCTCTTCCTCGTCGGCGGCGAGGTACATCTCTTTGCCCTCACCCTTGATGACCTTGCCGTTCTCGACCCGCCAGTACGGCGACTCGATGAAACCGAACTGGTTCACACGGGCGTACGTCGACAGTGCGCCGATGAGGCCGATGTTGGGACCTTCCGGCGTCTCGATCGGGCACATACGGCCGTAGTGGGAGAAGTGCACGTCGCGGACTTCGAAGCCGGCCCGCTCACGGGACAGACCACCCGGTCCGAGCGCGCTGAGGCGCCGGCGATGGGTGAGCCCCGACAAGGGATTGACCTGGTCCATGAACTGCGACAGCTGGCTGGTGCCGAAGAACTCCTTGATGGCGGCAACCACCGGTCGGATGTTGATCAGCGTCTGGGGCGTGATGGCCTCGACGTCCTGCGTCGTCATGCGCTCTTTGACCACTCGCTCCATGCGCGAGAGGCCGATGCGCACTTGGTTCTGGATCAGCTCACCCACCGAACGGATACGGCGGTTGGCGAAGTGGTCCTGATCGTCGAGGCGGTACCCCGGCGCGCCGTTGGCGAGGTGCAGCAGGTAGCTCGTGGCCGCGAGAACCTCGCAGCGGCTGAGCACCGACTGATTCGGGTCGGGCGTGTCGACCTGGTCGGGGCTGAGGTTGAACAGCTCGGTGAGCTTCGCAACCTCAGGGCCGAGCTTGCGGTTGAGCTTGTAACGCCCGACGCGTGAGAGGTCGTAGCGCCGGCTCTCGAAGAACGCGTTGCGGAAGTACGCACGAGCCGACTCGACCGACGGCGGCTCGCCGGGGCGAGCGCGCTTGTAGATCTCGACGAGCGCTTCGTCTTGGGTCGGCGCGAGGTCGCGGTCTTTCTCCCACTGCCCCTCGAGGAAGTCGAAGTGGCGCACGAAGCTCTCGAGGAATCCCGGCGCGTTCTCTTCGTCGTACCCGAGGGCACGCAGGAGCACGAACAGGCTGAGGCGACGCTTGCGCGCGACGCGGGTGCCAGCGGTGACGTCCTTGCCCGGCTTCTGCTCGACGTCGAACTCGATCCACTCACCGCGGTACGGGTGGATCGTGCCGGTGACGAGCTGATGCTTCGCGAGGTTGCGGAGACGGAAACGCTCACCGGGCTGGAAGATGACGCCAGGGCTACGGACGAGCTGTGACACGACGACGCGCTCGGTGCCGTTGATCACGAACGTGCCCTTGTCCGTCATCATCGGGAAGTCGCCCATGAAGACGGTCTGCTCTTTGATCTCGCCGGTGGTGGCGTTCATGAAGCGAGCGCGCACGAAGATCGGCGCGGAGTACGTCATGTCCTTCTCTTTGCACTCCTCCACCGAGAACTTCGGCGGCGGGCGAAGGTCTTCGTCCGCTGGGTCGAACTCCAATTCGAGCTGAAGGGTCTCGGTGAAGTCCTTGATCGGGCTGATGTCGCGGAAGGTTTCCGCCAGCCCTTGATGCAGGAACCAGTTGAAGGATTCCCGTTGGATCGCGATGAGGTCAGGGAGGGGCAGTGCCTCGTCGAGATTCGCGAACGAGTAGCGCTGCCGCACATCAGTGCGAGAAGACAAAGGTCCTACTTCCCGTGGATTTCCGGCCGAACGCCGTTGCCGCTCGGGCGCGCAGCAGCTACGGAACAACTTTCCGAACTGAGGACGCGGAGCGGCACGGCAACCGATGAGCGTAGGACACCGCGCGAAGAAAGGCAACCCGTCGAACTGCGGCCGACGGGGCGCCTTCAAAAAGCTGCGAGGACAGTACGCACGATTGGCTGGTCAGGTCAAGGGTTTGCCCGATTCGGGCAACGTCACGCGGGTTCGAGCAGGACGGCCCGTAGCTCGGTGAGTGTCGACGAATCGAGCTCGGCCTCCCCGGTGAGGTAGCCCTCGATCGACCCGTGACGGGCCTTCAGCGCTTCGATCGTCGCGGCCATGACCGGCGCCTGGGCGGTGAGGAACGGCCGAACGGCCTCGATGTCGACACCGACCTTTTCGAGCTCGGGTCCGAGGATGGCGAGGCGCTTGTTCGACCGGTATCGGGTCGTGAGTTCGTAGTCGAGAACGATGTCGTCGTCGCGGACGCCGAGCGCACCGAGGAGCAGCATTGCCATCAGCCCGGTGCGGTCCTTGCCTGCGGTGCAATGGAACACCATCGGATGGTTGGCCGGGTCGGCCGCCTGGATGATCACCTCACCGAAGTGCAGCGCGGCGTCTTCGAGCAGTCGCTCGTAGACCGCGGCCATCTCCTCGATGGTGTAGGTCTTCAGATCGCCGGCCTTGATCGTCTCCAGCACCGAGCGCCCTTCGACCTCGTCGCCTCCGATGGGGAGGCGCTGACGGCGCAACTCAGGATGATCGGGTAGCCGGCTCGGGTTCTCGTCGACCTCGCGATCGACGCGGAAGTCGACGACGAGCTTGATGCCGAGGTCGGCGATGAGGGTCAGGTCGGGATCGGTCAGCTGATCGAGCCCGTCGCTGCGATACACGCAGCCCCAACGGGTGACGTGACCGTCGGCAGTCGGGTAACCGCCGAGGTCGCGCCAGTTCAACGCGCCCTCGAGCGCGACAAGCCGTTCGCGCTCTTCGGACACGGATTACTTGAGTTCGACGGTGGCGCCGGCCTCTTCGAGCTGCGCCTTCGCCTTCTCGGCGTCTTCCTTGGACACGTGCTCGAGCACGGCCTTGGGCGCGCCGTCGACCAGGTCCTTGGCCTCCTTGAGGCCGAGGTTGGTGAGCGCGCGCACCTCCTTGATCACCTGGATCTTCTTGTCGCCGGCAGCCTGGAGGATGACGTCGAACTCGTCCTTCTCCTCTTCCGCGGCTGCGCCGTCACCACCGCCGCCGCCCGAGGGCGCGGCGACAGCTACCGGAGCGGCCGCGGTGACGCCGAACTTCTCTTCGAAGTCCTTCAGCAACTCACTCAGCTCGAGCACCGTCATGTTGGCGATGGCGTCGAGGATGTCGTCCTTGGTCAGCGTGGGCATTTCTCAGCTCTCCTCTGGAGATTCTTCTGTTGGTAGTTCGGTGTCGGTTGCGGCCGCAGCTTCGGGCTCGGCCGTCGCTTCGGCTTCGGGCTCGGCCGCCGTTTCGGGTTCGGCCTCCGGTGTAGGCGCTTCCGCCTCCGGCGCTGCGGTCGTTTCCGCCTCCGGGGTAGAAGCCTCGGGCTCGGCGGCAGGCGCTTCCGCGTCCGGCGCAGCTGCCTCGGGCTCGGCGGCAGGCTCGGCGGCGGGTGCTTCCGGCTCCGCCTCGGGCACGCCGCCGCGATCCTCGATGAGGGCCTTGAGTCCGTACGCGAGGTTGCGGGGCAGGGCTTGGAGGAGCCCGGCGAACTGCTGCATCGGTGCGGCCATCGCGCCGGCGAGCTGCGACAGCAGCACCTCGCGTGAAGGCAGCTCGGCCAGCGCTCGGATCTGGTCGGCAGACAGCGGCTTGGTGCCGAGCAGTCCACCCTTCACGACCAGCGCAGGGTTGATGCGGGCGTAGTCGCGCAGCGCCTTCGCAACTGCGGCGGCGTCGCCTTCGATGAAGGTGATGGCCGTCGGTCCGGTGAGCAGCTCGTCGATCTCGAGGCCGAGATCGTGCGTCGCAAAGCGCACGAGGGTGTTCTTGTAGATCTTGTACTCGCCGCCGGCTTCGCGCAGCTGGCGACGAAGCTGGGAGATGGCCGCGACGTTCAGCCCTCGGTACTCGGTGAGCACGGCGGCACCCGCGGCAGAGAACTTCTCACGGACCTCGTCGACTACCGCGACCTTCTCGGGACGGGGATTCTCCATCCGCACCTCCTCTCGTTCATGTCTGGGCTCACGCGTATGCGGACGCCCAAGTCAGGAACTCGGAGGTGTCCGCCTCGTCGGGCGACCCGAAGGTCATTGAGCGCAAGCGCACCGGATGTCTTTGGCGAGCAGTTCAGTTGTCGGACGAGGAGGGTAGCGGATGCGCCAGGGTGTGGTCATCTTCCAACCGGGTGATTGACACTCGCTACCGATCGAGCCACGCAAATGTGTCGAAAGGCTCGATTCGAAGGCGAACGAACCAGCAGACCCGGGTGAAGGCCACATCTTTCCACTCAAGATGCGTCCTTCGTGGTGTCGAGAACTAGTACAGGAACGGGGCAGAAATGCTCCCGCTGGGACCAAACCAAGGACGAAATCATGCGCCGCAGCTCTGCAAAGTTCGCACTCATCGCGTTGTTGGCCGCCGGCCTGTTCGCGCTCGCGCCAGCCGCACAGGCCGCCAAAGGCACCGGCGGTAGCGCCGGCGGCAAGGGCGGAAAGCCGAGCGGTGGCTCGGGCACCATCAGCGTCGTGATGGTGAGCGACCAGAACGCCGACGGTCTGCCGAACTGGGGCGACTCGATCCGCTTCAACGTGTCGACCACCGCGACCACCGAGCCCCACGTGAGCCTGCAGTGCAGCCAGGGCGGGACGGTCGTCTACACGGCCCAGACCGGCTACTACGCCAGCTACCCGTGGCCCTCGACCCAAACGTTCAGCCTGTCCTCCGGTGCCTGGACCAGCGGCGCCGCCAGCTGCTCCGCTCGCCTCTACTCGCTCAACAACTCGGGCGCCAGCACCACACTGGCAACCACGAGCTTCGCCGTCGCCGCCTGACCCGCACCCACCAGTACGTGAAGAGGCCCCAGCTGTTCGGCTGGGGCCTCTTCAGTTTTTGCCTTGGCGGATAGGAGTCGCTAGTTGGTCACGTCGATCGTCGTCACCTCGGTACAGGTGTCGAAACCGCTGATGAACGTGTTGTTGCTGCTGAACACAACATGCCAGTGGTAGGTGTCGTCGTTCGAGGCGTTCACGAAGAAGGCCGTGTTCGTCGTGTTGAACGTGCCGGCAGCCGAAACCGTGATCGGCGCTTGGGTGTACTCAACGCTGCCAGTGGAGCAGCTGCTGCCCTTGACCAGCGTGATGTTGAGCGTTCCAGTCGGCGTGGCCCCATTTGCGGAGGACAGCACCACCGAGTCGTTAGGCAGCCACTTCTGCGCCGACGTGTAACTCGTCGTGTCCGACACCGTGAAGCATTCGCTGTGTGTCGCGTCGCCCGAGGTCAGGTAGTTGCCCGTGTCGGGTGTGTACGTCGCCCGGAAGCACCACACTCCCAGCTGGTTGGCGGTGACCGTTCCGGACGTCGCCTCGGTCTGCGGCGGATCCTCTGAACCGACCACCGCGGTCGCCGTGACTGGATTGCCCGAGACCGCGGTTCCCGCTCCGCTCGCGCACACTTCCGAGCCCGCTGCTCCACTGACCTGCGTTGGATTGCACACGGAGAAACTGACGGTTCCGGTCGGATCACCGAGACCCGTCGCACCCGTGATCACCGCGTGGTCAACGACACTCGCCCCGAACGAAACGGCTGTGGTGTTCGCAAGAGGACTGCCACTCTGCGGATGTGTCTCGGTGGAGGTGCCGTGTTGCACAACCTCGAAGCACTCCGTCGCGGCCGAGAACTCCTTCAGCGGACTCGGATCGACCACGTAGTTGGCATCGCCGGCCCACTGCGCACGGAAGCAATAGTGCCCGGGGGTGAGTGGACTTCCCGACGTATTCACCGGACTGGTGTCCGCGGTAGCGGTCGCTCCCGACCCAGCCAGCGTGAACGAACCCAGCGAGGTGCCGACCTTGCCCGTGGTGCCGTCGCACGCCGCCGTGCTGCCGGTTGCGAACGAGCAGAGGAAGAACTCAACGCTTCCCGCCGGGGTTTTCGTGGCGCTGCTGCCGGTGACGGTGACGGTGTCGTGGACCGAGGCACCCGGGTTCACCGAGCTGGAAGAGACGGCCGTCGTCATCGTCACACTGCAATTGGCGAACTGTCCGAGGACGAAGTCCTTCAGCGTTGCCGTCGTCGACGTCGACGAACGCGTCTCCGACGCGACGCTCGAGAAGCACTCGTCGCCGAGGCCGAGCGCCGTCAGGTTGATGCCGCCCTCGTAGAACTCGCCATTGAGGTACGAGTGCAACCCGCTCTTGTCGGTGAAGGACCACGGTGCCACGGTTCCGTTACTCGGGTTGACGATTCCGCAGAAGGCGTCGCCGGCGCCCAGCACGTTCGAGCACTTCGCTGCGTCGGACGATTCCAGCACCTTCAGGTTTCCGGAGATCGTCGAATCCCATTGGTACACCGTGATCGTCGACGTGGTTCCGCCGTTGCTGAAGTTACTGATGACGAGAACGTCGCCGTTCTTGTGAACGCCCTTGAACGCGGTACCGCCGCCCGTCTTCGCGGTGCCGAGTGTGATCTTGTTCTGGAAGAACCAGAACCCTTGCTGGGCGTCGCCGCTGTTGTCGTAGCGGTCCGATCCGAAGAACAGCACGTCACATTTGGCGGCTAGCCCTCCCCCATTCGGAAGATCCGACGGGCAAGCAGTTGCATTCGAGTCGCCCAACACAGGATCAGGAGTCAGGGAGTACCGGGTGGCGAAGCTGTGCAGCAGGTTGTCCTTGTCCGGCAGCCCGCCCGCTCCGTCCTTCCATGCCCATTGATCGACGTTGATCCCATCCTTTGAACCGCCGCCCGTGAAGATGGACGCGTTCAGCGAGCCGTCGTCGGTCCACGAGACCGCCGCCGCATTCGCGGTGTTCGTCCCAGCCGCACACGCGGTCGGGTTCGCCTGATGACAGACCTTGTCCCAGTCGTCCGTCGCGGGAGGACTGATCGGATCGGTGGACGATTGCGCGTCGCCATCGAGCTGGAAGGCGCCGGTGTCGTGCACGGCGGCGGCCGGGACGATGAGATACGCCATCCCGCTCACGACGAGCAGGAGGACGGAAAGAGCCTTAAACCGCCGATGTTCGCTTCGGAACCACGACCGGGACGCACCCGATCGCAGAAGAGACGTTGCTCGTGCCATTTGTCGATTTCTCCCTCGGTAGGCCGCGCAGCGCGCGAACTTGAAGGGGAGACTTCGAACGGTTGTCGCCCGTCACGAGACAGCGATGTAGATGAGCATCACCTGTAGTCATCCACCGCAGCACCGGTCGCCCGACCATCGTTTCTCCGTCCACCCGCTTTTGACGAAAAACGGTCTGCGCGACCCGTACCCACGCCTTCCGATTCCGCTGGCTTCGACGGAGGTTTCGCCATTCGCTCGCCTCGGATCAGGCGACCAGATTTTGATCCGAGGGTCGGTGCGCCGCCGATAGGGACATCGCCTCGGCCAGCGGAAAAGTTACAGATCTCCGCAGATCGAGGAGATTTCCCGATCAAACGGGAGTGAGGTCGTCCCGCAAACGGTTCGGGTCGACCTTGACGCTCGGGCCCATCGTCGTGGCCAGCGAGATGCGCCTCAGGTAGCGGCCCTTCGATGCGGCCGGCTTGGCCCGCTGGAGCTCGTCGAGGACGGCTCGCATGTTCGCGCCCAACGCATCGGAGGCGAAGCTCACCTTGCCGATCGGCACGTGCACGTTGCCGTACCGGTCGGTGCGGTACTCGACCTTGCCGCCCTTGAACTCGCCGACGGCCTTGCCGACCTCAGTCGTGACCGTGCCGGTCTTGGGGTTGGGCATCAGACCACGTGGGCCGAGGGTGCGGCCGAGCTTGCCGACCATCGGCATCAGATCTGGGGTGGCGATGGCGACGTCGAAGTCGAGCATCCCGCCCTCGATCTGGGCGGCGAGATCATCCGCGCCCACGAGATCGGCGCCCGCCGCGCGGGCTTCGGCGGCCGCATCTCCTTGGGCGAACACGGCGACGCGCACGTCTTTGCCGGTGCCCGATGGGAGCGCGACGGTGCCGCGGATCATCTGCTCGGCCTTGCGGGGGTCGACGCCGAGCCGGACGGCGAGCTCGACGGTCTCGTCGAACTTGGCCTTACCCGTGGACTTCGTGAGCTCGATCGCCTCGGCCGGGGTGCGCAGCTCATCGCGGTCGAACGCTCGGGCTGCATCGGTGTACTTCTTGCCGTGCTGGGTCATCTTCGCCTCCTGGGCTCCCTCGTTGATCCCGGGATCCGCCGGCGAGGTGCCTCCGGCGGTGGGCAGTGCTCTGTCAGACGACGGTGAGGCCCATCGACCGGGCGGTGCCGGCGACCTGCTTCTTCGCCGCGTCGAGATCGTTGGCGTTGAGGTCGGGCATCTTGGTCTTCGCGATCTCCGCGACCTGCGCGTCGGTCACCGTTCCAGCGCCTTCGCGGCCCGGGGTGACCGAGCCCTTGTCGATTCCCGCGGCCTGGCGCAGCAGCACCGGGGTCGGCGGGGTCTTCAAGATGAACGTGAACGAGCGGTCTTCGAAGACGGTGATCTCGACGGGGACGATCGTGCCCCGCTGGTTCTCCGTCTGGGCGTTGTACATCTTGCAGAAGTCCATGATCGCCACACCGTGCGGACCGAGCGCGGTACCGACAGGGGGCGCGGGCGTTGCGGCACCCGCCGGGATCTGGATCTTGACGACGGCCGCGACCTTTTTCTTGGCCATGGTGGAGCTACCTACCTACGTGCTTGAGGACGGAAGATTCTGCCAGCCAGAGCTACAGCTTGGCGACTTGACTGAATTCGAGCTCGACCGGGGTCTCACGGCCGAAGATGTTGACCAGCACCTTGAGCTTGAGCTGGTCCTCGTTGATCTCGATGATCTCGCCCGAGAAGTCGGCGAAGGGACCCTCGCGCACCCGCACCGTCTCGCCGGTCTCGTATTCGAGACGGGGCTTGCCGCGCTTGGCGGCGATCTCTTCATCGCCGGTCACGACGAGGAGGAACTTCTCCACATCGCGCCGCGACAACGGTGACGGCTTCGAGCCGGCGCCGACGAACCCGGTGACGCCGGGCGTGTTGCGGATGACGTACCACGAGTCGTCGTCGAGGTCACAGCGCACCAGGAGGTAGCCCGGGAAGACCTTCTTCTGAACGACGACCTTCTTGCCGTTCTTGAACTCGATGACGTCTTCCATCGGGATGACGACTTCGTGGATGCGCTCCTCCATGTTCATGGACGAGATGCGGGCCTCGAGGTTCTGCTTGACCTTCTTCTCGTAGCCCGACTGCGTGTGCACGACGAACCATTGCCCGGCCCGGTCGAAGGGACTCTCGACGGGAGGGGCCGCGGCCTCCTCTTCCTCGTCGAGCAGGTCGTCGACATCGACGACCGCATCAACGGGTTCGGTCTCGGCTTCGGCCGCGGGTTCGACAGCGGTCTCTTCGACAGCGGCTTCGTCGATGGTCGTATCACTCATTGGTTCTGCATCCGGTTCTGAATCGTCGGGGGAGGCGAGATCACTCATGTCACGAGTTGAAGAGCTTGAGGACGAACTCGCCGAAGCCGTAGTCCATCAAGCCGACGAAGGCCATCAGCACCACGAGTGCGACGAAGACGATGAGTGAGTAGTTGATCGTTTCGGCGCGGGTCGGCCATGCCACCTTGCGCAGCTCGCTGCGTACTTCTTTGACGAACTCGGTGGGCTTGGTGCGCTTTTCCCGTTCGGACGGACGCGGCGCCGTCGGTCGCGGGCGTTCTTTGCGCGCGGGAGCCCCGTCTTCACCCAGTTGCCCCTGCTTCTGGAGCATCCGTTTGGTTTCTCGGTTCATCGCCATTGCTTTGGCCTTGCTTGCTACGGGGACGCGGCGGTGACGCAGGGCAGGAGGGACTCGAACCCCCAACCGCCGGTTTTGGAGACCGGTGCTCTACCAATTGAGCCACTGCCCTAGGGAGTTCGTAATGAGGCTAGCACCGGCCCTCTCGGGCCCGGCCAGCGGGCAGGACCCCGTCAGCCGGCGAGGCGGACCTTGCTCTTGCGGGCTCGGGACGCAAAGAGGATCGCTCCGGCGGCACCTGCGGCCGTCGCGGCGGCGATGCCCCCGACGTACGCGGCGCGCCGGCCGCTGATCAGGGAGCGCACCGCCCGGCGCTCACCCGCGGCTTCGATGTGGGCGAGGATGTCGGCCAACAAGCCCGGCGTGGGCTCGAGGACTTCGGTGCGCAGGGTGTGCAATGCCCGCAGCAGCTTGCGGTACTGCACGAGCTCCGCTTGGCAGCGCAGGCAGCGGTCGACATGGCGGCGCGCCGTGCGGTCGAGCATCGCCGAACCGTCGGCGGCGTCGGACAGCAACTCGGCTACGTCTTCACACTGCATGTTCGTCGCGCTCCTCTTGTCCTACCTCTCCCCGCATTGGGAAGAGGTTTTCGCGAAGCTTCTTGCGGGCTCGATGGAGCCGGACCTTGGCGGCCGATTCCGAGATGCCGAGCTCCGCGGCGATGGCTTCGTGGGGAAGGTCGTACACATCGCGCAGGACGACCACCGCTCGCAGGCGAGGCGGAAGGGCGCGTAAGGCGACGGCGAGGCGTTCGCGGGTGGCGTTGCCTTCCGTCTGCGCCTGCGGATCGTGGCTTGGGTCGAGATCGGCGAACGGGGCATCGTCGAGGAGCTCGTCGTGGCGGTGCTTCGTCCGTCGCCCGAGGTGCGTGGAGGCACAGTTCGCGGTGATGCGATAGAGCCACGTGGTGAACTGCGCGTCGCCGCGGAAGCGCTTCAGCCCTCGAAAGGCTCGGAGATATGACTCCTGCACCACGTCTCGCGCATCCTCCTCGTCACCGGTCAACCGATACGCGAGCGTGTACGTATCGGCATACGTGACGCGCACCAGCTCTTCAAATGCCGAGTGGTCGCCGTTTCGGGCGGCGGCCACCAATTCGGTGAGATCACCGAGCTCTTGTGGCATACCGAACCCTTCTGACCTGGCGGAGGGGCGGGAAGTTACCTACCGGTAGCGCTAGCGGGTCTCCTTGTGGACCGTGTGCTGGCGCTCCCAGCGGCAGTACTTCTTCATCTCGATGCGCTCGCGGTCGTTCACCTTGTTCTTCTCGGTGATGTAGTTGCGGCGCTTGCAGACCGTGCACTCGAGGGTGACGGCGACTCGCTTCTGGTTGGCCTTGGATGCCATAGGTATCAGTCTTCCTTACTTGATGATCTTGGTGACGCTGCCGGCGGCGACGGTGCGGCCGCCTTCGCGGATGGTGAACCGTTGCCCCTCGTCCATGGCGATCGGGGCGATCAACTCGATGGTCATGACCGTGTTGTCGCCCGGCATGCACATCTCCGTGCCCTCA
>JBEEGH010000021.1:0-63433 GCA_041166745.1 Acidimicrobiaceae bacterium
GGTCTCCGGCGAAACGCTGACGGTCAACCGGCTGCCTCGGCAACGAGCTTCTCGCGCATGCGTTCCGCATCGACCTTGGCCTCACGCGCGATCTCGGCGAGGTCATCCATCTCGTTCTCGTCGAAACCGGCGAGCTCGCGGAAGCGTCGAGCCAAGCGAATCGGGCTGTCGTCGTCTTCACCGCGAAAGCCGCCAAGGGAGAACAACTTGTCGACGGCGCGCTGGAAATCAAGCGCCTGCTGGCGGCGCTCGGGATCCGTGTCCGTCAGGCGGCGCAGCCAGTCCGAGCCCATCTTCACGTGGGTGACTTCGTCGGCCAGCATCCAGTCCTCGCAGAACTCGAGTACCGGGTCGCCGGCGACGTCGCCGAACTCCTTCATCGTGTTGAAGACGTCGATGGCAAGACCTTCGAGCGCGCGGTTCACACCCGTGAGCCGCAACACCGGATCGGGGTTGCACGCCGCTTCGTAGAGGAAGGTCGACTCGGAGTACTCGCCGAGCTCCGTGCCCATCCAATCGGACAACTTGACGGAGATCTCGCAGTGACGAGCTTCGTCCCAGCACTGACGGGCCATGTCGAGCTTCAGCGCGAAGGGCGTCTCGTCGCCACCGTCGCCGGTTTCGAAGTCCCAACACGTGCGACCGGCGCCCTCGAGGGCCTGCACCTCGCCGACGAAGATGCCGTGCATCAGCTGGCGGGCCGCGTCGGGCGCGTCTGGGCGGGCCGGGGTGAGCTTCAGTGGACCACGGCCTTTCGACTGCGCGGCCGGCGAGCGCGGATCCATGAAGCGCTGCTCGGTCGTGATGCGGACGAAACGCTCGTCGCGGGCGAGTAGGTCGGCGGGGAAGATCTTCCTCATGCGTGGACCTCCTGCTTCATGTCGTAGGCCGAGCCTATGGAGCCGGGTCCGGCGATGCCGCCGGCCGCCAACATGAGCTTCTCGAGTTTCGCTTGGTGGGCGGCGGCACGGTCGACTTCTTCGTCAGAATCGATGAGCGACTGGATGAGCATCTCGCCATCGCGCCAGTCGTCGAACTCGTCTTGCAGCGCGAACTTGAGCGAACGAATCGTCGGCGCATCAGTGATCGTGCTCGTGTTGTTCAAGTGATACGTGTAGGCCGCGATCTTGTGCGGGATGAGTACGCGATACACACCCACCAGCTTCTCGATCGTGAGCTCAGGGGCTTCCGGCTCGGTCATCGCGTCCACGAACGCCACCAACTCGTCGTTGGCGGGCGCGGTGAGCCGCTCAGGGTTCATCTCGCGCAGCTCGGGCAAGCGCTTGTGCCACAGCTCTGAGTGCCACGCGTGGTGATAGCAGTGCGTGCCCAAGCGCATCTTCACATCGAGCTCAGGAACGGTGGCGACCCACCCACCCAGCACCTCGAAGAGCTTCATTTCGATCCACTTGTAGTTCCCGACGCGCCGGGCCGAGTCCTCGACGGCGAAGGCGCCGGGCAGTTCGCGTCGGTCCCACGGAGCGAACGGAGCCCGCGCCTTTTTTGGATCGGCCATCAGTCCCCCTGTGTCGTGCAGCCAGCAGATTCTCGCGAACTTGACCCCTCGGTCAAGAAGAGAGCAGCCCGTCGAGCTCCGCTAGAGCGCCGGATGGGTCGGCGGCGTCGACCAAGATCGCCTGCAGCCCGGCGGCCTGCGCGCCGAGCACGTTTCCGGCTGCGTCATCGAGGAACACGGCCCGCTCGGGCGCGATACCGCCGAGCAGCTCGAGGGCGTGGAGGAAAATCGCGGGGTTGGGCTTGCGCATCCCGACCTCGGACGAATCGACGATCACCTCGAACAGCTCGTCGACCGGAACGAGCTCACGCCACTGGCGCGACGCCTCTCTGACGTTGTTGGTGACCAGGCCCGTGCGGTAGCCGTCGGCCCGTAGCGCGCGGATGCGGTCGATCACGACGTCGTGCACCTCGAGCCGGCTCATCATGTTGCCCAAGCTGGCGAAGTCGAGTTGCAAATTCGCGTCGGCGGCACGGGCGAACAGATCGGCTCCGTACTCCGACGCCGTGATCTCGCCGCGTTCGAAGCGATGCCACGCGTGATCGGTGTCCTCGTCGTACGGACCGAGCATGAGGTCGAGCACGACCTGACCGTCGACACCCGACTCGGTGCCGAGCGCGGCCATGTGTGCGAACGGCGACGTCGTGAGTACGCCGTTGAAGTCGAAGAGAACCGCCTCGATGGTGATCCGAGGATTCTGATCGATCAGCTGCAGCTCAGACAGCCCGACATCCCGTATTCCGGGCCGGGCGTCCACGGTGGATCGCCGCCGCCCGGCGGGTTGTCGCTGACCGCGATCGGGTTGCGATTCGGATCCTTCACGTGTGGATCCTCGCTCGGCCACTGACCGAGCTGGTAGCGCTGGCCGTTGTCGGTCTTCATCATCATCCCGTTTCGGGAGTCACCCCGCTCATCCGGTCCGATGGCAGTCACGTCGTAGTAGACCTCGGCGAAGTCCTTGATCGAAGTCGGGATGTCCGGCGTCGAATACACGAGCGGAAGCGCCGCGCGCCCTCCGCCTTCGGGCGTCGGCGGGTAGGAGAACAACCCGGCCTTCCACGAGTCATGCGTGAGGTTCGGCCCCGCCATGTGGATGCCTGTGAAGAGGAACTGCGCGACCCCGCGGTAGATGTTGCACAGCACTCCCTCGTCGCCGTCGGCCGCGTCGCGATGGACGTCGTGGTACTCCTTCACACCCGTCGACTTTTTCACGTCCTGCCAGGTGACCCAAAGGGGCGTGATGCCGAAGGCGTGACGCCACTGGTTCTGGTCGTACAGCCGACCCGCGGTGGTCGTGTCTGACAGGCCGGTGCCCGTGACGAACCACTCGGGGTAGTAGTTCTGCCGGGTCGCTTCCGGGGTGATGAGGATCGGCGACAGCGGATCGATGAGCGGCACGATCGTCGTGACGCCCGCGTTCTTGAACTGCGTGATCATGTTCGTCACGTCGTTCTGGTTCCGCCCAGGGTCGTACAGATACGACACCTGGACGGCGAACGTGACGCCGTACTGCGCGAAGGCGTCTTCACAGATCCTGCGCATGCGCTCGCCCTCAGGGTCGACCTTGCCCTGCGCGCCGTTCAGATACATCAGACCGAAGACCCGCGTCTTCCTTGTGAACCCCTGGAGCGGGTTGAGCTCGTCCCCCGCGTAGACCGCGGACTTACCGGCCAGGCGCTTGCCGATGTACTCAGCCGATTGCTGGCAGTACTCGTTCGCGCTGGGGAGGCCGCCGGCGATCACGTTCGGATTCTCCTGGTAGTACGCGCTCGACAGCGACACCGTGCACCCGACACACAAGACACCGCGCGCATTGAGCTCGCTGGCCAGCACCGTCGGCATCACCGCCGCCGGGTTGCCGACGATGACCGCGAACGGGTGTTTGTCGGCGATCTGCGCGGCGTCGGCGATCATGGCTTCGTCGTTCGTCGAGACGGCGCTGGCCGCGTAATCCTCGTACACGACCTCGCGGCCGTAGGTCTGGTAGTGGTGGTTCGAGTAGGCGCGATACGCGTCGTATGACCGCGCGATGACCGAATCCTCGTCGGAGAGCTTGTACGCGCGCAGGATCGCCTTCGTCGCGTCGTCCTGGAAGCCGAGCCAGCGGATGATCTTGATCTGTGTCGCGGTGACGCCGTCAGCGGTCGCGCCGCCGTTGTTGGTGCTGTTCCACTGCACGCACGGCGGCATGTAGAAGGAGATCCCGACCTGGCGACCGTCAGGGCGGCAGTTGGGACCGGCCCCGAACGTGACGTCGCTGCCGGCCGAGGCGCCGGCCACCGAGCCGCCGCTGGTGCCGCCGGCACCGCCGCCGCCGTTCACGCTGCCGGTGCCCCCGTTCGCGCCCCCGGTGGCACTGTCGCCCGTCGCCCCTGTCGCCGTGGCGGCCCGTCCGCCGGAGGCATTGCCAGTGGTGTTCACCTGATTGCCGGTGCCGTTCGAGTTGCCGGGAACGATCGCAACGAGCAGCGCGAGGACCGCCAGAACGCCGAGCGAAACTCCGTAGCGTTCGAAGAACTGACGCAGGTTCATCGCTATTGCCCCCCGAATAATTTGCACGACCCGGGCAAAAGCCCGGTCTTGAGTTCTAGAGCGGGAGGTCGACATCCTCCCGGGGGGCAGGGAATGACCGTGGATCAGAGCGACATCCGCTCTGCCGTGAAGGCGGGGCTGTGGATCCTCGGCTTCCTCGTGCTCGTCGAGATCATCTATCCGGCGCCGACGTCGATCCTCGTGCTCGGTCTGGTCAACGGGTCATTGTCGGGCCTGATCGCCGTGGGCTTGGTGCTCGTCTACCGCGCCAACCGAGTCGTGAACTTCGCCCAGTTCGACATCGGCGGCGCCGTGGCCGTCCTCACCGCGCTGCTCATCGGAAAGGGGCTGGGCTTCTTCCCGGCCGCGTTGATCGGGCTGGCCACCGCCATCGGTCTCGGCGCGCTCATCGAGATCGTGTTCATCCGGCGATTCTCGAGGGCTCCTCGCCTGCAGCTGACTGTCGCGACGATCGGTATCGCGCAGCTCTTCCAAGTCATCGAGCTGGTGCTGCCGAAGGTCTTCAGCTTCGACACCGTCCCGCAGCCGCCGCAGCCCTTCAAGTGGAGCTACGAGTGGTTCCCGGCCACGTTCACCGGCGGACACCTCCTCATCCTCATGGTCGTGCCGGCCGCCGCCGCCGGCCTCGCGATCTTCCTCCGTCGTTCGCGCTTCGGCATCGGCATCCGCGCCGTCGCCGAGTCGAGTGATCGCGCCGCGTTGCTCGGGATCCCGACGAAACGCCTCAACACCATGGTCTGGATGTTGGCCTCGGGCCTGTCGGGTCTCGCGGTGCTGTTGCGGATGCCGATCAACGGCGTCGCAGTCGGCGCCCTGTTCGACCTCTCGCTACTGCTACGAGCCCTCGCCGCGGCAGTTGTCGGCCGCATGGAGAGTCTCCCGCGCACGGTCTTCGCCGCGCTCGTGCTCGGAATGATCAGTGAGGCCGTCTTCTTCGCCAGTCACAACACGATCGTGGTCGATGCCGTGCTGTTCGCCGTGATCGTCGGCGCGCTGCTCGTGCAGCGACGCGGCGGTGAGGACCGCGCCCGAGACATCGGTACCTCCACGTGGCGGGCCATTCGAGAGGTACGGCCGATCCCTCGTGAGCTCATGCGCCTCCCCGAGATGAAGGTGGGTCTCGGCGTGCTGGCCGCGATCAGCTCGCTGCTGCTCATCTTCGTTCCGCTGACGCTCACGAAGAGCCAGGTGAACCTGTTCACCATCGGCCTCATCTTCGCCATGGTCATGTGCTCGCTCGTGCTGCTCACGGGGTGGGCCGGGCAGATCAGCCTCGGACAGCTGGCGATCATGGCGATGGGCGGGGCGGTGGCCTGGACGCTCTCGCTCCAAGGCAAGGACTTCTTCGTCTGCCTCGGAGCGGCCGGCCTGACCGGCACGGTCGTCGCGCTCGCGTTGGGTGTGCCTGCGCTCAAGATCAAAGGGCCGTTCCTGGCGGTCACGTCGCTGGCGTTCGCCGTCACGACCGGCACCTTCTTCCTGAACCACGAGTACTTCCCCTGGCTCGTCCCGAACGTCGCCGATCGGCTGCATGTCCGCCCCGTGATCTTCGACAAGTTCGATCTCGAGTCTGACTACGCGTACTACTACGTGGTCCTCGTCTTCTTGGCGCTCGTCTTCGCCGCGATCTGGCGGTTGCGCCGCTCCCGCACCGGACGCGTGCTCATCGCCACCCGCGACAACTCCCGCGCCGCGCAGTCGTACGGCATCAGTCCGGTGCGGGCACAGCTGACCGCTTTCGGCTTCTCCGGTTTCATCGCCGGCCTGGCCGGCGGGTTGTACCTGTTCCACCAGCATCAGCTCTCGAGCACGATCCGCGACCCATCACAGAACGTTCTCGTGTTCTCGATCGGCGTGCTCGGCGGTTTGGGTTCCGTCGGAGGCGCGGTACTCGGCGCGGCCTACCTGTATTTCGTGAAGTACTCGCCGATCACCAGCACACAGCAAGCCCAGCTGTTCGCCAGCGGCGTCGGGCTCTTGTTCATCATGCTCGTGCGCCCCGATGGCCTCGGTGGCGCGTTCTACGCCATGCGCGACATGTTGCTCCGCCGGATCGCGAAAGCGCGCGGGATCATCGTGCCCAGCCTCCTCGCCGACGTACGCATCGACGAGACCAAGGTCGCGCTGCTCGACGAGGTCGAGGCCGATGCTCCGAGAGAAACGGGCCTTGCGCCGGAATGGGCACCGCAACACGAATCCGGACAACCTCCGGACGACGCGCTCCTGGTGGTGCGCGGCCTCGAGGTCGCCTACGACAAAGCGAAAGTGCTCTTCGGCGTCGACTTCCACGTCTCTCGTGGCGAGATCGTGGCCTTGCTCGGGACGAACGGCGCGGGCAAGTCGACGCTGCTCTCCGCGATCTGCGGGCTCGTCAAGCCGATCGGCGGCACGGTCACCTTCGACGGCCAGGACATCACCGGCGCGAGTCCGAACGAGGCCGTGACGCGCGGAATCGCGATGATGCCGGGCGGCAAGGGCGTGTTCCCGACCTTGACGGTCGCCGAGAACCTGCAACTGGCCGGGTGGCTCTACGTGAAGGACCCGGAGTACGTGCGGATGGCGACCGAGCAGGTGCTCGAGTTCTTTCCGATCCTGCGCGAGCGCTGGGACCAGCGGGCCGGCAACCTTTCCGGCGGCGAGCAGCAGATGCTCACGCTCGGCCAGGCGTTCCTGGCCAAGCCTCAAGTGTTGATGATCGACGAGTTGAGCCTCGGTCTCGCACCGATCATCGTGGAGCAGCTGTTGGGCATCGTCCATGCCATCCACGAGAGTGGAACCACGATCGTGTTGGTAGAGCAATCGGTCAACGTGGCGATCACGCTTGCCGAGCGAGCGGTGTTCCTCGAGAAGGGCGAGGTTCGATTCAACGGCCCAACGGCCGAGTTGCTCGAACGCCCAGAGCTGTTGCGGGCCGTCTTCTTGGAGGGCGCGGCGACCAAGCGCACCGAACAACTCGCCGGCCGCGGCGCGAACGGTGAGCACCGCCACTTTGCCGGCGAGTGCACGCACTGCGGCCACACCCACGAGGTGGCCATCGAGCTGTTGGACATCTCGGCGGCATTCGGAGGCATCCGCGCCGTCGACGACGTGAGCTTCAGCGTGCATCAGGGCGAGATCATCGGGATGATCGGGCCCAACGGCGCCGGCAAGACGACCGTGCTCGACATCATCTCCGGCTTCGTTCCCGAGGCCGGCGGTCGGATACTTCTCGGCGGCAAGGACGTCACCGAGCTGTCGCCCGACCAGCGCGCCCTCGCCGGGCTGGGTCGGTCGTTCCAAGACGCTCGGCTGTTCCCGTCGATGACCGTCCGCGACACGATCGCGACTGCGTTCGAACGACATGTGTCGGTTCCCGATCCGCTCGCGGCGTTCTTGTTGTCGCCCGCGGTGTCGGTTTCGGAACGCGAGATCGATCAGAAGGTCGACGAGCTCATCGAGCTCATGCGTCTACAGGCGTACGCAGACAAGTTCGTCGGCGAACTGTCGACAGGAACGCGACGCGTGGTGGATCTCGCGTGCACGCTCGCGCACAAACCATCGGTGCTCCTGCTCGACGAACCATCGTCAGGTATTGCCCAACGAGAAACGGAGGCGCTCGCACCCGTGTTACTCGACATCCGCGACAAGACCGGAGCGGCACTCATCGTCATCGAGCACGACATGCCGTTGATCACCACGATCTCGGATGAGTTGATCGCGCTCGAGTTGGGCGCGGTCATCGCCCGCGGCGAGCCGCACGACGTGGTCCGCAACCCGCGAGTGGTCGAGGGCTACCTCGGCACGTCCGATGCGGCGATCAACCGGTCCGGGTCAGGCGGCGGGAGCGCTCGACGCCGCAAGCCCCTCACGGCGGCTGGACGATGAAGCGTCTGAAGGCGGCCGCAGCCCTCGCCGTGCTGTTGGGATTCATCGGACTGTGGACCGCGTTCGCGCAGAGCTCGACTGACCTCACGCTCGTCGACAAGGTGGCGTGGTGGACCCGGCGTCCGGCCGCGCAACCGACAGGCAACCCCACCAACTTCGAGGTCGCGGCCGGACTGCAAGGCGACGAGAGCGTGGCCGCCCTTCGCGTCCTCATCAGGGGCGACGTCACGAAGGCAACCCTCGTCTTGGGGGAAGCGGACGCTCCGTTCAAGGACGTGACTCCGGGCAAGCTCCGGGTGTGCACGACGAACGTGCCGTGGCTCGTGGTCGACGGCGGCGCCTTCGCTGACGCACCGGCCGCCGATTGCAGCAACGCCGTCGAGCTGACCCGCGTGAAGGACCCCGCAGGGAACGGCTCGTGGTCGGGCGACGTGACGAGCATGCTCTCCGGTGCGCGTAGTGAGGTGACGTTGATGGTGGTGCCGTCGCCGGACAAGGGCGCGGTCCTACCGGCGCCGTACTGGATCAAGTTCTTGGCCCGCGTCGACGCCGAGGGCACGCCGGACGCGCAGCCCTCGTCCACACCGACACCGCCGACGTCGCCGGCGGTGAGCGCCACGCCCGCGCCGCCACGCGCCACGACACCGACGGGATCGCTCACTCCCGCGACCACCGCGCCGCCGACAACCGTCGCCGTGGCCACCGAGGCTGCGCAGCCACGTCGGTTCGCGGTGGCCAGCGCCGCCAAGTCGAAGAAGCCGTGGGGCAAGCTCGCGCTGCTCATCCCGCTCGCCGCGCTCTTCGCCGCGCTCTACACCGGCGGCCGCAAGTACTGGGCCCAACGCCTCGAAACCGCCGCCGCCGCCTAGGCAAATCCCGTGCATAGCAACACATTTATGTGTTGCTATGCACGGGATTTCGGATCGGCAGCGGGGTCAGCCGGAGTACTTGTTGGTGATCGGGAGGCGGCGGTCCTTGCCGAAGGCCTTCGGCGTGACGCGCACACCGATCGGCGCCTGACGACGCTTCCACTCGGCGACGTCGACGAGACGCGTGATGCGCTGCACCAGTTCGGGATCGAACCCGGCTTCGACGAGGTCGGCGCGGGTCAGGTCTCGCTCCACGTACGCCTCGAGGATCGGGTCGAGTAGCTCGTAGGGCGGCAGGTTCTGGTCGTCGCGTTGCCCCGGCGCGAGCTCGGCCGACGGGGGCTTGGTGATCACGGCATCCGGGATCAGGTCGTAACCGGCCGCCTCGTTGCGGGCCTTGGCCAGTTCGTACACGCTCGTCTTGAACACGTCTTTGATCACGGCGAACCCGCCCGCCATGTCGACGCCGTAGATGGTGGTGTAGCCGACCGCGAGCTCGCTCTTGTTGCCGCAGATGAGCACGAGCCAACTGCGGAACTTGTTGGCCAACGCCATCAACACGTTGGCGCGGATGCGCCCTTGCAAGTTCTCCTCGGTGACGTCGGGCTGCGTGCCCTCGAACGAGGGAACCAGCATCTCGAGCGTCGCCTGGAATGCGGGCTCGATCGGAATGGTGCGCAGCTCGACACCGAGATTGGCGCACAGCCGCTCGGCATCTGAGATCGACCCTTCCGTGGAATAACGCGAGGGCAATGCAACGGCGTGCACGCGATCGGCGCCGATGGCGTCAACGGCGATCACCGTGACGAGCGACGAATCGATGCCGCCGGACAGCCCGAGCACGACGTCGGTGAAACCGTTCTTCTCGATGTAGTCGCGCGTGCCGACTACGAGGGCCTCGTAGATCTCACGTTGCAGGCTGAGCGGTTCGGCGGGCGCAGGATGGTGCTCGCCTTCGTGATCGCCCCGCGCCGGGCTGATCTCGATGACCGGCAACGCCGTGGCCATCGCGCGCCCACGCGGATCGAGCAGCCGCTTGCGAAAGACAGGCAGCACGTCGAGGTCGACGATCATCGTCTGCTCTACAAACTGCGGCGCCCGGGCGACGAGCAGTCCGTCGCTGTCGAACACGAGCGACGCACCATCGAAGACGAGCTCGTCCTGCCCGCCAACCTGGTTCACATACACGAGCGCGCACGACGCATCCGCGGCTCGGGTGGCGAGCATGCGCTCGCGCTCGCCCAGACGATTCGCGTAATACGGCGACGCGTTGATGTTGAGCACGAGCTCGGCGCCACCCGCGGCCTGCTCGGCGACGGGACCGTGCGGGATCCACGCGTCTTCGCAAACCGAGACCCCCATCTTCACGCCGGCGATCTCGAACAACACGAGCGAGTCGGTGCCAGGCGTGAAGTAGCGCTGTTCATCGAACACCGCGTAGTTGGGCAGGTGGCGCTTGTGATACGTGCCTTGAATCCGACCACCGGCGCACACCGCCGCCGCGTTGTGGAGATCGCGCCGCGCGTCGACGAATCCGACGATCGCCACGCAGGTCCCGGTACTCGCCGCCACCTTTTCGGTCGCGTTGCGGTTGGCGCGTATGAACCCGGGCCTGAGCAGGAGATCTTCGGGCGGGTAGCCGGTGATCGCCAGCTCGGGGAACACCGCCACATCGCATCCGGCGGCCTCTGCGTCCTTGTACGCGGCGATGATCCGATCGACGTTGCCGTCGAGATCGCCAACGATGGTGTTCAGCTGGCAAAGGGCGACGCGGACGCGAGCCACACGACCAGACTACCGACGGATGTCTGATGCCCTAGCTGTCGAGGAGGCCATTGCGGTCGTTCGCAACGCCAGTCGGTCGCTGGCTCGGCTGCTCGACAGCGATCCCGAGGCGCCCGCGGTGCTGGACGACCTCGGTCATCGCGCTCCCGTCGACACTGCGTCGGTCGATGGTCTCGTGCGGTGGAAGCGTCACGAGTTCCTCCGAATCGCGGCGCGGGATCTACTTGGCATCGACGCGCTCGAACCGGTGGCGGCCGGCCTCGCGGCCATGGCCGCAGACGTGCTCGACGCCGCGGTTCGCCTTGCGGACGGCGACGGCCTCGCCGTGATCGGTATGGGCAAGCTCGGTGGGCGCGAGCTCAACTACGCATCGGATGTCGACGTGATGCTGGTGGGCGAGCGCGAGCACGATCCGGATGCGCTCGAGCGCAGCGCTCGCGCTGCGGTCGACATCGCCCGCCGCTGCTTCCGCGTCGATCTGAACCTGCGGCCGGAAGGACGCGACGGCGCGCTGGTGCGAACGCTGCCGTCGTACGAGGCGTATTGGGATCGCTGGGCCGACCCGTGGGAGTTCCAGGCGTTGTTGAAGGCGCGCAGCGTCGGCGGCGACAAGGCGTTGGGTGCGG
Organism: Acidimicrobiaceae bacterium; assembly: GCA_041166745.1. GTDB lineage: Bacteria > Actinomycetota > Acidimicrobiia > Acidimicrobiales > JACDCH01 > DASUCS01. The sequence continues at coordinate 11,214 of JBEEGH010000021.1, forward strand.
CGTTCGACGCGTCCGCGGCCGCTCATCTCTGGGCGCGCCCGTTCACGGCCGAGTCCATCCGATCCGTACGCGCGATGAAGGCACGGGCCGAGGCCGATGTGGCTCGACGCGGACTGTCGGATCGCGAGCTGAAGCTCGGAACCGGCGGCATCCGCGACGTGGAGTTCGCCGTGCAACTCCTCCAGTTGGTCCACGGCGGCGCGGACGAGGAGCTGCGCACGCCGACGACGCTGACCGCACTCGCGGAGCTGACCGATGCCGGTTATGTCGCACGCCTCGATGCGGACCAGCTGGCCGCGGCCTACTGCTACCTGCGCACCGTCGAGCATCGCCTGCAGCTCGACGATGAGCAACAGATCCACGCCATCCCCGAGAGCGACCTCGAGCAAGACCGGCTGGCACGCGTGCTGGGTTACACCGGCACCGTCGAGGCCAGCGCCGCCGAACATTTCCTCCGCGATCTGCGCGCACACCAGAGCACGGTGCGCGCCATTCACGAACGGCTGTGGTTCCGACCATTGCTCGAAGCGTTCGCTCACGATGGCGAGCGCATCCTCACCGAGGAAGCTGCCGCCGCTCGGCTGGCCGCCTTCGGCTTCTCCGACGTCGAGCGCACCCGACAAGCGGTCCGCGAGCTCACCCGCGGGCTCACGCGCTCGTCGCGCCTCATGCAACAGCTGTTGCCGCTCTTGCTGGATTGGCTGTCTGCGGCACCCGATCCCGATCTCGGGTTGCTCGGCCTGCGAAACCTCGCCTCGGGACCGCAGCGATCGATGGAGCTGGCGACCGCGTTCCGCGAATCACCGGAGGTTGCGTGGCGTCTCTGCCGGCTGCTCGGCACGAGCCGCGTGCTCGGCGAGACCCTGCGACGCAACCCCGACATGATCGACTCGCTCGCCGATCCCGCGGAGTTGCGGCTGCGCTCTCGCGACGAGCTCGTGGAGGGAACGCGTGCCGCGGTCGGATGGCGACCGAATCCCGAAGGGCGCTGGTCCGCCTTGAAGCGGTTCACGGATCGCGAAGGGTTGCGGATCGCCGCGCACGACGTCCTCGACCTGATCGACGTGTCGGAGGTCGGCGGTGCCCTCACCAACGTCGCGGAAGCCACACTGGAAGCGGCAGTGAGCGTGCTCGAGCCGCCGTTGCCGTTCGCAGTCATCGCCCTCGGCCGGCTCGGCGGCGGCGAGCTCTCCTATGCCAGCGACCTCGACATCCTGTTCGTGTATGACGGCTCGACGCCGAGCGACTTTGCCGTCGCCGAACGCGTCGCGACCTCACTGCTGCGCGACGTGGGTGGCAATCGGCCGCACATCTACGACCTCGATGCCGACTTGCGGCCCGAGGGCAAAGACGGCCCGCTGGCCCGCAGCCTCGAGGGCTTCCGCACGTACTTCGAGGGCTACGCGCAGCCGTGGGAGCGGCTGGCGATGGTGCGGGCTCGCGCCGTGGCCGGCGACCCCGACCTCGCGAGCCGATTCTTCGAGGTGCTCGAACCCTTTGTGTGGCGCGACGGGCTTTCGGATTCGGACCGGCGCGAGATCCGCCGTATCAAAGCGCGGGTCGAGCACGAACGCATCCCCGCGAATGAAGACGCGAAGTTCCATCTGAAGCTCGGCCGCGGGAGCCTGTCCGACATCGAGTTCGCCGCGCAGTTGCTGCAGCTCGACCACGGCGTACGCAGCCCCGGCACGATCGAGGCCCTCGACGCGCTGCTCGCGTCGCAGGTGCTCGACGCCGAGGACCACGACGTTCTGGCTACGGCCTATCGATTCTGCGAACGCACCCGAAATCGCTGGTTCCTCGTGAACAGCGCGCCGGGCGACACGTTGCCGCCGCGCCTCGAGGAGCTCGAGCGGCTTGCGACGTCGCTCGGCACGAACGCTCACCAGTTGCGCGACGACTACCGGCGCGTCACACGCAGATCGCGGCGCGTCTTCGAGCGCTTGTTCTACGGATTGGATCAGTGAGGGCTGAAGAGCACCTCAGCGCCGATGGGCGTGTAGCCCGCGGCGAGGCACGCGCGAACTGACGCGACGTTCCCCGGCGACACCTGCGCGAACAGCGGCTCGTAGTGCTGGAGCAGCTTCGGCGCGGCCGCGGCGATCTTGCGTCCGAGTCCTTTGCCGCGGGCTCGCTGGGCCACCTCGTAGGCCATCTCCAACCGGCCCGCCAGCCCGCGCCCCAAGATCAGCACGCCATCGGGCTCGCCGTCGTGACGATCGCCGTACACGGTGAGCTCCGGGCGGTAGCGACTCGCGCGTAGCACTCGTGGATGATCGAAGAGGTCGTCGCGCTGCCACAGCTGAAGGTCACCGTCTCTCATCACGTGCGTCGTCGGCGGTGCGACGATCGGCGATGGCGGCGCCACCATCAGCACGTCGATCGGACCCGGGTCGGCGCCGAGCCATCCGGCGAGGAACAACAAGAAGCCCGCCGACATCGGCTGGCTGAGATCGGCAGGATCGAGGCGTTGGCGGATCGTGAACTCGTCTATCTCCGCCGCGATCACATGATGCGCGGTGAACCCGATCACGCAGTGTCGCGGTCCGGGTAGCGCGGGCAACACCGTGAGCCCACCATCCGCGACAGGAGGCCGCCCGTGGGCGGCCTCCGTCAGTACGTCGATGAGGGGATGGGAGTTCGTCCCCGAAGTTCAGCAGGTCTTCGTGTGGTTGACGAACCGGTCGGCGATGTCGGGAAGGCGGCGCTTGAGTGCGTCGCGCTGTTCCTGGGTCAGCATGCCGCCGGACCCCTGATCGAGCTTGGCCGTGCCGGCGGCGACGATCGCGGTGACGACATCGGTGGGTTTCACCGAGTGAGCGTTGGCGACGTCCGCCACGGACTGGCCGCTCTGCAATGCCGCCTTCAGATCGTCGGCGGACACGCCGATCGTGTCGGCCGAGACCTGGAGCATGCCTTCGAACACCCGGAGGCGAGGACCTCCGCGACCACCGGGCCCGGATCGGTTCTCGGCGACGGCGTCCCTCATGGATTGGATGATGGTGTCCGCTTGCGCCTGCGTGATCGTGCCGTCGGCGACGAGCTTGTCCAGCACTCCCTTGAATGTGGCTCGGGGCCCACAGGCGGCGGACGGATCGGTGGCTTGCGTGGTGGCATTTCCCACCGCACCGGCGGGGAGGACGGAGTTCAGGGCGAACCCGCCGACGCCGAGTGCGGTGATGATGCTGATGGTGGCGATGAGTTTCTTCATGTCGCTCACCTTGGCGATCGTTTGTTAGCGGAACGTGAGGCGCCCGCCAGAGGTTGCGGCTAGTGTGTCCGCATGCCGGGATCATTGTCTCACAATATGAGATCAGCACCGTGGCTACCGGACTGGGACGGCGCGCTCTACGCCGCCAACACCGACCATCACCGGCGCTACGACGCGCGCTTCCTCTCGACCCTTCCGCTGCAGCCAACCGACCGCGTGCTCGATCTCGGGTGCGGCGCCGGCGACCTGACCGCCACGGTTGCGAAACTCGTTCCAGACGGTCACGTGGTCGGACTCGACCCGCAGCCGTCGTTGGTCGCGGAGGCGCGCCGGCGCGCGGGTGCGAACCAATCGTTCGTCGAGGCACCCGCGCAGCAACTCGCCGCCGAAGTTGCCGGCTCGTTCGACGTGATCTTCAGCCAATCGATGCTGCACTGGGTGCCGTGGGCGGACCATCCGACGATCCTGCAACAGTGCCGTCAACGGCTGCGGCCTGGTGGCGCTCTACGCGTCGAGTGCGGCGGTGGTGACAACGTCCGAGAGGTCGTCGCGTTTCTCGACAAGATCTCGCAGGAGTTCGCGGGCTCATCCGCACCGAGCGCTCCATGGACGTTTGTCCACGCGGGCGCGTACCTCGATCTCCTGATCGACGTTGGGTTCGACGTCGCCGACGGCTTCGTGCACACGGTGGCGCAGCGTCGTCCGTTCGATCGCGACAGCGTCATCGGGTGGCTCACCAGCCAGGCCATCGAGGCGTACGCCACCGACCTCGCGGCCGAGCAACGCGCACCGTTCCGCGACGAGGTGATCGCTCGCGTCGATGAGCTCCGTCGGCCCGATGGCACGTACGACCTCACGTTCGTCCGACTCGATCTGTTGGCGTTCAACCCTTGACGGGTGAAGACTGCACCGGTGACTGGGGTCATCGACAGCGATCAACACCTGTACGAGCCGCGCGGCATGTGGGCCGACCACATCGATCCGGCGCAGCGCGCTGAAGCCCTCGAGCTCGTCGACGACGAACGCGGCTACACGTGGGTCACGTGGCGCGGGCAGCGTCTCGAGCTGGCCGACGTGCATCTCCCCGGCAACGTGAACAGCAATGGCGATCATCGCCGCCACCTACGCGCCGGCGCGCCTTCGTCATACGTCTACGACGACGTGTTGCCCGACACGTATTGGAGCCCGAACGCGCGCGTTCGCTGGCTCGACGAGGTCGGGCTCGATCAAGCCGTGTGCTTCCCGAACTTCGGTCTGCTGTGGGAGCGACGCTTGTCGTCGTCGCTCCCCGCGCTCACCGCCAACATGGTGGCGTGGAATCGGTGGTGTGCCTCGATCGTCGAGGAATCTCGAGGGCGGTTGCATCCGGTCGCGCATCTCACGTTGCGAGACAGCCCGTGGATCGAGTCGCAGCTCGCGGAGCTCGACGCCGCCGGCGTGCACCTCGCCATGATCGCTCCGGCTCCCGTCGACGGTCGACCGTTGAGCCATCCCGATCACGAGCGAATCTGGGCCGCCTTCGTCGAGCACGGCGTCACGCCGGTCTTCCACGTCGCCGACCAGCCCCGCGTGTTCGACGATTGCTGGTACCCGGGCGAGGGTGACTCGTTCGTGCCGGCCATCGAGTCCGCCTTCATCTGGGTGCCGCCGGCGCTCGCCCTGACCGATCTGATTCTCAATGGTGTGTTCGACCGCCACCCGGGCTTGCGTCTCGGCATCGTCGAGTTGAGCTCGATCTGGGTGCCGCAGTTCCTGCTGATGCTCGACGGTTCGGTCGACTTCACGAGTCGCCTCAACGGCACCGACGTCACGCTGGCGAAGCGCCCGAGCGACTACCTGCTCGAACATGTGCGCATCGCGTCGTTCTCGTACGAAGATCCGGCTCGCCTCACGCGCAAGACCGGCGACGTCTTCATGTGTTGCAGCGACTATCCCCACTCCGAGGGAACCGATTCGCCGCTCGACGACTACCGGCGCGCGGGCTGCGATCCTGCCGACCAGCGCGGCCTGTTCGGCGACAACATCGAACTCTTGCTGGGCCACTGACTCCGGGTAGACACGAGGCCATGGCCATCGAGTCCCTACCCCGGTTCAAGTCGGAGGAGGTCCGCCGGCAGCGGCTCGTCGTGACCCGCCGGTGGGCCGGTGCCCTGTTGGGGTTCACCACGGTCGTCTTCGCCGTCGTCACGATCGTCGGCGCCGATGGCTGGCTCGGGTACGTGCAAGCGACTGCGGAGGCGTCCATGGTCGGCGGTCTGGCCGATTGGTTCGCGGTCACTGCGCTCTTCCGGCGACCGCTCGGCCTGCCGATCCCGCACACCGCGATCATTCCCGAACGCAAGGATCAATTCGGCGAGACGCTCGGCGAGTTCATCCAGGACAGCTTCCTCACGCCCGACTCGATCGTCGCTCGGGTGACCGCCGCTCGCATCTCGAATCGCCTGTCCGCGTGGCTGTGCGAACCCGCGAACGCGGAGCGTCTCGCCGGGTACATCGCCGACGGTGCGGTGGCCGTCGCCGACCTCATCAAGGACGAGGAAGTCCACACCGCGCTCGAGTCGATCGCGCGCGAGCAACTCGAGCGAGTGCAACTCGCGCCGCTCGCCGGACGAGCACTGCGCGCCTTCACCGCACAGCATCGTCACGACGAGCTCATCGACGCGGCATTGCTCGGTCTCTTGCGAGCGCTCGGCGAGCATCGTGAGGATCTCCGCCGGAGGTTCGACGAGAAGTCACCGTGGTGGTTGCCCGGAGCGGTGGAAGACCGCATCTTCGATCGGCTCCTCGACGGGGCCGAGGCCGTCCTTCGTGACATGGCCCAGGACCACGAGCACGGTCTGCGGCGCGAGCTCGACGAGCGGATCACGCGTTTGGTCCACGACCTCGAGACCTCACCCGAGCTTCGGGCTCGCGGCGAGCAGTTGAAGCGCGACCTGTTGAGCCAGCAACAGCTGCGCGAATGGGTGGCAGCCGCGTGGACCGATGCCAAGGTGCAGCTCCGAACTGCGGCCGCCGACCCGAACTCGGAGCTTCGTCGTCGTTTGACGGAGGCGATCGCGTCAGGCGGATCACGGCTGCGCGACGACCCCGCCCTCGCGCTGATGGTCGACAATGGCGCGGAGACACTCGTGCGCTACGTGGTCGAGCGATTCGACGGCGAGATCGCCGCGCTCGTGACCGGAACGATCGCCCGGTGGGATGGGGCCGAAACCGCTCGCCGGCTCGAGCTGCTGCTCGGCGGCGACCTCCAGTACATCCGCATCAACGGCACCGTCGTGGGCGGTCTCGCCGGGCTCGGACTGCACTGCATTGCGCAAGCGCTCGCCTGACGCGGCTCCTCAGGAATCGATGCCGAGCGACGCCTGGTTCTCGTCTGCTCGACGCATCCGCTTCCGCCCGGACGTGTCGTCTCCTTCACCAGCCGCGTCGTCCATCGGATGCTCGACGACGGCGACGACACGTGACGCGAGGAACCGCGCCGTGCGTACCGGTTGGCCGGTGCGCGTCACCTCCACGACCTCCACCGCCGTACGGCCGACCGACACCTCGACTCGCCGACCGGCACGCGTCGCGATGATGTCGAACGTGCGCACGCCGTCGCCCACATCGACGACGACTTCGACGCGATCGCCGCGCATGAACTACAGCGCGCCGCTTGGCTTGACGCTGAGCGACGAGACCGGCGCCCCGCGCAACACACGAATGGCGAGCTGACCGTTGGTCAGCGAGGCCTCGACCGAGCTGCCGTACCCGTCGGGCAGGTCGACCTCGCGTTCATAGCCGCCGTAGTCCCACTCCCGCACGAGGTAGTCACGAGGCCCGGCACTGCGGAGGTGGGCCCAGAATCGCAAGGTGCCAGGTCGCAACTCGATCGTGACGTCGTTCGCTTGCACCGCCGGCAAGGGGGCGATGACCACAAGGGCTCCCGTGGTCTCGTACACGTTCACCGGAACCCGTTGCGGAGGCATCGTGGCCTCGGCGTCGGCCGTGGCCGCTTTGACCTGCTGATGTGACGGTTGATCGCTGGTCATGGCCCGCAACCTACCCACTCGAACGCACGTCAAGCGCCGCGACGCGTCATGATGCGCTGGACGCACAACGGGGGGTTCGATGGGTGAGTTGAGTGCAGCAGAAGTGGTGCGGGCGGCCGACCCGGTGATCCACGACGTCGGATCGAAGTTCATGCTGCACCCGGAGACGATGGCCCGGGCGGCGGAGCAGGGCTACGCGAACGGGTTCGCCTTCTACTTCGCAGGCCGCGGCGGCGTGCTGGGCGACGTCGACGCGGATGTCGTCGCCGCCGCGTTCGGATGGTTCAACCCCGCCATCGTGCGGGCGATGTGGGACGAAGGTGTCGCGATCGGCGGCGCACGCGAGACCGCTCGTCGGTACAACGAGGCGTGCGCCGCGTGGGGCCGCGATCACCTCACGGGGGTGGACGGGCTCGATCGGTTCGCAACGCTGGCCGACCAGGTCGCTTCGGCCGCGGACGGCTCGGGCCTCCCGCTGTTCGCCGGATGGCGAGCCGAACCCCGCGCCGACGACGCGCCGGGCCGGGCGATGCAGCTCATCCATGTGTTGCGCGAGTGGCGGGGCGCGCTGCACCTCGTCGGCACCACGGCCGCGGGCCTGTCACCCGTCGAGGCGATCCTGACCAACGAGGGCGAAGGGCAGGCCGCGATGTTCGGCTGGACGGACCTTCCCGATTGCTCCCAGTTGAAGGATCGGCAGGACAAGGCGCAAGCCATCACCGACCGGCTCAGCGCCACCGTCTACGAGCGCGCGTTGTCGGGCACCGAGCGCGCCGAGTTCGCCGAAGTCGCGTCGAACATCAAGGCCGCCGTCCTGACCTGACCTCGTACTCGAGGTTATAAGGGGCGGTAACCGCCCCCTATTGCCTCGAGAATGGCGTCAGCCTCCGAGCAACAGGAGCAGACCGCCCACGGTGTAGAGGATCATCACGGCCAGCAGCGGATACTGCGAACGCACCGCCTGACGCGGCGGGAACAGCTCGACGGCTCGGTCGTGGGCCGCGATCACGCCACACACGTGTCCGCCGACGATGGCGGCCACCTGGACGTAGGCGATGGTGCGCGTCGACACGAGTCGATAGTTGACCGAGTTGTCGATCGTGCCGAAGAGGTTCCACCCGCGAAAGAACGGATCCGATGCGAGCGCGATGAAGTTCTGGCCGTCGAACACGAGCAGCGAGAAGTAGTGCGCGATCGCGTAGCCGAGGGTGATCGGGATGAGTGATGCAAGGAAGGCATTGGCGATGTCGGTCGGTTCGCGCCCGGTCATCCGAGCCGTGAGCCGCGTGGCCCCGAGCCACGCCGTGGCGACGATCCCGACGAGCCACAGCAGCCCGAACGTGCTGACGAGGGTGCGATCCCACCCGACGCGTTGGCCGATGATGTCGCCCCAGAATCGCGTGCGGCTGAATCCGTCGAACGTCGTCGACCCGAGTGCGACCAGCACGAGGGCCAGCGTGCCGGGTCGCTGCTGTACGGATGCCAGACCGCTCAGCGGCATGCGCAGACGTAGCTGTCCGGTCTCGGGGTCACGGTAGAGGGGTGCGAGATGGGCGATCAGCCCGAACAACGCGGCGAAGCCCTCGCCGGTGCGTAGCCACGTTCGTCCCCACAACGTGGCGCCGGCGATGGTCGCGACGGTGTACGTGCCGAGCCACCACGACAACGCCACCGGATCGCTGCAGCCGTTGTAGTACGCCAGTTCCAACCAGGTGAACGAGAAGATCATCACCGCGGCGGGCCACAGTCCCGGGTCGCGCCAAACGGTTTCGTCCGGCAGACGCAACGCGAAGGCGATGGTGTCGAATGGATTCGCGGCGGCGAACACATCTCCCACCAACGCCGACGCGATCGGAACGCCCACCCAGAAGATCACGCACATCGCGTACGGGGCGACGTTCAATCCTCCGTCGGTCGAGCCGAACGCGGCGGCAGCCACGGTGACCGCGAAGAACACCAAGCCGACGACGCGCAGCCCAACCGCCAGAACCGGACGCACCCGCTGCACCGCATCCGGCAATGCCATCCCTGAAGACAGCGCTGACAACCGAGGGCGCGGCCACAGGATTCGTAGCGCGACAAACGAGATCAGCAGCGCGAACGCAGCGCCGTACGCGAACAGCCAGACCGGAACCGGGAGGTCGCTACGACCGCCGACGCCGTGCGCGAACACCACCGGCAGCTCAGCCAACCTGCAGCTCCGCGACCTTCAGCCCTGAGTGCTCGAGCTCGATCTCGAAGACTCCTGGAATGTCGGCCGTGAACGTGATCTCGGCGGGGACGCCGGGCGTCAGATCCTGCTTGAGGTCGTAACCGTGGATGTGGATCTCCTCGGCGACATCACTCGTGATTCGCACCGTGACGCTCTTGCCCACGCCGACATCAACGTGCTTCACCCCGCCTGCGGCTTGGCCGCCCGCGACGATGATCTCGATGAGCGTGCCGGCCGGAGCGGTGCTCGACGACGAACTGCCCGTCGTTGCTTGCGACGTTGCCGATGTCTGGGAAGTGGCGGTTGGTTTGTTGTCCGATGATCCGCAACCGGCGATCACGAACAGGGCGAGCGCGCTGAGCGCGACGACTGTTGGACGCGCGAGACGCGCGTGAGACGCGAGAGACATGACTCCTCCTTCGATGTGTGGATGTGTCGTCAGGCGGCGACGACAGGAGGAGCTCGCGAAGGCGGCCTCCACACGATTCCGAGAGCGACGAGGACAGCCCCGCCGATCGAGACGAGGACAGACGGGACGGCCAAGAGGAGATCCGCGCGCCGAGTCATCGCCAAGAACGCGCCGACCGTGCGTCGCAGCAGCCGGGTCGTCACCGCGCATGTGGTCGCGGTGAGGAGCTGCAGCGCGAGGCCCCACCGGATCGCGGGCTGGCTCGCCAGGTCGCTCAGCGACACGTGCGTCGCCAAGCGCTCGACCACCTCTTGGACGACGAAGAGCCCGAGTTGCGTGCCGACGAGGGCGCGGACGCTGGGCAGCGACACCGCCCGGCCGGGCCGGGATGCGGCGGCCCAGAGCAACGCCGCGATGGCAACGGGCACCGCAACCGCCGCAACGAGCGGTAGGTACGCGTGGAGCCCGCCGTCGTCGGCATGGTCGTGGCCCCCGGTGAAAGGGCCGTAGGCGAGGCCATGGGCCGCCAAGGAGCCCGCGGGGGCCAACAGCAGCAGCAGCCGGCGACCGGTCATGAGAGCCCGAGCCTACGGGGCCTCGATGGGCTCCGTGCCGGGCAGCAGGAGTCGGAAGGTCGGGCCGGGGCCGTTGTGCGCGAGCAGCAATCGCCCTCCTTCGGCCGCGGCGAGCGAGCTGGCCAATCCGAGACCGATGCCGCGCCCGGTGCTCGGATCCGTGCGGGGTGCGAAGACATCACGGGTGTCTGGTTCGATTCCCGGCCCTTCATCGCTGACTTCGATGGCGACGCCGCCGCCCGCAGTGCGAGCCGCCACCGTGACCGTGCCCGCGCCGTGCTCGACGGCGTTCGCCACGAGCACATCGAGGATCTGGCGCATCGCGGCGGGTGACACGGCCGCGTCCGGAAGGTCGGGACCGAGGAGCGTGCGGAGCGGTCTGCCGGCGTCCGCCAGCGGGCCGTGCCACCGTTGGTCGATCTCGTCGAAGAGACCGCGAACGTCGAGCGGGCCCGGGCGCGGCCCGACGTCGCGGGCCAGCGCGAGTAGGTCGTCGATCGTTTGCTCGAGTTGGTCGACGGACTGCAGCGCTTCGGCGAACGCGGCCCGCAGGTCGACATCGGGCGCCAACGTGGCCGCCTCGAGTTGCACGCGCATTCCGGTGAGAGGCGTGCGGAGTTGATGCGACGCGTGGGCGCTGAAAGCGCGCTCCCGTTGCAACAACTCGCCGAGACGCACCGCGGTGGAGTCGAGTGCGGCCGCCGCCGCGTCGATCTCGGGAATGCCGGCCCGCGTCGCGCGCACGGCGAAGTCGCCCTGTCCCAGGCGGTCGGCGGCGGCGGCGAGTTGCTGCACTGGTCGACTGAGTCGGCGCGCTTGCTGCACGGCGACAACGGCGGCCACGCCCATGACAACGATGCCCAGGCCGGCCATGGCGAGCCACGCCCGGTGGACGCGATCGTCCACGACACGCGCCGGAAGCGCCGCTCGCACGATGGCGATCACCTGCTCATCGTTCGAGAGCGGGATGGCGACGATGATGGAATCGGCGGCATCCACCGTTACCGGATCCGAACCCGACTGTGCGCGCCGCACCGGATCGTCGGCCGACGCGGGGCCCTCGCCCGCAATGCGGTTGCCGCTCCCGTCGTAGATGGCCAGTTTCGTCTGGTCATGGAGCGGCGGCAGTTCCGGCGCGTCGCCCGGATTCGAAGGCACGGGTATCTCTGCGATGGCCTTGCTGGCGTCACGCTCGAGCGCGGAGATGGCTTCGTCGCGATACAGGTGCGCAACTGCGATTCCCAACGGAACTCCGAAGCCCACCACCGCGAGCGCGGTGACACCGACGATCGCGAGAAGGATCCGGCGGCTCATTGCTCGATCACGCAGGCCGACCCTCGAGCCGGTAGCCGACGCCCCTCAGTGTGGTGATCACAACAGGATCGCTGAGCTCCGCGAGCTTCCGCCGCAACGCGCTGATGTGCATGTCGAGCGTCTTCGTCGACCCGAACCAATGCTCGTCCCACACGTCTTCCATGATGCGCTCCCTCGTCAGAGCTCGACCGGCGTTCTGCATGAGGAAAGCCAGCAGGTCGAACTCCTTCGGGCGCAGCTCCATCTCCTCATCGCTGCACACCACCCTCCTGCTTGCCGTGTCGAGGACAAGCGGACCGACCTTGAATCTCTCGGCGTCGCCACCAGTGTGAGGACGACGCAAGTGCGCGCGAACGCGCGCCAGCAGCTCACTGAGCCGGAACGGTTTGGTGACGTAGTCGTCCGCGCCCGCATCGAGGCCGACGACGATGTCGATCTCGTCCGTCCGCGCGGTGAGGATGACAATCGTGGCTGATGGGATCGTTGCTCTCAGCTGCGCGCAAACATCGACACCATCGGCGTCGGGCAATCCGAGGTCGAGCAACACGAGGGCGGGCGGCTCCGTGATGGCGGCGTCCAGCGCCGCGCGCCCGGTCGTGACCCACGCCACGTCGTAGCCGCCGTTCTCCAGTGCCTGCGCGACGCCCTTGCCGATCTTGGTGTCGTCCTCGACCAGCAGCAGATGAACGCTCACGGCGCGCAGACTACGGAGATCATGCGCTCGTTGAGCCGTTCATGGGACTCATTTACTCTCCGTTGACCGTCGCGGGAGCAGAGCGAGACCGCGGTGTTCGTATGTTCGATCGGTGACTCGACGCTCCGTACTCCTTCTCGTGATCGCCGCTCTGGCAGCCTGCAGCAACTCCAAAACGGCACAGCCGGCCGGCGCGTCGGGCAGTCCAGGCTCGAGCGCCGCACCGACATCGTCGACGACCATGCCGTCGACGACGGGGGCGACGGTCGACCCGAACGCTCCTGAGCCCAACGCCGCCGGCGACATTCCCGACAACACCGTCTACGTGCCCTTCACGTTCGCAGGCGGGCCATTCACCGTGTCGGTCCCGGAAGGCTGGGCCCGTACGAATTCGTCGAATGGAACGACCTTCACGGACAACTTCAACAGCGCGCAGTTCCTCGTGAGCTCCTCGACGTCGCCGCCCACCACGCAATCGGCGCGCGACAGCGAAGTGCCATCGATCCAATCGAGCAGCACGAACTTCCAGCTCGACAACGTGACCACCGTGAGCCGCAACGGAGGCACTGCGGTGCTCATCACCTACAAGGCCGACAGTGCACCGAACGCCGTGACCGGCAAGGTGCGACAGCTGGCGGTCGAACGCTACGAGTTCTGGCAGAACGGCAAGGAAGCGATCGTTGTGCTTTCCGGCCCAGTCGGCGCCGACAACGTCGACCCGTGGAGGACGATCTCCGACTCGTTCTCCTGGTCCTGAGCAACGACAGAACGATGCTCGAAGCCAACGGTCTTTACCGGTTCTTCCACGAAGGCGATGAGGAAGTCGTCGCACTCGCGGGCGTCTCGCTCCGCATCGAAGCCGGCGACATGGTTGCCGTCATGGGTCCCTCCGGTTCGGGAAAGTCGACGCTCCTGAGCTGTCTCGGTGCGCTCGACGAGCCGGACGGCGGGATGGTGCTCGTCGACCGTCAGCCGATCAGCCGACGCTCCGAACCCGAGCGGGCGCGCTTCCGCGCGCAGCACATCGGCGTGCTCCTTCAAACCGGCAACCTGCTATCGCACCTCACCGTCGAAGAGAACATCCGCGTGGCTCGGCGTCTCGCCGGCGCTCGAAGGGGTCGCGTCGACCCGACACTGCTTGATCGTTTGGGTATTGCCCATCGTCGATCTGCCCGTCCGAGTCAACTCTCCGGTGGCGAAGCCGCGAGAGCGGGGCTTGCGGTCGCGTGCACGAACGAACCGAACGTTCTGCTGGCCGATGAACCCACTGGTGAAGTCGATTCGTCGACGGAGGCGGAGGTCATCATCTTGCTGCGCGGCGAGGCCAGGCGCGGGGCGGCGGTGCTCGTCGTGACGCACAGCCAGGCGGTGGCGCGCGCCGCTGACCGCGTGTTGCACATCGACGACGGGCGGCTCATGTCGTGACCGCATTGACGGTGACCGACGAACTCGTCGCGTGCAATGACGTTGCTCGGACCTTCGGGCGCGGCGCGACAGCCGTTGTCGCCGTGCACGGCATGACCTGTCACATCCAGCCGGGCGACAAGATCGCCGTGACGGGACCGTCGGGATCAGGCAAGTCGACCGCGCTCCACCTGTTGGCGGGACTCGACCAACCGACGACCGGCTCGATCCGCTGGCCGGCCATCGGCGATCGAGGAGTATTGCGGCCCGGGCCGGTGAGCATGGTGTTCCAGGGGCCGAGTCTGATGCCGTCGCTCGACGTGCTCGAGAACGTTGCCCTGCCGCTCGTGCTCGCCGGCGCGACCGACAAGGACGCGCGTTCCTCGGCCGATGACGCGCTCAACCGGCTGGGCCTGTTGGGCCTCCGCGAGCGACTGCCGGATCAGCTCTCCGCGGGGCAAGCCCAGCGCGTCGCCGTCGCGCGCGCGCTCGCCGGCGCTCCGCGGCTTCTCCTTGCAGATGAACCGACGGGACAACTCGACCGGGCCAACGCAAACCTTGTGATCGACGCGCTGATCACCACCGCGACGGACACCGACGCCGCCCTCGTCGTGGCAACCCACGACCCGCGGATTGCGGCTCGTCTGGGGATTCGCTGGACGATGGCGGACGGGCGGCTCTCTGTGGGCGATCAATGCTCAGCCTGACGTGGGTGCGTGGCGCGATCGGGCGACGCGCCGGACGATCCGTCGCCGAGGCAATCGGCATCGCGATTGCTGTCGCGCTCGTGGTGGCGATCGGCTCGTTCCTCGGGGTGGCGAAGCGCACCATGACGGCGCGTTCGGTCGAGCACGTAGCTGTCGACTGGCAAGTCGAAGCGCAACCCGGCGCTGACCCGCAGGCCGCAGTCGACACCGTGCGGTCACAACCCGGCGTGGCTTCCGCCCTCCCCGTCGACTTTGCGTCGACGGCGGGAATGAGCGCGACCACAGCAACGACGACGCAGACCACAGGGGCCGGCGTCGTGATCGGCATCCCGTCGGACTACGCGCAACAATTCCCCGGGGAGTTGCGACTCCTGACGGGCTCGGCCGGTGGAGCACTGTTGGCGCAACAGACCGCGTCCAACCTGCACGCCACACCGGGCACGGTCGTGGTGATCAGCCGAACCGGCTTCCCCGACGTACCGATCACGATCGCCGGAGTCGTCGAAGTCCCGCAAGCCGACTCGCTGTTCCAGAAGGTCGGCGCACCTCCGCAATCACAATCGCAAGCACCGCCGGACAACGTGGTGCTGCTCCCGAGCGCTCAGTGGCACACGCTGTTCGATCCGGTCGCGGCGGCCCGACCGGACCTTGTCCACCACCAGGTGCACGTTCGGCTCGATCGCCACATCCCGACCGACCCGGCCGCGGCCTTTGATGCGGTCACCGGGGCGGCGCGAAACCTCGAGGTCCGGTCGGCCGGCACTGTCGTCGTCGGCAACAACATCGGTGCCGCCCTCGACGGCGCGCGGCAGGACGCGCTGTACGCCCAGGTGCTGTTCGTGTTTCTCGGTCTCCCCGGAGCGGCACTCGCCGTTCTGATCGCCTCCACCATCGCCGCGTCAGGCAATGATCGCCGCCGCGCTGAACACGCTTTGCTCCGTGCGCGCGGGGCCACGCCTGTCACGGTGACCTGGTTGGCCACGATCGAGGCGGCGTGCATCGGCGCCATCGCATCGATCGCGGGCGTGCTGATCGGGAGCATCGCAGCCAATGCCTTTTCGCTCGCTTGGAGCGCGATCGCTCTGAGCGGCGGCATCTTGATCGCGGTGGCGACCATCGCCGGGCCGTTGTGGCGCGACGCCCGGCGAATCACCGTGGCCGAGGGGCGTTCGCAGCCTGACCGGGTCTGGCGTCATCGCATCCGGGTGCCGCTCGCAATGGCGCTGCTCGCCGCGAGCGCCGTGGTCTTCAACCGCACGAGCTCTCAGGGCTACAACCTCGTGCTCGCCCCCGAGGGAGTGAGCGCGATTTCAGTCAGCTACTGGGCCTTCCTCGGGCCGGCGCTGTTGTGGTTGGGCGCGGCTCTCCTCATCTCCGAGCTCGCTCTGGTCGCGTTGCGGCGAGCTCGGCGGTTGACGAGCCGCCTGCTTCGCCCCATGGCCGGCGAGTTGGCCCCCACCGTGGCGGCCAGTATGCGGCGGCAGCGGCGGCTGCTCGCCCGCGGCGTGGTGCTCGTCGCGCTCACCATCGCGTTCGCGGTGTCGACCGCAGGGTTCAACGAGACCTACCAACAGCAAGCTCACGTCGACGCGCTGCTCACGAACGGCGCGGACGTCACGGTCACCTCCGTCTCCCGATCGGGCCTGTCTGCCGATCTCGTCGCGCGCGTGCACACGAGCGACGGCGTCGGGAGCGTCGAACCTCTCGCCCACCGCTACGCGTACGTCGGCACCGACCTCCAAGATCTGTACGGCGTGCGCCCCGACACCATCGGCGCCGCCACCGGGCTGCAAGACGCGTACTTCTCCGGAGGAACGGCGCACGATCTCCTCGCCCGGTTGGCCGCGACTCCCGACGGAGTGTTGGTGAGCGCCGAGACCGTGAAGGATTTTCAACTCCAGACTGGCGACCAGCTCATCCTGCGACTCGAGAGCCGCACCGGCGGCGAGCCCGTGCCGGTGACGTTTCATTACATCGGCGTCGCCAAGGAGTTCCCCACCGCGCCTCGAGACAGCTTCCTCGTGGCGAATGCGGAGTACGTCTCGCGTTCGACTGGGAACACTGCAGTCGACACCCTGCTGGTCTCCACGACCGGCTCACCGCGGAGCGTCGCCGACGGCATCAGGAGCATCACCGGAACGGACGCGACCGTTTCGGATCTCACGACGACGCGTCAGATCGTGGGCTCCTCGCTGACTGCGGTCGACCTCGGCGGCCTCACTCGCATCGAGCTCGGCTTCGCCCTCGTGCTCGTGATGGTGGCCACTGGCCTCGTCCTCGCACTCGGCGTGGCCGAGCGGCGACGCACGTTTGCGATCGCCTCGGCGTTGGGCGCCCGCACGCGACACATCGCCAGCTTCGTCTGGTCGGAGTCGGCGTACGTGACGCTGGCCGGTCTCCTGCTCGGCGTCATCCTGGCGTGGACCCTCACCCACATGCTGATCGCCGTGCTGACCGGCGTGTTCGACCCCGCGCCCGAACGCGCCGCCGTTCCCTGGCCCTACCTGTGGACTCTGCTGGCCGTGGCGATCAGCGCCGTCGTCGTTGCGAGCGCGATCGCGATCCGGTTGGCGCGTCGCGCGCCGTTGAGCGCGCTTCGAGACAATGCCTGGTGATCCTACGACCGACCTGGCTGGCCCGCCCGCTGCGTCGCTGAGGTATCAGCCGAGTGTGCAGTACGACGGCAGCACTGGCTGCGTCGCTGCGGGATCGGCCGTGGAGACCGTCCACTCCTCGTTGCAGTGGTAGTCGAACGACGGGTCGTGGCTGAACGTGGCGTCGGCGGTGGAGGTGTACGTGACGCCGTCCGGCCCCACCGACACCTGGTCGGAGTTGGAGTCCTGGACGCCGCCGGTCGTGTCCGAACCTGACCTGGCTCGGGTGACCGTGACGCCGTTCTCGCCGACGGAGGCGGTGCTCGATGAGTCGTTCGCCGTCGAGTAGTACCAACCAGACTGATCGCCCTCGCGGCTCTGCCCTCGACACGAGTCGCTCACCGTCGGACCGCCATCGGTTCCCACGTCAGTCACGCAGGAGTTGTACCGCTGCCCTCGATTGCCTTCCGGAAAGTCGTCGTCGCAGGACTCGCTGCGCTGGGTCTCCAGACCGTCGTGGTCGACGTACACCTCGACGGCGCGCCGATCGTTCCGGTCACAGCCAGTGTCGGCCAACGCATCGTTCAACCCGCCGATGGGCGGTGCTGCCGTCTGGACACACAGCCGCTCCCAATCGGTCTGCCAGTGCGTCTCGGACACCGCCGCGCCACCACCTAGGGCACCCGCGCCCGCATCCGTCAAGCTCTGGCAACGGGCCTCCGGCGGCGCCGCCGGCTCGTCAGCCAAGGCTCGCGGCGCGGCCAACAACATGGCGAACAGAAAGACGCCCGAGGTGAGTGGCCCCCACCGCTTCACGCAGCCCACGGCGTAGTACTTCGACCCTGAGTGCCCGAATCCTCCCATTTTGCGTGGGCAGACGCGAGCCGAGGGTCGAGGGCCGCACTCGCCGCCGTTCGCTAGATGTCGTAGTACAGCGCGAACTCGTAGGGATGCGGACGTAGGCGCACGGCGTCGATCTCCGTTGTGCGCTTGTAGTCGATCCACGTCTCGATGAGGTCGTCGGTGAAGACGCCACCGACCTTCAAGAAGGCGTTGTCGTCCTCGAGCGCCAGCAGCGCGGCGTCGAGCGAGCTCGGGACCTGCGGCACCTTCGCGAGCTCCTCGGGTGGGAGGTCGTACAGGTCCTTGTCGACGGGCGGAGGCGGCTCAGTGCGGTTGTTGATGCCGTCGAGGCCGGCCTGCAACATCGCGGAGAACGCGAGATACGGGTTGCACGACGGATCGGGGCAGCGGAACTCGAGCCGCTTGGCCTTCGGGCTCTTCGAGTACAGCGGGATGCGCACCGACGCGGAACGGTTGCGCTGCGAGTACACGAGGTTGACCGGGGCTTCGTAGCCGGGCACGAGCCGCTTGTAGGAGTTCGTCGTCGGCGCGGCGAACGCGAGGATCGCCGGCGCATGCGCGAGCAATCCGCCGATGTACCAGCGCGCCATGTCGGACAAGCCGGCGTAGCCCGCTTCGTCGAAGAACAGCGGCTCGCCGCCCTTCCACAACGACTGGTGGCAGTGCATACCCGAACCGTTGTCCTGGAAGATCGGCTTCGGCATGAACGTGGCCGACTTGCCCGCGGCCCACGCCACGTTCTTGACGACGTACTTGTAGAGCATCAGCTTGTCGGCCATTCGCAGCAGCGTGTCGAAGCGCATGTCGATCTCGGCTTGGCCGGCGGTACCAACCTCGTGGTGCTGGATCTCGACCTCGATACCGAGCCGCTCCATGGTGAGGATCATCTCGGAGCGCAGGTCTTGGTACTGGTCCATCGGCGGGACGGGGAAGTACCCCTCCTTGTACCGGATCTTGTAGCCGAGGTTCTTCCCGCCCTCATCGCGCGCGGTGTTCCACGCCGCTTCGATCGAATCGACCGAGTGTGATGCGGAGTGTTGGTCGTAGTGGAAGCGCACGTCGTCGAAGATGAAGAACTCGGCCTCGGGCCCGAAGTAGCACGTGTCGGCGAGGCCGGTGGAGACGAGATGGTCTTCGGCCTTCTTCGCGACGTAGCGCGGATCGCGCGAGTACGGCTCGAGCGTGATCGGATCGCGCACGAAGCAGTTGATGTTCAACGTGCGGTGCGTGCGGAACGGATCGATCACGACCGTGTTGGGGTCGGGCACGAGGATCATGTCCGACTCCTGGATCTCCTGGAAGCCGCGGATCGACGAACCGTCGAAGCCGAGCCCCTCCTCGAAGGCGTCGGCGCTCAGCTCGTGCGCCGGCGACGAGAAGTGCTGCATCAAGCCGGGAAGGTCGCAGAAGCGAAAATCGACGATGTCGATGGCTTCGTCCCGGATCAGTCCGAGCACCTCGTCAGGTGTGCGTTCCTGCACGGTCCCTCCTCTGTGTCGCCCAATCGAGCCAGCACGCCGTCACGGCGCGGTCGATGACTCGGGCAACCTACTCATCCATCGGGGCGGCCGCTCGGCGACCGCCCCTCCGGACAAACCTCTAGTTCTGCAGCTCGTGCTCGAGCGCCGCGCAGCAGGTGCTGACGATCATCCGAGTCACTTCGTACGGGTCGCAGTTGGCGTTCGGGCGACGGTCTTCGATGTAGCCCTTCTTGTCCTGCGCCACCTGCCACGGGATGCGGACCGATGCGCCGCGATCGGACACGCCGTAGTTGAACTCGTTCCACGGGGCGGTCTCGTGCAGGCCGGTGAGACGGCTCTCGATGCCGAAGCCGTACACCTTCACGTGCTCGAGGGGATTCTGGGCCAACGCCTCGCACGCGGTGATGATCGGGTCGTAGCCCTCGCGCATCGCCTTCGTCGAGAAGTTCGTGTGCGCACCGGCGCCGTTCCAGTCGCCCATGACGGGCTTGGGCGACAACGTGGCCGACACGCCGAAATCCTCGGCGGTGCGGTAGAGCAGCCAGCGGGCCAGCCACAGTTGATCGGAGACCTCGAGGGGCCCGACCGGTCCGACTTGGAACTCCCATTGGCCGGGCATGACCTCGGCGTTGATGCCTGAGATCGCGAGGCCGGCCGCAAGACAGTTCTCGAGATGCTTCTCGACCACCGGGCGCCCGAAGATCTCGTCGTTGCCGACGCCGCAGTAGTAGCCGCCCTGCGGAGCGGGGTACCCGGCCTCAGGGAAGCCGAGGGGACGGCTGCCGGCGAAGAACGTGTACTCCTGCTCGATGCCGAACAGCGCCTCCTGGGCCGCGTACTTCTCGGCCACCGGACGCAGGAGGGCCCTCGTGTTGGTGGTGTGCGGGCTCATGTCGGTGAGCAGCACCTCGCACAGCACCAGGAGGTGATCGCCGCCGCGGATGGGGTCAGGAACCGCGAACACCGGCTGCAGCACGCAGTCGGAGGCACTGCCGGGCGCCTGGTTGGTGCTGGAGCCGTCGAAGCCCCAGATGGGCAGTTCAGCGGCCTTGGAGAGGGGCTTGCCGTCCAGCACCTTGGTCTTGGACCGCAGCTTGGCGGTCGGCTCGGTGCCGTCGATCCAGATGTACTCGGCCAGATAGGTCATTGGATTCCTTGGTCTCGTCCGGGGTTAGGAGGAAGCTTGGAAGAGGCGCGTTGCCGCGTTGTTGCCCATTTGTGAACGGTGTGTGAAACGGAATGAACCGCCGGGGGGTTGCGCCCACCCACCATGTCAACATGTTCGGGTGATGGAACGCCAACAGGACTACGTCCTGCGTACGGTCGAAGAACGGGGGGTGCGCCACATTCGCCTGTGGTTCACCGACGTTCTCGGCCAGTTGAAGTCGGTCGAGACCTCTCCCGCCGAGCTCGAAGCCGCCTTCGCCGAGGGGATGCAGTTCGACGGGTCGGCCATCGACGGCTTCAGCCGGGTGCAGGAGAGCGACGTATTGGCCCTCCCCGACCCGAACAGCTTCGAGCTCCTGCCCTGGGGCACCGACGAGGCGCCGTCGGCGCGCATGTTCTGCGACATCGCCAATCTCGACGGCACGCCGTTCGAAGGCGACCCACGCCAAGTGCTGAAGCGCAACCTCGATCGAGCGCGCGAGCGAGGCTTCACCTTCTACTCGGCGCCTGAAATGGAGTTCTTCTACTTCGCTCACTCCGATCCCAGCCGTCCGCTCGAACCACTCGACACGGCGTCGTACTTCGATCTCAACACCGCCGATCTCTCGAGCGACATCCGCAAGAAGACGATCCACACGCTCGAAGCGATGGGCATCCCCGTCGAGTACTCGCACCACGAAGACGCGCCGAGCCAGCACGAGATCGACCTGCGCTACACCGACGCCCTCACGATGGCCGACAACGTCATGACGTTCCGATTCGTCGTGAAGGAAGTCGCGCACGCGCACAACATCCATGCCACGTTCATGCCGAAGCCGCTGGAGATCGTGCAGGGATCGGGGATGCACACGCACTTCTCGCTCTTCGAGGGCGACACCAACGCGTTCCACGATCCTGGCGATCCGAACGGGTTGTCGAAGCTGGCCCGCGGCTTCATCGCCGGCTTGCTCGTGCACGCGCGTGAGATCTCCGCGGTCACCAACCAGTGGGTGAACTCGTACAAGCGTCTGGTCGCCGGGTTCGAAGCACCCATCTACGTGTCGTGGGCGCGCAACAACCGATCAGTCGTTGTGAACGTTCCCCACGTGAAGAAGGGCAAGGCCGAGTCCACCCGCATCGAGTTCCGCGCCCCTGACCCGGCGTGCAATCCGTACCTCGCGTTCTCCGTCGTGCTGGCCGCGGGGCTGAAGGGCATCGAAGACAGCTACGAGTTGCCGACCGAGACGACCGCGAATCTGTACGAGATGACGGACGAGGAGCGCATGGCCGAAGGCATCGGCATGTTGCCCGGATCATTGTCCGAGGCCGTTGACGTGATGGAGCGCTCCGAGCTGGTCGCCGAGGCGCTCGGCGAGCACGTGTTCGAATGGTTCCTGCGGAACAAGCGGGCCGAGTGGCGCGACTACAAGACGCAGATCACGCAGTTCGAACTGGATCGGTACTACCGGAACGTGTGATGGAACCGCTGCTGCTGTACCCCGATCCGCCTCCACCGGAGCTGGCCCAAGCACTCGACCTCGGCGGGTATCCGTGGAAGTCGGTGAGCGACGAGCTCACCGCTCAGCGCGCCGAGCCAGACGACGGCTGGGCCGGGGCCATCGTGTGCGCCGACATCGATCCCGAGGGCGCGTTCGCGTTGTGTCGTTCGCTGCGAAAGCGTGATCTTCCGCTCGAGCCGCTGTTGTTGCTCGTTTCGGGCGCGCAGCTGCACGATCTCGAGCTGCGTGACGATTTGTTCGACGACTTCTGCCTCGCGCCGTTCCATCCGCGCGAATTGGAAGCGCGCCTCAAGCATCTGTTCTGGCGAACCGGACGCGGCACTCGTCCCGAGCTCATCGAGTACGGCGAGCTCGTGCTCAATCTCGAGACGTATCAGGCCGCGTTCGCCACGAAGCCGCTCGATCTGACCTACATGGAGTACGAGCTCTTGAAGTTCCTCGCGTCACACCCCGGCAAGGTGTTCACGCGCGAGACGCTGCTGTCGCGCGTGTGGGGCTACGAGTACTACGGCGGCGCCCGCACAGTCGACGTCCACATCCGACGCCTGCGCGCCAAGCTCGGCGAGGAACACGCCAACCTGATTCAGACGGTTCGGTCGGTTGGCTACCGGTTCGGCCAGTCTCGCTGGGGTGTGTGACCAACCTGAGGGAGACAGGTCGGGCTAGGCCGAGCTAGCCCGAGCAAATGGCACGTCCGGGTCATGGACGTACACGCTCGTACGTTGCACGATGCGTGTGTGGAAACGGGGAAGGCGAGGGCAGCGACCGAATCGTGACCGCTCGCTGGGTGCGAGTCCGAACTACGGCGCTCGCCTTGTCTGAGTCCACAAACACCACCACTAACACTGCTCAAATCAAGGAAGCAACGTAGATGCGCTCCGGTGGACGCCGACCCCCCCGGAGCGCATTTGCGCGTTTTCCGACACCATCTCACTCGCCCTTCGGACTCGCTCGAATGTGAGTGTCAGGCGGCGGTCTAGACGAGCTTGACGTCTTTCGCTTGGAGACCGCGGTCGGTTTGCTCCGAGGTGAACTCGACCTTCTGGCCCTGCTCGAGTGTCCGGAATCCATTGCCCTGGATGTTCTTGTAGTGCACGAACAACTCGTCGCCACCGTCGTCGGACGCGATGAATCCCCAACCCTTCTCAGAGTTGAAGAACTTCACGGTGCCGGTCGCCATGCCGGGACCCCTTTCGTCACTGTGGGGTTCGGCTGACTCGACGTGCGAACTGCCTGGCCCTGCCCTGAACTGATGCCGCGGAACAGTAGTTGAAGGCGCTCAGCGGTTGAGGTCGATGAGTTCACTGCCCTCATGGGTCGCTTCGGCGTTCGACTTCAACGCCGCACTGAGCACCGCGGCCACCGCGGCACCACCGACGAGGAACGACACGGGCAACGCAAACACGAGCAGGAACACGATGATGAACGGGCCGAAGTCCACGGGAACATTCTTACCCGACGAAGGCCCACGCCTCGACTTCGACCAGCGCACCGATCGGGAGCTCGACACCACCGATGGCGGAACGCGCCGGCCGATGATCGCCGAACGCGTCGATGTACACCTCGTTCATCACCGCGTAGTCGCTCATGTGTCGTAGGAACACCGTCGTCTTCGCAACGTTCGTCAACGCCGCACCATTGGCCTCGAGGTGACCGCGCAAGTTCGCCAGCGCTTGGCGCAGCTCGCTCTCGAGGCCGCCGGTCACGAGCTTGCCATCGGCCAACCCGACCTGGCCGGAGACGATCAACCAATCCCCGGCGCGCACCACTGGTGTGTACGGCCCGACAGGCTTCGCTGGCTCGGTCATCGCAGGCTCCTTCGACTGGGGAACGACGGGGGGCAGCCTTGCGCGACCCAGGTGGCCGCTGCCACCGCGGCAAAAACGGCATCACTGCCGTTGCGCGGCGTCGACCCATCGTCGTCGATCTCGACGGTGATCGGCGGCGTGTCGACGGCCCGCAGCACGCCGAACGAACGAATCGTGAGATCGAGCGGCTCCCCGCTGTCATCGACCGCGATGCCCTCCGATGACACCCAACCGAGCGCCATGTGAGCGGCACCAACGCAGAAGGAGCGCAACACGACCTCGTCGAGCGGATCGCCGGCCGATACCCGCACCCGCACGCCCCGGTCGTCGACCAGTGCCTCGGCTACCGCTCCGTTCGGCGCCGTGACAGGAGCCAGGTCGCCCCGCGCTCCCGCGAGCAGCACAGCCGCCTCGGCCCAGCCGGCGGCGCGCAATGCCATGGAGGTCGGCGGCCCCGAGACGTCGACCTCCTCGACCGTGAGAGCAGGCGCATACCCGGCGATGGCCTGAGCGATGCCGGGCGTGCGCGCCACGCGCACCATGCCGCTTCCATCGCGCTGCACTCCCGCGGCGATGGGTGGTCGCTTCGCTCCGAGTCTCACGGTGTCTTCGCGCGACAACAGCACGCGCACCGCGCGGCCATGACGATTCGCAAGTTCGCGTGCCGCGGCCATCACCGGCGAACCGACCTTGCCACCGAACGCGCCGCCGTTCGCCAAGGGCGTGGACGGCTCACCTCCGGGAACGCACCACGACGCGTCCGTCTCGAGATACGCGGGCTCCACCCACGCCGTCTGCAATGTCACGGCCCAGTCGCCGGCGGGCACGTCGAGCGGATGACGGACGTCGACCGTCGTGCGACGGCCTTGCGTCTTCGCTGAGGTTCGCCGCGCCTCGTCGAGCGTCTCGCCGACCGCCCATCCACCGGCGCCATCAGGAACGGCGACGAGCGCATCCACGGGTGCCGAATCGTCCGCGAACCCACCGCGGCCGAGCGAGACCTCCGGCCCTACGTGTTGGGGGACGCCGCCCTCGAGCTCGGCGCGCCGCGCGGCCGCGTCGAAATCACGCTCCGGCAGCTCCGCAAGCGCGAACGACTGCCATGCGTCGAGGATCGTTCGCCACCCGGTACACCGGCAGAGGTGCGCCAGCAGCGCGCGCTCGACCTTGTCGACGTCGCCTTCGGCCGCGCCGCCGGCGCGCAGCGCATCGAGGCGCACGATGATTCCCGGCGTGCAGAACCCGCACTGGCTCGCCCCGCTCGCGCAGAACGCTCCCGCCCATCGGTCGGCCGTGGCCAGACCATCGATCGTGGTGATCGCTCGCCCGGCCACCCGTTTGATCGGAGTGACACAGGCAACCCGAGGCGCACCGTCCACCAGCACCGTGCAGCAGCCGCATTGACCTTGCGGACTGCAACCATCCTTTGCGCCTCTCACGCCGACGCGATCGCGGAGCACCTCGAGCAGTGACGACCCATCGTCGTCCACGACGACATCGCGTCCGTCGACGGTGAAGTTCACCTGACTGTCAACCGCCATTGGAGCGAGGATAGGTTCGACCGAATGCCCGTCAGCAGTTGGAGTCGACGCTCGTTCCTGGTCAGCGGCGCCAGTGCCGCATTTCTCGCGGCCTGCGGTGGCGGCAAGCCGGCAGCGAAGCCATCGGACTTCACGCTGATCTCGTTCTCCGACCTCTCCGTGTTCCCCGTCGGCGCTCCTGCTCGCATCACGTTCGGCATCACCGACAAGGACGGCGTGCTCCTCGCGCAAGCGCCGGTCAACAAGCTCGACTTCGTGGTCACCCTCGACGGTCAACCATTCGGGTCGGCGATCTCGTCGACAAGCCACACCGAGGGCATCCCACGGCCTTATTTCCCTGTCGAGTTCACGCCGACCAAGACCGGCGTCTACGAGTTCCGCTCGGAGGTCGGCGGCGCGGCGGTCAGCGTGCCCGTCCAGATCACAGACGCCCCCATAGCGGTGCCCGGGGCCGGCCAGAAGATGATTCCGTTCGACACCCCGACGACCGCCGACCTCCGGGGCGTCGAGTTGCTCTGCACCCGGACGCCGGCGTGCCCGCTGCACGATGTCACGCTGCGTGAGGTCCTCGCCGGCGGCACGCCGGTCGCCTTCCTCATCTCAACGCCCCTGTACTGCCAAGTGGCGATCTGCGGGCCGGTGCTCGATGTTCTCCTGGCCGCAAGGGCGCAAGTCCCTCAGATCAAGATGCTGCATGCCGAGGTATATCCATCGAACGCCGCAGCCCAGCCCAATACCCAGCAGCGCACGCCGGTGCTGGAGGCCTACAACCTGTTCTTCGAGCCGGTCCTCTTCCTGGCGCGGGCCGATGGAACCATCACGAAGCGCCTCGACACCATCTTCGATGGGGTAGAACTCCACGACGCGTTGACGCAGCTCACCGGCTGACAACCAGGTCAGTCTCTGAGCCGGCGGCGGGCGCGCGACGCTTATGGTGATGCAAGGGAACAACGGCGCTGATCAGAGCGGCGATCACGGCGAAGCCGAATCGTTCGACTCCCAACACCTGATGGGTGTGCGCGTCGTCGTTGACCATGACCCAGCCGTCGCGGCCGCTCGCCTCGCCGAGGAGCTCGACGGCGAGCTCATCTTCGACCTCGAGAATGCGCGCCGCGCCTTCGCAGCTCGCGCGTCGGCCGGACGCACCGATCCCGTCGTCCTGCACGACGACGAGTTCGATGAGCTGCTCGCACAAGCCGACGAGCTCGGGAGCTTGGGCGCGCGCCCGACCGTCGACGAGGAAGCACTGGCCGAACTGCGGCAACTGGCTGTCGCGCTCCGGCGCACCGATCGCATCCGCGTGAGCACCGAGGTGGAGTTCACCGAGGCGTTGAACCGTCGCCTGTCCGCGAGCAGCGGGATGGCGGTGCACCCGGAAACGATCAGGCAGGCGGCGCTGGCGCTCACCGAGGCGGAGGCTGAGGTCGAGCAGATCACCCATGCGATCGCCGAGCTCGGCGACCGTCCTCGCCCCGAGCAGGTGCGGCTCGATGTGCCACAGGCCGTACCCCAGATGTTCGACGACGACAGCCTCGAGGAACAACGCAAAGCTCGCATCGTCGCCATCAGCTGCCTCGCGTTCTTCGCGGGCGCCGCGCTCGTGCTGCTGAACTTCGCCGATTCGGTCGTGATCCCGGTGGTGGTGTTCCTGCTCGGCGTGATCCTCTCGGCCGCGCTCATGGCCCGCAGCTACTCGATCCAGCCGCAGGACGATCCCGGCGCCCGCGAGGCTTCAGCACTGCTCGCCGCGGCCACCGGCAACGCCGAGCGCACCTCCGAGGCCGGGGCGCGCGACCGCGTGGCCGAAGACGAGTGGATGGCCCGCCGGTCGCAGTTCGAAGCGGCCCGTGACCGTTCGCTCGAAAAGGCGCGCTCGGCGCGACGCCATTGGGAGACGCTCGCGGGTGCGGACGCCGACCCGTACGACCTCGAAGGTGTCCTGCGACTCCACGATCCGCAATTCGTGATCACCGGCGCCGCTACGAAGACGTCACCCACGGTGCGCACGGTCAACGCCGTGCACCGAAAGGCGATGGCCCGGTGGAAGGTGGCGTGGGCGTCGCTCGGCTACGAGAACCCGCCCGCCCTCGACGAGTTCGACGAGCACCTCACCCGGCTCGGCGGTGCCGAGGCTCGTGCAGAGGCCGACAAGGTCGACCAACGGTTGAAGGCGGCCGAAGCGTGGGCCACCGCGGGCGCGACCATCGACCGTCCGCTGATCTTGGTCGAGCCGGAGAACTGGCTGCCGGAGGACGAGCTCGAGTCGATGCTCCGAACCCTGCCGGCCGGTGCCGACGTGATCGTCGTTACGCGCTGAGCGTTACGAGAACGACTGGCCGCAGCCGCAGGTGCGCTGGGCGTTGGGGTTGTTGATGGAGAACCCCGCCTGCTGCAGACCGTCTTTGTAATCGAGCACGGCATCGGTGAGGAGCTGAGCGCTCGACGGGTCGACAACGACACGAACCCCGCCCTTTTCGACGGTCACGTCGTCGTTGGCGACGTCGCTGTCGAAGAACATCTCGTAACTGAAGCCCGAGCATCCACCGGGGCGAACCGCTACGCGCAGGGCGAGCTCGGGTTCACCTTCGGCTTCGATGAGATCCTTGACCTTGGCGGCAGCTTCGTCTGTCAGCGTGATCACCCGGCAAGGGTACCCGGTCAGACCGCTTCGACCACCAACTCGACCTGGCACGGGTCGCGGTCGACGAGCGTGCGAAAGGCGACGACTTCGCCGCCACCCACCATGTCGACGAAGCCCTCGACGAGGCCTCGATGCAGGCTGCACACGAGGTCGGGGTTGGCCTCGGCCAGGTCTTGGAACGGGCAATGCGCGAAGCCAACGGTGGCACCGGTTTCACTGGCGGCGACCGCCGGATCGAATCCGAGGCGGTCGAGCTCTCGCACCAACGCGTCGAGGCAGGGGCGGCCGACAGCACGGGCGCCGTCGCTACGTCCCTGTTCGCGACCCGCGTCCGCCGCGTCGTCGGCTCCGGTGGAGCCGATCGTCGCCGCCCGCAACAACATGCGTGCGAGCAGCCCGTACGTGGGCGGTTCGAGTCCGAGCGAGGGGGCGTCGGGCGCGAGCGAGTAGCGGTGCTGCGGCCGTCCGACCGCGCCGCGGTTGTCGCTCTGGACCTCGAGCAGACCGACGTCGCGCATGCGCTCGAGGTGCGGCCGAACGGTGTTGACGTGGAGTCCGAGTGAGTCCGCGATGTCTGCCGTTGCCAATGCACGGGGCGATCTGGCCAGCTCGAGGTAGATCGCGTAACGGGTGTTGTCGCCGAGCGCCTTCAACAGATCGAGACGCGGAGCATCGGCACTCACCCGTGTGACGCTACCTGAGATTCCACGGCCTCGGCCGGTAGAATCCGGCAGTGGCTCCGCCGCTCCCCACCGTTGAAGACGTCATGTCCGCCCTTCGCGGCGTCATCGATCCCGAGCTCGGGTCCGACATCGTCGAGCTGGGAATGGCGAAGGGTGCGGCGGTCGCCGACACCGGCGTCGTCACCGTCACGATCGCTCTGACCACGGCCGGCTGCCCGCTGCGGGCACAAATGCAACGCGATGTCAGGTCCCGCGTCGGGTCGATTCCGGGCGTCGAGCGCGTCGAGCTCGACTGGACCGAGATGACGGGCGACGAGAAGCGCGTGGCGATGGACCGTGCCCGTTTCAACATGAGCCAGCGCATCGAACAGACGTCAGTCGGGCCGATGACGCGTGTCGTCACGATCGCGTCGGGGAAGGGCGGGGTCGGCAAGTCGTCGGTCACCGTCAACCTCGCGGCCGCGCTCGCAGCGCGTGGCCTGAAGGTCGGTGTGCTCGACGCCGACATCTGGGGCTACTCGGTGCCGCGCATGCTGGGCGTCGAAGGCGCGCTCGGCGTGGTCAAGCGCGACCGCAACATGATCGTGCCGAATGAGCGCAAGATCGGCGACGGTCTCGTGCGCGTCGTGTCGATGGGCTTCCTGGTCGAGGACGAGGGCGCCGCGCTCATGTGGCGTGGGCTCATGCTCAATCGCGGTGTTCAGCACTTCCTGCAGGACGTCGACTGGGGCGACGACCTCGACTACCTGCTCGTCGACATGCCCCCGGGTACTGGCGACGTGCAAATGGGCGTGGCCAAGCTCGTGCCGCGCGCCGAGGTCATCATCGTCACGACCCCCGCGCTCGCAGCACAGAAGGTGGCCGTGCGCGCCGCGTCGATGGCCCAGAAGAACTTCCTGCGGATCGCCGGCGTGATCGAGAACATGAGCGCGTTCACCTGCGAGCACGGCTCGTCGTACGCGTTGTTCGGCGAAGGCGGAGGCGCGGCGTGTGCTCGCGAGGCCGGCGCTCCATTGCTCGGCTCCGTCCCGCTCGAGCCACTGGTGGCATCGGGTGGCGATACGGGCGAGCCGGTTGCGCTCGGTGAGGGTCCTGCGGCCGAAGCATTCCGGGCCATCGCGGCGCGCATCGTGGAGGAGGCGGTCCCCCCGATGGAGATGGCGGGCTGCAGCGCGCGCATGCTCGAAGCCGCAGTCGCGGCGCTGGACGCCGTCGACGCATCCGACGAAGACGATCCGCGCGGCGGCGAGAAGAGCGCGTAGCTACTTCGGCAGACCGTCGAGGTTGCTGAACGAGCTGCTGAAGCGGCTGAAGTCACTGTTGTCGGTGAAGTCCGACTGTTTTGTGAAGTCGCGCGTGTCGTTGATGTCGCCCGCACCCGTGAGGAACTGGTCGTAGGCCTGTCGAACCAGCGCGTCGTAGAACGCGCCGCGGTCCTCACCAGCCGGCGGACCGATGAACTTCTTGACGACGAGCTGAAGCGTGACGTCTCCGGATCCCCCCTGGACCGCGTTGACGACGATGTCGAGCGATACCGCGAACGACGCCGGTATGGCGCTTTGCTCGGCGACTCCAGGCGAACGGTTGTCGTCCTTGGAGAGGAAGATCCCGCCGTTCACCCCGGTGAGATCGACGCCGGAGAACGACGACTCGCTCTCGGTCTTGATCGCGCCCCGGCCGAACTCCGTGAAGCCGAAGTTGTTCTTGAACTTCTCGATGGTCGGAAAGTCCGCGGCGACCGACAGAACGGGGTCCCAGTTCCCTTCGGGAATGACCTTGACCAGCAGCACCGAGTCCTTGGGCACCTCCACGTGGTGCACGAACACGCCGTTCTCGTTGACGTGGCCCTTGATGGTGCCGACACCGGACGCGCCCCCGCCACCGCCACCACCTCGGGTGACGAGGAAGCCGCCGAGCAGAAGCGCAACCACCACGACCGCGGCAATGACCGGCATCCGTGACTTTGCCGTGCCCGAGCGAGCCGGCCGCGCCGCCGCCGGTGGTGCCGTCGCCGCCGGCTGCATCGGATCGGTCGACCCGACGCCGCTGTCGGAGACGTCGTCGGTCCAGGCGGACCCGTCCCAGTACCGGTACTCGTGGCGTCCGGTCGGATCGGTCTGCCAGCCCGCTTCCAACGCCGCGGGCGGCGCAGCTATCGAGGTGGTGACCGTGCGGGACACCACCGGCTCTTCAGGAGTGGCCACGACGGACGCGGCGGCGGCCATCTCTGCCGTTGTCGTACCGACCACGGCCGCGGCCGCGGCGATGGCGGCACCAAGAGCGATGGCGTGCTTCGGGTGCGCATCGATAGCGACGGGCCGCCCGAGCTCCGCGCCGACCAGCTCGGCCACGAGCGGGATTCGTGAGGAGCCGCCGACCAGCAGCACGCGACTGATGTCGCTCGGCTGCACGTTGGCGGAGCGCAAGGCGCGCTGCAACGCGACGATCGTGTTGTTGAGCGTCGGACGAATCATCGACTCGAACTCGCCGCGCGTGAGCCGCACCTCGGTCATCACGTTCGGCAACAGCACCGGGATCGACGTCTCGGTGTCGGAGGAGAGGGCCTCCTTTGCCTCGATGCATTCCTCACGGAGACGGGCGGCGGCGGCGATCACGGTCGGATCGTTCTCATCGAGATCGTCGAGCGCGCCTCCGACCGCGTTACGGACGTGAGCGAACACCGCCGCATCGAAGTCGATGCCGCCGAGCCGCTCGACACCCTGGGGCTCGCCCAGCGTTTCGAAGCCGGTCTCGGTCTTGCGCAACACGGCAGTGTCGAAGGTGCCGCCGCCCAGGTCGTACACGGCCACGATCTCGCCCGGGTCGACATGTTCCGTCGATGCGTAGTGAATGGCCGCAGCCTCAGGCTCCGTGACGAATGTCGGCGTACCGATGTCGGCGAGCGCGACCGTCTGGTCCAGCAGCTCCTTCTTGTACGGCCCCCAGTTGGCGGGATGGCACACCGCCACGTGATCGGGCCGCTGTCCTTCGAGCTGGGTCACGCGCTCGACGACGGCTTTGAGGAGTTCGGCTGACAGCTGCTCGGCCGAGTACGGAGAGCCGCCCACCATGATCGGCGTGGTGTCACCCACCCGACGCTTGAACTCACGCGCAACGCGAGCCGGCTCAGAGAGGGCGCGGCGGTCGGCCGCTTCGCCGGTGAGCACCGCCTGGTCTTGACGAAGGAAGACGACCGACGGGATGGCCGCCGTGCGCGTGCCGATGGAAACGATCTGCGCGCGACCGTCGCGATACGTGGCTACGGCGGTGTACGTCGTACCGAGGTCGATGCCGAGGACGTAACCCATGGAATCAGTTGTTCACCAGACTGGAGAGTTCGGGGTCTTCATCGATGGCTGACGCGAGATCGTCGATGTTGCTCACCGCGCTGAAGTCGAGGAACTTCGGGTTGAGTTCGAGTGTGCTCTTCCCGGCCTCGCACTGACCCTTCGAGTTCACCAGCACGGGCACGAACTCGTAGTCACCCTCCACGGGAACCACCATGAACGAGTCGAGCTGTGAGCCCGCCGTGCCTGATGCTCGTGCGAGGTACACGAAGCTTCCCTTTGCGCCGATGTCTTCCTCGCGCAGGTTGCTGCACGCGTCTTTCAGTGAGCTCGACAGGAGGTCTTTCGCGCCTTCGATCTTGTTCGTCACCGCGTCGACGGTGGCTTGGGCGGTGAGGACAACGATGCCCGGCTCGGCATCTTGGCTGTCGGACTTGACGGTGATCAGCACGACGGTGTTGGCCTTGATGTGCACGGTGTGGACCGTTGGATTTCCGATGTCCTTGACGTCGTCGTCGAAGTTGACCTGCTTGTCGGCCAGCGCGGTCGTCGTCGTTGTCTTGTCGTCGCTCTTGCGGGTGAGCAGGAACCCCGCGACAACGAGGACGACCACCACGCCGGCACCGATCGCGAGATACAGAGGCGTCTTCGACTTTGCGGCCGGCGGTGGCCCCTGCTGCGCCTTGGCCGCCGCTTCGGATGGCGGCGGCATGGGCTTGCCACCGAGCGGGTCGGTGGCCGCGGCACCCGAGTTCGAGACGTTGTCGAGCCACGCGGAACCATCCCAATACCGCAGCTCGTGCCGGGTCGTCGGATCGGGGTACCAACCTGCTTGGTCGCTCACGGTGCTCGACAATAGATGCGATGCCTTCCCCGAAAGGGCAGGCAGTACCGTGACCCGCCGTGCTCAACCCCGGCCGCGCTCGCGCTGTCACGAGATTTGCCCTGGCCGGGCTCGTCTTCGTCGCTCTCGCAGGGTGCGGGACGCCTTCCGGTCTCGATCATCAGGAACAGGTGGCATTCGCCCGCGAGTGCACCAGCTTGATCGAACGCAATCTGTCCGACAACACGCCACCGCGAGCGGCGCTGCTCGCAGGCGAGGACCTGAACCTCGACAACCCGTCAGGCTTCTACTCCATCGTCGAGCGGCTCCGCGGGCCGTCGACGTACAACCTCCACGACTCGACGCGGTCCACGGACACCGCTCGTCAACCCCTCGATGACTGCAACACGAAGCCGCGGGTGCTGTCGTCGCTGTTCGGATCGCGGAGCGGCACCACGACGACGACGACCGCCACGACGGTGCCGGGGTCGTGACCCGGACGCAACGGTCGTGGCTCGACATTGCCGTTCCCGTTGCGCTGATGATCGGCACGGCCGCGACGCGTCTGCCGAGGCTCTCCAACCCGCGGGCGTTCGTCTTCGACGAGATCTACTACGCCCCCGACGCCGCGGAGATGCTGCGTCGCGGTGTCGAGAAGGGCGGCGTGGTGCACCCGCCCGGCGGCAAGTGGCTCATCGCGAGCGGCATTCGGCTCTTCGGGTTCACCCCGTTCGGCTGGCGCTTCGCCGCGCTCGTGTGCGGCTGCCTCATCGTGCTGCTCACGTACTACGCCGCCCGCCAGCTCGTGGACGGGCACGCCATTCCGGCGCTGGCGGCCGGCGCGGTGGCCGTGGATGGCATTTCGTTCACAACGGGCCGCTCCGCCCACCTCGACGTGTTCCTGGCGTTGTTCACCACGGCGGCCATCACGTTCACGCTCGTTGCCATGCGCAATCCCGCGAACGCGCGGCGGGTGCGCTGGTGTCAGGTGGGCGCCGCCACCGCGCTCGGTTTCGGATTGACGGTGAAGTGGAGCGCGGCGTTCCTGCTCCTCGCGGTGCTGTTGGCGTTCCTTTGGCTACAGGCCCGTCGCCCCCCGGCACCGGGGCATGGACGCCGTGTCCTCGGCACCATTCTGATTTTCGCGGTGCTGCCGATCGGCATCTACCTCGCGACGTACACGCCGTGGATCGTGAATGCCGACAAGACCTACATCCACCTCGTGGACTGCAAGAACCACAACGACTGCTCGCTCTCGCTCGGCAACCGCGTTCGGCAATTCATCGAAGACCAGAACCGCATTCGTGAGTTCCAGCAGGCCAGCTTGCAGGACGGCAACTCGAACGCCGACCTGTCGTGGAAGTGGGTGAACCAGACCCACCCGTCGACGTTGTTTCGCAAGACGTGCATTCCTGAGTTGCAACAGGCGCCCGACGATCTGGCGGACAACGCGTGTGACGGTGCCGCTGCCGGCGACATCTCCGAGATCGTCACCGTGGCCAACCCGGTGGTGTGGTTCACCGCCATGGGGGCCGGGCTCGTCCTCCTGTGGCGGATCGTGTTCCGTCGCGACCGCGTCGCGTTCTTCCTGCTGGCGTTCGGGCTGTACCAGTGGCTCCCGTGGGCCATCAACCCGCGGCACTCGTACACCTTCTACATCGCGCCGCTCATCCCCGCGATCGCACTGTGGGTCGCGGCCGTGTTCGCACACAAACCGTTCCGGTGGATCGCGCCCGTCTTTGCCGTCCTCGCGATCGCCGCGTTCGCGTTCTATTACCCCATCTGGTCCGGCACGCCGATGTCGCCCGACCAGATCCGCAGCCGCGAATACTGGCGAGCTTTCTGAGCTTTGCGGAGCGAATGTGGCGTATGGCGCCGCAATTCCTCCTTAGAGGAGCTTTTGGGGGCGGAGGGGCGGTCAGTCGGCGATACGGAGGGCGACGGCGGGTTTGATGCGGCTCGCCTGCGTTGCGGGGGCGGCGACGGCCAGCAGGGACGCCGCCAGCGCGGCGACGGCCAGCAGCCCGATCACGGCCCAGGGGACGGTGAAGGGCAAGGCCTTGTCGCCGAACGTCGTGGAGTTGCTGAGCACCGAGAATCCGGTGACGAGACCGAGCGCGCCGCCGATCACGATGCCCTGCGCGGCGATGAACGTGGCCTCGATCAGGAACGCCCGCCGCACCACGTGAGCGGGGAACCCCATGGCCCGGAGCATTCCGATCTCACGCCGGCGCTCCCGAACCGCGCGCACCATCACGACGCCCAGACCGGCGATGCCGATGATCAGACCGAGCGCGAGGAATCCCTCGAGCAGCTGGATGAACGCGGTCGTGCCTCGCAAGCGGCTCTCCACGAGCGAGCGGAACGTGTCGGCTTTTACGCCGTTGGCGAGCAGGTCACCCTTCAGCCGCGCCGCCACTCGCTCAGGATCCGCGCCCTCGCGCACGGCGACGTAGAACCGGCCGGCGATCGATCGATCGACGAAGGTCGGCACCGCGCGGGCCGCCGTCATCGCGCCGTTCTCAGCCGGATCGAGGTCGCCCGCGATGGCGGCCACGGTGACCTCGTGCCGGCGTCCGCCGGCGGGATCGACCAGCGTGATGTGCTCTCCGAGCTCCACACTCGAACTCGGCGGCCCACCACCGACCGTCAGGAAATCACTCGGCACGATGACGAGCTCCGGCGAGGCCAACACGGCGCGCCACGCGTCGAGGTCGCTCGCGTACTGGCTGTCGCGCGAAGACAGCTTCGGTACGCCGCGGGCGAGCAGTGATTCGTCGAAGCCGGTGAAGTGTCGCTGGAACGAATCTGCGTGGTCGGGCGCCTCGAACTTGGCGAGGGCGTCCACGAGGGGAGCCGCGGCGACGACGTCGGGCTCGGCCTGGAGCTGAGCGACCGTCACCGGGTTGCTCGCATTGCTGTCGACTACGAGGTCGTAGCCCGCACGCGTGTCGTCGGCCACCTGCGGACCCTGGGCTTCGAACACCGCTGCGAACACCGACATGAAGACGAGTACGAACATGATCAGCGCGTACATGCCGAGAAGCAGCGCAGTGCGGAACCGTCTGGCGAGCGGGTTGGCCAGGCCCAGCCGGGTGGCCAGCCCGCGACCGTTCGCCGACAGCCGATCGCTGATCCGATGGAACTCGTCGCCGTTCGTGACGGCGACGACCACCGCCGTGAAGACGAGGATGACGCCCTGCGTGAAGAACACCTCGATGCTGGGATCCGCGAACGTCGACGGGAGGAGCGTGAACGCGGCAATCACGTAGATGAGCAACAGGCCGCACGGGATCGTGACCGCGGCCCGACGCGGCACGAACTGCGACACGAGCGGGACCGACGACCACAACGCGAGCGCCGGCCCCACGAGTGCAAACACGGGTGACTCGTCCGCCAACCCGACGGCCAGCAGTTGCCCGCCGACGACGAGACCGACCGCGGCGAGGATGAGTGTCCGCCACCGGTGCCCTGAGGTCGGCGGCTCCGGCAGGTCGCGGATGGCTCGGATCACGTTCAAACGGCCGATCCGGATGCTCGTGCCCCACACCGTGAGCAGCGAGATCACGAGCCCGATGGCGAATCCGGCGAGCAGGCTCGTCGGTCGTACCGAGAAGTGCAGCGTCGTCTGACGATCGTTCTGCGAAAAGATGCCCTCGGTGATGCCGACAACCACGCGGCCGACCCCCATCCCCGCCGCCGCACCGATCACCGCGGCCGTGAGGGCGTACATGCTGCCTTCGAGCCCGAAGGCTCGGACGAGATGGTTGCGTTTCAAGCCGAGCGCGCGGAGCATGCCGAGCTCGGACTTTCGCTCTTCGGCCAGCATCACGAAGATGTTGATGAGCAGCAGGACGCCGGCAACAACGGTGAACCCACCGATGAGCCCGAACAGCTGGGTGAAGCTGCTGCCCTGACGCTCGGCGAAGTCGAGCTCACCTTGCTTCTCCCGGGTGACCTCCACGCCGGGAATTCCCGCGGTGCGGATCTGCAGCTCGAGTGCGACCTCTGTGCTTCTCTCGGCTCCGCCGAACACGCCACCGGTGTTGGACACCAACAC
Organism: Acidimicrobiaceae bacterium; assembly: GCA_041166745.1. Classification (GTDB taxonomy): domain Bacteria; phylum Actinomycetota; class Acidimicrobiia; order Acidimicrobiales; family JACDCH01; genus DASUCS01. The sequence goes on from JBEEGH010000021.1 coordinate 48,219, forward strand.
GCGGCCCTCGGGCGCCTGCGCTCCACGGGGTGCTTTCGCGGCGAGCGCGTCCAACGTGCCGGGCGCGACGAAGACGTTCTCAGCCTGTGCTCCGAAGCCCGGATGGAACCCGGCGACGCCGACTCGGGGCACCACGCCCCGCACCGTGAACGGAACGACTTGCCCGTAGACGAAGACCTGCAGCGGATCGCCTGTCCGCAGCTGCAACTCGTCGGCCAAGTCCTGACCGACGACGGCCTCCGCCCCGCGCGGCGTCGGGCCCGCATCGGCCAGTCCGGTGTCACCGGGCCGTCGGCCGAACCCTCGTCCTGCATCGAAATCGAGTTCGTGCACGAACGCCTCGGGCTCGGCCAAGCGGACGCCATCGCTATCCGCAACCGTCGCAGCAGTGACCGACGCGGTCACCATCGGCACGATGCCATCGGTGTCAGGCAATGGCTCAGCCGTCACCTTGCCCAACACATCGGGAAGCACGGCCGAGCGGTGCACGAGCACGATCTCGTCGATCGGTCCGAGTCGTGTGCGCGCCTCGTCGCGGATCGACGCGTTCAACGTGTCTCCGACGGCGAAGGCGCTCGTGACGATCGCCGTGCCGAACAACGAACCGACCACGACGAGTACCGCTTCGTTCTTGCGGCGAAGCGCGTTGCGAAAGGCGAGACGGCGGAACGTGGGTCGCCGGTACAGGTCGAAGATCGTCACCGCCAGGATGACGACGACGCACGCAGCGATCAGGCCCAAGGCAACCGCGATCATGGTGGGCCGTCGGCGACGATGCGACCGTCGCGGACCTGGAGCAGCCGTTGCCCTCGGGCTCCGATGGCACGATCGTGCGTCACGATGACGAGCGTCTGCCCCGCGGCGTGCACTTCGAACAACAGGTCGAGCACCGCTTCAGCGGTCTGACTGTCGAGGTTGCCGGTGGGCTCGTCGGCCCACACGATCGCCGGACGCGACACGAGCGCTCGCGCGATGGCCACGCGTTGTTGCTCACCTCCGGAGAGCTCGGCTGGTCGATGCAACGCACGGTTCCCCAGCCCGACTCGGTCGAGCATGTCGAGCGCAGTCACGCGGGCATCACCGCCGGGCGTTCCCGTCACGAGCAGTGGCAGCTCGACATTCTCCACCGCGCTGAACACCGGGATGAGGTTGAAGCTCTGGAACACGAAACCCATACGTCGAGCTCGATGCGCGGTACGACGAGCGTCGGAAACGCGGTGCAGATCCATGCCATCGATAAGCACCTTGCCGGCATCGATGTCGTCGAGCCCAGAAAGGCAGTTGAGCATCGTGGTCTTGCCGTTGCCCGACGGTCCCATGACCATGACGAGCTCGCCCGGCCAGATGTCCACGCTGACTCCGCGGAGTGCCTCGACCTCCTGTGCGGCGCTGCGATACGTCTTGCGCACCCCGCGTGCGACCAAGATCGGTTCAGGCACCGATCGACCGTACCGGGCCGGGTTACGGCGTCGGCAACGTGAAGCAGAAGTCAGCGCCGCCGTCGGCGCCGGGTTCGTACCAGACCCGTCCGCCCATGGCTTCGACCAGACCCCGTACCAGCGCGAGCCCGAGCCCGTTGTTGCCGGCCGGACGACGCGGCAATCCGGTCAGGGTCAGCTTCGAGAAGAGATCCGGCTCCATCTCGGCCGGAACACCGGAACCGTTGTCGTGTACGCGCACCACGACTTCGTCGCCCTCCGCTTCTGCGGTCACCACCACCACCGGTGCGCCGTAGCGCAGCGCGTTCTCGACGAGGTTGGCCACGACCTGTTCCACGCGACGCCGGTCGGCGAGCACCTCGAGCCCCGACGGGATACCGACGATCACGTCGTCCGCGCCGGCAACGGCGGCGAGTGCATCGGAGACCGTCGCGGCAACGTCGAGCCGGCGGCGGTTGACCAGCTGCGTGTCGTACTCGAGTCGGCTCACCTCGTAGAGATCGTCGGTGAGTCTCGAGATGCGTTCGGCCTGCTGCCGAATCTTCTCGCCGACCGTCTCCACCGACGTCGACTCGAGCTCCTCGCCGTGCACTTCGAGCGTCGCGCTCAAGCCGATGATCGTCGTCAGCGGCTGTCGAAGCTCATGACCGAGGAGGGCCAGAAGATCGTTGCGAAGCTCTTCGAATCGCAGCGCGGCGGTCATGTCGCGCACGGTTCCGTCGTAGCCGACCACGACGCCGTCGACGCGCCGCTCGACGCCTCGGATGTCGAGTTGGCGCACGACACCATCCGCTCGTCGGATGACGACCTCGCTCTCCTCGGCGTCGAGCGCGAACCGTGTCGCCGGATCGAGCACGTCGATGAACCGCGCGCCAATGATCTCGTCCGCCCGCCGTCCGAGGATCACACCGAGAGCGGCGTTCGCATAGCTCACGCGACCGGCGAGATCGACCTCGTACACGCCGTCGGTCGACTGCTCGACCATGTTCGCGAACCGCGCGCTGCTCTCCTCCTGGCGCTCGATGACGGCTGCCCAGTACCCACGGGCGATCGCGTCGGTCAGCCGATCGAGGGCCGGAAGCACCCGGGTGAGCAACAGGGAAAGCGCGAGCCCCCAATGCTGGCCGCGCTCTTCGGCCACCTCGACCGCGGTTTGCACCACCAGGTCGCGCGAGATGCGCAGCACGAGCAGCACCTCAGGCAACGGCGTGAGCGACCGGGCGGCGTCGGCACCGACCAGGGCGAGATCGTCGACCAGCTCCTCGTCGACCTGGTCGCCCAGCGACGCCACCGCGAGGATTGCCTCGAAGCGAGAGCGCGCGTCCTCGATGAATCGGGCCTGCTGGCCGAGCGACCAGCGCCCGGCATCGGGGAACACCGTGACCAGCAGGTCGAGCGCCCGACGAGCCATGTCTTCGGAGCGGCCATCGAGCGCGTCGAGCAGGGATTGTGGATCGAGGTCGTCGAAGCTGAGGTCGGCCAAGTCGAGGATCGGCTGGTCGTCGGCGTTCCTCGCCAGGAAGGCCTTCAGATCCCCCAGGGCGAAACGAGGACCATCGACCGAGGTGGTCGTGTGGAGATAGCCGGCTCCCACGAGCGCCACAACGCTGTCGACCGGCAAGCTCAGGATGCCCGCGGCCTCGGGCAGCGTCATCCTTCCGCGCACGTCGTCCCCGCTCATCACGTGACTAGTTCGACACAAGAGGGCGGTGTCTTGCCTGTTTTACGCAGAATGTTCGAGCATCCAGGTCGCCTCGGGATCCTCGGCGTCTTTCGTCTCGACGCGGTGCTCGGCAGCCAGCTTGCGCAGGTGGGCGTGCACGCTCTGTTTGGCGCGGGGCACGAGCTCATCGATGAGGTCGACATAGAGCCTTGTCACGATCTCCGCGGTGGTGCGGTCTCCGGCGGCAACGGCGTCGAGCACTTGCTGCTCGCGTTCGAGCCGGTGGGCGAGATATTCGTCGATGACGGCAGAGGGGTCGTCGATCAAGAACCCGTGGCCGGGAGCGATCGATCGCAGGCGCAGACCGCGGATGCGCACGAGTGAATCGAGGTAGGCCGCCATGTCGCCGTCGGGTGGAGCGATCACGACCGTCGATCCCTGCATGATGTGGTCGCCGGAGAAGAGCAACCGCTCCTCTTCCAGTAGGTAGCACAGATGATTGGACGCATGACCGGGCGTGTGCACCGCGCGCAGCCGGAACTCGGTGGCCTCGAGCCGGAACCCGTCGGCGATCGGCGAGTCGACCTCCAGCCCGTCGCGTGAATCGAAGGCGAGGACCTCGGCCCCGGTGCGCTTCTTGAGCGCGGCGGCGCCGGGCGAGTGGTCAGGGTGCGTGTGCGTGCACAGGATCCAACGGATGCGATCGCCACCACACCCGACGATCGCGTCGAGATGACCGGAGTCGTCGATGCCCGGGTCGATCACCGCGACCTCGTCGATGCCCACGAGATACGTGTTGGTTCCGGGACCGGTCATGACGCCCGGGTTCGGCGCGAGTACCCGTCGCACCATCGGGGTGAGGGCCGATGCGACACCCGGGACGAGCGGCTTCGGAGGTGGCCGTTCGGCGTCGATCCCGGTCACTTGCGATTGCCTACGCCGGCAAGGGCGTCGTCGACCCGTGTGTACTTCGCCAAGGCCTCGAGCGAACGGCGGGTCGGCAGGATCAATTCGATCTCGCCCTTGTCGTTCGCCTTGAGCACATCGGACGGCTGGGCCCACAGACCCGAGGTTGTCTCGATCTCATCCGACGTCGCGTCCTGATGCTCGGGCGCCCGCGCCGCGAAGAAGCGAGTGTCGAAGCGCCGCGGCGCGCCTTTCGGTGTGATCCAGTGTCCGAACGGTACGAGCCGGTCGACCGCCAGCATCAGGCCTTCCTCGGCACAGATGGCGTCGAGCGATCGCTGGCCCGCGTGCATGGCCTTGCGATGCAGACCAAATCGCTCGCGAACTTCCGGATCGTCGAGACGAATCAACTGGCCACTGGAGTCGTACGCCAGAAGCAAGCCAGCCTCTTCGAACGACTCACGAATCGCGGCGATGTAGTACGCGATGGGGCACGAGTGACCGCGCTCGAAGGCACCGCACCACTGATTCATGCTCTGCGCCCGGTCGGCATCGTCGAGTGCCCCACCCGGAAACACGTGCGCGCTCGGCGAGAACACCGCGGCGCTCGACCGTTGGAGCAGGTACACCTCGAGCCCGGCGCTTGCATCGCGCAGCAACGCGACCGTGGCCGCGTCGCGCACCGGGACGTCGCTTGTCGACGGACTCAAGGCTCGAGCTCGGGCGGCGGAAGGCGCTGCGGCTCGCTGATGTCGCGTGAACGAACGTCGCGAACATCGACGCGGCGGCCCACGTTGTCGACGACGCGGAAGGCGAACGACGTGCGCTGCTTGAAGCTCCGGATGAGCATGGATCGCACGGCGATGCGGACGGGCGGCAGCAACAACAGCAGGCCGACCGCGGACGTGATGAACCCAGGCACGATGAGCAGGAGGCCGGCGAAGAGCAACAGGAAACCGTCGATGACTTCCTTGTGCGGGATACCCCCGGTCTCGAGGGTGGCGTGCAGCCGACGGAAGACGGCCAGGCCGGCTCGCTTCACGAGCCAGATGCCGAGCACCGGCATGAGGACGAGCAACGCGATGGTCTCGAGCACACCGATGCGCACCGCGACCTGCACCATGACCCACAGCTCGGCGATGAACAGCACGAACAGCGCGAGCACGAATGGATCCTACCGAGAACTACGGTCTCCCCGATGGGGCCGGACGACCTTCCGTACAGCGACCGCATCCCCAACCGCGTACGGCGCGCGCTCCCGGACACGGCACTCGGCCTCGCCGGCGTGCTCTTCCTGATGAGCATCGCCGCGGCCTTCAGCGGCGCGGTGCTCTACGCCTACTACGAGTCTCGGCAGGAACAGACGACCAACAAGGTCGAGGCCTTCTTCCGTGACTACAGCAAGAGCATCGAAGACGCCCGCAAGACGATCCAGGCCGAGGGCGCCAACGCCAAGCAGGACATCCGCAACCAACTCGACGAGCTCCAGAAATTCGCCGCGAGTGGTTCGACGCTGACCGGGCTGCTGCAGAAGGCCGAGCCGTCCGTCTACTTCGTGACGACGCTGGATCAGGCCGGTGGGCCCTCGGTCGGGACGGCCTTCGTCGTCTTCTCCGACAGCCAGCAGTCGTTTCTCCTCACGTCGTTCACCACGATCCAAGCGGCAACGCAGCAGCCGGCACCGACGGTGACGCTGCGAAAGCAGGGCCAAGACGACATCGAAGCGACGCTGTTCACCTGGGATCAGAACCACGACCTCGCGCTGCTGTCGGTGAACCGCCCGAATCTCGCGCCGTTGAGCTGGATCTCGGCCGACGCGCCTCCGAAGATCGGCGACCGGCTGTTCGCCATCTCGGGTCTCGGCAGTACGGGCGCGTCGATCACCCAAGGATTCGTTGCCGACGTGTCGTCCGACGGGATCCAGCACGACGTCGCTGTCGGCACGCAGTTCCAGGGTGGACCGATCATCAACTCTGACGGTGAGGTCGTCGGCGTCGCGTCACGCACGTACTCACCGCTCGGCTTCAACCCGCAGGCGGTCTACTTCGCGCCACTCGTTCGCCTCGCGTGCGACACCGTGCTCAAGTGCCCGGAGGGCAATCCCCAGCCAGGCGGTTAGTCAGTTCGCAATGATCGTGCTGGTGGTCGGACCCGGCAGGGTGGTCGACGTGGTCGTGGTCGACGTGGAGGTCGTCGGCGCGGTCGCATCCGGGGGCAGGACGTCGACCACATACGGACCGCCGTCGGGTGGACCTGACGGGTAACGGCGAGGTCCGGGATCGAAGCCACCGCGGGCAGCTCGCCGCGCCGCGTCGGTGAACGACTGGATCGGTGCCGGCTGCGAGAACTCGGTGATCGGTACGCCCTCGAGTGCGCGCTTCATGAAGTGCTGCCACGTGCTCGCCGGGATCGTCCCGCCGAAGACCTCACGAACACCGTTGATGCCATGCATCCCGCACTCCGGGATGGCGGCACCGCAGTCGAGGTGGCCCATCCACACGGCGGTCGACAACGTCGGCGTGAAGCCGACGAACCATGCATTGGATGCGTACTCGGCCGTGCCGGTCTTGCCCGCCGCCGGACGATCACCCAAGCCCTTGCCCGCCGCGGTGCCGCTCGTGAGAACGCCGCGCAGGATGTCCGTCACGTTGTCGGCGATCACGTCGGCGATCACGGGCTTCGCATTCTCGGCCGCCTTCGAATTGTCGAGGACGACCTTGCCCGTCGAGTCCGTCACTTCGATGACAGGCGTCGGCGCCGCTCGCTTGCCGTGGTTGGCGAACACGCCGAACGCTGAGGCCATGTCGAGCGGCCGTGCGTCCTTCACGCCCAGCGCCACGCTCACGCCGTCGTTCACTGGATCGAAGGGCGCGAGGTTCACGCCGAGCCGGCGTGCCATCTCCTCCGATTGCTCCACACCCACGTCGGAGATCAGCCGGGCGAACACGGCGTTGACGGAGTGCACGGTTGCGGCGCGCAGATCCCACGGCCCGGCACCCTCGCCTTCGACGTTGTGGACCGCCGTGCCGTCATTGGTCGTGAACGTCGCACCGGAGTATCGCTTCGTGAGGGGGATGCCTTGCTCGAGCGCAGCCGCGAGAACGAACGGTTTGAAGGCCGACCCGGTCTGACGACCGGGGAACAGAACCCCGGTGTTGTACTGGCTCGCGTTGAAGTCGCGTCCACCGACGATGGCGCGCACGTAGCCGGTCGGAGGCTCGACGGCCACGAGTGACATCTGCAGATTCGGGTCGTTGTTGCCCATTGACTTGGCGACCTCTTCCTCGGCCGCCTGCTGCACCTTCGGGTCGAGTGTCGTCTTGACGGTGAGACCGCCCTTGTCGAGCAATGGACAATCGTCTGGCACGCAGCCCGGCAAATTCTGCTCGAGCCAGTCCTTCACGTACTGCGTGAACCACGGCTGCGCGCTTTGGCTCGACTGCGGTGGGAACACCAGCGTCACCGCGGCCGGGTCGGGAGGATCGCCATCGACCGCGAGCCATAGGGGCTGCGCAACCGCAGCATCGTGCGCCGCCTGGTCGATGCGCCCTTGCGCCAGCATCTCGTCGAGAACGAGCACGCGGCGCTGCTCTGCCACCTGGGGCGCGACACGCGGTGAGTACTTGCTCGGTGCGGGGATGACCGACGCGAGGAGCGCGGCCTGCGACAGCGACAACTGCGGCACCGGCGTACGGAAGTAGGTCTGCGCGGCGGCGCCGATGCCGTATGCATGCTCGCCGAAATAGATCGTGGAGAGGTAGTCGTACAAGATCTCTTCTTTGCTCTTCTTGCGGTCGAGCTGACCGGCGAGGATCGCCTCGCGGATCTTGCGGCCGATGGTGCGCTCGCCCGTGGTGAAGGCGTTCTTCACGTATTGCTGCGTGATCGTCGAGCCGCCCTGGACCGCGGCGCGGTTCTGGAGGTCGTCCCACAACGCGCGCAATGTGCTGCCGACGTCGATGCCACCGTGTTCGTAGAAATGCTTGTCCTCGGCCGCCACCACGGCGTCCTTCATCACCTGCGGGATGTCGGCCGGTTCCACCTTGATGTATGTCTCGACCTGCTTGAAGACGGCGATCTCATTGCCGGCGGTGTCGAGGACATGAGTGACGTCCGACTCCAAGATCGGCTTCGGCTGCGGCAGGGTGGCCGGCAGCGGCAAGAAGATGAGCGCGCCGATGATCACGATGACACACGTGATCGGAGTGACCACGGAGACGATCGCGAACGCAGCGATGGAGCGGAGAACCCGGGCCACTGGTCTCTACGTTTCCACGCAGCCACCAGTGGAACCTCGTCAGGCCCTCCGTTTGCGGGATTCCGCCCGCTTGGCCAGTGCGCCCAGTCGCCGATCCCACGCGGCACCGACCTCGTCCATCCACGCACCGGCGTGCTCGAGTCCGCCCGGCTTCAACCCGTAGCGGACGTCGCGCCCGTACTTGTCACTGTCGACCAAGCCCGCACTCCGGAGTGCATCGAGGTGCTTGGCCACCGCCTGCCGGCTCACCGGCAGCTGGGCCGCCAGTTCCGTGGCCGTCACAGGGCCGTGCCGACCGACGAGCGTCAGCACTTCCCGACGGGTGGGATCGGCCAGCGCCCCGAAGACGGCGCCGGCGCCCTCTTGTCGATCGAACTCGCTGACAGAGGGCCTGCGGCGGCGAAGGGGTGGCGAGTTCAATCGATCACACGCGAGCGGCGGACCGCGTGAGGCAGAGCAGCTCGAGATCGAGGAGCCGGTCGTCCCAGTTCGTCCCGATCGGGAGGCGGCGAATGCCACCCGCGACGGACGCGCGCATCGGCGTTTCGGTCACGGTGAGGAGGGTGCCGCCTTCGACCTCCTCCAACACGAACTCCACGCTGCTGAGCTCGCGGTCTCCGTCGCACCAGGCGAAACCGAGGCGATGGTCCCCGATGACGTTGATCTCGAAATCGACAGGACGGCCGAGCCAAGCGGCCAGCTCGTCCCGATCCGTCAGAAGGCCCCAGGCCTCGGTGGTCGAGCAGTCGAGCACCACGTCTCTTGTCACGCGCATGTCGAAGATCATAAACGCAACTCGATAGTTGCACATCATTCTCCATATGTGCAACTGTTGGATTGCACATACCGAGGAGGACACAATGCTGATCCCGACCGTCATCGAGCAGACCAACCGCGGCGAGCGCGCCTACGACATCTACTCCCGTCTGCTGAAGGAGCGCATCGTGTTCTTCGGTACGGCGCTGGACGACACAGTGGCCAACATCGTCACGGCTCAGCTGCTGCACCTCGAGGCCGAGGACCCCACCCGCGAGATCCAGCTCTACATCAACTCCCCCGGTGGCGAGATGACCGGGCTCTTCGCCATCTACGACACGATGCAGTTCATCAGCTCGCCGATCAGCACCATCTGCGTCGGCCAAGCGGCATCGGCCGCGGCGGTGCTACTGGCCGCCGGGACCGCTGGCAAGCGGATGGCTTTGCCCAACGCCCGCATCCTGATCCACCAGCCGCACGGCGGCGCTCAGGGCCAGACCACTGATGTCGAGCTCGCCGCGAAGGAGATGGTGTTCATGCGGCACCGCATGACCGAGATCCTCGCCGAGCACACCGGCCAGGCCGTTGAGCAGGTGGCACGGGACATCGAGCGCGATCACATCATGCGGGGCGAGGACGCTGTCGCCTACGGAATGATCGACCACGTGATCACGCGACGCGAGCTCCACCCGGTGGTGGCCGTTTCCGCATAGCGACTCACTAGGTTGTCGTGCCGTGATCGGCATCGCCGCGTTCGAGCGACGCGACGTCCGCGAGTGACCGCCGTGCGACCACCGTCGGTCGATGCTCTCGCGAGGTCGATCGCCGATGTCGGGCTGCCACATCCTCTCCTGGTCGACGCGGCGCGCGCCGCGATCGCCGCTGGCGATCCGGGTCGCGCCCGCGCCATCGCAGAAGGAACTCGTTCGGCGCTGCTCCAGCCTGTGATCAACGCCACCGGCGTCCTGCTGCACACGAACCTCGGCCGCGCGCCGCTCGGCGTCGACCAGCCCGCGACCTACACGAACCTCGAGCTCGACCTCGCGAGCGGCAAGCGAGGCTCGCGCCGCGACCGTGCCGGAGCACTTCTCGCCCGCGCATGTGGCGCCGACGCCGCGCTCGTCGTGAACAACGGAGCGAGCGCGGTGCTGCTCGCGCTCGCCGCGCTGGCCCGCGGGCGAGGTGTCGCCGTGTCGCGCGGCGAGCTCGTGGAGATCGGTGGCGGGTTCCGCATTCCCGAGGTGATGAGCGAATCGGGCGCGCGCCTCGTGGAGGTCGGTACCACGAACCGCACGCGTCCTGACGACTATGCGCGTGTCGCCGACGACGTGGCCCTGCTGCTCAAGGTGCACCAATCCAACTACCGCATCACCGGCTTCACCGAAGACGCGTCGGTGGCCGACGTCGTCTCCGTCGGGCCACCCGTCGTCGTCGACCTCGGCTCGGGGTTGCTCGACACCGCATGCCCATGGCTGCCGGGAGGCCCGCCCGCGTGGCTGCGCGACGAGCCCGCGGCGCGCCAGACGCTCGAAACGGGCGCGGCGCTCGTCGTGTTCTCGGGCGACAAGTTGCTCGGCGGCCCGCAGGCGGGGGTGCTCGCGGGCCGAGCCGATCTGGTCGACGCGTGTGCTCGTCATCCGCTCTACCGCGCGCTGCGGCCCGGCGGACTCGTCCTGGCGGCGCTCGAGCAGGTGGCGTTGGCCTACCTCGAGCGCGACGGCGGCCGCATTCCCTTCTGGCGCATGGCCGCGGTTTCGGTCGGCGAGTTGCAGCAGCGCGCTGAGGCCCTCGGTCGCGGTGAGGTCGTCGAGTGCGCGTCCGTGACCGGGGGCGGAACGCTGCCGGGCGTCGAAATTCCGTCGATCGGTGTGGCCCTCCCCGGCGACGCGACGGCGGTCTTGCGGACGGCGACGCCCAAGCCGGTGATCGCCCGTGTCGACAACGACCGCACGATCCTCGACCTGCGCACCGTCGATCCCTCCGACGACGCTCTGCTCAGGGCCGCGATCTCGTGAGTCGGTCGTTGCCGAGCCTCGTCGGCAACCGTCGCTAGCGCGCACGATGCACGTTGTCGCCACCGCCGGGCACGTGGACCACGGGAAGTCGACGCTCGTCCTCGCGCTCACGAACATCGACCCCGACCGTTTCGTGGAAGAGAAGCGACGCGGGCTGACCATCGACCTCGGCTTCGCGTGGACGGTGCTCGCCTCGGGCCAAGGCGTCGCGTTCGTCGACGTGCCCGGGCATGTGCGCTTTCTCAAGAACATGCTCGCGGGTGTCGGCGCGGTGGATGCCTGCTTGTTCGTCGTCGCGGCGACCGAAGGCTGGAAGCCACAATCGGAGGAGCACCTGCGCATCCTCGAGTTGCTCGGCCTCGAGCACGGCGTGATCGCGCTCACCAAGACCGGCATCGTGGACGAGGATCACGCGGAGCTCGCGCGTCTCGACGTCGTCGACCACGTCGCCGGCACGTTCCTCGACGGCGCGGAGATCGTCGGCGTCGATGCCCCGACGGGCGTCGGGCTCGGCGGCCTGCGCCTCGCGCTCGATCGCTTGCTCACGGACACACCGACCGCCGCGGATCACGAGCGTCCTCGCTTGTGGGTCGACCGATCGTTCGCCGCCCCGGGTGCGGGCACGGTGGTCACGGGCACGCTCACGGGCGGATCCATCTCCACGGGCGACGAGCTGATCGTTGCGAACGACGCCGGGGATCATTCGGTCCGCGTGCGAGGGCTGCAGTCACTCGGCCAGTCCCACGACGTGCTGGGTCCGGGCAATCGCACCGCCGTCAACCTCGTCGGTGTGCACCATCACGCCGTTGCCCGCGGCGACGCGCTCGTTCGGCCGGGACAATGGCACCGCACGCGCACCATCGACGCATCGTTGCGGGTGCTCGGCGCGCTCGACCATGAGGTGTCGCGCCGGGGCGCGTACGTCGCGTACATCGGAAGCGGCGAGCATCCGGTGCGCTTGCGGATCCTTGGGCCGGACGCGATCGCGCCTGGAGAGCGCGGGCTCGTCCGCCTCCATCTACCGGTGGCGCTGCCGCTCGTGCCGGGCGATCGCTACGTGCTGCGCGAGAGCGGGCGGTCCGAGACCGTTGGCGGCGGGGAGGTGCTCGACATCGCGCCGGCGTTGCGGGCATCGAAGGCGCAGCCGGACCGTTCGGTCGACCGCGTGATCGCCGAGCGCGGCTGGGTCGACACAGGCGAGCTCGAGCGCCTGACCGGCGAGCGCCGAGCACCGACCGTCGGTCGCTGGGTCGTCGACGCCGCCGCCCTGGCCGACACCGTGGAGCGATTGCAGACGATGGTGAACGCCGCCGGTCCGCTCGGGCTCGATGTGGCCGCGCTCGACGAACGCGACCGTGCCGTGTTGGCGACACTCGACGCGGTCGTCGTCTCCGGTGGCCGAGCCGCGACGGCGGGAGGGGACGATCCGCTCGCCGGTCATCCTTTCGTCGCCGCGCTCGAGGCGGCGCCGTTCATGCCGCCGAGCGCGGGTGAGCTCGGCGTGGATCGAGCCGAGCTGCGTGAGCTCATGCGGCGTGGACTCGTCGTCGAGCAGGACGGCGTGTGGTTCGCACCGTCCGCCATCGACTCTGCCGCCGCAACCGTCGGCGCGCTGCTGCGCTCGCGACCCGAGGGCGTGACCGTCGCCGAGGTGCGCGAGGCGTTGGGCACGACCCGCAAATGGGCCGTTCCGCTGCTGACGATCCTCGACGCCCGCGGCATCACGAGACGCCGCGCCGACGTACGAGTTGCCGGCCCCCGCCTCCCCCGGTGACGAGCTGTGGCCGCCTCCGGCCAGCCGGAACGGACGGAGCTACAGGCCGCGGTGGGCGAGAAGCTGCTTGCGCTCCAACTCGTTGAGGCCGCCCCAGATGCCGTGGGGTTCACGGATCTTGACGGCGTAGTCGAGGCACGGCTGGCGAACCGGGCAGGACACGCAGATGGCCTTGGCCCGGCCTTCCCGCTCGACCTTCTCGTCCTTGCGCTCGAAATGAGACGGCGGAAAGAAGACGGCCGCCTGGGGCCCCCGACACGCCGCCTTCACCTGCCAGACGTCATCAATGCGAACTGCGCTCACCGAAGCGTCCCCCTTTCGCAGGAGCGACCCTACAACCGGTTTTTTCCCGGTGACAAGGGTGAACTTTCGCGAGCGCGACGACGAAAGCGCAGGTCAGCCGTCCGATTGCGGCTTTCGCTCCCGGTAGTCCCGAGCGGCACCCACCAATGGCTCGACGTCGAGCACCAGGCCGGCGATGGCCGCCACCCGGACGGGATCGCCCACGGCGATGGGCGTGGCCCGGTTTGTGCGGGCCCGCCAGGGGGCGCCCCGGACGACGACGGTGCCTTCGGGGGCGATGGCCGTTCGGGCCTCACCCTCCTCGCCGATCATCCACTCACGGCCGATCGTCGGGGTGGAGAACCGGGCTCGGACCATCGCCGGCATCCCGGCGATCATGGCGATCGTCATGCCCGTCACGCCGGCCACGAGCGTGATCCACGACAGCGACACGCCGTCGTAGAGCAGCAACGACCCGACGGCGAACGACACCGTGGCGATCCCGGTCCACACGCGGGGGACGCCGGTCTGGATGTCCACGGCGTAGCCGAACATGGCGAACACCAACAGCACGATGGCAAACGGCCTGGTGGGCAGCACCGCGAGCCCGAAGCAGCCGAGAAGGAACGCGAAGGCGCCGACGACTCCAGCCACGCCGACTCCCGCGGTGAACAGCTCGAAGATCAGCAGCGCCATGCCGATCACGAACAGCAGGTACGCCACCGGCGGACTGCCGACCGAGTGCAGCAGGCGGTCGACGAGCGACAGCTGCGCGAACCGCGTCTGGCCGGTCGGCTCGATACGCGTCTGCCCGTTCTGCTCGACCGCCCTGGTGGGCACGCTCGGGATGCTCACCACGAAGTCGCCGATCGTGGCCGCGCAACCCTCGGTCGAGCCTTGCGCCCGCTCGCACTTCGCCGAGATGTCGGTGCGTCCCAGCGAGAACGCCTCGTCTGCGCCGACACTGTGGGTACCGATGTCGAGCCGGCTTCCAGGGGCGAGGCCGCGGTACTTCGCGGCGATGACGAGGTCAGCGGCGCGACCGAGCGCGACGGCGCCGGAGGGTCCGACCCAGACCCCGACATCAACGGACGCGTTCTGGATGCGGCTGACCAGCCGGTCGAGCTCGGCATCGGACACCACCGCTCCCGGACTGTCGAGCTGGATGATCAAGGCGCTCACGTGATCGGCCTCAGCAGACCCGATCGTGCGCTCGATGAAGTCGACCTCGATGGGATCGAGGTAGCCGTTGACCTGGATCACGCTGACGACGCTCGTGTCCGGGGCCGGCTGGGCGGACGCGGCAGCGCCGAGGCCGCCGCTGGCTGCCGCCGTCAGCAGAATGCCGAGAATGGCGGCACGCCTGGATAATCTGCGCACGCTCGCTCCGAAGGGTTGACCGTGGATCCAGCGCAGTTCTTCGCTGCATCCCGGCTCGTCATCGTGGCCGGGAAGGGCGGCGTGGGCAAAACCACCGTTACAGCGGCATTGGCGCGCGCCGCCGCGCTCTCCGGGCTGTCGACCCTGATCGTGGAGGTGGAAGGCAAGTCGGGCCTGGCATCGCTGTTCGGGCGCGAGCCCCTTTCGTACGAGGAGATCACTCTGTCGCCGGGCGGTGGACCCGAAGGCGCGGCCGACATCCGGGGCCGGACGCTGACACCCGACGACGCCCTGCTCGAATATCTCCGCGACCACGGGATGTCGAGGATCTCCCGCCGATTGGCCTCGACGGGGGCGCTCGACGTGGTCGCCACCGCCGCGCCGGGGATCAAGGACATCCTCATCCTCGGCAAGGTCAAGCAGCTCGAGCGAGCGAAGGCCGCCGACCTCATCGTCCTCGACGCCCCCGCCGCCGGTCACGCCATCACGTTCCTGCTCGCCGCCCGGGCGCTGCTCGACGCCGTGCGGGTCGGCCCGATCAACACCCAGGCGCGGGAGGTGCTCGATCTGCTCACCAACGCCGAGCGATGCCAGGTGATGCTCGTGACGCTGCCGGAGGAGACGCCGGTGAACGAGCTGGTCGAGACGGCATTCGCCCTCGAGGACCGGGTCGGTGTCAGCCTCGGTCCCGTCGTGGTCAACGGCCTGTATCCGCCGGTCGAGGGGTTGGACGCCGATCCGG
>JBEEGH010000022.1:0-105871 GCA_041166745.1 Acidimicrobiaceae bacterium
CCGCCGCCGAACACTGCCAAATCGACCACATCACCCGCTACACCGACGGCGGCCCCACCACCCAAAACAACGGACGCTGCTACTGCCCCACCCACAACCTCTGGCGCGAAAACCATCCCCAACCCGACCAACGACCACCACCCACCGACGACACCTCATGAACAGACGAACAGCCAGCCCACAACCAACGAGCAAAGCACACCGGTACCGTCGCCCAGATGGTGACTCCCGGACAGATCGTCATCCTCAACGGCGCTCCCCGCGCGGGAAAGTCGAGCATCGTTGCGGTCTTTCAGTCGATGACCGGCGTTCCGTGGATGAACTTGGGTGTCGACGTCTTCTCGCAGTACGTGACTCCGCCGTCGCACCAACCTGGCATGGGACTGCGTCCAGGACACGAACGCCCAGAGATCCAAGAACTCATTCCGGCTCTGTTCGCCGCGGTCTACGACTCGATAGCAGCGCATAGCCGTCAAGGGCTCAACGTGATCTGTGACATCGAGCATCACGACGCCTACGCGACGCCACTACATGTTCTCCGCGACTGCGCGCAGCGCGTCCGAGATCTCCCGGCGCTGTTCGTCGGCGTGCGCTGTCCGCTCGACGTGATCCTCCAGCGGCGCGATGCAACCTGGCCCGGGTGGCGCGATGGCCTGCCGATGGTGGAGACGCCTTTTGGCAGTATCCCCGAGCCCGCGCTCCGATGGCAGGAGGCGGTACACCGGCCAGGTATCTACGACATCGAGGTGGACACGTCACAACAGCGTCCCGAGGAGTGCGCCGCTGCGATCTTGTCTCGCGCTGGGGCCGCTCCGGCTGCCTTCGCCCGTCTCGCGGGAGCGGCCTGAGGAATCACACTCGGTTCTGGTGCCGGATTCGTCGTTGACGTACCACTCGGGCGCGTTCGACGGGTCGGCCGCATAGTGCCCGCGGGTCAGGCTTCTTCGGGCGGCAGCGGAATCGAGTGAAACAGCGAGAATCTCCACGCGCCCGCTTCGCGCTTGAAGATCACGGTCGTTGGGGCCGATACATGCTGGGCGGTGCCGTCGACCGTGTAGTCCTGGTCGATCCAGCACGTCAGCAGACCGGTATCGCCCTCGATTGTCTCGTTGCCGTCGGTGACGACCGTCTTCATCCCGGTGACCATCGAGACGAGCCCGCGTAGGTAGTTCTGCACCTCGTCCGCGCCCCTCATCCACTTGCGAGAGATCTCGTCGACGCCCTGGGCCTCGCTCGCAACCGAAGCCACAAGTGCCTCGGTATCGCCGCGCTCGAACGCGTCGAACATGCTTTCAAGTGCCGCCTGTAGTTCCCCCACGTTGACCTCCGCTGTGATCCGCCGGAATCGCGCTGATAGCCGCACCGTACTGCGCGATACCGATGTCCGCTCGGGCCGCGCTCATTGTTCAAAGCATGTATCCGACAACGTCACCAGTGTCGTGGACGTTCGTCCTGGGCTCATGGAGGCCTCACCGCGCTGTTCCGCGGACGGTGTCGATGCTCGCAACGAGAATCTTGGAACGTCGGAGAAGTACGTCTGGATGCCAACGACCCGACGAAACCGTCGAACTGCTTGACTCCGCGCAACAGGTAGCCGGAAGACCTCCCCGCAGACGCAGGGAAGCACGAAATGGTCTGGATGATCCAACCTGTGGCGAGAGCATCATCCACCGCATCGCGAATGGCGTCCTCCGGCGCGCCGGTCAACATCGAGTCGCGTGAAATCTCGGACCATGCGTTGGAGGGGCCGCCTCCGTGTCCGACAAATACCGACACGCGTTGCTCGGCTATCCCAAACGTGTCCCGAGCGAACAGCGGATCGGCCCGGAGTGCGTCTGCCCGGCGGCGATCTTCGCTCGTCGGCTTCGCCACGCAGGCCACGGCCATGAACAACGCGAGGCCCACGCCCGCAACGCGTTTGGCGTTCTGCCTCACACGCGCACGGTACTGCCGGATCTTCGCTTCCCCGCGTGGCATCCTCGGGCATGCCCGAGACGTTTCCCGCGCTGCGGGCCGTTGTTCTTGATGCCACTGACGCGCGTGCAGTCGCTGAGTTCTACCGAGCGCTTCTCGGCTACCAGTATCGACCCGGCGACGAACTCCCTGCGGCCGGACAACCCGACCCGCACGGTGAGGACTGGCTCGTGCTCCGGGACGGCACCGGCAATGCGCGCCTCGCTGTCCAACACGTCTCAGAGCTACCGGAATCGACGTGGCCCGATACGCGGGTACCCCAACAGCTGCATCTTGACCTGACCGTCGCGAACCTCGAGCAGCTCGCCGTGCAGCGCGACCGGGCGCTGTCCCTTGGCGCGAAGGTGCTACTCGATCGGTCGTCCAATCCAGAGGAGCCGCTCTACGTCTTCGCTGACCCGGCCGGGCATCCGTTCTGCATCTTCGTCTCGCCGGACCAGCCCACCTGACGTGCGCTCGTCGGTTCGGTCTGCTTCCCCAGGGGACCTAGGAGTGGAGCGCCGCGCGGCGGAGCGCGATTCGGACGAGGGAACGATGCAGGAGCGAGACGGGCGGCCAGATGACTCTGGCGATCGGCCGGTCGTAGGTGACGAAGGTTGACCACACGAGTCGCCCGTCGGCGAGCCGGAACGTGTTGTACGCCCCGAGGAACCCAGAGCGCAGCTGGCACGCGGTTTCGTCGGGACTACGGCCGACGATGTGCCACCCGAGAATGTGATCTGTTGAACCCCTGGGGCCGAGTCGAAGCCCGAGGACGACACGCCATCCGGCGAGCATGAACCATCGCAGCGGTGCCGGAGCGCCTTCCCATGCCGCTCGAGCCCACTGTTCCGATGACCGGTTGTCGTGGGGCTCAACAGCGATCTCGTACGCACACGCGAAGTCGGGATCGTGCGTCGCCGCGCAGAATCCCGAGGTCGGCGACGCCCGCTGCACCCGACTCGCCAGCAGTGCGGGCTCAGTCCTTGACGTAGTTCACATCGGTGAGTGATGTGTCTTCGATGCCGAGCACGTTGAGCGTGCGGCCCAACGCGACAAACGTCGCTATGCAGATCGTGAGATCAAGGATCTCGGCATCGGTGAAGTGCTCGTGCAGCTGCTCGAAGAACGCGTCGTCGATCGCCGTGTGCGCGACGGCGAAACGCTCGGCGTAGTCGATCGCCATCTTCTCCTGTGGCGAGTATCGGCTGTCGCCGTGGAACGTGGAGACATGCGCGTAGAAGTCTTCGGTCATGCCCTGCTCCATCACCGAGTCGGCCCGGAAGTTGAGACAGACCTTGCACTCGTTGAGTTGCGCAATGCGCATGCGTGCCGCTTCGCGAACACGAGTCGGGATGATGCTCTTGTTGTAGGCCGCGTCGCTCAGCTTGGCGACGGCCGCACCCATCTCCGGGCGCAACATCCAGACCTGGACGGCATCGCCCCCTTCACCTTCAGGAATGTTGATCCGCGACATGACGAAACCCTAGGCCGCGGGCTGGTCAGCCTCCCCGCTTGACCTGGAACCGGCGACGCTTGGCCTGCTCGGCAGCCGGCTCCTCGAACACCATTCCCTTGCCGCCGAGCGACGCGGCCTCGATCGCCGGCGCGACGGTTGCCGACATCGGGCTCGGTAGATCACGGGTCTTGAACCATCCGACCTCCCCGATGTCACCGTGCCCCGTGACACGGGCCGCGCCCTTGATGAACCGGCATCGGTACACGATGACCATCAACGACTGGGGATCTCCGGCGCGATAGCGCACGCCCACGACATGGTCGATGGCGGCCGTGATGTCGGTTTGCACCGCGATCTCACGAACGAGTGCCTCCTCCGGGCTTTCGTAGTCCGGTACCAGCCCTCCCGGCAGCCCGTATTGCAGCGCGCCGTGCCGCTCGCGGATGAGTAGCACCCGTCCGCCGGAGTCGAGCAGCACCGCAGCTACTGCGACGGCAAAGCGCTGGACCCCGGCCATGGCTACATGCTGCCGCGTCTACGAGGCGCGTGGCGTCGCGGTGAACCACACCTCGTTGCCGGTGCCCGACCGGCCGATCGTCAACGAGTCCGCCAGCTTGCGGCTGATGAAGAGACCGAAGCCGCCGTCCTCGCCGTCAATCGGTGGCGCGTCCGGAATGCTGAACGGGGCGCCGTGATCCCGAACGCATCCCCTGACCACCGTCGGCGTCGCTTCCAGCTCGAGCTCGATCAGGTCCTCGACGTTGAGGCTGCCGTGTCGGATCGCGTTCGTGACGAGCTCGCTGACGATGATCTCGATCTCCCCGAGCAGTTCATCAGGGGTACGCGGAAGCGCCCGCACGAGACTCCGGGCGGCCGCAACCGAGACGGGATGAGATGGGAGCGAGAGGCGCAGTCGGAACGACTCTGTCTCGCTCTCACTCATAGTCAAACCATGCCGCCACGCCGGCAACGTCGAGCAGACGACGAACCGGTCCGTCTGGCACGGCCAGCACCAGCGCGAGTCCGCGCGCTTGCGCCGCGTCTCGGCACATGAGCAGTGCTCGGAGGCCGGAGGAGTCGATGAACGACACAGTGGCGACGTCCAAGACAACGGAGCGCGCGTCGGTTTCGGCAATCGCTTCCCGCACTCGTGCGACCAGCTCCTGCTCGACGGCGATGTCGAGCTCGCCAGCAAGGGAGACGCGAAGGATCTCGCCGGTCCGTTCGACCTCGACGGTGAAGGTGCCCTCGTGGATCACAGCGAGCGGACCACGAGGAAGGCGGCATCGTCTCGGATGTCGTCGCCGAGGGCCGCATCGATCGCGTCGGCAACTTCACTGGCGGTGTGACCGGCCCACGGGCGAAGAATCGCCCGCAACGTCGCGTCGTCGGTCTCGCCGTGGCCCGCCACGGCTTCGAGCATGCCGTCGGTGAACATCAGCAGCACGTCGCCAGGATCCAGCGTGGCGGCGGATTCGTCAAACTCGGCGTCGGCCCGCCAGCCAACAATCGGCGACGTGGTGCCGACGGCCTCGACCTGACCGTCAGCGCGCACGATCAGGGGACGAGGATGGCCCCCAAGAGCGACCGTGAGCTCGGTCGTCGTACCGGTACGGCGAATCGCCCCGACCGCGACCGTGACGTACCGCTCGGGATCGTCGGCCGACCGAACCAGCACGTCGTTCAAACGCGACAGCGCGTCTGCGGGTGTCCACTCGTGGAGTACGACCGTGCGCAGCGTCCACCGAGCGGTGCCGGTCAATGCCGCCGCCATGGTGCCCTTGCCACACGCGTCGCCAACGACCACTGCGCAGCCATCGTCGGTCGGAATCACGTCGTAGAAGTCGCCGCCCACCTGGTCGCGATTGGCGACGTGGTACCGCGCCGCGAACTCGAGTCCCTTCACCTCGGGCAGCGTCGGCGGCAACAAGCTCTGCTGCAGCGTGCTGGCGACGTCTTCTGCGCTGCGGCGCAACTCCGCCTCGAGGCCGACTGCGGTTCGGGCCGAAAGGCGGAGCTCGAGCTCATCCATGACGAGCGCCGCGAGATCGCTCAGTGTCGCAACCTGTGCGTCACTCATCTCGCGCGGTCCGAGATCGATCACGCAGAGCGTTCCGAGGTTGTAGCCATCGTGCGTGGTCAGCGGGACTCCCGCATAGAAGCCGAGCCCGAACTCACCGGCCACGAGCGGGTTGGCCAGCGTTCGAGGGTCGGCTTTCGCATCGGCGACCAGCCACGGCCCGTCCTGCAGGATTGCCGACGCGCAGAGGCCCGGCTCTCGATCGATCTGCTCGACATCGAGCCCGTGATGCGACTTGAACCAGATCCGATCGGTGTCGACGATGCTCACGATCGAGATCGGCACGTCCAACAGCCGCGCCGCGAGCGCGGTGATCCGCTCGAAGGCTCCGTCAGGAGGCGTATCCAGGACGTCGTACCGGCGGACGGCCGCGAGGCGTTCCGCTTCGTTTGCCGGGATCACGTCGACTGACACTTTTTCCTCTCCTCGGAACGCCCTACCCCTGGTGGGTTCCGACGAGTTTCCCTGATCCATGCGATCCGAGCCACGGTGAATCGCTTTGTCCGGTTCAGCCCACTCACGGAGCCACTGACGATCAGCGGAATCGTTCGTCGAGGCCGTAGAAGGCCATCGGGCCGTCCCAGAGGATCACCCGCACGTCGTCCTCTGACACGTTCTGCTCCTCACACTCGTGCAGGAACGCGTCGGCCGCGCCCGGAAAGATCGCGTCCGGATGAGGGAAGTCGCTTGCCCACATCACATACTCCGGGCCCATCCACTCGACGACCATGCCGACGCAGTCGTCGTCGGCCTCCGTCGAGATCACGCAATGCGCATCAAAGAGCTCGGTGGCCGACGGTCGTCCCTCGGTGAGCCACTCGAGGTGATCGTCGAGACGGGCGAGCCAGTACGGCAACCAACCCGTTCCCGACTCCAGGAACGCGACTCGCAGCTCGGGGTGGCGCTCGAGCGCGCCGTCGAGCACCAGTGAGGCCATGGCCGCCATCTGCTCCATCGGATGCGACAGCGCGTGTCGAGTAGCGAACGATGAGAAGCGGTCAGCGCCGATCGTCGGTCCGCGCAGGCCGAGGCCTTCGTGCACGGACACGGTGAGACCCTGCTCGACGCACGCCGCCCACAACGGGTCGTACTCGGCATGACCCAAGTTGCGGCCGTACAGATGATTCGGCCGCGCCAAGATGCCGACGAGCCCGAGAGATTTGGCCCGCTTGACTTCCATGATCGCCAACTCCACGTCGACCAGCGGCACGAGCGCGACTCCCGTCATGCGCTCGGGAGACGCCGCGCAGTACTCGGCGATCCAGTCGTTGTACGAGCGGCACGCCGCTGCCGATTGATCAGGCGTGAGCTCCGGCAGGAACGGTACGAACAATCCGATCGACGGATAGAGCACCACGGCGTCGATGCCTTGCGCGTCCATCGCGCGCAAGTAGGACGGCGCGTCGAAGCCGTGTTCGAACTGATCGGTCAACAGATCGAAATCGCCGCACGGCACCATCGGCGTGTCCGCGGGCAGGTCGATCGGGCCCTCGCCCGGCGACGCCCACTCGGCGAACACGTGCGCCGGCTCGATGACGTGAGCGTCGGCGTCGAGGACGCGGAAGCCCTCGATCACTGGCGCCTCGCAGCCAACCCGCCGTCGAGGGGAAGCACGGCGCCGCTGGTGAACGCTGCGCCCTCAGACAGCAGGAACGCGACGGCTGCGCACACCTCGGACGCGCGACCGAGTCGCCCCATCGGGAGGTTGGCGGCCACGCCGGCGCGCACCTTTTCGGGATCGGGGGCCATGTCGGTGAGCCGCACGAACAGACCGGTGTCCGTCGGCCCGAGGGACAGCACGTTGACGCGCACGCCGTCGCGGGCATGCTCGATCGCCACCTGCTTGCACAGGTTCGTGAGCCCGAACTTCGACGCGCAGTACGCCGGGAACTGCGGAGCGACGATCGAGCCGAGGGTCGAACCCATCGCGACGATCGATCCCCCACCGGCCGCGACCATGTGCGGCACGGCGTGGCGCATGCACAGGAACGGGCCCTTCAAGTTGATGTCGATCACCCGCTGCCAGTCCTCGTCCGTGCAATCGACGATCGGTGCGCGTGTTTCCACCGCCGCGCTCAGGACGAGCGCGGTCAACGGTCCTCGCGCGGCCGCTGCGGCCACGACTCGACCAACGTCGGCATCGTTTCGAACGTCGCACTCCTCGATCCACGGCTCGTTCGCGTCGACGTCCAGCCCCACGACGTCGTACCCATCGGCGCGCAGCCGATCCGAGATGGCCGCACCCAAGCCTGAGGCCGCACCGGTAACGAGGGCAACACATTCATTCACCGGAGTGCCGCCAGGCCGCCGTCGGCGGGGATGACCGCGCCCGACACGTACGCGGACTGATCCGACGCCAGGAACAAGGCGATGCCGGCGACGTCCTCGGCGGTGCCGAGCCGCTGCAGCGGGATCACGCGGGCCAGACCGGAGAGGAAGCCCTCGGTGTCGTCCATCTCCTCAGCCACCCTGCGAAAGCGGGGCGTGTCGATCGAACCGGGCGCGATCACGTTGGCCCGCACCTTTGGCCCGTACTCGACGGCGATCTGGCGAGTGAGCGCGACGAGCCCGGCCTTCGCCGCGCCGTAGGCGACGTACCCCTCCGAGCCGATGAGCCCGAGCACCGACGCCGTGTTGATGATCGAGCCGCCGTCGCCGCCGAGCATCACCGGTATCGCGGCGCGGCACGCCCAGAAGACCGCGTTGAGGTTGGTGGCGATCGTGCGATCCCAGTCGTCCTCGGTGCACTCGACGAGGCGGCCGGACATCTGGACGGCGGCGTTGTTGTACAGCACATCGATGCGACCGAACGCGTCGGCAGTGTCGGAGATCATGCGGGCGCAGTCCTCAGCGACGGAGACGTCGGCGTGCAGCGCAATCGCGGTACCGCCTTCCTTCTCGACCAACCCGACGGTCTCCTGCGCGCCGTCGTCGTTCACGTCGATGACCGCGATCGACGCACCGTGCGACGCGAACAGCACGGCCGCCGCTCGCCCTTGTCCAGATGCCGCGCCGGTGATCAGCGCAACGCGACCGGCGAGCACTACGAGGGAACCAGCGTCAACGGAAGAGAACGGGCAACGACGTCGGCGACCGGAAGCGTTCGCCGTGGATGTGCGGATCGTCGCGCTCTACGGCGGCCGGATCGAGTCGCAGCTTCGGGAAACGGTCGAGCAGCGCATTGACCGCGCCGCCCATCTCCATTCGCGCCAGGTGCATGCCGAGGCACATGTGTGGGCCCACGCCGAAGCTGATGTGCGGCACGACCGGACGGAAGAGGTCGAAGTCGTCGGCGTGGTCCCAGCGCTTCTCGTCGTGATTGCCCGAGCCGATGTTCGGAGTGACCTGCGTTCCTGCCGGGATCTCGAGCCCGCCCACGACGCAGTCGACTGTGGCTTCGCGTGAGGTGATCAACAACGGCGACTCCCACCGGATCGACTCCTCGACGGCTTGCGGCATGAGCGAGCGATCAGCCCGCAACGCATCGAGCTGATCCGGGTTCGCCAGCAACCCGTAGAGGAAGCTGCCCGTGGCGCGGTACGTCGTCTCCGCCCCCGCGGGCAACAACAGCCGCAGGAACGAGAAGATCTCCTCGTCGTCGAGGCTCTCGCCGTCGAGTTCCTCCTGCACCAGCAGGCTGATGACATCGTCACCCGGATGCGAGCGCTTCTCCTCCACGATGTCGGCCAGGTACTCGCGTAGCGCGTGCGACGCCGCGATCCCTTTCTCTGGGTTGGCGGCCACGTTGACGACCCAGACCGCCATGTCGTGGAACTTCTCGTGGTCCTCGTGGGGCACGCCGAGGATCTCCGCGATGATCTGCACCGGAAATCGATACGTGAACTCACGCACGAGCTCGACACCGTCGCGGTCGGCGAACCCGTCGATGAGGTCGTGCATGATCGGATCGATCACCTCGGTCGCCCAGCGCACGAGGCTCTTGTGGCGGAAGGCCGCACCGACCAGAGCTCGATGTCGCTTGTGCTCCGGTTCGTCCATTCCGACAAGCACGAACGGACCCATCACGAGCTCCATCAGCTCTCGGATGGCGCCCGAGGAGAACGTGACGTTGTCCCGCAGCACCTGGGCGACGAGGTCGTACGTGTAGACGTTGACCACCGGCGACGCGCCGCCGCCGAAGTCCTCCTGCATCACGAGCTCGATGGGCGACTCCCGGCGCTTCGTCGCCAGGGCCGGATACGGATCGCGCAGATCGCCGGCGACCGTATTGGTGAACTGGCCCATGGCGTCGAAGGAATCGTCGAATGCATCCACGGCCCCTGCTTCGATTCCTGACATGAGCGTCAGAGTACGCCCATCGGACGCCGCATGAGCCCGATGGCTCATTCGCTCTGAGGCCTAACCCTCGTCGGCAGGCGGCCGATAGATCCCTGAAGAAAAGTTCACGTTGCGCGCCTGGTCCCTGCGCGTGTCGTGATTCGCCCAGTTTTTGCGCTCGATCTGAGCGGACGAGGATCGGTCGATGCCCACAGGCACGAGGCGCCAGAAGGAGAACCGAGAGCACTCCGGGCGGTGGATGCTCGTCGCGGCCCTCCTTCCGATCGCCACATGTGCGGTAGCGCTGACCGGTGGACGGGGCGGACGATCGATCGCGCTCGGTCTCGTCGGAGCGATCGCCATCGCCGCGATCGTGGTGGCCCAGCGCCGCCGCGGTGGCCGCACACCCACTACGTATCAGGTCCCTCCGGCTCAGCTGCTGGCCGTTGCCGTCGTCGCATTCGTTGCCGCCGAGGCGCTCGGCGTCGGAGGGGTCGCCGAGAACCGCGGCTCGATCGGAGACTGGACCGGAGTCGCCGCGGTGCTCGCTGCGCTGGTCGGCGTGTGGGCGTTCCTCGCGGCGCGGGTTCGTGAGCGCGCGCTCGACATGGTGTTGGAAGGCGCCCTCGGCGCGTTGTCCGTGGCCGTCGTCTTTTGGAGCGTGACCGTCGAGCCAAGCCTCGCCAACGGGAACGTGAACGGCTCGATGGCCGCGGCCCACGTGGCCCGCGCCGGACTCGCACTCGTCTGGGTGATCGCCACGTTGCGCCTCGAGCGACTCAGCACCGCCGAGCGTTTCGCGGCGCGCATCCTTGCGATGGGCGCGGTGCTCGTCTTCGGCGGAGAATGCATCGGGATGGCCGCCGTCGTCATCATCAAGTCGGGATCGGGGTTCGTGACGCCATCGATCGCGTTGACGGCCGCGGGGCTGGTGCTCACGACTATCGCGTTGCTGCACCCGAGCGTGGCCGTCGAGCCTCCGTTCGTTCGCACGGTTCCCGCCCGCATGGGGGCCGCCCGCTTGGTGATCGTCGTGGTCGCCGTGCTTCTTGTTCCCGGTCTCACCTTGTGGAAGCTCGCCGTCGGCGATCGCTTCGCGCTCGAGTCGGTGGCCACCTGCTCCGCGCTCTTGTCGCTCGTCGTGGTGGCGTACCTCGCAGGGCTGTTGCGGGAGTGGGCCAAGATCGAACGGCGCTCGCAGCACGACGAGCTCACGGGCCTCCCCAACCGCCGCCAGTTCCACGACCGGCTGGCCGACGCTCTCGCGGAGAGCGAGCGCAGCGGGGAGCACGTGGCCGTGATGTTCCTCGACCTCGACCGCTTCAAGCTCGTCAACGACACGCTCGGCCACGCCGCCGGCAACGTGCTGCTGATGACCGTGGGCAAGCGACTCGTCGACAACGCGCCGGCGGGCGCCATGATCGCTCGCCTCCAGGGCGACGAGTTCGCGTTGCTCATCGCCGACGCGGTCGACGGAGCGACGTCGCTCGCCGCGGCCAATGAGCTGCTCGAAGCCATCGGACAACCCGTCACGATCGCCAAGCGCAAGTTGCACGTCTCCGGCAGCATCGGCATCGCACACTCCCCGCAGGACGGACGCGAGCCCGAGGCGTTGTTGAGAAGCGCCGACCGCGCGATGTACCGCGCCAAGGAACTCGGGCGAAACCGAGCACAGCTGCACACCGCCGACATCCAGGCGAAATCCGAAGGCCGATTCGACATCGAGAGCGCGCTGCACGGTGCTTCGGCCCGCGGCGAGCTGCGGCTGCTGTACCAACCCAAGGTCGACCTGCGCACCGGCAAGGTCATGGGGGCCGAGGCGTTGCTGCGCTGGCAGCACCCCGAGATGGGCACGATCTCGCCCGTCGACTTCATCCCCATCGCCGAAGAGAACGGGCTCATCGTCGAGCTCGGCGAGTGGGCGTTGCTCCAGGCGTGCGAGCAGCTCACCAAGTGGGAGAAGTCGGGCTTCCCGGAGCTGAGCGTCTCCGTGAACCTGTCGCCCCGCCAGTTCCAGCTCACGCGCGTCGCCGACGTCGTGGCCAGCGTGTTGCGTCGGGCCGGCACCAACCCCGCGCGCCTCGAGCTCGAGCTCACGGAAAGCCTCGCCCTACAAGACCCGACGATGGTCAGCGCAACGCTCTCCGATCTCCGAGCGCTCGGTGTCGAGTGCTCGATCGACGACTTCGGTACCGGCTGGAGTGGGCTGAGCTACCTGAGCCACTTCCCGATCAACGCGCTCAAGATCGACAAGTCGTTCGTGCAGGGGATCGCCGACGACTCGGCCGTCGACCAGACCGGCAACCAGGCCTCGATCGTCCTCGCGATCATCGCCATGGCGAAGGGGCTCAACCTTCGCGTCGTCGCCGAAGGCGTGGAGACCCCCGCCCAGCTCTACTTCCTGCTGCGCAACGGCTGTGACCAGATGCAGGGCAACCTGTTCAGCCCGCCAGTGACCGCCGAACGGTTCGAACAGCTCGTGATGCTCGAGCGCGTTGCCGGCGGGCAGGGCCGCCTCCATCTCGCGGAGACCGTTCCTGCTTGACGGCTAGCTAACCCGTGGCCACGGCTGCTGCGGTCAACGCTTTGAATTGCTCGTAGCGGGCCGCCGCGGCGTCGACCCATTTCGCGTCGGGCTCGACGCGACGGGCGACGCGGGCCCAGCGCGAGCCGTCACCCATCTGCTCCTCGAGACCGGCGACGCAGCGGGCGATGAACGCCGATCCAAGCGCCCCGCCTTCGGGCACGGCCACGATGTCGACGGGAAGACCCGTGCAGTCGGCCAGTGCTTGCACCCAAGGCTCGACGCGCGCTCCGCCCCCCGTCGCGACGATGCGTTGCGGCGCGATCAAGTCCCCCGCGAGCTCGAGGTGGTGACGCACGACGAATCCCGCGGCCTCGTATGCCGCCTGTACCAGGTGTGCAGAGGTGTGCGTGAGGTTGACGTCGTGCAGCGACGCGCGCAGATCGTGACGATGCAATGGCGTGCGCTCGCCGCGCACGTA
Source organism: Acidimicrobiaceae bacterium (assembly GCA_041166745.1). GTDB lineage: Bacteria > Actinomycetota > Acidimicrobiia > Acidimicrobiales > JACDCH01 > DASUCS01. The sequence goes on from JBEEGH010000022.1 coordinate 12,776, forward strand.
CGGCAGCCACACGGGGATGTTGCTCGGATCGTCGACCCGGCGGACCACGTCGTCGCTCACACCCGCGAGGCGTCGCGCCCAGTTGAGGAACAAGCCGCCGGCGTTCGACGGACCGCCGATGACCAGCTTGCCGGGAGCGGTGTGCGGGATCGTCCAGAGCCCGGGGCGCTCGAGCCATTCCTCGCCGCGCATCACCGCCCAGGTGATCAGCGTGGTGCCACAGATGACGAGCACGTCGCCGTCGTTGTCGGCTCCGGCCACCACCTGCTCGGCCATCGCATCGATCGTGCCGCCGCCGAGCACGGGTCCGCCCTCTCCCCCGACGCGTCCGGCCGGCTCCGTGCCGACGACGATCTCTGGCAGTTGCTCAGGCGTGACACCGACCTCCGCGACCATCGCGTCGTCCCACTTCGCGCCGTCGAACAGTGGGTACGCGGTGAAGGCAGTCGTCGTGTCCAGAGCGGCCCGACCGCTCAGCGCGTGGTTGGCCGTTGCCTGCGCCGGCCAGAACCGCTCGGCGCCCGAGCAGTTCGCGCGGAGCCAGGAGAGAAAGCTGAGCAACTCGCCGCGCTCGACGGGATTCGCTCCATCACTGTCGCCCTCGCGTCGCCCACGATGGTCGCCGTAGAGCAGTCCGGGCCCGGCGGCGCGGCCGTTCGCATCGAGCGCGCCGAGCGAGGGCACCATCGCCGCGACGTTCACGCCGACGACGTCGACGTCGCGGCTCACCTGGCCGTACGCGTTGGTCACGCCCTCGCGCCACGCCTCGTCGATGTCGTGCTCGAGCTCCTCCGCCGCGTTGATGAGCAGCGGGTGCGGCACGCGAGCGGACGCGAGCACGTTGCCGTCGCCGTCAGCGGCGATCGCCTTGACCGACGTCGTGCCGATGTCGATGCCAACCGTTACTTCGCTCATGGCCCCCACAAGGATTCCTGACACAGGCGTCAGGTAGCGTCCGACTCTATGCCGACGTACGACCCGACTTTTCTCGGTCCGGCGCCCCGCGACCCTCAGCAGCGGTTTTGGGATCCCGAGATGCAGGCGATGCCACGGGAGCGGCTGCGAGCGCTGCAACTCGAGCGATTGCAAGTGCTGGCCGGACGCGTCCTTCAGGGGAAGGCGCCGCTGTTCGGTCGGAAGCTGAAGGAAGCCGGCATCACCGCGCCCGGCGACCTCAAGGATGTCGACGACGTCAATCTCATCCCGACAACGGTCAAGCAGGAGCTCCGCGACAGCGAGGCCGATCATCCGCCGTTCGGCGACTACCGCTTCACGCCGCGCGAGGAGTGTGTGCGACTCGGCTCGTCGACGGGAACGACGGGCACGCCGACGCTCACGTTGTGGACCAGGCACGACATCTGGCTCGAGTACGAGTCGGCATCGAGAGTGTGGTGGCGCAACGGCTGGCGACCGGGCCAGATCGTGACGCACGCGCACCCCGCCTACCTGTATGGAGGCGGGGTGATGCTGTCCGGCTGTCTCGAGTACTTCGGGATGCTCAACCTGTGGGTCGCGCCGCCGGACACCGACGAGCTCGGCGAGCAGGGCATCCGCATGTGGGAGCGCGTGCACCCCGACGTGTCGATGGTGGCGTTCTCCCACGGACGCTTCGTCGAGATCGCCGCCAAGCTCGGAGTCGATCTGCAGAAAGACGCAGGGTTGCCCTCGTTCACATTGCGCGGCTTCGGCAAGAAGGGCATCCCGATCATGACGTGCGGCGTGGAGGCTTACGCGTACGTCGGTGGTCCGTGCGGTGATGGCGAGGGCGGTCACGTACACGAGGACTGGGCGATCGCGCAGGCCATCGACCCGGCCACCGGACGCGACAAGCCGAGCGGCGAGTGGGGCAATCTCGTCGTCACCACGCTCGATCGCGACAACGGTCTCTTGCGCTACGACCTCGAGGAGGCCGCGTGCTTCATCGACGAGCCGTGTGCGTGTGGCGAGACGACGAAGCGCGGGTTCTGGGGCGGTCGCTTCAAGGACCTGCTCGGAAGCCAGGGCAAGCACTTCCAGGTGAATGAGCTCGAGGGCGCGCTGCGCACGGTCGGCGCCGTGAAGACGCCCACGCTGGAATGGCAAGTGGTCAAGCCGCGGGACGAGAACGCGCCGTTACGCGTCCGTGTCGAGCTCGGTGCCGAGGGCGGCGATCCGGCGACGGTCGCCGGCCAATGCGCCGCAGCCATCGAAGCGGAGGTCGGCGTGAAGGCCGACGTCGAGATCGTCGACCGCGGCTCACTCGAACGCCGCGGCTACAAACAGATCCGCCTCGTCGACAGCTGACCTGAGCGTTTGTGCGGTGGTAACCGGAGAATTCTTCCGGTTTCTACGGGGAGAACGGGATCAACGTCACTTCATCATGTCGTCGTCGTCGCGGTTGTAGCGCCTGGCGTCGAGGTGCTTCAGGATGGGGATCTGGCGCAGCTCCAGATCGACCAGGACCATCGCGGTGACGCCGATCGCCATCCAGCTGTGCCCGGCGCCGGCGACGATTCCGATCGCGGCCACCGCAAAGATCGTGGCCGCAGAGGTGATGCCCTTGAGCATGCCGCCTTCACCACGGAAGACGAGCCCGCCGCCGATGAATCCGATGCCGGTGAGCACTCCGGCAATGGCCTGCGGAGAGGCGATGAGCGTGACCGCAGTGACGGCGGCCGCACCGGTACCGACCAACGCATACGTGCGATCGCCAGCCGGCGTACCTCGCACGCCGCGCTCGAAACCGATGGCGAATGACAGCGCGAACGCGAGCGCGATGTGCTCGAGCATCAACCGTTCGGTGTCATTCCACATGATGGCGAGCACAGCACCGGTCACGCGGGTGAGTGAACCACGACTGGTTGTGCCGCGGGGGCATGCTCTACCGTCCTTCCTCCGTGGGGGCGTTGGACGGCAAGGTGGCGATCGTGACGGGTGCCGGACGTGGCATCGGCCGCGGTGAGGCGCTCGCACTTGCGGCCGAAGGTGCGACCGTCGTCGTGAACGATCTCGGCACGTCGCTCGATGGCAGGAGCGAGACCAGCCAGGCCGAACAGGTCGTCGACGACATCGCGAGTCGAGGAGGCACGGCCGCGGCCAACGCCGACGACGTGGCGTCATGGAGTGGCGCACGGCGACTCATCGAATCGACGATCGACCGGTTCGGGCGGCTCGACATCCTCGTGAACAACGCCGGGGTGCTGCGCGACCAGATGTCGTTCAAGATGGACGAAGAGGCCTGGGACTCGGTGATCCGTGTCCACCTCAAGGGGCACTTCGCTCCGACACGCTTTGCGTCGGAGCACTGGCGGGCGCAGTCGAAGGCCGGCATCGAGAGCGGCCGGCGAGTGATCAACACGGTGTCCGAGGCCGGCCTCTATGGCGGCACCGGCCAGGCCAACTATGCGGCCGCCAAGGCCGGCATCGCCGGCATGACGATCGCACTGGCACGCGAGCTCAAGAACTACGGCGTGACGGTGAACGCGATCGCACCGCGTGCACGCACGCGGATGACCGAGACCGTGCTCGGCGACTACGGCGCACCGCCCCAGGGTGATGCATTCGACGAATGGGATCCGGAGAACATCGGGCCGGTGGTCGCGTGGCTGGCCAGCGATGATGCCGCCGACGTCACGGGGCAGGTGTTCGTCGTCTTCGGCGGGCGGTTGCACCTCATGGACGGATGGACGATGGTCAGCGAGATCGAGCAAGGCGAGCGGTGGTCGGTTGGCGCGATCGCAGCCCGCAAGGCTGAGCTGTTCGAGGATCGTCGCAGTGGCGCTCCAAAAATGGGATTTGGACGATAGGAGAGCACCCGTGGCCGCGATGACAGAGTTGAAGGGTTCGGAGCTCGGCAGCACCAAGGTGCGAGTCGAATCGGGTCCGGTGCGGGCGTTCGCGAACGCGGTCAAGGACGCGTCGCCGCAGTACGCCGTCGAGGGGGCCATCGTGCCGCCGACGTTCCCGTTCTCTTGGAGCTACTGGGGCACCATCGAGGGCAGCACGAAGGGCCTGCCGATCGACAAGCTTCGCGGCCCCGGCCGAATGATCCTGCACGGCGAGCAGGAGTTCGTGTACCACCGCCAACCGAAGGTCGGTGACATCCTCGAGGGCACTGCGCGCATCAGCGACGTGTACGAGAAGGACTCGTCGTCCGCGTTGATGGAGTTCTACGTGCAAGAGACGTCGTGGAAGGACGCCGCGACCGGCGAACCCGTCTGCGACGTGAAGTTCACGCTCATCGTCCGCGACACCGCCGTCAAGCAGGCCTGACCCGAACGTCAACGCAGCGCCGGCAGCACCTCGTCGTTGAAGCGCGCGATCGCGGCCGATGCCTCGGCGGGATCGGAGCCCAGCCCGGGCCCGACGATCGTGAAGCGATCGAGGCCGAGCGCGCTGAGCTCTTGCAGCCGCTCGACGCAGTACGACGACGGGCCGACGATGCCGAACTGGTCCACGAACTCGGGATCGAGCTGCGCCGCCTGCGGTGAATCGCCTCGCGTGTGGAACCGCATGTCGTAGGCATCGTGCAGGCGGTCGAGTGTGTCGGTCGCGCCGGCGAACATCGGCCCGTTCGTGGCGCCATGCATCACGTTGAATCGAGCGAAGGTCGACATCGTGCCGCTCGCGAGCTTTCGGGCGATCTCGACATCAGGATGGGCCACGACGTTGACGTGCGCGCCGAGCGATACAGCCTTGTCGCCGGCCGCCGTCCGAGCAGTGTCGATCGCCCAGCGCAGGCGCTCGACGTTCGCGCCGACCCCGAAGGTGATCCGCGGCGCGTGTCGAGCAGCCACCGCGATCATCCTCGGGCCACTGGCCGACACGTCAACGGGCACCGTGGACAGATCCGGGTGCAACCAGTGCAGCTTGCTGATCGACGGCTGTCCGGCGAGATCGAGCGCGTCGACCGATGGTGGCGCGTCCACAGGCATGAACGGGTCCAGCGCCTCGAACGGCACCTCCTCGCCTCGCAGGTAAGCGAGCACCGTCTCGAGGTAGCGCTCGAAGTACCCGACGCTGGCGGGAGCGCGGCCGAGGTGGGCGAGCGCCGAATCGCCGCGACCGATGCCGAGCACCGTCCGTCCCCCGGACTCCGCGTGCACGCTCGCGATTGCCGACGCCGTAGCCGCCGGATGGCGGGTGAACGGGTTCGTGACACCGGTGGCGAGTTGCAGTGTCGACGTGGCCAGCGCCGCCGCGGTGAGCGCGACGTAGGTGTCGCCGGCGAGGTTCTGGCTGTCGACGAGCAACAGACCGTCGTACCCCGCCGCTTCCACCCGGGCTGCATGTTTGGCGGCATACCGCGGCAACGAGATACCTGAGGTCCACAGCTCCACCGCGTCAGCCTGACACGCGTGTCAGCCACATGTGGCACCATCCGCGCATGCCGGTGGACCTACTGCATGCCCTGACGCTCGGCGACATCGTCAGGGAGAACCGTCGCAGCTATCCGCAGCGTGCCGCCGTGGTCGACGGTGACGTGCGGCTCACGTGGCCGCAGTTCGACGACCGCGTCAACCAACTGGCCAACGCACTGCACGACGAGACTGGTGTGCGCGAGGGCGATCGCATCCTGTGGCTCGGTCAGAACTCGTTCCGCGTGCTCGAGGGCCTGCTTGCCGCCGCGAAGCTCGGCGCGATCTTCTGCCCGGCGAACTGGCGACAGTCGGCCGACGAGTTCGCGTTCGTCATCGACGACACACACGCAAAGGTCGTGATCTGGCAGGAGGAGGAAGTGGGCGACGTCGTGCGCGCCGCCCGCGAGCTCGCGGAATCGGGCAACGAGGGTCGTTGGCTCCAGCACGACAACGGCGAGTACGAGGCGTTCGTCGCCAGCGGGTCCACCGATGATCCGAATCTCGTCATCGATCCCGCGCTCCCCGTGCTGCAGCTCTACACCGCGGCATTCAGCGGTCGTCCGAATGGTGCGCTTCTCTCCCACTGGGCCGTTCTGGTGCAAGACCTGGTGATGGGCAACCTGCAACGCGTCGACAGCGAGTACGTGTACCTCAACAGCGGGCCGTTGTTTCACGTCGCGACGTTCATGACCACGTTGGCCACCTTCCACTTCGGCGGCACGAACGTGTTCACCCGGCGGGTCGACGCCGAGGAGCTGTGCCGGCTGATCGCCGACGAGCGCTGCACCGGCGCGTTCGTGATGGGTCCGACGATCAAGCAGATGCTCGAGGTGAACAAGGAAGGTCGCTACGACCTGTCGACGCTCCGTACCTTCCCAGGCAAGCCCGAGTGGAACGCGATGGTGACCGTCGACGAGAGCCCCTGGGCGAGAAAGCCCGCGGGCTTCGGTCAGACCGAGGTGATGGGCATGCTCACCCTCAACGCGTGGGGCGGCGACGCCACGGGCACGTCGGGTCGCACCTCGCCCATGGCGCTCGTACGCATCGTCGATCCCGACGGCAACGAGGTGCCCCCCGGCGATGTCGGCGAGATCGTCGCCCGCGGTCCGACGGTGATGAACGGCTACCTGCACCGTGACGAGCTCAACGCCGAACGGCTCGCCGGCGAGTGGCATCACACGAACGACCTCGGGCGCCGCGAGCTCGACGGCTCGCTCACCTGGATCGGGCCCAAGACCCGCCTCATCAAGTCGGCCGCCGAGAACATCTATCCCGCAGAGGTCGAGGGTGCCCTCCAAAAGCACCCGGCCGTGCAGGAGGCGGCGGTGATCGGAGTCGCCGACAAGACGTGGGGCCAATCCGTGAAGGCCATCGTCGTCCTGCGCGAGGGCACTGAAGCAACCGAAGAGGACCTGATCGAGCACTGCAAAGCGCTGATCGCCTCCTACAAGAAGCCCAAGGCGGTCGAGTTCACCGACAAGCTGCCCCGTGAAGGATTCGCCATCGACTACGCCGCGCTCGACGACCGCTTCGGGGGTGGGGGCTACCCCACCTCGGTCAGGCACTAGGCACCAAGGTCTTGGCGGTACTGTTTCGCCCCGATGGCGAACATCCTCGAGTTCCTGCGCGGCCTGCTCACCAGCGGTGACGAGCAACAGCGCTTCGCCGGGAACCCCCACGGCTATCTGACGGCCCACGGTTTCGACGATCTGTCCGGTGAGGACGTCGCCGAAGCCATCCGCGCCGTCGCCCGCACCCTGCCTTCCGACGTTGCGGACCGGCTGGCGCCGTTCCACTCGGACGGCGATTCGCTGCCGCCGATCCGTCCCCAGATCGGCGAGAGCGAGCTCGACGCCGCGGTTCGTCAGCTGCAGTTCGCGACCTCATTGACGCCGGCGAGCGAGCACGTGGTCGTCGTCGCCGAGGAGACGGTGGAGGTCGAGGCACCGTCGCCACCGGTACCGCCTCCGCCTCCGTTCGAGGAGCCATTCGTCGAGGAAGAGGTCGCGGCCTTCGAACCGCCGGCGTGGCCCGACCTGCCGGAGCCCGAACCCGAACCGGTCGCCGCCGAACCCGAACCAGAACCAGAACCCGAACCCGAACCGGAGCCAGAGCCAGTGGTCCTCGAACCTGAGCCCGAGGTCGAGCGTGAACCCGCGTTTGCGAACGAGGGTCCTCGCCGGTCGTCGCTGGCCTCCATCGACCCGTACCGCGCGTTCGGCGAGGAACTGTCATCGATCATCCGGCACGCCGGCGATCAGATGCAAGAGGTCCTTCGTCGGGCCGAGGACCAAGCCGATGCCATCGTGCGGCAGGCAGAGCGCGAAGCCGACGCCATCCGCGAGCAGGCCGAGAGCGAAGCGAACTCGATGCGGAGCACGGCGAGCGAAGAGGCCTCGGCCACCCGCGCCGCCGCGCAGGTCGATTCGCAGAACATGCGCGAGACGGCGACGCAAGAGGCCGACGCGATCCTGCAAGCGGCGAAGTCCGCCCGAGAGGAAGCCCGCATCTTCAAGCAGTCGGCACGCGACGAAGCCAACGCCATCCTGCAGAACGCCCGCAACACGCAAGAAGAGGCGCAGCGCCAAGCGAGCGAGCTCGTCAAGAACTCCGAGCGCGAATCGAGCGCGATGCTGGCCGAGGCCCGCACCCGTCGCGACGAGATCCGCGACGCCGAGCGCGAGTTGCGCAAGCGCCTTCAGGGTGTCGAAACCGTCTTCCGTTCCTTGGAAGAGGGCAGCGTCATCCCCGACGACCCCACCGAATAACACGGGCACCTACCGGCGGCGCATGCGCGTCACCGCGGTCGATGCGTCGACCGTCCGCGGCGACATGGAAGACGACTTCCACCGCTTCGGCGTGACATTGCGCCACGACGGTGAGCGGGTGATCGAAGTGGAAGGCGACGGCATCCGTTTCCCTTGGACGACGTGCCCGTCAGCGGTCGAACCCCTCCGAGCACTCGCAGGTGCGCCGCTCTCCACCCGGCTGAGCGCACTCGGCGAGTACGCGCCGGCGCGGCAGAACTGCACGCACCTCTTCGATCTGTCCGGACTCGCGGTTGCCCACGCGGCGCGCGCCGCGGGTGGTAGTCGCACGTACGACGTCGCCATCCCCGATCGGGACGGCAAGCGCACACAACCGGAGTTGTGGCGCGACGGCGAGCTTGTCCTTCGTTGGAGCATCGCGGGGCGACAGATCATCGGACCGCCGCCGTTCGACAACGTTGGCTTGCGCGGTGCCTTCATCGCTTGGGCCGAGACCGCGCTCGACGCAGATACGGCAGAAGCGGCCAGCATCCTGCGACGGGCGTGTGACATCAGCTTTGGCCGCGCGATGGATCTCGACGTGTTCGAGACGGCCGACATGCTCGGCGACCCGGTGCGCGGCACATGTCATTCGTTCCAGCCCGAGACGATCGAGCTGGCCGTGCGCGTGAAGGGTCAGACGCGCGACTTCACGAACGATGCAGATGCGCTTCTGCAATCTCGCTGAAGGCGCGGAGCCCGTCGACGGCGTCGGGTGATCGCCGCCACGGCGAGCAGATCAGCCGATCGACGCCGGCCTCCTCCCATCGACCGATGTCGTCCTCGGAGCGGACCGGCCCGCCCACCGTGACCTCGAACGGAAGGTCGGCGCGGCCCGCGGCTTCACGGAGGCTTCGAAGCTTGGCGACGGCATCGGCCGCGGACTCGATCGTGTGGTCCATGCCGACCCAGCCGTCGCCGAACCGAGCGGCGCGGCGCAGGGCCGCTCCCGATTCGCCGCCGACGATCACCGGCGGGTGCGGCTTCTGCACGGGCTTCGGCTCGAACATCACCGGACCGAAGTCGAAGAACTCTCCGTGCTGCTCGATGACCTCGTCGGTCCAGAGGCGGCGGCACACGTCGAGGGCCTCATCGACACGACGACCACGTGATGCGAAGTCGAGCCCGATGGCCTCCCACTCCGTGCCGAGCCATCCGGCTCCGATGCCGACGATGGCGCGACCGCCGCTCACGATGTCGAGCGTGGTGATCGCACGAGCGGAGATGAACGGATGGCGCAGCCCGAGGAGATACACGTGCGTCGCGAGTTTTACGCGCTCGGTGCGTCCCGCGAGGAACGACAGATAGGCGAAGGCGTCGAACACCGGCGTGCTCGGCGGCACCGGCGGATGTTCCTGACCGGGGAAGGGGGATCCACCCATCTCGATCGGGAACACAAGGTGCTCGGGTAGCCAGACCGACTCGTAGCCGAGGCGCTCGGCCTCGTCCACGACAGGCACGAAGAACGCGGGGTTGAGCCGCCCGAGAGCGACGCCGAACTTCACGGGTGCCACGCTCCGTCGGGCTGACGGTGCCAGCCGCCGGCCGCGAAGTTCCCGCCGTCGACATGGATCGTCGTTCCCGTCACGAACCGGCTGAGGTCGGTCGCGAGAAAGACCGCCGCGCCGGCGATGTCGTCCACGTGTCCGGCCACCGGCAACGCCATACGCGCTGCTACGTCCTGCAGGTCGGGAAGGCCAGGTGTCGGGATCACGTCAGGCGCGATGCAGTTGACTCGGATCAGCCGATCACCGAGCTCGAGCGCGAGCGACTGGGTGAGGTTGGCGATGGCTGCCTTCATGGCCGAGTACACGGCGTAGCCCGGCGCGGCGCGGTGGGCCTCGATCGAGGTGACGTTGATGATCGAGCCGCCCTGCGACATGTGCGGCACGCACGCGCGGATGAAATGCGTGACCGACGAGAAGTTCTCGCGGATCAACGTCTCCTGGCCCTTGGCGTTCACATCGAGGAAGTCGGCGGGAAAGCCGCCACCGGCGTTGTTGACGAGAACGTCGATCCGGTGCCCGAGGGCGCGGACGGCGTCGGCCACGAACGCGTCGACCTGATCGCCGTCGCGCACGTCGAGCACACCGGTGACCACCCGCCCGCCCATGCCGTCGATCTCCTTCGACACGTACGCGAGACCGTCGGCGTTGCGGTCACACATCGCCACTGCCGCACCGAATCGGGCAAACGTGAGCGCTATGGCTTCACCGATGCCCTGCGCCGCGCCGGTGACCAGCACGACCTTCCCCTCGAGCGACACATTGTCCGGGCCCAGCACTGCGCAGAACCTAACCAGATAACGCTGGTGGCAGCGGTTCTCGATGGACGATCGTCAGCGTCTGCACCGCTCGCGTCAATGCGACGTACAGGAGCCGGAGGCCGGCGCGGTGCTCGTCGCCCGTCGCCGGCACGAACTTCGCCGGCTCGACCACGACCACCGCGTCGAACTCCAATCCCTTCGCCTCGGGCGGCGCCACCACCGTCACACCCGACGCAACCGACACGAGCACCACCCCCGCGCCATCCGGAATGACGACACCGACCGACGTCCATCTCGCGGCCAACTCATCGACGATGCGCTGCACGACGAGCGAGAAGTCGTTGTCACGGCCGACCGTCACGATCTCCGGCGCTTGGCCCGCCTCCCTGACCGATCGCGTCGGTCGCACGTCGGGCGCGGCCTCGGGCAGCAATTGGTTGGCGAACTCGATGATCGGCGCGGGCACGCGGTACCCCAGATCGAGTTCAGTGAACTCGGCGCCTTCCGGGGAGCCCAGGTGCTCGAGCACGTCGTCCCACGACCGCTGCGCGCCCGGGCGGGTGGCCTGCGCCAGATCACCGAGCACCGTCATCGAGTTGCGCGGACAGCGGCGGGCAAGCACGCGCAGCTCCATCGCGGTGAGGTCTTGCGCTTCGTCGAGCACGATGTGGCCGTACGTACGCCGCACCCCGTCGGCGATCGCCTCGGCTTCGTCGACGAGCACGAGATCGGCCGCGGTCCACGGCTCGTCTTCGATGCGTCGAGTCGACTTGCGCAGGAGCAGGGCCTGCTCGCGGTCGTCGAGGAGACCCTCCGCCGCCGCCCGCAATGCCGCCGGTGAGGACAGCAGTCGGCGGACGAGGGCCTGCGGGCTCACTGCTGGCCAGGCCGAGAGCGCGGACTGGAACGGCTTCGACGAACGGAGATCTTCGGCGAATCCGAGCGGCGCGGTGTCCTCGTTGCGGCGCTCGGCGATGTCTCGTTCGGCCATGCGCACGAGTTGGGTGCGGACCGCGTTGCGCCCGACGTTGTGGGGAACGTCTCGCTCGCGGATCTCGGCTATGGCCGCCGCGATGTCGTCGCGGGAGATGCGGACGCGCCCCCAGCTGGTAGCGATGCTGAGATCGTCCGTCGGTGGCTTGATCGTCAAAGCGGCCGCACGGGCGAGCACCCGGGCCATGCGGGGGTCACCCTTCAGCGCGGCCCCGTCGGCAGTGTCGAACGCCCGAGCGCGTCCTCCGAGCAGACGCTCGATCGTGCTCTGGCGCACGGCCGTCTCCCCCAACGATGGCAGGACCTGGGAGATGTAGCGCAGGAAGACGGGATTCGGACCGATGACGAGCACGGTCTCCTCGTCGAGCAGTTGGCGATGCTCGTACAGCAGGAACGCGGCGCGGTGCAGGCCGACCGCCGTCTTGCCGGTTCCCGGTCCTCCTTGCACGACGAGACAGGACTCGAGCGGCGCGCGGATGACCACGTCCTGCTCCGCCTGGATCGTCGCCACGATGTCGCGCATCTCGCCCGTGCGCTCGCGCTCGAGTTCCGCCAGCAGCGGATCGGGGATCCCTCCGTGACGAGCGGCATGGACCGAGTCGGGGTCGTCGAAGACCTCGTCGAACAGGTCGTCGACGCGACGGTTGGTCATCATGAAACGCCGCCGCATGTGCAGTCCGAACGGATCGGACGCGGTCGCTCGGTAGAACGGCGTCGACACCCCCGCTCGCCAGTCGACGACAACGGGCTCGCCCCGCTCGTCCTCGACGTGACGACGGCCTACGTACCACGTCGGCCCCGGCACCTTCGGTGTGCCTTCCTCGTCGATCCGTCCGAACGCGAGGCCCGGCACGTCGACGTCGAGTGCTCGCAATCGCTGCTGGAGATGCCATCGTGCGATCTCGCCGTCGACTGCCTGCGCGGCCATGTCGTCGATCGACACCGTGGCTTCGGTGCGCTCTCGCATGGCCGCCAAACATCGGTAGGCGTGGTCGAGATGGCTCTGTTCCGCTTCGAGATCTGGGTGAGCCATTGGTCTCCTTTCTGTCTCGGGTTTCTGTGTCGGGACGCGCGCAAACGCCCCGAAGACCCGACAACAGGGGGTCTCCGGCGCGTGCAGGATCCAACGTACGCCTCGCGTCAAGTGTGACCCCACGATGGTTTCGGTAGACATGGGGCGTGCCCGGAACGAAAGGTCGGTTGCTGGTGGCGACCCCACTGCTCACCGATCCCAATTTCGATCGCACCGTGATCCTCATGCTCGAGGACAACGACGATGGCGCCCTCGGTCTCGTGCTCAACCGCCCCTCCCCGCTCGAGGTGGGCGAACCCCTTCCCGATTGGGCCGACCTCAGCGCGTCGCCACCGGTCGTGTTCGTCGGCGGACCGGTCTCGCGCAGCTCCGTGATCGCACTGGCGCGCTGCTCGGACGACCCCGACATGGCCGACGACACCTGGACGTCGGTGCTCGGGCCGATCGGTGTGCTCGACCTCACGGCCGACGCCGCGCTGCTGCACGCGGTGGTCGACGACGTGCGCGTGTTCGCCGGGTACGCCGGCTGGGATTCGGAACAGCTGCGCGGCGAGATCGCCGAGGGCGCGTGGTTCGTGATCGACGCCCTTCCGAGCGATGCCACCACCGACGAGCCCGAGCACCTGTGGCGCGAGGTGCTGCGCCGCCAACCCGACCCCCTCCGCCTCTTCGCGAACTACCCCAACGACATCACGTCGAACTGACCTGACGTGCGTGTCAGGTAACGTCGGCGGGCATGGGCGATGCAGTGGAACGCTGGCGAAGCATCGATTGCGGCGCAGTCACGCCGTTCGAGAACGCGGCAGTCATGCCGGTGCTCAGCCGTGAAGTGGCCGGCGGCGCCGACCCGATCGCGGTCACCTCGGTCTGGGGCCAGACCCATCTGAACGTCGGTTGGTTCGACGACGTCGACTCGACGCTCGACCTCGACGCCTGCGAACGGCTCGGCGTGGCCGTCATCCGGCGTCCGCTGTACGGCGGCGGCACCGCGTTCTACGACGCCGGTTGCGCGCTGATGTGGGGCTTCCTGCTCCCGAAGGAGCGCTACGCCGACCTCGACGCGGAGCTCATGCGCTTCCAACCGGTGGTACTGGCCGCGCTCGCCGAGATCGGATTGGGTGAGGTCGTCTTCGAAGGATCGAGCGACCTGCGATGGCAGGGCCGCAAGCTCGGAGCGCTGACGGCGCAAGACGTGATCGCCTGCAATTCGGTCGGCGGCTTCCTCAACATCAAGCCCCCGAACCTCGATCTCTACCTCGAGGTGGTTCGCGTTCCCGACGACAAGTTCAAGGACAAGGTCGTCAAGGACATGCGGGAGTACGTGTGCACGGCTGAGCAGGTCGCGGGCCGGCCGGTTTCGTACGAGCAGTTCCGCGACGCGCTGCTCGTCGCACTGAAAGACGCCGGCATCGAGCTCGAAACCAGTGAGTTGACCGACGGCGAGCGGTACGGCCTCACGAAGGTCGGCGCCAAGATCTCCAATCCCGAGATGGTGCGGCGCATCTCGTCCGAGCGGTTCTCCCGAGAAGCGCCCGCGGGCGCACAGGTCGGGTTCGGGAATCACAAGGGACGCAAGCTCTGCCGCGCCGGTGTCGCCGTCGACCCGAGCGGCTCGATCGTCGCCGCCATGATGGCGGGCGACATGCATGTGAGCCCGCCCGACACCATGGACCGCATCGCGGTCGCGTTGGTCGGCGCTGATGCAAACGATGCCGACGAGTTGCGCAGTCGCATCTCGTCGATCTTCGACGGCGACGACGTGCATCAAGCTGAAGCGAACATGGGCGTCACGACAGACGATCTGTTGGCGGCCGTGGAGAAGGCGGTGGCCACAGCATGCAAGTGACCGACGGAACCACCGTGCTCGTCACCGGGGCCTCTTCCGGCATCGGGGCGGCGCTTGCACCGATGCTGGCGGAACGCGGCGCGACGGTCGGCGTGGTGGCTCGACGCGAAGACCGACTGCGCGAAGTGCTCGCGCAGTGCAAGGGCGAAGGACATCGCTTCTGGACCGCCGACCTCGGTGATCCCGTCGTCGCCGAGCGGGTGGCGATCGAGGCGTGGGATGCGTTCGGCCACCTCGACGTGATCGTGCACAACGCCGCCATCCCGAAGCGTCGCAAGGTGCAAGAGCTGACCGTGCCCGAGCTCGACAACGTGATGGCCGTGAACTTCTTCGCACCGGCACGGATGACGATGGCGATCCTCCCGCGCATGCTCGAGCGCGACGCCGGCGTCGTCGTCAACGTGTCGAGTCTCGGCGGACGCCTCGGCATCGCTCACGAAGCGTCGTACTGCGCCAGCAAGTTCGCGCTGTGCGGCTGGAGCGAATCCATGGCCATCGACCTCTGGGACACGGGCGTCGACGTGCGGCTGATCATCCCGGGGCCGATCGACACCGAGATCTGGGACCTGCCCGACAACGACGACCCGCTCTACCACGGACCCTTCGAGCCACCGGAGTCGGTGGCGGCCGACATCATCAAGGCCATCGAGGGCGACCGTTTCGAGACGTACAGCCCCGACATGAAAGACATCGCCGCCTTCAAGACCACCGACATCGACGTCTTCCTCGAGGGCGTGGCCGCGATGACGAAAGAGCAACAGAAGGAGCCGTAGTGAAAGCGCTCGTCTTCGGTGAGTTCCCGGATCCGATGCCGCCGCAGCCCCCTGAGGATGCGCCACGGTTGGTGAAACATCTGGCTTCGACGCCGATGTCGCTCATCGAGATAGACGAGCCGAAGCTGCTCGGCCGCGACTGGGCCGTGATCCGCCCCCGCCTGACCGGCGTCTGTGGCTCGGACACGAAGCAGGTGTTGATGGACTTCGAGGGCGCCGAGGACAGCCCGATGACGGCGTTCATCTCGTTCCCACAGGTGCTCGGCCACGAGGTGGTCGCCACCGTCGACGAGATCGGTCCCGACGTCGAGGGCATCGAGCGCGGGCAGCGCGTCGTGCTGAACCCGTGGCTCTCGTGCGGACCGCGGGGCATCACGCCCGTGTGCCCGTCGTGCGAAGTCGGCGACTGGAGCATGTGCTTCCACTTCCACGACGGCCGTCTGGCGCCTGGCATCCACACTGGCAACTCGTCCGACGCCACCGGCGGGTTCGCGGAGCTCGTCCCCGCGCATCAGCACATGATGATTCCCGTACCCGACGGCGTATCCGACGAGGTCGCCGTGCTCGCCGATCCGTTCGCAGTGTCGTTGCATGCGATCACTCGCAATCCACCACCGCGCGACGGGCGAGCGGTCGTGTACGGAGCGGGCGCGCTCGGAACGTGCGCTACGGCGATCTTGCGCAGCCTCTACCCCGATGTCGAGGTTGCGACGATCGCCGCGTGGGACGCGCAAGCCACGCTGGCGGAAAAGCTCGGCGCCACCGTGTTCCGGCCCGAGCCGCGCCTACAACTCATCGAGCAACTCGCCGAGTGGTCCGGTGGAGTGCTCCGCACACCGTGGGACGGGCTGCCGGTCTGCTACCCCGGTTTCATCGACGTCGTCTACGACACCATCGGCGCGGCATCGACGTTCGAGGTCGACATGCGGGTGCTCAAGGCGCGCGGCACGATGGTGCAGCTCGGGCTGTCGTCGTGGGAGCGAGGCGAGTTCACGCCGCTGTACTTCAAGGAGATCCGCTGGATCGGCTCGAACGCGTTCGGTTTCGAAGAGGTCGAAGGCGTCAGCAAGCACGGCATCGCCCATTACCTCGACATGGCCGCCAGCGGCCGCATCGACCTCACCGGCATGCTCACCCACACATTCGTGCTCGACGAGTGGCGTGAGGCGTGGAGCACGCTCATCAACCAAGAGTCCACCGGTGCCATCAAGGTCGCATTCGACTTCCGCGACCAACCGGTGCACGTGCCAGGCTGACGTCATGCCCTCCACCCGTACCGAGAACATCACCGCGGCTGACGGCGGACAATTCAGCGGGCATCTCACCGTGCCCGACAGCGGCGGCGGCCCCGGCGTCCTGCTGCTGCAAGAGATCTTCGGAGTCGGCGACTTCCTCACGTCGAAGGCCAACGATCTGGCAGAGCTCGGCTATGTCGTGCTGTGCCCCGACGTGTTCTGGCGCGTGCAGCCCGGCATCGCGCTGGCCCACGACGAGGCCGCGCTCGGCGAGGCGTTCGGCTACATGACGCGCTACATGGAAGAGGTTCCCGACGAGACGAAGATCTCCGACCTCGGAGGCGCTCTCGATCATCTCCGTTCACTGCCCGAGGTCGGCGGCCAGAAGGTGGCGGCGATGGGCTACTGCCTCGGTGGCATGCTCGCCTACATGGTGGCCTGCCGCTACGAGCCCGACGCCGCCGTTTCGTACTACGGGTCGTCGATCGCCGACCGTCTCGCCGAAGCCGAGAACCTCACCTGCCCGATCATGTTCCACTTCGGTGGCAACGATCCGTTCATTCCCAACGAGCAGGTCGACGCGATCCGCGCCCATCTCGATGATCGCGACTCCGTCGAGATCCATGTGCAACACCAGGCGGGTCACGCGTTCGAGAACTTCCTCGGCGCGCAGTTCCACGACCCCACCGCTGCGGCCGTGTCGTGGCCGCTGACCGTCGACTTCCTCGAGCGCGAACTGCGTGGCTGACGATCGTTCGCACATGAAGCTCGCGACCGTCGCCTCAGTGGACGCGCGCTGATCGGTCACGCGCTCGCCGCCGCTCCGCGCCGAGACGATCTCGTCGTCGACGAATCAGGGCGATGGTCGAGCTCGACGCTGGAAGGTCAGGTGGCGGCGGTCGCCGGCGGATTGCGAGACCGCAGCGTCGAGGCCGGCGATGCCGTGTGTTGGCAACTCCCCAACAGTGTCGACGCCGTCCTCTTGTACCGCGCGTGCTGGCGACTCGGCGCCATCGCCGCACCCATCCATCACCTGGCCGGGGCGGCAGACGTCGAACGCATCGTCGGCGCGGTCAAGCCCCGCGTCGTGATCGAGCGGCCGCTCCCGCTCGGCGACTCCATCGACGAGGCCGGCGCCGCCGACGACGACCGCCCGGCGGTCGTGCTCTTCACCTCGGGTTCGAGCGGCGCGCCGAAGGGCGTGATCCACACCGGCAGCCGCCTCGCCTACAAGGCCCGCCTCATGGCGGAGGTGCACGGCCTGACGCCGGACGACGCCATCCTCATGCCGGCCCCGCTCGCTCACATCTCCGGTCTGCTCAACGGGGTCACGGTGCCGGGCGTGGTCCCGATGAAGACCGTGCTGATGGCGAGGTGGGATCCGTCACAGGCGTTGCGGCTGATCGAGCAGGAGCGGATCACGTTCATGATCGGACCACCGACCTTCTTCGTCAGCTTGATGGATGCGCCGGGATTCTCGCCGCGCGCGGTCGAGAGCCTGCGCTTGGTGTCCTCCGGCGGCGCGGGCGTCACGCCGGCATTCGTCGCATCCGCGAGCGCGGCCTTGGGTTGTGTCGTGAAGCGCACCTACGGATCAACCGAGGCACCGACGATCACCACCAGCCAGCCGGGAGACGATCCGGAGAAGGCTCGAACGACCGACGGCCGTGGCACTGGCTCGGTCGAGATCCGGATCGATCAGGCATCCGGCGAGGTACAGGCGCGTGGGCCCGAGCTCTTCGTCGGCTACCTCGATCCCGCGCAGACGGCGGCCGCGAAGACCGACGACGGTTGGTTCCGCACCGGCGACATCGGGCGTCTCGACGACGGTTGGCTCACGATCACCGGACGCTTGAAGGACATCGTCATCCGCGGCGGCGAGAACATCGCGACCGCCGAGATCGAAGGTGTGCTCGAGGCTCATCCGTCGGTCCGTCAAGCCGTCGCGGTCGGCGTTCCCCACGAACGACTCGGCGAGCAAGTCGTGGCCTTCGTCTCGGTGGCGCCAGGCACGCTCTTCGATCTCGACGAGTGCCGGCGTTGGTTCGAATCGCAAGGGGTTGCCCGTTTCAAGACACCAGAGCGAGTTGTGGTCGTCGACGAGCTTCCGCTGATGGCTGCGGGCAAGCCCGATCGAGACGCTCTCCGGCGCTCGATCACCCGTGAACCGAGCGGCCTCGATCAGCGTTGATCGACAGGGTCAGTACGACCACAGCCAAGACGAGATTGACGGTCACGATGACGACCAGCAGGGCGACCATGCAGCATGGGTTGCCCGAAGTGGCGCCGGCTCATCCCCCCGGTACACGTTCTCGACGTCTCAGAGGACGGACTCGCCTGCTTCGACGCGAGGACGGAGGAGCTCAGTGAGACGCGTCCGGTGCACGACCGCGTCACCGAACGCGAGTTGATCGAGTTGGGCGCGCTTCAAGAACAGATGCACGTCGTGCTCCCACGTGAAACCGATACCCCCGTGCACCTGTAGCGCGGACCCGGCGACGCGTTTCGACGCGTCGGAGCACCACGCTTTCGCGGTCGACGCCGCGACAGAGGCGTCCGGATGGTTGGCCGCGATGCACCACGCCGCGTAGTACACGGCCGACCGCATGCCCTCCACGTCGACCAGCATGTCGGCCAAGCGATGTTTCACGGCCTGGAAGCTGCCGATCGGCTTGTCGAACTGCACTCGGTCCTTGGCGTACTCCACCGACAGGTCGAGCAATCGCTGGGCACCGCCGAGCAGCTCGGCTGCATACGCCATCGAACCGCGATCGACGAACCCACGAACGGCGTCGACCCCACCCAGCACCGTCGCGTCGCCGACCGACGGATCGAGCCAGCCGACCTCACGAGTCACGTCCATCGCCGGTTCACGCGTCACACTCGGCACAAGTGCGACGAGCTCCTCGCCTCGTACGCACACGGCCACTGCCGCCGATGGCGCATACGGCACGACCTCGCGTGCGCCCGACGCGGCGACGCACGCGATCGTGTCGCCGTTCAGCAACGGCTCCGCCCAGTCGGTGCCGCTCAACGCGTCGAGGGCAACGATCTGTTGGAGGATCGGTGCGGGGGCGACGTGGGCGCCGACCTCCTCGAGCAACACGGCGACCTCGACCCAGCCGAGTCCGACACCGCCGGCATCTTCTGCCACGGCGATGCCGGTCCAACCCTGGTCGACCATCGCCTTCCACAGTTCGGAGTCCCACGGCGACTCTGCGGCGAACATCGCGCGAACCTGCGCGGACGTGCTGCGTCCGTCGAGCAACTCACGCGCCGCCGCTCGCAGGGCCTGCTGATCGTCGTTCAGCTCGAAATCCACACACGCTCCACCGGGCAAAACGGAACTGACACGGGCGTCAGCATACGATCTGGCCTCTCATGGACTTGGCGCCCACCGCCGAACAGAACGAGTTCCGCGCGGAGTGTCGGAGCTGGCTGCACGAACACCTGCCCTGGGAGTACGGGAAGGGCTTTCCGCCGCGGTTCGACGATCTCGGTGAGGAAGTCGCCTTCCTGCGTACGTGGCAGGAGAAGCTGGCCACTGCCCGCCTCGTCGGGGTGACGTGGCCGGTCGAGTACGGCGGACGGGCGGCGGGGCCGTTGCATCACTTCATCGTGCAGGAGGAACTGGCCCGAGCCCGAGCGCCGGAGCTGGTCGGCCGGATCGGCATCAACCTCGTCGGCCCCACATTGCTGGCGCATGCGACACCAGAGCAGCGGACGAGGTGGCTGCCGAAGATCCTGCGTGCCGACGAGCTGTGGTGTCAGTTGTTCAGCGAGCCGAGTGCCGGCAGCGACCTTGCGAGCGTGACGACGCGAGCGAGGCGCGACGGCGAGGGTTGGGTCGTCAACGGACAGAAGGTGTGGACGTCGTACGCGCAATTTGCGGACTGGGGGCTGTGCCTCGCCCGCACGACGCCGCTCGACGAAGCGCCCAAGCACAAGGGCATCTCCGCGCTCGTCATCGACATGCGCGCGCCCGGTGTCGAAGTGCGGCCGCTCGTGCAGTCGACGGGTGACGCCGAGTTCAACGAGGTGTTCTTCGACGACGTCGTCGTGCCCGACGACCAGGTGATCGGCACCGTCAACGACGGTTGGCGAGTGTCGTCATCGACGCTCACGCACGAGCGCGGCACGAACCCCCGACAGCTCGTACTCCACATCCAGCTGCTGGAGGAGCTGCTCAAGCTCGCGCTCGAGAGCGGCGCGTATGACGACCACCGGCTCGGCCAGCGGCTGGCGCAGGCGTACGTCGAGGTTCGGCTCTTCCAGTTGCACAACTGGCGATCGCTGTCGCGACTCGAGCATGGTCGCGAGCTCGGGCCGGAGGGCTCCGCGCTGAAGCTGTACTGGAGTGAGATGAGCAAACGGTTGCACGACACCGCGATGGCCGTGCTCGGGCCGGCGGCGCCACTCTGGCGCGACGCCGCGGACAATCCTGGTGACGGGCGCTGGCAGCGCAGCTGGCTCTACTACCAGTCGTCGTCGATCTTCGCGGGTACGAACGAGATCCAACGCAACATCATCGGCGAGCGAGTGCTGGGGCTTCCTCGATGAGTGGGCCCCTGGCGGGTCTTCGAGTTCTGGATCTCGGGACGCGCATCGCGGCGCCGTTCTGCGCCGGACAGCTCGGCGAGATGGGGGCCGAGGTCATCAAGATCGAGCAGCCCGGCAGCGGTGACTTCATGCGCGAGATCGGCCCGTTCAAGGACGGCTACTCGCTGTTCTGGGCCGTCGAGGGGCGCGGACGCAAGAGCGTCACGCTCGATCTGCGCAAACCGGAGGGCCAAGACCTGTTCCGCCGGCTGGCCGCGACCGCCGACGTCGTCGTCGAGAACTTCCGTCCGGGGACACTCGAGCGCTGGCACATTGCGCCACCCGACCTCGACCCGCGGCTCGTGGTCGTGCGCATCTCGACGTTCGGCCAGGACGGCCCCTTGTCCGAACGGCCCGGTCTCGATCGCGTCGGCATCGGCTTCGGCGGCCTCATGCACCTCACGGGCTACGCCGATCGTCCCCCGGTACGCGTGGGCGTCACGTTGTCCGATTATCTGACCGGCGTGTTCGCATCGCAGGCGGCCACCGCCGCGCTGTACCGCCGCGACGCGAAGGGCGGTGGTGGTGCGGTGGTCGACGCCTGTCTGTACGGCGCCGTGCTGCGCATCCTCGAATGGACGTTGGCGGCATACGACCGGCTCGGGGTCGTACGGTCGCGCGAGGGCAATCGGCTGGCCAACTCCGCGCCGCTCGACAACTACCCGAGTGCCGACGGGAAGTACGTGTGCATCGTTGCCGGCAGCGACGCCAACTTCGCCCGCCTCTGCAAGGCAATGGCGCGGCCCGATCTCATCGAGGACCCGCGCTTCGCCCGTCTCGTCGACCGCGCCGAACGCAGCGACGAGATCAACAACCTCGTCGCCGCGTGGACAGGCACGCTGTCGGCGGCCGACGTCGAGGCCGCCTGTGTCGCTCATGATGTTCCTGTCGCCACCGCGTACACCGCGGTCGACATCTTCGACGACCCACACATCGCGGCGCGTGGTGATCTCGTAACGGTCGATGACCCGGTCATCGGCAACACCCGTCAGCAAGCACCCTTCCCGCGCTTCGTCGGCACTCCCGTACAGGCGCCCAGTGGCGCACCGCTCCTGGGCGCGCACACTCGCGAGGTGTTGTCTTCGCTTCTCGACCTGACCGATGCCGAGCTCGATCGGCTCGCGGCCGAGAGCATCACGTGATCGAGCTGCTCGAAGTCGACGGCGACGACGCACGGCTCGTCGGTGGCTACTCCGCCACGAGCGGGCATCATCACTTTCCGATCGCCCCGGTGTGCCCGTACACGGGGGCGGAAGACGTCGAACGGGTCACGCTGCCGACCACCGGCACGTTGTGGGCCTGGACCACGGTCACGACAGCGCCGCCGGGCTACGACGGTCCGATCCCCTACGGCTTCGGCGTCGTCGAGCTCGACGGCATCGGCCTGCGGGTCGTCGGCCGATTGACGGAACCAGACCCGAGTGCGCTGCACGACGGTCAGCCGATGCGCGTCATCGCCGAGTCGATCGGCGACCTCACGGTCTGGGCGTTCACCCCTCGATGACGATCGAGATCGTCGGCGCAGGCATCCATCCGTTCGGCCGCTTTGACGATCGGACGGTGACCGACATGGGAGTCGCCGCCGTTCGAGCCGCTCTCGCCGACGCGGGCAACCCCCGCATCGACGCCGCCTTCTGCGGCACGGCGTACTCGGGGGTCGCCGCCGGCCATCGCGTCCTCGGCCAGCTGGCGCGCACCGGCATCCCGATCGTCGACGTCGAGGCCGGCTGCGCGAGCGGGGCCGCCGCGCTCGCGCTCGCGGCGGGCGCGATCCGCAGCGGTGAACGCGAGTGTGTGCTCGTGTTCGGCATGGAGAAGATGCCGAAGGGAATGATTCGCTCCTCCTTCTTCGAGCCGTGGCAGGAGCAGGCCGGGCTCACTCCTGCGCCCGCGTACTTCGCGCTGCGCGCGCAGCGGCTGATGCGCGAGGCGGGGCTGACGAAGGACGACTTCGCGGCCGTCGTGGTGAAGAACCGTCGCAACGGCGTCGAGAATCCGAACGCCATGTTCCGCAAGCCGGTGGCTGCCGAGGAGGTGCTCGCATCGCGCGTCGTGTCCGAGCCGCTGCACCTCTGGATGTTGTGTTCACCAAACGAAGGCGCGGCGGCGGTGGTGTTACGTCGCGGCACCGAGGGCGTGCAGCTGCGGGCGGCCTGTCTCCGCTCGCATCTGCCGGGCAGCGTCCTGGCCGAGTCCACACCGATGGCCGGCATCGACGATCGCGACATCACGCCACCGACCATGCTGGCCGCCGATGACGCGTACGCCGCTGCTGGCATCGGCCCCGACGACATCGACGTGGTCGAGTGTCAGGACACCGACGCGGCACGCGAACTGTTGACGTACGAGGAACTTCGACTCTGCGCCCCGGGCGATCAGGCCAGGCTCCTACGGACCGGCGAGGTGGAGTTGGGTGGCGAGCGACCGGTGAACCCGAGCGGGGGGCTGCTGTCGAAAGGTGAGCCGCTCGGTGCGTCCGCGGTCGGCCAGGTGGTCGAGTTGGTGCACCAGCTGCGGGGCCAGGCGGGTGCCCGCCAGGTCGATGGAGCCCGTACCGCGCTGGCCCACACGGTCGGCCGCGGGGCCAACGCCAGCGTCGTGATCCTCGCCCGCTGACGGCGAGTGATTGAATCTCCGCCGTGCGCCGGGCCCTGCTCCTCCTGATCGTCTCGAGTCTCGTCGTCATCGCTACTCCAGCGAATGCCGCGAACAAGGACGTGCAAATCCAAAACTTCTCGTTCAATCCCTCGTCCGTCACGATCAACGAGGGCGACACCGTGACGTGGACCAACAAGGATTCGGTCGGACACACGGTCACGGCCGACGACGGCTCGTTCGACACGAGTCCGACCTGCAACAACACCTCCCCCGAAGACGAGACCTGTCTCAAGCCAAATGAACCGATCACGCTGACGTTCGATACCGCAGGAACCGTCGCGTACCACTGCAAGGTGCACTCGACCATGCACGGCACGGTCGTCGTCAAAGGACCAGCAACTACGACGACGCAGGCGACCACCACGACGAAACCGGCGACCACGACGACGACCGCCAGCACGACGACGTCGACCTCGTCCACCACGACAACGAGCTCGTCGACGACCACGACCACCACGCTCGTCTCGAGCTTCAGCGGGCCGATCGCGGTCAACGACAAAGGCGGATCCAGCGGAGGGTCATCCGCGCTCCCACTGTTGCTCGGAGCCCTGCTCATCGTCGCCGGGCTCGCAGGGCTCGCGTATTGGCTTTGGTGGCGCAGCGGCGAGCCGTATGACCAGAACGACGGACCGGACTGGACCCAGGAACCACCACCGACGGTCCAGGGGCCGCGTATCTGACGATGCGCCGGCTAACTGGGGTCGCGTTGGTACTGGGAGCGATCGTGGTTCCCTCTTTGCGCGCGGACGCCCAAGAGGCACCCGCGACGATCAACGACGACTACTTCTTGCCCGTACCGATCATCGTCGACATCGGCGACACCGTCACCTGGACGAACGCCGGAGACCATCCGCACTCGGTCACCGCCGACGGCGAGTTCGACTCGACAGACCCGAACACGTCCTGCACGCCCATCATCGGCGGAGACGGCTGCTTGGCGAAGGGCGATCAATACTCGGTCAGGTTCGCCAGCGCGGGAACGTTCAACTACCACTGCCGTGTGCATGGGTCGGCGATGGTCGGTTCGGTGATCGTGCGATCCGCCGCCACGACGACAACGACATCGACGACGGTGGCGACTACCGTCACCACCGCTCCAGACACGAGCACCTCGTTGGCCAGCGATCAGCCGACGATCACCCAGGCGTCGCTACCGTCACTCCCGGAGAACTCGAAGGTTGCGCTGCCGAAGTCGATCACTCGCTCGCGCCAAGAGGATGACACGCGGCTTTGGGCGCTCCTTGCCGTCGGACTCGCAGGTTCGACGGTGATCACCGGAATCGTTCTCGTTCGCCGCGGCCGCGTTCCTCTCGGATAGACAGCGACTACGCCGTGTGACTACGCCTCGGGTGCGGCGAGGTTCGAGTTGAAGATGTCGTCGGCGATCAGCCACGAGCCGTCGGACTGACGCTTCCACACCTCGATGAACTTGCCGAGATCCTGCGGCGCGGCACCGGACGGAAAGTCCATCGTGTAGCGACCGACCGACACGCAGAGGTCCGGAGTCTCGTGCACCGTGAGCAGGTCGAACGACAGCTGCGCGCCCGTTGCCACGAACTCCTTTACGAACCCCTCGATCGCCGGCCGTCCCTCGATGGTGTCCGCGTTCGGGGCCATCATTCTCGCGTCCGGCGTGTAGAGGTTGGCCACACCCGAGGCATCACCACTGTTGAAGGCCGCAAGCCACTTCTTCTCGCCCGCTTCGATGTCTGACTTACTCATGTCGTTCCCCCGTTGCAATTGGTCCTCCGCACCCTAGGTTCGGAACCCATCCGAGAAAAGGGGTGTCCTGGCCGCTTGCCGGGTAGCCCGTACGAGCGCGCCGAGCTCGGGAGAACCAATGGCCGAAACCGCAAGCACGTCCCCCGGTGATCAGGTTGTGGTCGCCTATGCCGTCGAGATCGCGATCCCGGTGACCGCGGTCGGTGGTTCGGACATCGACTTCCCCTCCTACGGCGGTGAGATCGTGCGCGACGCCATCGCCGGCTGGGGTGTGCCGGTGGTGCGAATCGTGCATTTGGGAGACCCCGACAAGATCTTCCCGAAGTCGAGCGCTTAGACGGCGCCCAGCACCAAGTCCGCGAGTCGCTCGCGCTGCCATCCCTGGTAGCCGAAGAGCAGATCGGCCTGTTTCGCCTTGCGGTAGAAGAGGTGCGCGTCGCAGTCCCACGTGAAGCCGACGCCACCATGGATCTGGATGCACTCCGCGGTCACGTCGTTCGCGGCTTCCGCGGCATAGGCCTTCGCCATCGCGGCTGCCTCGGCGCGCACGGGCTCATCGGCGTCGGACGCCCACGCCGCGTAGTGCGTGCCGACCCGCGAAAGCTCGAGGCGGTGGAGCATGTCGGCGGCCTTGTGCTTGATCACCTGGAACGTGGCGATCGGTCGATCGAACTGCACGCGCACCTTGGCGTACTCGACAGCCAACGTGTTGGCAGTTTCCATCGCGCCGACGAGCTCCGCACACAACGCCACGTTCGTGTCGTCGACGATGCGTTGCCACACGCTCGTCTGATCGCCAGGCGGACCGACGGGTTCGGCTTCACAGGCCTCGAGGGCAAGGCGGCCCACCTTGCGCGTGACGTCCCACGCGGGAACGAGCTCACACGCCGGTGCCTCGACCAGGAAGGTTCCGATGCCCTGCTCGGTGCGCGCCACGACCAACGCCCAGTCGGCCGTGTGACCGTCGAGCACGACCGGCTTGGTGCCCGTCAACCTCCACCGTCCCGCCTTGCGGATGGCACGCGTGCGAACACGCGTGACCGGGTCGCCGGCTCCCACCTCCTCCAACGCAACCGTGCCGCGCGTCGCGCCCGAAGCGAGCGACGTCAGTTGGTCGCCCAACCCGAGGTGCTTGGCCGCCAACGTCGCGAAAACCGATGACGAGAAGTACGGACCCGGGAACGGAACGCGCCCCATCTCTTCCATCACGACGACGAGATCGACGAGCCCGAGCCCCAGCCCACCATTGGCCTCGGGAACGAGCAGCGCCGGCCAACCGAGGTCGACGAGCTGATCCCAGACGCCGTCGGTGAATCCGCGGTCGTCGTCGATCATCGCTCGCACGTAGCTCGACGGGCTCTGACGCTCCATGAAGCTGCGCACCGTTCGCCGGAGCTCGTCCTGGTCCGCGCTAAACGTGAAATCCACCGGCACCCCCAAAGAAACCTGACATGGGCGTCATGGTACGTTGACCGCGATGGACTTTGCCCACACGGCCGACGACATCGCGTTCCGCGACGAGTTGCGGCAGTGGCTCGACGACAATCTCCCGAAGTTCCTTGCGGAGTGGGGCGAGCAGGACCCGTTGACCGCGGACCCCGATGGTTCACCCGGAGCCCACGGGATCATGGGGGCGATGGAGCGCCGCCGGTCATGGCAGCGCAAGCTCAACGAGGGCCGGTGGGCGGCGATCAACTGGCCACTCGAGTGGGGCGGCCGTGCCGCGACCGTGACGCAGAACGTCATCTACTCCGAGGAGATGGCCAAGGCGCGAGCGCCGGGCATCTTCAACGCCAACGGTCTCTGGCAGATCGGTCCGATGATCATCCGTTGGGGCGACGACGAGCAGAAGATGCAGTGGGTTCCCAACATCCTCAACGCCGACGACCACTGGTGCCAGGGTTTCAGCGAGCCGCAGGCCGGTTCCGATCTCGCGAACTTGCGCACGCTCGCCGTGGCCGACGGCAACGACTACGTGCTCAACGGCCAGAAGATCTGGATCTCGACGGCCCACATCGCGAAGTGGGGGCTGTTCCTCGTCCGCACCGATCCGACAGCGATCGAGCGCGGCGTGAAGCACGAGGGGATCACCGCGTTGATCGTTGACATGGAGGCCGAGGGCATCGAGTGCCGGCCGATCCGCGACGTCACCGGCGAGGAGATGTTCAACGAGGTCTTCTTCACCGACGCGCGGGTGCCGGTGAAGTACCGGCTCGGCGACGAAGGCGCGGGGTGGTCCGTCGCGATGGGCACGCTCGGCCACGAGCGCGTCGGTACCGCCGGTTTGGCGATCACGATGAAAGCCGATCTCGAGTCGATGGTGTCATTGGCTCGCGCGGTGAATCCCGACGCGTTGCGCGACCCGGGACTGCGCGATCGCATCGCCCGAGCGCACACCGACATCGAGTACACGCGACTGCTGAACTACCGCGCGCTGTCGAAGATCTTGAAGGGCGAACCGAACTGGCCCGAGGTGCCACTGGCCAAGCTGCAGTGGAGTCACCTCGCGCAGACGTTGGCCGACTTGGCGTGTGATCTCCTCGGACCGTCGGCCGTGTTGGCGAAGGGAGGCCCCGACGCCATCGATGGTGGTGCGTGGAACCGCCTCTACGTCTTCCAGCGGTACACGTCGATCGGCGCAGGCACCACCGAGGTACAGAAGAACATCATCTCGGACAAGGCGATCAAGCTTCCCCGACGGTGAAGCTCCGACAGGTCGCTGACCTGGACTTTCAGCGAATCGGAGCATCAATTCGGCTCGTCTCAAACCGGTCAGCGAGCGTCCCAGACCGCGCGTAGACCGCGCGACTGATCACGCGGTCACCGGAGACTGGCCACGTCCGACCCGTCGATCTCGCCCTCGTCGTCGTCACCCAGCACGCTCTGCACGGCGTCTCGCAGTGAGTCGTCTTCGTCGGGCCACCAGTGGCCGTAAAGGTCGAGCGTCATGACCGCCGACTCGTGGCCGAGGACCGTTTGGACCTGTTTGACGTTGCAGCCTCGTCCGATGAGGAGGCTGGCGTAGAAGTGGCGGAGGTCGTGGAAGGTCGCCCAGTCCGGGAAGGTGCCACCGTCGGCGCGAATCGTCTCGATCGCCAGCTTCATGGCTCTCGACACTTGGTTGGAGGTGAGTGCGCCATGACCCGACGACGAGAAGAGAACGCCCCCCTTTCCGGGGCCGTGACGTTCCAGGTGAGCAGCAACCTCATTAGTCACCACCGAGGCCAGCGGCACCATGCGGTAGCCAGCCTGCGACTTGGGCTTGTCGAATACGGGGTGTCCTTTGATGGTTCGGACACACTGGCGATCGACTTTGACCTCACGCCCCAGCGCGTTGAACCGATCAAGGGTGACACCGCATGCCTCGCCGAGCCGGAGCCCCGAGCCAGCAGTGAAGGCGAACAGGCCACGCATGTGGATCGGCACCGCCTCCAGCAGAGCGACGACTTGATCCTTCGTGAGGGCCTCGAGCGGAGGACGCTTCTCCTTGCGCTGCTTCACCTGGCAGGGGGAAGCCGCGATCATGCGATCCTGCACCGCTGCCCTGAAGATCGACACCAGCCAGGCGTAGACGTTTCGCTTCGAGACCGCAGCGAGTTCGAGGCCGCCGTACCACGCAGTCACTTCGCTCGGTCGGATAGTTCCCAGACGCCGAGAGCCGAATGTGGGGTAGGCGTGAATGCGCAGATCACTCTCACACTTCGCCGCTGAACGCTCGGCGTGTTGCTGCATCTTGCGCCAGGCTTCTGCGTAGTCCTTGAACAACATTCGCCCCGCGGTTGGATCAATGTGATCCCCGCGCGACAGTGCGGCGCGTTGCTGGCGCTCCCACTCGTCGGCCCGTTTCTTCAGAGCGAACGTTTGGGCGTGTTCCTTGCCGGCGGCGTCGCGGTAACGCGCCTTGTACTTGCCGTTCGGCAGCTTTCTGACGCTCATCGGTTTCGTCGCTTCGCCCGAAGGCAAGCCGCAGGCCGTTCAATCGCTGTGTGCTTCCAGACCTCGGCGGGCGCAAGCCACGGCAGCCCGCCGCTGCCACCGCGTCCAAGGATGAATTCGCGGACGTGGTCCTGTCGTATCGCATCGTTCTGGGGCAGACGCAACGCGGTGTCGTCATCGGGGATCAGCGGTTCCACCATCGGCACCGCGACAAGCCAGCTACCGCCGAGCTTCGCGGAAGCGGACCCGTCGATCAGCACCTGGGTCAGGCCGCAAGGCTGTCGAGCCACGCCAGGACGTCTGCTTCGGAATACCGCAGGTGTCGTCCGACCTTCCTCGCGCGAGGCCCTTCGTCCTTGTACCGCCAGGAGTACAGCGTCCTGACCGGGACACCG
The DNA here is from genome assembly GCA_041166745.1 of Acidimicrobiaceae bacterium. Classification (GTDB taxonomy): domain Bacteria; phylum Actinomycetota; class Acidimicrobiia; order Acidimicrobiales; family JACDCH01; genus DASUCS01. Next base: position 42,378 of record JBEEGH010000022.1, read on the forward strand.
AGAATCTCGGCGACCTCGATGGTTGTCAATAGACGATTCATCGTCGGCCTCTCCCTTGCGTAGCCGGTCGGAACAGCCACCGCTTCGACGGCAACCGCCTGACGTTTTCGAATGTTCGCGTGCGCAGCACGCGACCCTTTCGGCCCTGCCCGGTGGCAGGAACCCTCGCCGTCGTGCTCCTTCACCCACCGCCGTGTCGTGGTGACTTGCCCGTCGTTCGCTCCCCCGACGAGCCCACGGTGACGACCGCTTGCCGGCTTCGACGCCAGCCGCTCTGCGGCAACGTCGATGAATTTCGATCCCCGAGGCGGGGGTCTCTCCGCACGCCGTTGCGCACGGCCGTGCGTTGGTCGGCCTCGAAAGCCTGGGCGTCGCGCTTGGTGCGGAACGTCTTGGTGCCGACCCTGCCGGCACGATCGCGGTAGCGACCGTCGTAAGGGAGTCCGCTCTGAGACTGGCGTCGCTGGACGCTCATGGTTTCCTCCAGCGTTTCGTGCCGAAGCACGCGACGGAATCATGAGGCCAACGGGTGGCGAGCTCGCCCTCGGGCGGCGTAGCCATCGTACTGGAGGGCCGGCTGAGGCGGTGCTTGATCGGGCCCGGGTACGCAGACGACGCGGCGGGGACAACCGCGATGCTTTCGCGAGGGCGCACATCCTGGGTCTGTACCAGTTCACACCTACGCAAGCCCGATTACGCCCGTCGGCGACACGACTTCTGCAAAACGACGTCCGCGATCGCCAGCAACGACGTGACGTCATCGGCAACGCTCGGCAGGCGCCGAGGGAAGGTTCCCGTCGGATCGTGGAGGGTCGGGACTACGCGGCGACGACCGCCGGCCAGTGACAGTCGACGTCGCGCAGCGTCAGCACCTGGCGACCGGGCGGACTAACCCTGGCGACCTGGCGGTGTCTTCATAAGCCGGTCTCGGACAACTACGTCACCGACGAGACCAGCTGGGGAACCCTCGGGTTATGCGGGATTGGGCTTCGCTTAGATCGGAAGCGATCTACCTTTGCGCGCGCACGCCCGCGACGGCGATCCGGTCCCGGCGTTGAGCCGCTTGTTGCTACGTGCGCGGTGGTCAAGCGCGGGAAGTGAGCCCGTCCTTCATCGCCACGAGGGCAAGCTACAAGGATCAGGTGGCTTGCGCGACCTAGTCGACCAGGCAAAAGGAGACAAGCGTTGTCGTTGAGAGTCGAAGTTGAAGAGGTCCGAGTCGGCGGGCGGTGTTTCGTTCGTGTCGGTGACACGGTGCACGTGCGGCCGTCGAAGCCGGGCAAGCGCGACGGGTTCGACGCCCGAGTGACGCGCATCTTCCGTGTGGGCGAAGAGACACAGGTCGAGGTGTTCGGCGGGCGGATCGACAGCAGGGGGCGCCAGGTCGGTGCCGGGATGCGCACGTTCACTCTCGACCGGATCGTGCGCCGGCGCCAGACGAAGAACGGCGAGGAGATCGACAGGAAGAAGGCAGGATGATCACTGTGAACGCACTTCAATGGGTCGTGTTCGGAGACGACGGAGCTGCTGCTCTCGCCGACGACAAGGCGCTCGTCCGGTGGGCGCAGGCCCGGCAGCTCCGCTCGCTCGACGCGTGGCATGCCGTCGCCGGTCAACGGGTCATGGTCCCGTGCCATCTTTCGCGCAGCGGCATCAACTGGACGTTCAGCTACCCGAAGGCCACGAGCATGGAGCTCAACGACGTGCACTGGGACGTCCCCGCCGACCCGTCCGACGATCCGCGGGTGCTCCGCATCGTCGAGACGATCGAGTCCGGCGGCGCGACGACCGTGCTCGAGCCGGTTCGCTGGACGGTCAGCGAGTGGCCGCCGTACGACCTGCACGCCGACGCCGACCCGAACATGATCGGCCAGAAGCTCGGCTCGGTCTACGACATCGACGTGATCGACGACACGCGCATCGGCCGGTACTGGCACTACTGCCCGGATCGCATCGCGCTTGTCGCCGCACAGCTCGACGATGCGCAACTCGGCCAGCTCCTCGACTACCTCGAAGGGCGGGTGTCGCTCACCATGGTCAACGAACGGCTCGAACCGCACGATCGGGAACGGTTCATCGACCAGACGTTCCTCGATCCCAACCCTGAGCTGAGCGAGATGCTCACCGGTCTGCTCACCCGCCCCCTGGACTTGCCGCTATGAGCGACTGCTTTACTGCGGGCCCTATCAAGGTGACACGTTCGTCCACCAGGTGAGCGAGTCGCATCGCGCCATGGTCGAGCTCGTCGCCTCCCTCGATCGTCGGTTCCGGCCGTTGACCGCCGTCGTCGAGTCTCTCGTCGACACGGAGACCGGGGAGATCATCGAATGAAACGCATCATCCTCATCGCCGCCACCGTCCTGCTCGCCGCGTGCGGCGGAGGCGGAGGCGGCGGGAGCGCTACCCGCACGCTCACCGGTGACGTCACGCTGTACGACCTGGACATGATCTCCGACCAAGTCGGCGGGCCATGCACCGGACAGGGCGGCTTCAACGATCTGCGCGACGGCGCGCCGGTCGTCGTCAAAGACGGTGCCGGGAAGATCGTCGCCACCGGACAGCTCGGCGCCGGCAAGCGCATCGGAGTGAACGGCGCGACGACCGTGTCGACCGAGTGCCGGTTCCCGGTCACCGTCTCCGGCATCCCGGCGAGCGACTTCTACCAGGTGGAGGTGTCACGTCGCGGCGCGCAGACCTACAGCCTTGCCGATCTCGAGACGGCCACTTGGCAGGTCCATCTCACGATCGGCAAGTAGATGATGTTCGAGGTCATGACCAAGCCGTTGGTGGCTGACTGACGCGAGCACTGCAGATGCGGCGAGCGGTCTCGGGCGACGGGTTGCCGTTCGATCCGTCACCCGAGATCAGGTAGTGGTCGGCGATAACTGTTCTGAACAGGTCGATCGTGCAACTGCGCGCCGAGCCGTGATGGGGAACCTTGAGCGCAGCGACGCGCAAGATGCCTTGACGAAGCATGGCTGCACCGCGGAGCTGTTCGACGATGCGGTCACCGCGTGCATCGCCCGTGAACAACACCGACGTGCCCTCGGCCATGGCCTCGCGATGGGGAAGGAGGCGGTCTGGCTACTGATCGCAAAGTGAGGCTGCCGCTCACTGTCGGCTCTCGGGTGTTCCCTCAGATGGGAGTGTGGACGCACGCTGTGCAAACACCGTGTCAGGGACGAGAGGCAGCGTGTCGAACGCGTCGCAGGGACCGCTCCGTCCGAGCTGCGTACAACGGACCGGGTCCTCCAATCGGACGTCGAGTCCGTAGTTATTCAGGAACCTACTCGCTACGCGAAATGACGACGGTGAGCTATTGCGATCTTCGCCTCAACGTGGCGAAATCGCCTGGAAGTTCTTCGTTCGGCCGGAGTGGGGGTCTCATGCGAGAACGTTCGGTCCATCGCAACGCTTTCTGCGCGGTGACTGCGCTCGCGTTGATTGGGTCGGTGCTGTTGGCGCCGACCGCGCCCGCTCAGACGGGCACGAAGCAGGCGGTTCTCTTCGACGGCGCCGATGTGACGCCGAGCGCGCCAGCTATAGACGCCGACCGCGCGGCGCGGACCCGGTACGTCATCGTGGACACCACGCAGGCGATGAACCAGCTCGTCGACCCCAGAGCGCGCAGCAGTGCTCAGATGGAGGACGGACGGGCGGGAGGTCTGCCGGCGAGCGCGGTGACGATGCAACTGTTCGATGGCCATCAAGTGACGTTCAAGGGCATCACAGCGGCGGTCGTCCAACCAGTGGTCGGGTCGACGTCCGACGTTGCTATCGACTCACCGCGTCTCGCGACGGTGGAATGGCAGGGTCACGCAGATGTGAACGGCTCCGTTGCGGCTTCGGCAGTGTTCGCGTTCAGCCAGCAAGCGGACGGCAGGGTCACCCTCTACGGAACCGTTCAGGACGGCGAATCTACCTACGTGGTCGAACAGGCAGAAGCCTCGACCTATGGGCTCTTGGACGTTTCCAAGGCTGGTGTGCCGTTGGCAGACGACGTTATTTCTGCGCCCAAATCGGCGACGCAATCTGCGACACCGGAAAGTGCTGCACTCAGGCAGGGATCGGTTAGGCCGGCCAGCGGAGTACAGCAGTCTGGAGTCAACACCGTCATCAACATCCTCGTCGTGTACTCGGACCAGGTTCCGTCTTCACGTGTGCAGCAGATCGCAGGCCAAGTGAGCAATACGAATGCCGCGCTCACCAACACGGCTGGGTCGCCGTTCCAGCTCAACCTCGTAGGGCTGCTCGCGGAAGGGAACTACCCTCAGGCTAGCGATCTCGGCACCGACCTTGGTCGCCTACAGGATCCGACCGACGGATTTATGGATGACGTTGCTGGGGTGCGAAATTCACTCGCAGCGGATCTCGTCGTATTGGTTCTTCCAAACACAGCTAGCGGCCTTTGCGGAGTCGCCTATGAGCCAAGTCCGACCGGCAGCGAGAGCTACGGCTTTGCGGACATCGCGGCCCCCTGTTTCGACTACGCGGCCAGCCAATATGGATTCACGCACGAGGTCGGACACACCCTCGGCGCAAACCACAATCCCGAAGCGCCGGGCATGACGTCGTCCAGCGGGCCGTACACGTTCGCTCGCGGTTCCTGGGAGAACGGTGTGGCGAGCGACGTCATGACCTATACCTCCGTGTGCTCGAGCGGATGCAACCACACGCTGCAGTATTCGAGTCCATCCGTCGACTATGTCGGACATCCGGGGCATGTCTCGGGCGACAGCAGCCACGACAACGGAACCAGCATTTCACTGGTCGGCCCCTACGTCGCCAACTACCGCTACCCATGGAGTGGTCCTTTCGCCCCTCCCGGTGGAAATGGAGAACGTTCGAGTCCTCACGCCGCCGCGACCTGGGGGGCCACCAGGGTCGACTATGTCGTGCGTGGTACGGACAACGCGGTGTACTGGAACTACTGGAACGGGTCCCAGTGGTCGTCGTACGTGTACCTGGGCGCGCCAACCGTGAACAACGTCACCGCGATCAAAGGCTCTCCCGCGATCGTGTCTTGGGGCCCCGGTCGCCTCGACCTGTTCGTCCGAAGCAACGACGACAAGCTTTGGCAGAGGTTCACGTCCAACAACGGGGTGAGCTGGTCTAACTGGTTTCAGCCCTTCTCCGACGGGACCCTTTTGTCGTCGCCAACGGTCGCGAGCTGGGCCCCCAACCGTCTCGACGTCTTCGTGACTGGCAGCGACGGCAACATCTACCAGAGGTTCTGGGATACGACGACCTGGAGTGTTTGGCTCCTCCGTGGCAAGCCTGCGTCGGTGGCAGTCACGGGAAACCCAGCCGCGGCGTCCTGGGGGCCGAACAGGCTCGATGTGTTCGTTCGAGGATCCGACGGCAAGTTGTGGCAAACATTTTGGAGCGGTTCAGCATGGGCTACGTGGTCGCAGCCGCCCGGCACCACCGGCGGTACAATCGGAACTCCGGCTAACGATGGAGGCGACCTCGACGCCACATCGTGGGGTAGTGGCCACTACGCCGTGTTCATCCGCGGCACCGACAATGGGCTGTATTGGACAAACTATGTCGGGAGCTGGTCGTCCTGGGCGCGGATTGGAACCACGTCGAACCTTCTTCAGGGCGGGCCAGGCGCGGACTCCCGCGGCCTTCAACAGCTCGATGTCTTTGTCTGGGGCACCGACAACATGGCCTACGAGTTCTGGAACCAGTGACCGGCCCACTTGTTGTTCCGGCCGTCGCTAAGACCGGCGCGCGCGAAGATCATCCGATGAGGTCCTTCTTGATTCGGGGCGCGACTGTGCGGAAGCTCATCATCGCTGTGGTGCTTGTGGCGCCTGTGGTGACCGGCTCCGCAGCCGCGCAGGTCCCCCCTGGAAGCGTGAGCGAGTATCACTTCGTACCGGACGCCGCCCCGGCCGGGGGCTCGATCTCGGTGGATGGCACATGCCGGTTCGGAGATCACCCGGCCACTGGCGTGCTCGTGCGACTTGCACGAACCGTGTCCCCAGGGTCAGGCAAGGAGCCTTTTGACACGTCCAAAGTCATCGCGGTGAACACTGACGGCACCTTCGGCGGACAACTGCCTATTCCTGCTGAAGCTCCGCCTGACCAGTATCATCTCGTTCTCGCTTGCCAAGATGGTGATGTTCTGTTCGGCCAGCAACAGTTCCCATTCACAGTGGAGCCAGGAACCAGCCCGCCTGCGAATCCCATCACCGCGAAGCCCGTTTTGACCGGCTGAGGTCCGCAACGCGAGATCCGTTCGGTGCCGCGAACTCAGCCCGTTTCCGTGAACGCTCGAAGATCCCCGCGCCGCTACCTACGACGAGTGGGCAGGAGGCGCGCTGTAGCAACGGCGGTGAGTGTTGTAATTCTCGGCGGGTTGCTCCTGACCCTGGTGTATCAACACCCGCCCCACGGCGACCGCCGGACGAACGGGGTTACGCCATCGTCTACAGCCGCTGCCGATGTGATCACGTCGACAACGCCCGTCGGTTACATCGCCACGGCTCGCGCATCACGTCTCGAAGTGTTTGACGCCCCCGACTCCGCGCTTGCAAGCCACACCTTCGACAACCCTTGGCAACTCGAGAACGCCCCTCATGCGACGGTTCCTTTGGTCTTTCTTGTATTGCAGGAGCGATCTGACGGGTGGTTGAAGGTTTTGCTTCCGATTCGACCAAATGGAAGCGCGGGCTGGGTTCGACCCAACGACGTAACGGTGTCATCGACCTCATATCGGATTACTGTGTCCCTTGGCTTGCGTCGACTAACGCTCCTCGATGGGGAAGCGACGGTGTTCGAGGACAGTGTGGCCATCGGCGCGCCAGAGACTCCGACGCCAATCGGCCGGTTCTTCATTAGAGCGCTACTGCGAGCTCCGACCCCTAACTCTCCGTATGGTCCATACGCGTACGGGCTGTCGGGATATTCGGAGACGCTGGAACAGTTCGATGGCGGCGATGCCGAGGTCGGTCTACATGGCAACAACGACGCGTCGGTGCTGGGTCAGGCCGTCAGCCACGGGTGCATCCGCCTTAGCAATGACAGGATTGAGCAGCTGGCAGCCATCTTGCCTCTCGGCACGCCGGTAGACATCGCGAGTTGAAGGAACTGGTGGACGTCCTCGAATGGCCCTGGATCGAGGAAGTGAATCGTGTCGCTCTCCGACGAGGTCCAAAGGCGCGCATCAATTGAGCCTTCGCGACTCGGAATCGGACAGGACCGGGAGCGACGCCTCCTGCATCCGCGGGACCCGTAGAGTCTCGATCGAGCCCAGGACGATTCAGCCAGCTCGACGATCTACTTGACGTCTCCGAGACATTTGCCGCTGGGACCAAGCCGCGCAAAAACCACGATCGTCGGTACGACAATCAAGAGAACCCCCTGCGCAGTCTGAGACCGCATCAACCCATGTTCCGGATCGAAGTCGTCGCAGACCATCGAGGGACTCCTCAGTGAACTGATGTAGCTCGAACCATCGTGCGACGTCAGGCTCTGTGGCGATCGCTCGCCATTCGGCGAGGTGTACATGCGCGAGGTCGTGCGCGGAGCCATAGCCCGGCACCTCGAACAACTGAGTCACGACAACATTCCTACGTACGACGCGATCGACGAACGGCTTACGGGGAGGGCGTCTCGATTGTATGGCGGTGCGGCGAGTCTGGGTCGTCCCAGTACTGGCGCGTCATCGATGTGGCAAGCATGGACCGCCACCAACGCGTGCGCACGCCCAAACAAGCCCCTGTAGCCGACGGCATGGGCAGTGGCGTGTCGTGCGAAGTGATCCGGCGGCGCGACACCACGATCCGGGTACCACTGAGCGAAGGCGCGATAGAGCGGTCGAAGCGTCAGGCTCTCGCTCGCTACGTCAAAGGGAAGCTCCGCGAAGTTGGCCTGGGCGTCCTGGGCGGCTGCCTCACGAGCACGCGGCCCAAATAGCTGGAGGACGATGCTGTCGATGATGTTGCCCGCATGCGACTGCGCGGGCCCATCGAGTTCGAGTGCGAGCGCATCGATCGCCTGTCGGCACTGATCTGCCCACTCACACTTGATGTCCGAGAGAACGTCTCGGCAGTCATCGAGAACCTCATGGAGACGACCGAGTATCTGAAGGCGCTCGTCGCCGTCCTGAGCGGCAACCAGTTCTCCAACGATCTCCGCTCGTGGCACCCAACTGAGAGGTATCCCCTCGTCAAGCGTGAGCGCGGCGACGGTCTTAAGGTCGGCGTCGCGAAGGTTGGGTGGAAGCCACCTCTTGATGCGCTCGCTGAGGTCGCTGATTGACTCCGAGTTGATGGTCTGGGTGAGACTCCTGACGATTGACGAGAAGTCCACGCGTGCGGCGATGACGTCGCGGATGTGCTGCTGTGTCTCGCCGAGCTTTGCGAAGTCCACGCTCTTCAGAAGCGCGTCGTTCGCCGCGGTCAAGGCCGACATGTCGGTCGAGTTTGCGAGTGTCTCAGCCCACGTCTTCTGCATGTCTGCGACTGCCGCTCTTCCAACGGCCGCCTGTGCATCGCGGAAGACGTTCTGGACGCCGGATAGGTCGATCGATCGTCCGATATCAGCGAAGAGCTCCTTCTGCATGTCAGCGAACTGCTGCATCTCGGCACTCGGTGCCAAGGCTTGTGACGCCGCTTGCTGCATTGCGCGGACGGCGGACAGATCGAGCCGGGCAATGTGGCGCTGGAGTGACGAGAACGCTTCTAGGTTGCGGAAGACCTCCGGGTCGATCCCGAAGCGACCCTCAGGTACCGGTCCCTCGACGCGATCGTCGTCGTCCGGCGGTACGTCGTCCCCATCGTCGTCATCATGCACAGAAATGATTCTCGCGCCGCGGGCATGGCCGGCCGGAGGTGATTCCGAACGGTCCGTTGACCTGTCTGAATGGCTCGGCCCGAGCACAACTCAGCTGCGCAGCGGCTAACCGCGAGCAAGACACCGCGCAGCGCGGAGAAGCGCGACCCGTCTTCCTCCCCATGAGCTGGTCGTTTCCGTGTGCCACTACTGGCACTTCGGGGACACGTCCGCCGGGACGCAGACCGCGGTTCTGGTCTCGGGCTTCGTTCCGCGTCGCACGTAGTTCTGCTCGCGCGGCGAACGTGCTATGGCTTGGTTCGCGAGTCAAGGGGCCGCAAATGCGACCCGGGTACCATCGTGACGCCCTTCAGCGAACGCGGAGGCGACGGCGTGTCGGAGTTCAGGGAGCCGGTGGTGAAGGCACTGTTCGCGGTGTCCGGCAACCAGTGCGCATTCCAGAACGTCGACACTGGTGCAGGGTGCGAAGAGAAGTTGACTGATCCGTCATGGAGGCGGACGAAGGGTCAGATCGCGCATATTCGCGGGCGTCAACCTGGAAGCGTCCGTTACGAGGCTGCGTACGCCCATGTGAACGAGTTCGAGAACCTGCTTGTGCTGTGCCCAAACCACCACACTCAGATTGACGATCTCGAGCCGCACCGGTACACGACCGACGTACTCGTCGAGATGAAGGCGCGTCACGAGATGAGTGCGCCCATGCCGTCGAAGTGGATCGACGAAGATGATCTGGAGCGCGTTGCGAAGGAAGTCACGGCCGCGACAGTCGCACGATGGATCGCGGAGAACATGATGGCGCAGGCTGCGGCAGAGGCCGACGTGGTCGAGTCGATGCGACAGGCGTTGGCCGACGCGATTAGCAGCATGGCTGAGCGACCGAAGATTGTTCTGACGCTCTACTACTACGAGCGCTTGACTCTCGCTCAGATCGGCCAAGCGATCGGTGTCTCCGCGTCAACCGTTGGTCGGATTCGCCGAGGTGCACTGCTCGACCTTCGGGATGCGCTAGGCCCGGAGGCCGACGCTCTGCTAAGCGCGATTAGGTAGCGAGCCTTGTAGTGCGCCAAGCGGCTCCGGGGCTGTGCATCGACAAGCGACTGAGCTCGACATAGCGCGTCGGGTTCGAATCCCGCGCTTAGGCAAGTTCTACGCCGGGGACTGCCACGGCTCTGAAAACATCGATCCGGACGACTCTGGCGGTGAATCCGGTTCGTACACCTGGAGCACGACGGGAAACGACAGTCCGAGGCTTCATCCGCGTTTGAATGCACCGGTTCGCTACGGTCGAAGCGTGACGAACCGGAGGCTGAAGGTGGCACAGAGCGATCAAGACAAGAACGCTCCCGTGGATACCGCTGAGTTGCGGCGGCTCGCGGCGCAGACCGCCAGGCTCGCGGCGGTCGTGACTGAAACGGCGACCAAGCAGCCGTCCATCAGCCAGCGAAGTTGAGTCGCTAGGGGTTCTGTGCCGGTCATCGCTGTCGTCCTCGACTTCGACGACACGATGATGCCGGATTCCACGACGGCGCTGCTGCAATCGCAGGGGATCAACACGGAAGAGTTTTGGCGAGAGCGTGCACCCGGCCTCGTCTCAAAGGGCTATGACCCACGATGGCGTATCTCCGCCTGATCCTCGATCTAGTCGGCGACCGCAAGCCGCTGGGGCGGCTATCCAACGCGGACCTCGCGGCATATGGCGCCACGCTCGACGATCAATATTTTCGTGGGCATACCAGATGTGTTTGAGGACGTGAGGGCGTTGGTGAAGGACGTCCGAGATGTGTCCGTCGAGTTCTACATAGTCTCAAGCGGTCTTCAAGACCTCATCATGGGCAGCGGGATTGTCCAGAAGTATTTCTCAGGTGTCTACGCGTGCCAGCTCGATGACGAGGATGCGGGCTATGTCCACCACGTGAAGCGGTGCGTAACCTTCACCGAGAAGACGCGTTTCTTGTTTGAGATCAACAAGGGATCGAGCAGGCCGACTCGTCGGTGTAACCGTCCAATGACCCCGCTCGTGCCCTTGAGCAGGTCGGCGGTCAACTGCCACCAGCAACCACTCCACAAGATGGACGCAGTTCAGGCAGCCCTCAACCGTGGCTACACGGGGAAGCCGGCAAATACGACAGTCGAGTTATCCGGCAGTCGAACGTGCAACCGATCCTCATTGTCGACCGTGTGCGCAACAACACCTTTGCCCGACTTCACAAACTTGCCCATCTTGCTCGACTGGCTAAGAGGGACCAGTCGAGTCTCCCAACGACCAACTGCCCGGTTGTAATCGAGGACCACGAACCCTTGATCAGTCCTGACCGCTGCATGGAAGTCGTTCAGACCGTGCACTTCCGCGGACAAGCGTTGACCATCCGAACGAAGTCGCCAGATCTCCTTCGCCACAACCCACCTCCCATTCTCGGTTCCTATTCCGCCGAATTGCTCGCTCGAACAAGCTATTGCCGTTCAATCGGTCACGATTCGCGTCGGATCGGGAGAGGAATGCCCACACCTGGCGTCGAACCGCTGAGCGAACATGGCCGCTCTCCCTGGACTTCAGTCGTTGGGCCTCACCGGAGATGACGAGCAAGGCAGTGTGCTTCCCAGGCCCACCAAGCGGGTCGTAGCTCAGATGATCCAAGCACGAGTGCTCGTTGTCGCACTACAGAGCCAGAGCCTCTTTCCTCGCAGTACTTTTCGACGCGTCGGACATTCAAGGAGCGGCGATGCGAATCATTCCGTGGCAGAGGACTCGAGCACCGGCGACCTCATCGCAAATGTCGCCGATCGCAACGACGGAGGAGTGGCGCGACCTCTATCTAGCGACGTATGAGCGGCTGGCCTGGCATGAGGTCCGTTGGAACATTAGGCAGAAGCGATACAAGCGATTGGCGTCGTGGTTCCGATACGCGATCCCGTTGCTGTCGTTCGCTCTGACGGTGATCATCTCGACTGATTGGACGCATCGAGTTGGCGTAGCACAGCTCGCCGCAACTGCATTGACCCTGGTGGCTGTTGTGAACAGCGTCAGCAACCCCGCAAACCGCTACCGAACGTTTGCGGGCCTGCTGGTCGATCGTCACGATCTCTATATCGAGTTCGAGTCGGGCGTGCGCAAGGGCCACGGCTCCTCTCCGGCACAAATGATCGACTTCATCGAGTCCATCGATAGGCGCATGTCGCTACTGGGCGCGAGAGCGGTGGATGCCCCTCTGCCGAGCGTCGTATGACGACGAGCGGATTGCTGTTCGACCTTTACGGCACGCTCCTCGACATCGACGTCAACGAGCAGGACGACGCAACCTGGGCGGCGGTCGCTGACTTCCTTCACCGCAACGGCGCGGCGCACGTTGAGCCTCAAGCGCTCCATAGAAGGTTTCGCGAGATCGCGTCTCAGCCGTTCGTAAAGTCTCGCGAGGGTTTCGTCCTTCACTTCCTCGTCGAATCGTTGCTACGAGAGTTTCTTGGCCGATCTTCAACACAGCTCATCCGAACCTTCACCGAGACATTTCGATCGGCGTCGATTCGATCTCTCGACCTACGCCCCTACGCACTGCCTCTCTTGAAGAAGGCGAAGGAGGCGGGCCGTCGAGTCGCCATCGTTTCGAACACAGAAGCGCTTGTGACCCGGGTCGACCTTCGCGTCGCTGGCCTGGCATCCGAGGTTGACGCCATTGTGCTGTCCTCGCAGGTCGGATCCAAGAAACCAAGTCGCCACATATTCTCGATCGCATTGCGGAAGCTGGCCGTTCGAGCCGATCAGTCGATCTTCTGCGGTGACGATTGGGAAGCGGACATCCTCGGAGCGGTCGGCGCTGGACTGTCTGCTGTTCACCTCGACAAGCACGTAGCGATTGGGGCCGTCGAGCAAACGTCCTTTCCTCGAGCCGTCAAGGCTCATCCCGATATCGATGCAATCGAGATCGCGTTGAACTCCCTCGGCGCTCCGCTCTGAGCCGAGCGCAATGTCTGAGTTGGCCATCACGGGCGCCGAGCCCATCGCGGCTAAACGCGCCCCGGTGGCAGCGCTGCACGCTCAACCGTCGCTGTGTGTGCGCTCGACAAAGAGCGAAGCGGGATTGGGTGGGTAGCTAGGCAGAGCAGTCCAGCCCGCATGAGCAGGTCGATCTCAACCACTCGTGCGTTACGGTGGCTCGCGGCAGGAAATTGGACGGTCGTTCTTCTCCACCATGCAACGCGAACTCTTCGACGAACAGCCCCGATGGGCGACGCGTCATCAACTCGCGCAAGCCGTGTCCGAGTGGATCGAAGCCTGGAACAACCCTCGCCGTCGGCGCTCCAGCATCGGCGTTTCAGCCCACCGACTACGAAGCCGCCAACCGCGTCGACGAACTCGCATCGCCGCGTGAACAAGCGCGGCGCGCGGAGCCGGCCGCTCAGTTGCCCTCAGAGGCCCGCAATCAACGCGGGTGGTAGGAACACACCCGACGATCGAAGCCTCTGGCGATCGCGCGTCATCCCCACACCCGAACCGTCCGGGAGACCGGGGTAAGCTCAAATACTGGGACCCGATGTGCAACCCGTTCAGGCGTCGAATCGGCGTTATCGGCCCCGCGGGCACGGTCTTCTCAGAGCAAACCAACGCGGAGCCAGTTCAGCGAATCACCCTCTCGGGTCGACCCGCGGCACCCCTAACTGCCGAATGAAGTCCTCCAACGGCGGCCCAAACCACAGGCCGCATCGCAGTCGCTCGATCTGTTCACCATTCGCGCCGAGGAGTCGAACGAATGGAAAGGTGGTCGCCACACCCTCGACCGCGCGGCGGGAAACTAGTTGATCTCGCGTCAGCGGACGTCGGACTATGCCAACTTCCGAATCCGACACCACCAGCCGCGCGGTCCGTTTGTATCGCCATAGGTAGGCGCAGGCCCCGAACCAGAATATTAGGGAGATTGCAACACCGCCGATCTGGCCAGCTGCGCCGTGCCCTGCCGGAATGGCCAATGCGGAGAACACCACGGCAGCATCACAAAGAAGAATTGGTCCTTCCTCACGCGGTGCGGGTATGGGGCTATTTCTGCCAACCTCACACCCGACCTTCGGCAGTACACCCGGGTGGGCCCGGCTGATCAAACAGATCCGAGAGCCAGCTTCCGAAGTCACCGATTAGGCCACCTAGCCAGCTTCCGGCATCGGCGATGCCACAGAAGATGTTCCCCAACAGAGCGGCGACAGCTCGACCGATGTATGGCGCAACAATCGCGATCACGAGGGCGGCAACGACAAGGGCGGCGAGGCCACCGATCCCCACGATGCCCCCCGGGAGAAGAATCGCAAGCACCTCTTCCGCCACGACTCCCGTGTACCAACCAGCCGCGCCTTGTCCGATCAGCGCGGGCGCATCGAAGTAGCGACCAGTTGCCTGGGCAAACGCCTCGCCGAAGAGGGCGCCGAAGCCACCACCTAGTCCCGCAGACTTGATGAACCCGCCGAAACCCGCACCAACCGCTCCGCCCGCGACGTAGCTGCCGAGATCTCTTTTGCCGTCGACGAACGGCCCGGCCAGGCCGCCAGCGCCTCCTGCGAAGCCGTTTGAACCGTTGAACTCCGCAGCGGATCGTCGCGCAAGACGTGTCGGGGCGGCAAAGCTCAGCGGGGAGTTCGCCGCGTAGCCGTATGGATCTCCTGTCCATGCTTCGATGTGGTCGCGGGTCAGGAACTGTCCCGTTGCCGGTTCGTAGTAGCGGGCTCGGAGGTATTGGAATCCGGTTTCGGGGTCGGTGTATTGGCCGGCGAAGCCGAGCGGTGTCGCCACTGTCCCGGTCGAGCCGGAGAGTTTGCCGTAGGGGTCGTACGTGAACGTCGACAGCGTGGTTCCGGCCGCGTCGGAGATGAGTCGGGTGGATCCGAGTTGGTCGTGGTGGAGGTACATGACGGTCGGCGTGCCGCCAGAGCTGGTGAGCTGTTCGACGGGGAGGCCGCCTGGTCCGTAGATGTAGCTCGTAGTGGTTGCGGCGGTGGTCTCGGAGAGGAGCATCGGCAGCCCGGTCGCTTGCGACCAGGTGAAGCCGGTCGCGATTCCGGTCGGGCTGGTTTTGCTTTTGCGCAAGCCGGTGCTGTTGTACGCGTAGGTCCACCGTTGATACTGGGGCGCGTACCAGCCTTGAACGTCGATGGTGAGATCGACGGCGTACGGCGTGTACACCTTTATGGCCCCGGTCGTACCGGTGGTGCTGAGCCCGACGACGGCGAGCCCGTTGGTGTTCTGCTGGCGACGGCGGAGTGCACGTTGGCGGTGACCGGCTGGAGCTGGTCGGCGGCCCAGAACGTGATCGGCCCGGCGGCGCCGGTGTTGATCACCCCGAAGTTGGCGACGACTGCGGTGGCGCCGGCGGGGACGCCTCCTTGCCCGGTGATCTGGATGGTGGTGGTCGATCCGGCGGCGAGACGGGCGCATGTGCCGACGTTGCAAACTCCGCTCTGCATCCCGAATCGGGTGTCGGCCACGTGAGCTTGCGGGCTGGCGGCGGTGAAGTAGGTGCCTCCGCCGGCGGCGGCGGGGGTGTAGTAGCCCTGGATGTCGACGATGACGTTGGTGGTGGCGGTGCTGTTCTTGAGCGCGAGTCTGCCGGCGCCGCTGAGGGCCACGACCGCGAGGTTGGCGACGGTCTGGCCGGCGACGTAGTTGACGGTCGGCGCAGTCGGCGCCGGCGTGCCGTCGGGGTAGGCGGTACGAGATCGAAGACCTTCCCGTTGCCACACGACAACACGTTGAACGCTTGACGCTGTGGTTGCGGATTTAGACGGAACAGGCGTGCGCTGGAACGCTGAGGTCGACAGTCCAGTCCTGTGACGGCCTCCGGCGAAGAGTTACCCGCCCCATGGGTGGATAGTTGCGTTTGCGGGGTCGGCCTCGACGCGGTGCGTCATCAACCTGGCTGTCAGGGGGGTGTGCAGGCGCGCACAGGAATAGCTCGGTCACGTGAGCATACAAGTACTCCACGTCTTCCGTTCGGGGCCTGTGATCTCCAGCGTTCTGCCACGGCGCCACAACACCGATGGGCCGATCGTCGCAAAGCTCGGACCAGATGCCGTCATGATGCGCCGTCGGCGATCCGTGATGCGGAATCTTGATGACATTGGCTCGGAGCAGCGACTGCTCGCGAGTTGCGGCCGCGATCACCGCATCCCACCCCATTTCTGGGTCCGAAGTCGTTTCCAGGTCTCCACCGAGAAGACACGACGCGTCACCGACATGCCCGAGCACGACGATCGACGCGTCGTTCGGCTCCGCTCGTCCAACGCGACCAGACTTCAGTAGCTCAGCGATGGCTCGGGACGCGACCGTCTTAGCCTTGTGAGACGGCGATAGCGCGGTCATCGTGCAGGGCGGGGCGTGGTCACGGCGATACAACGGAAGCAACTCGAGCGCCCATGTTGGCGTCGTGCGGCCGGCATGACCGTCGGCCAATCGACCCAGCACGTCTCGGAACTCCCGCACTCGACGCTTCATTGGATTGAATTGTGAGGCATCGCAGTCCGCGAGCGCCCAAATCTCCTCGCTGTCGAGTGCGGCAGAACATGCGAACTGCGCTGACGTGCACCGCTCGAGCAGGGAGTCGAGACCAGAGACATGATCATCGTGCCAATGGCTGGCCATCACAAGACGAACGTCTATCGCCGCGTCGACGCCAATATCGTCGAAGTAGTCAAGGACGGGTAGTCGTTTTGTGTTCTTGTCTCGGCAACAGTCAACCGTCAGCCACTCTCCACCGCCCAGGTGGATCGCGAGGCTCTCGCCATAGCCGGCGCCGAATGCTGTCAGTTCAAATTCGTCGCTTTCCGGCTTCCCAGCTACCACGGAAACTGAACGCTAATCGCTGCGCAAAGGCGCGGTTCGCGTCTGAGACGGTCAGTGTGGGTGATTCTCGATCAAACCGAAGCACTGACTGGTAAATCCGCCCGGAAGGAGTCTCCGTGTAGAACGCGAGCCACCGGAACGTCGCGCCTTCTGTAACGAACTGCTGCTCCTCGGGAGCGACGTCGTCCATACTAAATTCGGCAAGCTGTTCCACCATCTCGTCGCTCGCGGCCACCAACTCAGCAGCGAACACCCCTTCGTCGGTATCAACGGATACGACGCGACCCCACCAGTCCTCCGTAGCCGTCACCTGCTTCGGATGCGCAACGAGTCTCCAGACCCAGCGAAGACCGCGGGTGTGATCTGCATCCGGCGCGCCGGAAAACACCGCGACGTGAGCCCAGAACCGTCGTGGTCCGCGAAAGAACTCGACGAAATGCTGCGAGTTGAACGATGAGCGGTTGTCCTCGTGTGGACACATCGCCTGGTACAGGGCGAGATACATGTCGTCCTTCGGCTTATCGCGGTGGGCAGCCAGCTGCGTGTGAAGGTGCGATTGAAGATCCATGACCTCAGTCATTTGGCTGGAGGATCTCCCTGGTCGAACACGCCTGGCAACACAGCTGCCAGGCTATTGGCGATGCTTGCAACAGCATCTTCGACCACCGACAAACTGATTGGGTTAACAATTTGTTCGAAGTTGGCCCCCGCGAACGTGTCGAGGGTCACACAACCTCGAACCCATCCGTTGATGTCAATGATCGGTACAGCGGCCGCACCTCGGTATCGCTTGCGGAGTAGCTCAGCTTCTCGATGGCTGAGACTCATGCTCACCGACTCCGGAAGCGTGCGCCAGAACGACGATTCTATGGAGTCGAGCTGGCCGTAAAGAGAGCCGGTATCGGCGATGACTACCTGCTGTTGTGCCCAGCATTGACCCACGATGCCCTTTCCTCGCGTCCATCGAATGCGGGTTGGCGAAGGGTGGGCGCCGAGTTTCACGGCGGCGACCCGCTCGAGGTAGCGCATCCTGGGCAGGGATCGTTGCACGATGAATGCGTGGAGTCCGTAGTCACTGAACGGCGCGTTGTTTAGCTCGTGGATGCGAACGAGGGCGGCGCCTAGAGCGGCATGGCACTCGGCCCGGAACGACTCGGACATCGCCCGGCGGTAGTGGCGAATGACTCCGCCCGCCCCGTGAAGCATCGCCCAGCCACCAAGTCCAAGCGCCGCCGCCGCGCCGGTGATGCCGATCTGCTTCCTGTGTCTCGCTGCGAAGAGGAGCCTGCCAGCGGTGAGCGCGCCCACCGTCGCTGCAATAACAGAACGTCCAAGCCGCGCGACGTCCTCGGGCTCGAGCGAGGTTGAAACGAAGGCATCAGTGGCGCGCGCCGATGTACCCAACCTCGGGGCGCTAGTTGTGCGAATGCTCGTTGCCATCACTCCGCCTCGCCGAGAATCTCCGGCAAGCGCCCGTCAGCACGACACCGTACGCTTTTCCTGGAGTCATGGTGCTCCGCGCCGCTTCCACGAACTATCGGCATCCACTGGACGTCCTGGGTAACGATCTTATGACGGACTCGTGACAACCTGATTGCGCTGTCGAGGAGGATTCAAGGTAGCTAGTTACAGCTATGTACGTACCGGACTCGGAGCGAACGGGGGGTTGAGCGAAGGCGAACCATGACGCGGACGGATGCATACGCGTCCGCTCTTGAGTGCAGGGTGCCGCCGTGCTCGGCACATCGCCGACGTGCATTGAGCCTGAACCGTACGGCGTGTGTCTCAGGGGGTGTTGGACCCGGCGTCCTGCGCCAGGACACCAGCCAAAGACCGCACCTTCCCCAGGCTGGGCTGCGCGTGCTGAACGGAGCCGAGTCCCGCTGACTCCGAACGTCGGTTAGGGCCGACCCGTTCATGTCTTCATGAGCAGGTCGCGGAGAACGACGTCACCGACAAGACCGGTGGGGGGGACCCTCCGGTTATGCGGGACGGGCGTCGGGCAACGTTCCGCGGCTCATCCGGCGCGGTCGTCCGTGCGACGCCGCGCGCCCGCAGTGTCGGTGTGCTGATCGTCGGCGGCGAGGTTTCCGTTGATCCAGTGTTCAAGGGTGACGCGGAGTTCCTCGGCGCGGAGCGGCTTGGTGAGGTAGTCGTCCATGCCGGCAGCGATGGCGGCTTCCCGGTCGCCGTCCATGGCTCGCGCACTCAAACCGATGATCGGCGTGGGCGACGACATCTCGGCGGCTTGGCGCTCGCGGATCGCGGCGGTGGCCTGAAAGCCGTCCATGGTCGGCATCTGACAATCCATGAGGATGACGTCGAAGTGGTCGGCGACAGCGAGCTTGAGCGCCTCGGCACCGTTGTTGGCGATGACGACGAAGACCCCCTGGCGTTCGAGCGTTCGAACGGCGACGAGTTGGTTCATCCGGTCGTCCTCGACGAGAAGGATCTTGTGCATGGGTTCGGTCTCCTTGTGCCTATGCGGCAGGTATGAGGTTGTTTGCTCGTCGGGTGACGAGCGGGTCGAGGATCCGGCGGAGCAGGTCGCTGTTGCGGGCGGGCTTCACCAGCACGGCGTCGAAGCCGGCGTCGGTCGCGGCCTGACGGGACACGTCGGGCGAAGAGCTCAACAGCACCATGACTGGTGTTGCGTCGGTGCGTTCTTGGCGGAGGGCGTGCGCGAGATGAATTCCGTCCATGTGAGGCATCTGATGGTCGAGCACGATGAGCGCGAACGGCTGAGCGCGGTCGTGGGTTCGACCGACGTCGAGGGCGTCGGCGGCGCTGGCCGCGCAGTGAACACTGAAACCCCAGGCGGTGAGTGTGTGGGCGAGCACCATTCGGTTCACGGCGTTGTCGTCGACCACCAGGGCATGGAGTCCGCGGAGCTGCTCCAGGGCCGCTTCGATCGGCGGCTTCGCGATCCCCGGTGGTAACGGAACGATGATGCGGAAGGTCGTGCCGGTACCTTCGACGCTGTCGACTTCGACGCGGCCGTGTTGCAGTTCGGTGAGTTGCTTCACGATGGCGAGGCCGAGGCCCGTTCCGCCGAATTGGCGTGTGGTCGAGCTGTCGAGCTGTGAGAAGGGATCGAAGAGTCGTTCAGCTTCACCGGTGGGGATGCCGATTCCGGTGTCGACGATCTCGAACACCACTTCATCGGGCGTCACGCACGGGATGGCGCGGATGATGACCTCGCCGTCGGCGGTGAACTTGACCGCGTTCGACGCGAGGTTGAGCAGGATTTGGCGGAGGCGGACCGGGTCGCCTCGGCGGCTGGTCGGCAGACCGGGTTCGCAGTAGACGACCAGTTCGACTCCTTTGCGGCGGGCGCCGTCGGCCACGATCGTGGCGACCTCATGGACAAGATCGTCGAGGTCGAGGTCGACTTCCTCGATGGTCAGCTTGCCCGCCTCGATTTTGGAGAAGTCGAGGATGTCGTTGATGACCCCCAGCAAGCCTTCGGCTGATGTCGCGACACCCTCGGCGTATTCGCGTTCCTCGTCCTCGAGGTTGCCGTCCAGCATCAAGGCGGTGAGTCCGATCACGGCGTTCATGGGTGTGCGGATCTCGTGGCTCATGTTCGCGAGGAACTGGGACTTCATGGTCGATGCCGCGATCGCGTCGTCGCGGGCGGCGGCGAGGTGATTCGTCAGCGCGTGGTTCTCGTAGATGACCGATAGGTGGCGGACGACGCTCAATGCGACGACCGCGAGGATCATCCAGATGAGCTCGGGTTCGAAGGTCGCTCCCGTCGCCTGTCGTGCGGCCGCGCCTGCCACGACTCCGAGCACGCACAGGCTCGGAACGGCGAGCAGCAGTCGTTGGCCCCGAACGTCTCGCTCCGCGTGTCCGACGAGCTCGGGTCGCTGCGACGCCAACGCCACCATCAGGAACCCGATGATCCAGCCGGCGTCGTTGACTTGCACGCCGTTGTACTGATCGAGGGCGCCCAGGCAGGCATAGACACTGTCGGCGACCGCCATGGCGGCAATCCCGATCGCGAGAGGCACGATCCAGCGGCGGGCGGTGCCCAGCACCCGCGGGAGCGCGAACAGCAACACCGCAATCACGACGACGTCGAGTGCGGGATAGGCCAACAGCACGATTCGCCCGAGAACGGAAACGCCTTCCGACTCCCTCCACACCGTGCTCATGACGATCGCCCAACTCAGAAAGAACAGTCCTCCGGTGATCAGCAGACCCTCGACGAGCGCTCGCGCCCGCGAGTAATTGACAGCCACACCATCGAGGAGCAGCAGCACCGCGACCACATAACACAGTGACGACCCGAGAAACGCGACGTCCTCGATGGACGGAGTTGGAGGCGGATCGTTGTGGGTGATCTCCCACCACGACCAGTGGATTTGCCCGAGACACCACAGGCCCGTGCCGGCTGCGAGCACGGCCCACACCGTGCGGAAGCGTGCGCTGCGGCGGCGTGCCGTCGAGGCGCAAGCGATCATCGCGAGGAACGCGACTGCACATTGGGCGACGTTGTCCGCCGCGTTCCACCCGGCGTTGTCGCCGCGAGTCGCGACAAGCACGCCGATGACGACCGCCGACGCTGCGACAACGATCACCATCAACCGACCGAACCGAGTCGTCACCGGCTGGCGCTCGCCAGCCCTCACTGCGTACGACCCGCGCAGGCACGGAGTTCAAATTCCGTAGATGGCGCCCGTTCCATGCCCGGACTATCGACACGCCGGGAGCTCTGCCGAATGACGCGTTCGCGTCACGAGCGGCACATCGTGGACACGACGACAAGAGCGCCGACGCTCACAAGCCCGAATGCCAGTTCGAGCGTGAACACCGGAGGCTCCTTTCAGGCACTCGCCGCTCCCACGAGAGCGTTCGCTGCCCGGACACTGCTGCACCTGGAGGTGTGTGTGAGTGTCGGCCCCTCGGTCAGCCGGCACCTCCTCGCCGTTCCGCCCAGCCGATGCTGAGGATCGCCATGACTGGAGCAGCGCCCGGGGGGACGCGCTGCTCCAGCCCGGCGTGGTGGGTTCAGCTGCGGGTCCCGAGCACGGCGGCGAGGAAGTCGACGGCTTGCCGGATGGCGGCCTCGGCCGCCTGCGTGCCGCGCAGTGCGTTGAGCATCACGAAGTCGTGCACGATGGCTTGGTAGCGGGTCGCGGTGACGGGCACGCCGGCGGCTCGGAGGTGGTTGGCGTACGCCTCTCCCTCGTCGCGCAGGACGTCGGCCTCGCCGGTGATCACGAGCGCCGGCGGTAGCCCAGCGAGCTGTTCCGATGTTGCTCGCAGCGGCGACGCGGTCGGCAGGGCGCGTTCTGCGGGGTCGGTGGTGTACTGGTCCCAGAACCACTGCATGCCTTCGCGCTGCAGGAAGTACCCGGTCGCGAAGTCGTGGTACGACGGCGTGTCGAACGACGCGTCGGTGACGGGGTAGAAGAGCACTTGGCCGGCCAGGCGCACGTCGCCGCGCTCCTTGGCGGTGAGGGTCAACGAGGCGGCCATGTTGCCGCCGACCGAGTCACCAGCGACCGCGACTCGACTGGAATCGAGTCCTACAGATCCAAGCGCGGGAGCGAATCGACGATATCGAGCGTTCGCATCGACACAGTGATGACCCGGCCGACGAGGTCGAGGATGTCGAGGATGTAGGTGAGGTCGTCGTGTTCGATGGCCCAATCGTTCGGGTCGTTGCGGATGCCCGACGCCTTGTCGGTAGAGTGGCCCGCGCTCCGGAACAACTGGCCCTTTGAGCAGCCACGACTACAGGTGGCAACCCCTAACAGTGACTCTGTCGCTTGCAATGGAGGCGAGGTCGGGTGCCGATCGTCGCGCCACACTCGACGCAACGCGGGTTGAAGCCCGACATGATGACACCATCGACCCGCGTGGACTCATGACCACACTCCCGGCATGTGACCGCAAGCTCGCATCCCACGTGCAGCGGCTCAGCGAGCCGCGGTACGAAGGCTACCCGCGGCGTCGGGTGCTCCGAAGGAGCAGATGGTCCCGGGAGCGTTTACCACTCGTTGAAGATCATCCCGGAGAACCTGGCGAGGTCCTCCTGCGTCGAGCCTATGCACTTCACGAATATGGCGGAGGCGCGGTGCATGCTCGTCCGCTCGGTACGTGTGGTCGCCCGCGATCTCGCTGGCGGGTGCCACGCCACGTTGGTTCTCCAAGGTCACACGACAGCCCACGCCGCGAGGGAAAGACGGCCGATGTCATCGACGGACAGGCCCTCGAGGCGAAGATCACCATGAGCTTCTGGCCGCGGACTGACGACAATTCGAAGGCTGGCGATCTTGCCGTCCTTGAAGGTGAACGTGTGGCTGCCCGCGACCTGGAAGCCTCGCTGGTCGGCCGTGCCGATCGTCGTGGTCCAGGCAGCAATGACCTTGTTGTCACGCTGACGGGTGCGGAGGACCTCGGTCTCGACGATCCCGAGCTCGACGTCCTCGGCCTTGCCCAGACCTTCAAGCCGGAGCGGCATGCCACTGGCCTTGAACCGGTTCGTGTAGAGAGCGGCAATTGCGTTGCGCCCCACGAACGTCCCGGTGACGGGAGGCGTCCCCGCGAACTCGAACACGCCATCGTCGTCCCAGAGGTCTAGGAGACGCTCCACGGCGCCGTCGACGCCAGTTCGAAGACCGCGGATGTAGGCGAAGTATTCCTCGACGACTGCGTCGCGGCGAGTGTCAATGGTGGCTTCAGACATGACTGACTCCTTTTTGTTTGATCGATACGGCTGTGACGTTGTGACCGGAGAGCGTCGGATCGGCTATCCAGCACCGGGGATCGGTCGCGAATACGTCTCCGGTGCGGGCAAAAGCGACCGCTCGGCAGCCACCGCAGCGCTCGCGTTGGGAGCAGGTGTGGCAACTGCCGACGAGGTGATTGCGGTCGCGCAGGTCGGTGAGCAGAGGAGCGCTCCGCCAGATCTCGCTGAAGCTCGTCGTGCGGACGTTCCCCACGGGGACGGGAAGCAGGACGCACGGGTAGACATCGCCGTTGGCAGCCACGCAGCCTTGTCCGGCACCCGCCTGGCAACCGGTGAAGCCGGGCATGTCGGCGAGTACGTCATCGACGAGGATCTGTTGGGCGAGATGCCCGACGATCTCGAGGCGTCCGCGGTACCGCTCGCGGAGCTCGATGATGTGCTCGACGACAGGCCGCCACTCAGCGTCGGTCAGATCGAGGGCGTCGGTGCCGCGTCCGGTGGGGACGTAGCGCGAGAAGTTGATGCGCTGTACGGGCAAGGCCGTGATGAGTTCGCAGAACGCGTCCAGTTCATCGAAGTTGAGGCGGGTGATCGTGCAGCAAACATGGACGCGCAATCCCGCGTCGACGGCCGTGTGGATTGAGGCGACGGCACGGTCGAAGAGCCCGGGCCAGCAGCGCAGGGTGTCGTGGCTCGCGGGCAGACCGTCCAGGCTGACCTGGAACCGGTTGATCCCGCTGACCGCCAGTCTGTCTGCCGTTGCGCGCGACAGGCGGGATCCGTTGGAGCCGACCCCCACAGCCAGCCCGCGAGCGCGCGCCCGGTCGACGATGCGGACGATGTCCCCGCGAAGCAGTGGTTCGCCGCCGGAGATGGCCAGATCAACAACGCCGGCTGCCGCGAACTCGTCGATGAGGGCGAGAGCCTCCGCGGTCGTGAGCTCGTCCGGACTGCGTCGGGCGGAGTTCGACGAGCAGTGCTGGCAGCGGGCGTTACAGGCATTTGTGGCGAGCCAGACCATGTGAAGCGGCATGACGGTCCGGAACAGCGGGCCCGTGGTCTCAGTCATCGAAGACCTCCAAGATGCCCCGGTCGACCAGATCGCCCAGGAAGGCCGCCACGCGGGCGGGGGCTGCGTCCGGGTCGTCGCTGAGGTCGGCCACGTACTGCTGAACTTCGCCGATGGTGTTCATCCCATCGCAGAGTCGATAGATATAGAGGCCAAGCGGGGTGATGAGGTGGAGCTCATCCGTGCGGGAGTTGTAGATCAGGTAGCGGTCCTGCTGGGGGCGGCACACACACCAGGCGGTCGATTCCAGGACGGTGGATGGGGCGAGGCTGGTAGTAGTCATGACGGGGCTCCTCACACCGGCAGGGCTTCGCCGAGGCGAAGGCCTGCCGCAACCTTGACGGGGACGACGCTGACCCAGCAGTGAGGGTCACCGGCGAGGGGATCGCCGCCGCTGTAGGAGTAGGCGACGGCACGACAGCCTCCACAGGTGTCCAAGTGGTCGCAGATGCCGCAGTTGCCGGTCACGTACTGCTGTCGATCGCGGAACTTGGCCAGGAGGGTGGAGTTCGCCCACATCGTCTTGAACGGCGTGTCGCGAAGTGAACCAATGGCGGTGGGAAGAAACACGCAGGGGGTGACGGCACCGTCAGGACAGATTCGGGCGACCAAGCGGCCCGCTCCACAACCGACGTACGAGCGCTCCTCGCCAGGAGGGACCAGCATTCCGACTCGGCAGTCGTGCCAGATCAGCTCGATACGGCCTTGGAGGCGTTCGCGAAGATCGATCCAGGTCTCGAGAACCGAGCGCAGCTCCTCCGGCTCGAGGGCCAGACTGGCGGGACCGCGCCCCGCCGGCACGTACTCGGAGAGGTTGACGGCCGCCGCACCGAGCGCTTCGGCCAAGGCCACGACTCCAGGGCCATCCCGCCAGTTCAGGCGGGTGGGCGTAAACCCGACGACAACCCGCACGTCCCGTGCGACGAGCCGGTCAACCGCTCGAACCGCCCGGTGAAAGAGGCCGGGGGTCTGCCGGAAGTGATCATGTACGTCCGGCAGGTGGCTATCGATGCTAACCGTGACTGAGTGCACCCCGAGTCGGGCGAGCGCATCGGCTCGCTTTTCGGTAATCGTTGATCCGTTCGTCCCAACGTTGACGGTCAAGCCGCGGGCGACGGCGTGCCCCGCGAGCGTCTCCCAGTCGTGGCGGAGCAGCGGTTCACCACCGGAGAAGGCGAGTACGAGCACGCCAGCGTCGGCGAGCTCGTCGATGACCCGGAGACCCTCGGCGGTGCTGAGGTCCTCGGTGTCGTCGGCCCCCGGCATGGAGTCCGAATAGCAGTGCAAGCAACGCGCGTTGCACCGGTGGGTGATCTCCCACGCGACGTAGAGGGGCGCACTGAACACAAGGTTGGTCATGGTGATCCTCGAAGTCCGAGTAGGGGGGTGAGGTCTCGATACCGTTCGGAGGTCACTGGTTCGACCAGCATTTGGTGCCAGCGACCGAGATAGGAAGCCATTGTTGGATCGGACTCGACGCGCACTTGGTCCTGATCGTGAGCCGTTTCGTCGGCGTAGGTCACAGCCTCGATGAAGTGTCCGCTGCCGGACGCCTCCCACAGCAGCTGGACGGAGATTCCGCCGGGTGCCTCGTAGAAGGGCCGGGCGTCGGCGACGAACGCGATCAGGTCGTCTCGAGCTGAGGGCTCGACACGGCTACGCAAGTGCAGAATCACGCCGTACTCCTCTTGCCACACCAACACCTCACACGGGAGGACTACGGCAACGATCCTCCAGCCACGCTTCCCGAAGTAGAGTCCAACGGCCCGAGAGACGCGGACTTTCAGCAGCTTGTTGCGTGCTCGGCGTCCGATCGGGTTTGGTTGGGCGTGATGACCGAGGGACTGCCGCTGGCGAAATGGCCCGACGGAGTGCGCGGCGGCGGAAGGGTCACGTTCGAGTGGTACGCCTCGGGGGCACATCTGCTCGAGCGTGAGACAGCCCAGCTTCCAGCACAACGACGGAGCAGTTTGGTCGCATCGGACCGTGTGGATGCCGGAAATGCGTTCGCGGTGTTCGGTGGGCATCGTCGAGGTTGACGTCGGGGCTGGTGTTGGGGAGCGGGCGCGTCGAAGCTGACGCGTTGGTGTTGGGGAGCGGGCGCGTCGAAGCTGACGCGTTGGTGATGGGTTCGCCGCTGTCCGAGTGGTTCAGGCTGCGTGGTAGTACTCGTTGACCAGTCCGCCGCAGGTGGGACGTCGTCGGATCGGCTGGCCGGGCCGATATTCGACGACGGGGCGGTTGTCGGGTGCTCGTTGGCCGAGACTGCGGCGAGGTCGGTGGGTGTTGTAGTGCTCGACGTAGTCGCCCAGGAGCTGTCGCAGCTGTCGACGGCTCCAGATGAGGGTGCGGTCGCACAGTTCGCGGCGCACGGTGCCGACCCACCGTTCCGCGTACGCGTTGGCGACGGGTGTGTAGGGCGGGGTGCGGATGATCGTCGCGCCGTCGCTGCGGAAGAGCTCATCGAACGGTCCGATGAACTGTCCGGCGCCGTCGCGGATCAAGAAAGCGGAGTGGCCGGTCGTAGCGCATGCGGAGGTTGCGGGCGGCTTGGGTTGTCCACGGGCCGGTCGGGTTGGTGGTGATGCCGGCGAGATGCACGCGCCGCGTGTCGAGTTCGATGAAGAACAACACGTAGTAGCGGCGCAGCGTCACGGTGTCGACGGTGAAGAAAGTCGCAGGCGAGGATCCCGGCTGCTTGGCTGCGTAAGAACGTTGTCCATGACTGCAATGCTCGGCCCGGTGCGGGGTCGATACCGGCCTTGTTGAGGATCGCCCACACGGTCGACGCGGCGATCGTGATGCCGAGCCGGGCGAGTTCAACATGGATGCGGCGGTACCCCCATGTCGGGTTGTCCCGCGCGAGCCGCAGGATCGTGCCGCGGGTCTCAACTGCGGTGCCGGGCCGGCCGGGCCGATGCGGGTAGGTCCAATGCGTGGCGACGAGTCGTCGATGCCACCGCAACAACGTGTCGGGCCTCACCATGAAGATCGACCAGCGGTCACGACCGAACACGCGAGCCAGAGCGGTGAGGATCGCGCGGTCGTCGGGTTCGAAGCGCGGACGAGGGACCCGGCGCTGCAGCACGGCCAGCGGATGGCGTAGCACCAGGATTTCGACATCTTTGGAGCGATCCGTGCGGCCACGCAGCACCAACACGTCGATCACGAGCCGGACAACACGGTAGAAGCGGGCCACGCGCCGATCCTCGCAGCGCTCAGATCACGCCGCGCATGCCAGCGCGAAACGCCAGCTCAACGCATCCGGACGAGTTTTCGGCACGCACACGTCCTCCGACGGTTCACCGTATGGCCAGATGGTCAGCCAGGGCCGATCGAGACCGGGCCGCGAAAGAAGCGCGGGCTTCCGTGTCATGGTGGCCCGGACCTCCCTTCGTAGAGGCCCTAGCCGGCGGCCGACGGACGAAGTCGATACATCGAGAGGTCGAAGTCGCTTCCCGTGAGAGTCGATCGCACGACTGCGTTATCTGGACCGCGAAAGTCGATCGTCAGAACGTCCGTGTTCGACAACACGCGTCCCCGTTTGAGGTCACCGCCGCACACGCGATGCACATCGCCGTCTTCGTGGCGCGGTCCCAGATCGCGTGCGTCCCCGCCGCGATCGGCTGGTCACAGCTATGACACACCGCGTCGTAACGAAACCGGATCGGCGCAGACACCCATTCCCATCGGCGACATCGACCGGATAATGACAACTCCTGCCGCGTTCGAATGATGTGACTTCGAGGCCCGCGGCCCTGAATAACGACACGAGTGAGTAACGGCTGAGGCTCGCCAGTTCGGTAAAAGCTGGTGGGCGTCGGCGTAGCGCCTGACGGTCGACGCTGCAACGGCTGATGGTCGCACCACGTTGTAGGTGTGCTGGCTGTAGCCGACGATCCGGTTTGAGAACACGTCCTTGATCGCGCAGCAGTTGACCAGCGATGCGTTCCGTTTCGGTCCGCTCCGCGTGTGAGTCAGTCGATCAGCGCCAGCGGTGGTTGTCTTGCCGACACCATGACGACCTGAACAGCGGTCGTACGCGCATCCGGTGGCGCGCATGTCCACTCAACCTTCGTCACTGCGATGCCCATGGCGAGTGGCGCCGCGGCCGAATCGGGTCAGTTCGCCGCGGGCCGGCTGCCCGGCACAGAGCAACGATGACACCGCCGTATCCGACCATGAGGTCTCCCGACAGGACATCGGGGAAACGACGCTGATGGCAGGTGCCAAGGTCGTCGCCGCGCCCGCTCTAGGCCGACGTTGCGCTCAAGCCAACTCCATCCAGCAGCTTCGATGCACCTGACGCGACAACTCCAAACCGCCGACGCGCCCTAGGGCGCCGGAGCTCAGCTCGCTCAACCGGGTGCGCCAAGTGCGCGTATGAACACTTGTGCGCTTCCTCCCCACCTTTGCAAGTGCACGACATCTCCGAAGTCACGCCTGGTGGGTCGACGGACCGGCTGCAGCGGGCGGTCTGCGGGATAACTGAGGACGATCAGGTAGCGCAGAAGCGATCGGCCGGCAGGTTGAGTACCGCCCGCGCGCGGTCCTGATCGACGACGATGCCATGGCCAGATCCGATGCCCAGATCGGTTGCCGTAAGCATCATGTTCGCGGCCACCTGTCCCAGGTCGAAGTGAAGGCAGTCGTCACGGCCGAGTTCGTTGGGCGGCTTGGGCGCAACGAGAGCGATCGTCGCACCGCGCCGCAAAGCGAGTGCCGTGCCAGTCTCGGGACATCGCTCGCAGCTTGTCTCGATCGGTTACAACGACAAAGTCCCACGGCTGTCGGTTCGCGGCGGACGGTGCCCGGCGACCGGCTTCGAGTACCCGGGACAACTGATCATCTGCGATTGGTGCTTCGACGTATCGCCGGACGTCGCGTCGTGCTCGGATCGCATCCCATGTTTCCATTCGTCAGCCTCCAGAGGTCCTCACAAGCGAACGGTAGAAACAGCCTCTCTTCCCGTCAATCGAGCACGTTGAGCGAGGTGCGCGGCGCGCGCTGAACCACGACAAACACTCAATTGACTCTCACGACGACGCGACAGTACAAAGATCATCTGCGTTCAGTGCACTGAGCTGAGGAGGCGTGGATGAGGGTTCTCGGAGTCCATGGCAGCTCGCGGGCCACGCACGACGACGCGGCGCCGGGCTACGCGCTCCATGACAGTGCAGCAGTCCTTCTCGACGGACCCAACCTCGTCGCGGCGGCAGAGGAAGAGCGGTTCACACGGGTCAAGCACTCGAACGCGTTCCCACAGCACGCGATCGAATTCTGCCTGGCGAGGGGTGGCACCGACCTCGAATCGATCGACGCGATCGCGATCAATTTCGAAGAAGGATTCCTCGACGACCTCGCCCGAGAGCGGGCGGCGAACAGCGACGTGTGGGACGGGCCGCCGACCGGGCGCCGGTATGTGTCCGCATGCTTCGAACGAGCCTTCGGGACGAACGTCGAGGACAAGCTGCAGTTCTGCAACCACCATGTCTCCCACGCGTGGAGCGCATACGGCCCGTCCGGTTTCGAGGACGCGCTGGTGCTCGTTCTCGACGGCGACGGCGATGACCGCTCCGGCGTCGGATTCGATGCGGTCGATGGTGAGCTGGTAGAGGTCCGCAGTTTCGAATTAGCCAGGTCGCTCGGCAACCACTACACGTCCGCCATCAGGCTGGTGGGTTTCGGCCGATTCGACGAGTACAAAGCCATGGGCTTGGCGCCGTACGGTGACCCAAGGCGGTTCCGAAGCGTCTTCTCCAAGGGCTACGCGCTTTCGGCGGACGGCGGCTACGGGCTTGCTGACCAGCACGAATGGCTGTCGATCTTGGATTCGTCGGGACTGGGCGCGCTCGCGCGCCGTTCCGGCGCGCCGTTCAACCAAGACCACTGCGAACGACCACTTCACAGGCCGAATCCGGCGTGTGTGGGCCACGTGTCTCGTGACTGCAGACGACATCGAATGACGGTGGATCGTGAGGGACGTCGCATGCGATCCGCTTCGCGAGTTCATTGCTGCACAAGCTTGTGGCTTCTTCGCGCTGGCGTGTTGATTTTCCATCCGCCCACGCTCAGCTCGGCTCGCCACGAGTAGGACTGAGCGCCAATGGCGCAACGACACCTGTGACGACTCGCGGAGTAATCGTTTGGTGGAGGGGCCGATGCCGCGAACAACTACCAACCGCCGACGTCAGCGTCGAGATCGGCGCCACGTTCGTTCTCGCGGAGCCGTCCGGCGGGAGATCGCGTCGGCGCACGCCCGAGCGAGATGCCTCGGGCTACTGCGACCGTCGACGATCAGTTCTCGACGAGCTCCAGTGCGGACGCGGGATACGAGACGGTTGTCTGCTCAAGTACCTCGCCCGATGCGCCTTCGACGGGCACCTCGACGAGAACGGACGGCGATCCAGGAGGTCCGTAGACCTCGACGACGCTGCCAATCAGCTCGTCAAGGCCCCAGGGAACCCGAACTCGATCACCGATCTTGAAACTCGTCCGTGTTGCCACAGAATCCTCACCAGGGGGCCGGCTGGCCGAACAGTTGGCCGAGATGTGAAGCCACCTCCGCGTCCATCGTAACGGCGAGCAGGTCAAGCGATCGACGCCATTGCCGAAATGTCGCCAACGTGAGTGGATAGCCCTCCCCCCGCAGGCCCGCGAGCTTGGCTTCATCGGCGTGGGCGATGGCGTTCCTGGCGTCATTCAGTTTGTCGAGGTCCTGTTGGCATGCGACGGTGGCGGGCTCGCTCGCCGCGAGACCCGGCCAGAGGCTGCAGCCAAAACGCAGGTAGTCCGAGCCCAGCGATCCCGGTTGGGCGTTGCCCCGGTCGAGCTGGCGATTCTCCGTCAACCTCCCCTTGATTACCTGTTCGAGCACTTGGTTGCCTGGCGCCGCCCAGGACGCGAATGTCGATGCGCTCAGATCGTGAAGTTCGCGAGCAAATCCCTGGAACTCCGCCGCCAACAGAAGCATGAGAGACCGGTTGAGTTGGTTCGTTCGCCACCTCCGTCCGGGACCCTGCCCGCCGACAACCGCATGTATCGACAGCAACTCGTCGAGACGAGCCTTGCGTTCGTCGCGCCATCGCGTGAGGGCGGAAGACGTCACGCGGCCACCGTAGCTATTGCTCCGGGCCAGCCGTTGGGCCAACTCGCGTTCGACGACGGCTCGGACTACGCCCTGGCGAAACGCCCCTCCCAGTCGCTCGGACTACTCGTTCCAACCAATGGTCCCCGACAGGGCGCGGAGGTGACGCCTTACCTCCGTCGTGTCCTCCCAATCGCCGACACGATCTCGTTGTGTGGCCGATCCGACGATCGCAGCCATCGTTCCTTCGATTGTCTGCAACGAGAAGCGGGTCAAGGCCTCGACGAACCGGCGGACATCGAGGAGAACGAGGGCGTCGAGGCGAACATCGCTGCCCCATGCCGCGTCACCGCCTCGGGAGTCGAAGATCTCCTCGATCACCGTCTGCTGTTCTGGCGGTACCACCAACAGGTTCTCCACGTCCCGCATCGATCCGCGAGCGTGGGCAATCGTGTTCAGCGGCATGGCGTGAAGGGAAAGCCGCAGCGCGCCCACGAGCGCAACGGCATCCGACAGAGGAGTGCCATCTCCAACCGCCACCTCAAGCTTGTGGTCCGCCCGAAGGAGTTTCTGGACCCACGAGTCGCTTCGCCAACGAGCTCCGGCGTCAGTCCCTAGCGCCCAGTGTCGGTTCAACACGCGAGCAATTACGTCGAAGCATGCGTCAGCAGCCACCAATAGGCCATCGAGCGCGAAGAGCGTCTCGTCAGAGGTGTCATTGTCTTGCAGAAGATTCAGCTCAGCATGCACGCGGTCTCGCGCTCGCAAGACCTGGTCAACTCTGATGATGAGGGCATGACCGAGCCCGTTGAATGCCCACGACGAGCCGTCTGGTCGAGGCGGGTCTAGAGCTCTCCAGGCTGGCCCCCAGCTCGGAATCAACTCGCGCGCGAGCAACCAGTAGAACAATCCCCGGTTGTAGGTAAGGGGGCGGGGCTCGAACGACACCACAAAATCATCTCGCGATCGCAAGAACAGGCCGACGAGCGCCAGCGCGTCGGTCACCGACATGGCGTTCGCTTGCTTCATCCCGGACCACAGAGCGCGCGCTCCTGTCACGAACGCGTCGGCAGGATGGTTGTCGGCGACGGAACCCAGCAGAGCGGAGAACAACAGCTGCGAGTCGCTTACATCGTCTTGAGGCTCCGCTTGCCAGGAGGCCGCGAGAGCCCGGTAGGTATCGAGCGGACCTCCAGCGATGAGGGTGTGGCCGTCCGCGTGCTCGATGCGCGCTCCGACGGCGTTTCGTGTCTCGTCAGTCTGCAGCTCCACATGGATGGCGCCCGGCGTCTCGTCGGTGACGTACACGTCGATGTCCGGATGGTGCGCGAAACCCTGCAAGTGGGCCCGGTGGGTCGACGCGGGAAGGGTGTCGACGTCAATCCACACCTCCAGGGAACGCGAAACGCCGCCTCTTCGGAAGGCAGAGCGCGGACGACCGTGGTAGTCGGCGTCCGCGAGGCGCACCACAGGGATCATCTCTTGGAGTCTTGCAATGATTGGGAACGGACCCGGCGTCAATTTGCGGCGAAGGTTCGACCGGCGGCACCGCACCAACCTTGAGGCAGTCGACCGGCCTCCTTCGGACCTCGTGGAGATCGGGTTTTGCCTGCGTTGCGTCGACCTGCGGTGCCTCGACACGGCGGAGGCGCTCGGACGGCGCAATGGGCATCTCACCAGCGGCTCGGACGCGTGACAATGGTCCGTCATGGCGACGGCACACCATCCCGAGCACGACGGCGTCTGCGAACACCCCGTTTTGGTGGCGGTGAATCCTTTCGAGTTGATTCGGAAGTATCGGTGCGGTCGTTGCGGCGAGGTGATGATGTGTGCGTGCGATGAGGAGCTCGGCCGCCGCGTCCTCCCTCACCAGCTGGAGGCGGGCACGGATCTAAGTACTCAGGGTCGCGTTCCCGTCACCGCTGGCTTTGCCGATCGGGCGTGCGCCGCCTGCCGCGGAGATGACGAACCGGCGTTGCCGGTCGCTGAAATTAGAGGGCGCACCTCGAAGATCAAGCGGTACTACTGGCGCGAGATTCAATCAGCGACACTTCTCCGCTTCGCTGACTGGTGTGATGAGAACGGCGAAGGCGATGTACTGGCCGCACGAACGAGTGCGCGCCTGGAGTATGAGCGCATCGAGGGTGATGTCCTCGCGGAGGTGAAGTGCCTCCATGCCGCGTCACCCAAGTACCACTACAACGATCCGAGCCAGGAGGATGTCATTCGACAATGTGGGCTGCAGGTCATCAACGTGCCCGGGCTTTATGTCAAGGGTGCAGGGAGGGACCGACCGTTAGTCGTTGACGGACAGCGCAGTTCGCCGGAGGAATTCGCGAGCGTCATGCTTCGGCGGGAGGGATTCGTCGTGATGCGGTGTGAGAGCCTCCCACTCCAAGCCCTGTACGGAGTTCTGATGTGGCTCTGGGTGCAGGATCCCTCGGACCCTCTTGGAAAGCCCCACTACTTCGGTGGTCGCGAGGACCTCACAACGGCGCCACGATGGAACGGAATGATCGGCACGGTTCTGCCGGACGACTTCGGAACAGAAGGTCACGCCCGACGTCGGGCCACGCAGCTGGACGAACACCTCGACCTTCTCCCCGCCGACACCGCGGAACTCCTGTGGCTCTTCGACTACTGGGTGCGCCCGAGCTCGACCCTGTGCGCATACCTTTGGGCGTACACACCGTTCGATCTTGATCGCGCTCGCCAACTGATCGAGGTGCTTGGGGCATCTACGACGAAACGAATCTGCCGCTTCCTCGCGGAGTCCTACTGGAGCCGCTATCTCGGCTGGCCGGATCTGTTCGCGTATCGAGAGGCGGAGGCGATGTTTGTCGAGGTGAAGTGGTCGAAGGACCGCCTAAGCCAGCAGCAGTCCGACTGGCTCCGGGCGAACCACACCGAACTACACCTGCCGGTGCGCCTGATGAAGATCCACCGCACAACGGCCGCTGATGAGACTGCAAGTCGGGTCGAGGCCTGATGGTGCGCATGTCAGGCGTCGGGTCGGGACGCCGTTACGGGCCGATACCCGTTTGCCCTCGAGAGGCGCGCACGTGGCGTTGCCAGATCTGAACTACAGCGAGATCAGAGGTCACGGCCCGCTCGGTTCGCGTGCCTCTGGCTTCGAAGAGCTTGCTTCTGTCTTGGTTCGTGAAGTGCTGGTGGACTGGCCCATGGGCACGAAGTTCGAACGGTTCGGAGACCCGGACGGCGGCCGCGAAGGCAGAGGAATCCTCCCGAATGGAGATGTCTGGGCGTGGCAGGCCAAGTACCTCTTCGGCCTGAACTCGTCCGCTCTCGCACAGTTGAAATCGTCGGTTGTGCGAGCCATCGAAACGGAACCAAGGTTGACCCGCTACTTCGTGCTGCTGCCCTATGACCGACCGGCAGGCGACTCAACGTCGACCGAAAGTGCCGCGGCGAGATGGCGGCGACACGTTGAAGCCTGGCGGGAACTCGCCGGTGCGCGAGGTCTCCAGGTCGAATTCGAATACATCGGCGCCCACGAGATCACAACGGCGCTGACGAGATCAGACCAGGTCGGCCGGCTTCGGTATTGGTTCGACAAAACCGCTCTGTCCCCTGAGTGGTTCGAAGGCGTCGTCGATCAAGCGATCCAGCTGTCCGGACCGCGCTACACGCCGGAGCTCCACATTGATCTACCGATCGCCGACATCTTCGAAGCCCTCGGACGGACCGAGAGATTCCAACTTCGGTGGCGAGAACTCCTCGGTCGTCTACGACGAGCCCGCGAATACCGATGGAGCACACCCGAAGGACCCGGCAACCTCTTTGAGCCACTCCTAGATGCGGCCTGGCAAGCGCTCGACGCCCTCGATGCGTCGCTCGTGGCATGTGTGGAGGTTGCGACGAGCATCGACCCGATGCCGGTCGTCGGCGAGGCTGTCGAGCGGTCAAACAGCACGCTCGGGGCAATCGACGACGCGCTCCACCAGCACTGCCGCAGCGGTAACGGCTACTTCATCGGGGACTCCGCGAGCTTGTACGCACACGTCGAGCGGACCGCTCGCGTGATCGATGATGTCTACACGCTTCGCTCCCAGGCCGAGGACGTGGTTGCACGCCGCCTCCTTGTGCTTGAAGGCAACGGCGGCACGGGAAAGACGCATCTTCTTTGCGATGTTGCGAGGTCCCGGAACGATCGAAACCTGCCTACGCTCATCGTCTGCGGCCAACAGTTCGACTCTCGCGAGCGGCTGCTCCAGATTTCCGAGCTCGTGCACTTCTCGGGTCAGCCGGCCGAGCTGCTCCCGGCGCTGGAGGCGGCCGCAGAGGCAGCCAACTCGACGGCACTCGTCATCGTCGACGCGATCAACGAAGGCGACGCGCCCGAGGCATGGCGGGACGCGCTGCCGCTCCTCGCCGTCCAGGTCTTGGCGCATCCGCACTTGGCGCTGGTCGTATCGTGCCGGACACAGTTCCTGGACACCCTCATCCCGGACTCGATCCTTGCCGCGGCAGCGGTCCTCGAGCACCATGGCTTCGCCGAGGCGGCACAGCAAGCGATGACCCGGTATCTCACCGCCTACGGCATCGAACATCCAAGCTTTCCGATGCTCGAGCCGGAGTTCGGCAATCCACTTTTTCTGAAATTGCTGTGCACGACTATGAGCCGTCGAGGCGAGACCCGCTTTCCACGTACGGGGCTTCGACTCACATGGCTCTACGACGCGTACCTCGACAGCCTCGACACGGTCCTCAGCGCCAAGAATCGTTGCGACTATGACAAGAGCGACGGCCTCGTTCGCAAGGCGGTCGACGGGTTCGTGTCGGAGATGCTTGCCGGCGCGGGACAGCTGACTCGTGACCGGGCTCGATCGATCGCCGACGATCTGCTGCCAGGAAGGACCTGGTCGGGCTCGCTACTCAAGGCCCTCCAGGATGAGGGTGTAGTTGGAGCCTTCGGTGAGCCCGACAAGCTCCAGTTCGGCTACCAGCGGCTCGGGGACACCGCCGGTGCGACACAGATCGCAAGCTTGGATCTCGAGACTGCAAAAACGCGCTGTCGCGCGCTCGCGGAACAGTGGTGGCGTAACGCCGGGATCCTCGAAGCACTGTCGGTAACGATGCCCGAGGCCCACTCTGTTGAGCTCATCGACGTTTTGCGCACTGACGACGGCGTACCGATTCAAGCGGCCTCTGACTTCCTCGCCGGCCTCTCATGGCGTGGCGCCGCGGGCATCACGCCACGCTCCCTGGAGCTCGTGAGCCGCTCTCTAGAGCTCGATCGCTTGAGACGCGAGACGTGGTTAACACTGGTTCGAATCAGCACTGTCGATGGTCATCCACTTAACGCCGAACTGCTCCACGCGCTTCTCATCGCGATGCCGTTGCCGGCTCGCGACGCCTCGTGGACACCCGTCATCAATTCCTCCGGTCACGAATCGCGTCCCGTTGGCGCGCTCATCGAGTGGGCGGCGTCGCACGAAGGCACCGAGGCGGACGAGAGCGTTTCGTACCTCGCGCTCATGACGCTTGCCTGGTGCTTCGCCGCGACCAATCGGCGCGTGCGCGACCGCGCGACGAAGGCGGCCGTGAATCTGGCTGAGGGCCACGCGACCACGCTGGCTCGAGTCTTGCGTCAGTTCACCGATGTGAACGACCCGTACATCAGTGAACGTCTACTGGCGACCGCTTGCGGCGTTGCCCTCCGCGGCGTTGACCGACAGGACGTCTTGACCATCGCCGAAGCGGTCGCCGACACGACTATCCGCACCCACTGGCCGGAAGACATCTGGACACGGGACTACGCCCGACGGGTTCTCGAGCGGGCCTTCGAACGGGGCTGGGAGCCCCCCGATCTCACGGCGGAAGACGTCCGGCCTCCGTACGAGTCGGAGTGGCCCGCGAAGACTCGCTCTGAGCGGGAGATAAATGACCTTTGTAAGGAGCCGGATTACGAGTACTCCAGCATCTGGCACTCACTCGATGGTTTCGGCGACTTCGGTCATTACCAGGTCGAATCGTCACTGGGAAACTTCGGCAAACTCAGCAAACAGGAAGCATCGCTCGTCAAACGCCGCATCTTCGACCGGGTTCTCGAACTGGGATGGACCCCGGAACAATTCAAGAGCTACGACCACGACAAACGATGGGAACCAAGCTCCGGACAAATCACGGAGAGAATCGGCAAGAAGTACCAGTGGATTGCCTTCCACGAAACGCTTGGGCGAATCACTGACCATCACGCCGTCGGAGGAAAGTGGCGCGACGACCCGCTAAGGCCATACGCGATCCCCGCCGATGTCGCGTATCGCGATATAGACCCATCACTCACACTTCCCCAGTCTCTCCACGTCAGCTGGGACGACACTCCTCAGACCTGGTTCTCACCAGAGCCGGCCGCGTTCGCCGGGACGCTCGACGGCAACGCCGTGACGGACATCGACGGTGTACCAGACCCGATGTCGCTCTTGGCGTTGACAGATGACGATGGCGAATTCTGGCTGCCCCTCGAGGCCCATCATCAGTG
Organism: Acidimicrobiaceae bacterium; assembly: GCA_041166745.1. Classification (GTDB taxonomy): domain Bacteria; phylum Actinomycetota; class Acidimicrobiia; order Acidimicrobiales; family JACDCH01; genus DASUCS01. Next base: position 80,360 of record JBEEGH010000022.1, read on the forward strand.
GTCTGAGCCCCAGTTCCCCGAGACGGCTGCGCTTGGACAGCCACATCGCCGCGTTTGGCTTCAGATCAGGTCCTACCTTGTTCAGCTAGCGGAGCTGGACAGCACCCTTTCGTGGGCATTGTCACAAGACTGGAGTGGACGGTGGATGCCCGAAGCTGCCGAGGTCAGTGGACTGCTGCTCGCCGATCACCCTCGCCATGTTTCCTGGGACGAGGTCTACGACCAAGACGACGAACACTTTTGGCGCGGTCAGACCGCGCCTCCCAGCCGTCTCGTCGTCTCGACGACCTTCTACTCGGGCACAGGAAGTTCACGTGACCAGTCATCGGACGACACGATCACAGGGTTCCTGCCCTCAAGAGGTTTGCATGACCTGCTTCAGCTACATCGAACCCGAGACTTCGAATGGACCAACGAGCGCGGCCAACTCACTGTGCAGGATCCAGGCATGCGAACTCGAGGCAACGCCTCGCTCGTCGTCCGCCGGGATGCTTTGACAGCAAGCCTGGCTCAAGCGGGTACGGCGTTGGTTTGGACATTGCTCGGCGAGAAGGAGCCGGTGTTCTCGTCACTGCATCGCCACCCGGAACACTTCACATGGACGGAACTAACTGCAACGTATGCGCTTCGCGAAGCGGACGTGTTACTCGTGAACGCGGTCGCCCGGACACGAACCCCCGGGCCTGCTACGACCGATGTCATTCCATGGACCCCCAGCGCCATTGGCTAGCAGCGCAACCCCAGCCGTGAACTAGCCACCGCAGGTTCGGCCCGCGACTGCCTGCGCCGGGATTGAGCACGCGGTCCCGCGGCCGTTTGATACCAGTCAGCCCGCGGCGGACTGGGGGTTTCTCGGGTTGAGATGAATGAAGATGATTGCGACGGAGGTCAGCATGCCTGTCGTCGGCTGCTTGAAGCGAAGAATCTGATAAGGCGATCCGTCCAATTCGTCCTCGCCTTCGTAGTCATTTCGCGCTCGGAGGGAGACGAGAATGCGGTCGACAGCCTCGTCAAGGCGTCCAGCCTCGACGTAGAAGAGCAGGGCTGCGTGACGTGCCCGGATTGGGACGTAATCATCCAGCTGTTGCTTGGCGCGATTGGCAAGCGCAGGCCCCGAACCCTTCTTTGCTTCGGCAACGAAGGCGACCTCGTCCGACGATTCACGGGGACGAGCGGCGAGCTCCCGCAGCGCCGCGACTGGGATATAAACATCGGATTTTCCTCCACGGCAGAACACCTCCCTCTCGGCAACGCCGAACGCCAGCGCGAGAGTCACGGCCAGAAGATTCGATACATCGTCCTCGGTCAGGGCAAGAAAGGAAGTCGGGTATTGCTCAACCTTGTCCGACCAGTGACGAATGGTCCGGTGCAGGGCCAAGACCGAAGGATCGTCCAGCCGTCGGGAAGGAAGCGAGAATGCCTCATCTCGGTCGGTCGGCTCTACGCCGGTCTCGACAAGCTGCAGCGTGCTGGGTGCCGGGCGCAACTCCAAACCTTCGACCAGATGGTGTTCCCAAGCGAGCCTTCGTCGACGGGCCGTCACGGCTGGACGGATGAGGGCTAGTAGATCTCGGCGATGAAGCTCAGCGGAGGTGCGGACAGCCTCCATGAAGCGTTCAAGCAACTCGGTTTCCAGGCTGACTTCTTGTTCTCGGGCCTCGCGCGCTGCGCGTGGGTCGTCGGCGGCCACTTCAACAAAGCTGTGCACAATCGACCCCTCGCGGGCGAACCGCTTGCCGAGCCCCATCCGTCTGTTCCAGTCCCGCTTCCACTCCGGGTTCTCAAGGTCAGGCTCTCCCAGAAGTCGGTCGACAGGAACGAGGCTCTGGTCAGCCCCGTCCGGCCAATAGTCAAGCCACTCAGCTGCGCCTGCTATCGGCCATTGCAGTGAGAAGCGTCTTGACTCCACGAAGATGGTGCTGTCTTGCGAATCGCCTGGACGGGCGTGACTTTCACCGCTAATCGGTGACCCCATCCACACGATGCCCAGCGTGGGTGGATGCCATCGAGCGGCGAGAATACCGGTCGCAATCTCGTCGTCAGAACGCCCCTCAAGGTCGTCTCGGGAGAACCGATCAACCTCTGCTAGCGCCGGACGGACGACAAGGTCGACGAGTCCCCGGGACAGATGTCGGTACTGACGGTCTAGATCTCGGAACAGCCCCGGTTGATCTGCGATCAATCAATGGTCGCGCAGTTCCGCCGGAACCACCTGCACCGCGCAGTCGCGACAGCCTCGCTTAAGTCATCAGCGTCACGTAACCGTCGGGCGCCGTTGGTACCGCTATCGGATCCGTCAAGTTGGGGTTTGTGATGAGCATCAGCCTTCCGGGAGTGTTCACTCCGGCCGCAAGCCACCCAATGCCAGATAGCTCCGGCGGCCACTCCCACGCGCGTTCATCAGGTGCGAGCCGCGCTGACCAGCTTCCGATGGGCCCCGCCTGAAAAGGGCTGAATGACATTTCAACGGTGTTTCGGCCGCACAGCCCGGACCGCAACTGGTCGAGCGAACCTGGCGCTCCTCGTTCCACGGCGACGATGACGATCAGTTGCGCCTGAAGCTCGCGAGCGACTGGCGAGTACTTGAGTGCCTTGACGCGAATTCCCTCAAGCAGAGTCGCGCTGTCGACGACGCCGCCGGCCGCCGGCGGGCCGAGCGCTGCTCTCAGGCCTGGTGCTTCGGCCAATGCCACGAAGCGATATCCGTTCGTGTCGAGCTGAGAACCAGGTCGCGTCGAGGCGAGCAGCAGCCATTGACGGAGTTCTCTTGCGATCTGCTTAGAAGCTCGACTGTTCGGTGGCCGTACCGGCAGCCCGCCGTTGGCGACAACAGCGATACCGATCGGTCTCGGAATCTGATGCACCAATCCGCGAAGCACGTCCCAAGATCGGGTCTCGGCCTTGCTGTCGGCGCGACGACTCTTGGTCCAGATTTCTACGACTGCTGAACGCCGAGGTGGCTCGGCATCAACAAACAGGTCGGGCGTGACTCCCGCTAGCTGCAACTCATAGCGCGGTGACAGCTGAGCGCGCTGAAGAATCGCGGCTACGCAAAGCTCGTGGTATGCCGTCTCGAAACGTCTCTCATCCTCAAGACCACGGCGAAGCGCGTCGCGGCCCGGAGCTGGGATCTGTTGCAGTGCCCGGCGCATCCAAGCTCGTTGCGGCGCACGATGCGAGGCGGTGGCCGCCATGAATAGCTCCGACTGGTCGAATCCAGGTCGAAGCGCGGTCCGCCTAGCAAGGGACTCGACGAACTCGCTGCCGAACATGGAATCCACATTGCCTGACACGGCCTTCGGGCAAGCATCATTTGTGCCGACACATCGGCGGCTATGGCCACGACAGGCCAAATGGACTACGGAGGTGGCGCCAGCGTTCGTTCAATCAGATCCGCGAGCCGATGATCGGCGAGCTCCGGAAACTCCGCAGGGGTGTCCGGGGCGCCGGGGTTGGGACGCATGTGAATGGTCGGCTCAGGTAAGGCCGGCGGAGTCGGGGCAAGTCGGAGTCCCTCCATTGGCTCTGTACCCGGCTTGTGGAACGCCGCATGGCAGCACTCTCGACACAGCAAGGCGTTTGTCGTGAGGACGAGTTCGTCCGTTGCCCGGATGCGACCTTGTCCGAGAGCGTGTTTTGCTCCAAGCAACAGGTGCTGGGGGTCGAGAGGAAACCGGACCTCGCTCGCTTCGTCGGGCTGGACGCCGTGGAACGCGGACGGGTGCGCGGCAGGTCGGAAGATCGCTACCGGGTTGTCAATGGTAATGAGTACTGGCTCGTCGGCTACGGCGACGCACCACTTGAAACCGCGGAGCGTGCCTTCGAGTCGCTCGATCCATCGAAGCATGATACGTATCGAGCTGTTGACGTCGGGCTTCCTTGTGTACTCAGTTGGAGGGTCCGCTCGCGCGCGTTCGAAAATCGTTTGCGCTTCATCGTCATTCCAGGATCTTCCGGAGCCTTCGTTGAACGCTTCACGGACGGTGTCGAACCCGTAGAGGATCGGTCCGAGGTGCTCGCCGAGTTGTCTATCGAGATCGCGGAACCGAGGACTGCGCACCACTTGAAAGGCCATGAACCTGACAACGCGCTGAATTGCGTCAGCCGTGATTGCTCCAAGTGCAAGACGGTCGAACGCGGGGGCGCTCGGGGAGTCAACGTCTTCGGCCAGGAAGGCCTCAACGTCCGTCGCGCGAGTCCCATCGCCTCGTACGTACGAGTAGAAGTGCTCTGCGACAGCCGCGTCGCGGATGCCCGCTGTCGCCCGCCGACCGCGTCGAGTGACAACTTGGATTTGCTCGCCGTTGGCGAACCGGCGCAGGTAGAACACCGGCACCTGGTGGTGTCGCTTCGCCTCGGTCACTCCCCCATTTAATGACCTCGAGTCGCGGATGCGGTCCCGAGGATCGGCTGTGTGGTGTTCGGCAGCGGGCTAACCCACAGTCGTCGACCTGCTTAACGTGCCGAGTCGACCAAGAAATGCGCGACCGTTCAACCTCCCCTGAGCGGGTCTTACGAGCGCGTCACCTACCGGCACCTCGGTGGCATCCTGCTCGGAGACAAACAGTGGCATCTGTGCTGCGACGAAGCCACGATTGGGCATGCCGATCATCGTGCGAACTGCTACCGAGCTCGACGCGGCGGCTATTGGCGAGGCGCACGCAGAGTCTTGGCGGATCGCGTACCAGCCTCTGTTCTCACCCGAGTTCCTCGCCGAAGCGGTCGACGAACGTCGCGTCATGTGGCCAGCAGTGTTCGCAAACGAAGGCTTCTCCTACACCACACTCCTCGTCGCTGAGGACGAGAACGGCGTCTTCGCGTTCACGCACTTTGGGCCTACCGCTGATCCCCAGGGAGCAGCCGAGATCTACGGGTTCTACGCACACCCACGTGGTTGGGGCACCGACGCTGCGACCATGTTGATGTCAGAGGCGATCGAGGAACTCAAGGCGGCAGGGTTCAGCCGCGCTGTGTTGTGGACACACCAGGGCGCCGAACGCGCGCAAGGTTTCTACAGCAAGTCCGGCTGCATCTGACCGGTCGCCGCGACGAACGACAAATCGGTGGCGCCAGCGAGTCCAGCGTCGTAGTCGAGTTCGCCATAGATCTGTAGACCAACACATGCGAGCGCACCTCCGACGATTCGACGACTTGTTCTGAACCCGGTACATCGCGAGCCAATTGCGCGTCCCCGACCCGCCGGGTCGTCGTCGATCGACTTAGCTTCGTGGCGTCGAGAGTGGGCCTCGCTCAAGGACGTACGCGAGGTGGTGCGCGACGGCCTCGAGCTCGTCGGCGTTCCCCGTCCACGCGTTCCACCCGAGGTGTGTGCAACCGATGTGAAGTTCGTAGCAGTGGTGACGCAGCGCCGCGTCGACGAGGTCGCTCGGGCTGATGTCGGCGGCCGACCATGTTCGACTCCAAAGGTCGATCGCGGCGATTCCTGGATGCCAGGGGTTCCAGAACGTGCACCATGCGACGTCGAACAGGAAGTCGCCTCGGACCGAGCACTTCCACGAGAACACTGCCGACACGGCGCCGAGATCGTCGCCGAGCATCACGTTCTGGTGGAGGAGGTCGCCGTGCACGAGGTCGCGGCGCTCCGGACAGGCCTCCATCAGTTGCCCCGCCCGGGCCGTGCACGCTTCGAAGAGGGCGTCAATCTCGGGCCTGTCGGCGAGCTTGCGCCGCCACCCGCTGACGGTGCGCGTCGGGTCGTCGATGAGGCCGTCGCGGAGCAGCGATGCCATGTCGACGATCTGGGATCGGCGCCCGGTGGATACCAGGCGCTGGGCGCGTCAGGACTTGATCCGGCGGCGCGCAATGCCGCAAGAAGCCGATCGACGGGGGTCGCGGCTGTGATGGCGTCGCCGACGTCAATGTCCTCCAGGAAACGGCCGTGGTGGCGGACCGAGATGGCGAAGACTCCGTCGAACGCGTCGCCGACCGCGACCACGTCCGGAACTGGCAGGTACGGACCATTGAAAGTCATCGCGGCACGCTCCATCTCGAAGCCCGGGCGTAGCGGCCCGAAGCGGGCCACGAGCTCCCGGCCCGCGACCGAGTAGCCGTACGCCGCGGACCAGAACCCGCCGCGAAGCAACTCCAATTCGCGCACCGGCTCTCCGTGATACGTCGCCAAGAACGCGGCAGCGTCAACTTCCGACACGCGAGCGGGAGCCACAACAACATCCTGGCCCCGATGACCCTCGAAGTACCGCCCCATACCGCCGGGACGGGGCCCGCGCCACCTCGCGCGATCTATCGCGGCTAGGACTCGACGGCGTCTCCAAAGGCATCGCAGTCGGGGTTCACGCACACGAAGGCACAGTCGATGACGTTCGAGGTCTCTGCGAGGAGAGCCGTGGGGGCTCTCGCAGCCGTCGCTCGACGTGTGGAGTCGAAGGGAAGGAACGTGACCCCGGTTCGGGCTCGTCTACCGGGGAATGCCCTAGACGACGGGCTGTTGCTTGCCGGACGCGTGCACACGCATCGTCCTCACCGGCAGGCGCGCATGCTGATCGCGCCAGTTATTGATCGCGGTGGTCCTCGTCGGGTGAACGCCCCTGCAGTCTTGGCGTGACAAGTCACGTAGCCCGCAGGAAGCGACGCGTGCCCCAGCATGACGCCCCCTACGGTCCCGGCGCTCAAGATCGCTGGCGTTTCGTTCCGACTGCTTCGCGTGAGGTTCGCCAGGCGAACCCCAGATCCGACGATGCCGTCGTGTTCGTCAGCAACCTTTCAACAACCCGTCGCGCCGGGCGTCCAAGGATGAACCTCCCGGCCAGACAGCGGCGTGGCACTTGGCGGCTCCGCTCCGGGCACCCCTAGCCACGGACGTCGTCTCGGCGCTCCTCAGGCAACCCGCCGCCTGTCGACCGTTGAGACTGCCGGCGCCTTCTCAACGGTTCAGACCGAGCCGCACAAAGCCGAACGGCTTCGTATGCATACGACACACCCCCCGACTCTCTCGTACGCCCGCGATCTCTACGGAGCCTGGCTCGAGAACTCCCGAGATCTCTCTCCTCATACCGTCCGGGCCTACACGACCGACGTCTCCGCTCTCGTCGACGCGCTGGGCCCGTCCACCGCCCTCTCGACCCTCGACGCCCGCGCAGTTCGTTCCTTCCTTGAGCTGCAACGCTCGAGCGGATTGCGCTCGAGTTCCGTACGTCGACGAGCCGCGGGCATCCGAGGCTTCTGCGGCTTCCTCAAACGAGAAACACTCACCACTGACGATCCGTGGCCCGCCGAGCGCCTTGAGTTCCACCGCTCACGACATCTTCCGCGCGCAGTGCCAGCCGACGAGCTCGGCAAGCTCCTCTCGTACTTGTGGTGCCAAGTTAGTATCGGCGACGACTCCCACGACCGGCCGCCGATTACGAATCCGCACGGCGCGACGACGTTGCTGGGCTGCGGACTAATGCTCGGCACCGGGATGCGAGTAGGCGAACTCGTTTCACTTCGGACGCACGATGTCGATCTGGGTTCGCGACAGATCAGGGTGCTCGGCAAAGGGCGCCGCGAGCGAATCGTGTATCTATCGGACGACTGGCTCACGGGAATGGCGGACAGTTACCTTGCGACTCGACCACACCTTGGTGTTAGCCATGACCAGTTCTTGTTCGGGCGATCTCTCGCGCCGCTAACTGCGTCGAGCATGCGCGATCGGCTCGCCCAGGCGGCACAGATCGCAGGTGTTCGCCACATCACGCCCCACATGCTCCGACATAGCGCCGCCACGCAGCTTGTGGAGTCGGGCGTGAATATCCGCTTGATACAGCGACTACTCGGCCACGCGAGTCTGACGACCACGGAGATTTACACCCACGTAACAGACGAAGCACTCCGGCAGGCCGTGGCAAGTGCCGGCGTGGTCAGCCGGTGTCTCGAACGACGATAACTGAGGGTTATCAACGGTGGCGACCTCCGAATCCGATGTCGAACGGCTCCGGAGGTTGCATGACGCGCTCGTAGCACGCGGTCGCGACTTGGCGCTGTACCTCGTGTACGAAAGACCGAAGCAGGTCGCCTCACGGCCGGCGCTAGCCCGTGTCTATTTCGCCGAACGGTGCGTCTCAGATGACCAGCTCGCTCGGATGATCGATGCGTTCAGGTCCATCGACGCGTATGTGGAGCTGTTCGAGGGGGAGCTTCCGTTCTTGGCGGCGCTCGCCGATGGTCGGCTCGAGCAACTCGGCCGCGATCTCCAGGTGGCGTACAACGGGATCGGGTTCGGCATCACAACCGGCGGCTTCGAGCCGGGTCGGATGGCCCTCGTGCCTTCTGTGTGCGACGCGTATGGAGTCCTCGCAACCAACTCGGATGCGTATACGTGCGCCATTGCGCTGCACCGATTCCATTCGTTCGTGCTTCTGCGCGCGTTTGGGGTCGCCGCGCCCCCCGTGTGGCACTACCGCATAGGTCCGGGATGGATGGGCGAGCGACCGCCGACCGGTACCAAGGTCATCGTCAAGTCGACCTATGAAGCCTGGTCAGTCGGGGTGAAAGACAGTTCGGTATTCGTGGTCGACAACAGCTGCGAGCAGCGGATTGCCGCGATCGCCGAGGAGATCGGCCAACCCGTCACACTCCAGGCTTTCGTGTCGGGAGTCGAAGTCTGCCTTCCGATCCTGGCGCTACCTGAGCCCGTCCTCGCGCCTGCCGTCGAGCAGGTCCTTGTCGGAAAGGCTGGCGATCGTGACGCGATCATGACTCTCGATGACAACCTCACTCCCGGATCGTACGTGTATCAGCCCTTCGACGGTGCGCCCGAGACGCTTCATGCGATGCGTCGAACCGCGTTGCAGGTGTTCGACATCCTCCAACAACGGGCCCTCGGCAGGATGGACTTTCGGATCGGGGCTGACGGACGACCGTGGCTCACCGATGCCGCGGTTACGCCGGGATTGAGCCGGGCGAGCTCGACCTTCGCGTCGCTCAGTCAGCTCGGCTTCGACCACGCGTCGTTCCTGCGAACCGTCGTGGCGGCGAGCGTCGCCGCCACAGGTCGGCTCACGATTGCGCGCTAGTGCCACCATTCCACTTCAGGCATCCGGAAGCCTCGGCCGAGCTGGTCCCACATTGGTCCTAGTTCAGGTGATCCAGACGTGAGGCAGGTATCAAACTCTGCGGCCGACATCGGCTCGCCTCTCTCGATGACTGTCGCCAGGAGATCGTGGCGCCGGTGAAGGAATCGAACGAACGGATAGGGAACCCGGGCCAGAACGTGAGACAAGCTCGCCCACTCGTCGGTGACACCGGCTTCTCCTCGGACGAACCGGACTGCAGCAAGGTTGGCCCTGAGTAGGTACAGCATGCTCGGCTCCGGGTTGTTTCTTGACTCCAGGCGCATCAGCAGCTTGCTATAGATCGCGGCCGCGTCGCTCTCGTCGCCGGCGAGGCATCGGTACACCGCGAGCGCGTTCATCGCGTAGAAGGGGTCGTTGTCGGCCCCGTCGCGGTCAACGATGATCTGTTGATGAGCGGCGGCCGCGGCGGCCTCGACCGCACCAAGCCGGTACTCGGCCAGAAGCGCGGTGGTTCGGGCGTGATCGAGACGGGGGAAGAGGCCGGGCGAGTGATCAGCCACCAACCGTTCGAGTTCAACCGAAATGGATCGGGCCTCTTCGTAGCGTCCATTGACAACAAGCTCGGCGGCGAGATTCGTAAGGCAGCGGTAGTACTCGACTGGCCGCCGCACGACCTCGCCATCCTCCGAAGGACGAAAGTGGGTGACTGCTTCACGAATACGTACGAGTGCGTGATCGGGTTCGTACAAGCTCGACGCGCAACGGTCGAGTACGTACATGGCGTCCTCTGCTGACTTATCGAACGGCGCACGCTTGCGGAGCGCCTCGAGCAGGCGCCTCTCGACTGCGCGACCTTCCGCTTTGTCCACGACCATGGTCAGGCCGAAGAGGAACAGCTGCAACAACCGGACCCCCAGCTCCGGCTCGTCCTCTTCGAGTCCGACCCAGTTTTCGAGCAGGGCTCGGCCACGGCCCCGATCGTCGTCGCTTCTTGTCGTCATAAGGCAGGTTGCGCGTATGTAGTCCGCCTCTGCGCCGAGCTCACGCGGCAGTGCGTGGGGAATTGACGCCAGCCGCTCAAGGCACGCGTCATAGCGGTCGTGTTGCACGTGGTCGAGGGCCGAGACGAGTTGCTCGGTCACGGCGGCGAGTCCGCCTCGCTCGATGGCGTCCCGCACGTGTTGCGGCAACGATTCGACTGCGTGACCATCTCGCCGGCGGGCAAGGGCTGCTTGGACGCCGAGCCGCGCCGCATCGCGTGTCTGCTCGGCCATCGTGGCGTTCTCGCATCGGAGCTCGTAGTCGCCGGGCCTGAGTCTTCGGAGGCAGTCGCTCAACCGCTCGTGAACGGAGGTTCGATCAAATGTTCCGTCGGCAAGGAAGTGCTGTCGGAAGAAGTCGTGGACGAACCACCCAAGGTCATCGGACAACTCGATGAGGTCCTGGTCGCGGAGGTAGCGGAGCAGTCGGCTCGTGTCGACGAGTAGCCCGCCGCGGGCGCAGGTGACTTCGTCCCGACGAAACCGCAAGCCGAGAATGGCAGCAATCTGCAGGATCTCGACGGCATCGCCGCCCAGTGCGCCGAGCGCGCGAATGCGTTCGCCAAGTAGACGGTCAGTGAACTCAGCGACGTCAGTCGCACGATCGAAAAGCTCGGTTTCGCCGTCCGCAAGCCGTGATGCACAACGGCGAGCGAGCGCCAGATGGCCGCCCGTGAGAGCGTGGATCGCTCGCGCCTTTGCTCTCGCGCGATCGGGTGGCGCACCTAACCCCTCGAGGATCGCCGCGAAGTGTTCGTCCGCGACACGAGGGACAGCGATTCGGTACGTAGTCGCTGGGTCGAGCAGCGCCGAGTGTGCTGCGGGTGACGTGACGTGCTGATAAGGCTCAACGGTCTGAGCCGCCACCACACGCAAGCCGGCGAGAAACGGGTACGAGTCCTGAAGTGACCGGCTCCTGAGCCGCTCCAAAAACTCAAGTGAGGCCGCGTCCCACCAGTGCAAGTTGTCCGCAACCAGGAGCAGTGGGCGACGCTTAGCATGGCTGTCGAGGTCGAAGAGGATCTCCTGTTCGATGTCACCAAGAAACAGCGCCCGTGCCCGGACACGGCTTGGCCGAAGCCGGGCAATCGCACCAACAGCTCCGGAGAGAATTCCAGCTGTGCCGGCAAGAGACTCACCGGCTCGGACCGTCGTTGCAATCGGGGCCACCGCCGAACGCCAAATGCTGGATAGCGGCGCGAGGGCGAAACCGAGGGGATAGAACGCAACCTCGCTGCGTAACGCATCGCCCTCTGCCACGAGCGAGCCCCCACCCTCGCGCTCCCAGATCGCAGCAACTCCCTGGGCGAGCCACGACTTGCCGACGCCGGGCGGCCCCTCGATCACGACGATGTCGCTGGTGTGCTCTAAGGACTGGGCGATGTCGTGGACGATCCGGTCGTAGCCGAGTTCGCCCCAGACGCTGGGCACCGCTGATAACCCTCAGTTATCACTCATGAGCGCTACGACACGGCTCAGCATCCCGTGACCTCCGTTCGGGAGTCTGGCGCAGCATACGGGACCGCCGCCCGGCGACCCATCTCCCTCCCCATGAGCTGGTCGTTTCCGTGTGCCACTACTGGCACGTTGGAGGGCATGCAGACCGCGCTGCTCTCGGAGCGTTGGATGTCCAAGCCGTCAACCTCAGCACATGTCTGCCGTGACAACACGAGCGATATAGCCGCACCGCAGGTTGGGTGCCCGCGCTCCCGAACAGGGGCTATTGCCTCGTGGGCGCTCGCCCCCAAGGTGCAGGTACTCGGACGTCCGGTCAGTTGCCATTGGATGACAAGTACATCAACCAGATCAGAGAGCCGGTCTGCTGTGCGCTTCCGTCACGTCGACGAAGTTCCACCAGCCATCCGCCTCAAGCACTCCTTCGAGTTCTGGCGAGCGCACGTATGGCGCGCGGTCAAGGGCTTGAATCGCACCCGCGTGCGAGCCCGTCAGCTCGATCAGCCGCGCCATTGATGGGATCGCTCGCATCAGAAACTGCTGCAGCCTGATCACAACCTCGGAAGACGGCATGACGGCATCGTGCACCAGCTTTGACCGCGCCGTGTAGGAGTCCCTCAGGTACTTGGCGATTACTACTGCCTCATCACCCTTCGCAACGAGAAGGGCACCGCGTTGCGACAGCCGATAGCTCAACTCTTGTTGCAAACCTCGTCCGAGAAGTGACTCGAATGCGATCGCAGCGCTAGTCAGAGCTTTCGCCGCGTGTTGCGGACGATCGGTCACTGACTGGTAGTAGTACTCAAGCGATAGGTTCACAGTCGCCGCAGCGTGGTGAGGCCAGTTCTTGATCAAACGACCCCAGGTTTCGAGCCGGGCCATTGGCAAGTAGCTGTACTTGCCATCACCGAATCCGCCGGACAGTGGAAGTGACATCAGTCGAACCCACGACGTTTCACCCTCAACGTCGAGTGCGATTCCTGGCCAAGTCGGACACATGCGGACGGCGAGCGACAAGAGGCCCAGATAGGACGTCACGATCGGAGTCACCTGGCTGTTGATCTTGTTGACTATGACCTGATAGTCGTTCTCGTCCGCCAATTGACTCCAGTGCGCGTATTCGACTTCAAGGCCATGTATCTCCAGCCGACAAGCGCTCCCAACTCCGTAACGTGTGCCGATCCGCATCACACGACTTGCCTCGGGCTCGTCGAGGGTCGCGAAGATCACGCCAGGCGCAAGTTCCATCCGTCCACGCCACATGTTGCCGTCGTGGTTCACGCCCGCGTTGAGGAGCGGGACGGTGATCCGGACGGCGCGCTTGGTCGCCCGTGCGTTGCCCTCTGCCACGCATGCGATCATTGTCCCTTCTCCGGGGCGGCGCCGTGATGACCGACTCACGGCTGGTCATGCTGTTCCGACTAGCCAACGGTGCCGTTCGCGTGAACCAGAGGTGGAGCGCACGATCTAGCCGACGATGCCATTCACCGGCGGTTGAGCGTTGGCGGCAGAACGAGCGCGCGGCGACCCGGCCAGCCCCCAAAGCAGGTCCCGCTCGGCGACTCGTTCATGTTGCACCGACCCGACTTGACGCCCCAATACATGGTCACGCTCGGGCGACCCGCTCACCGGCGTGGGGGCCCATCGTTCCTTACAGGGTCGCCCGAATCGTCGCGATGAGCATCACAATGCCCACAGCGGCGATCGACGCGAGCGAACCGAAACCCACGTTGCGAGCTCGGCAGTCAGCCCTTTCTACGACACCGAAACGCAGCGGTGTGGTGTAAACGTTTGCCGTGCAAATGCCGACTTCTTTGAATGGTCGGGCGTGGCTAGTCTTCCCTGGTCGCTGAATTGACCAAAGGGGTAGCCATGGCGCGCAACTCCCCTCGATCACTGATGCAACGATCGCCATCGCGGTGATCGCGTATGCGTACGGCGCATACCTCGCGCTGAGATTCACCGCTGAGCGCAGCCGGAATGCCGTTCTGGTGCGGTGCGTAGGTCCCGACAACAACGAAGTTCCCGCTCCCGTTCCGTTCCAGCAGGTGCTGCTCGAAGGCTCGGTCCTTGTCGGCCCAGATGATGCGGCATCAGACGCTGAAATCTCAGTAGTCCAGTCGTTTTTCGCGGCGCTTCCCGGCGCTGGAATCGCCTCCAAGCTGTCGACGCGGGTGAGCGTGGGTCCGGTCGTTTCCGCAACACTCTTGGAAGAGACAGAGGTCGACGGGTCCGGCCCGCAGGTGCAATTTCTTCGCCAGTTGGCATCCCCTCCGGAGGACAGAGGTGAGACACCTGCCGCCGTGGCCGCGGCCAATCGAGTCTTGACGCTCGTCTTGGAAAACCGGCCCTCGACCAACTCGACCCCGACGAACAAGCCGCTATGCGCGCCCTCATCGAAGGCGCCCTCCTCCGCCACCACGCCCGCCGCCTCGCCGCCAGCCGACCGGCTCACTCGTGCCTGAGGAAACATCGGCACCGATGGCTCTGCAGCGTGGGGGATCAGCTCGCTGTGGAGCGCTCGCAGTCGTTGTGGCGCTCATGGTTCTTGCCTGCAGCAGCGATAGCTCACGACCGACCACCGCGGCGAGCACGTCGACGATTGCTGCGCTGAGCTTTGAACTGTGCACGACGCGTCTCGACTACTCGGACGCCCTCACCGACCTTGACACTCCGCCCTTCACCGACGAAGAGGAAGCGATCGCGACACTCCGCTCGATGCGCCCGCCGAACGGTCTGGACACGCACTGGGGCGACTTGTTGCGGGTCGCTGACGAAGCGGCACGCTCGCACGTCAAGACAGAGCAAATCGATGATCAGGAACTGTTCGATGCGGGGTTCCAGGCGATTCGGAGTCTCGACGCTCTCGTCATCGCGTCACCATGTGACCCAGCGGGCCTTCCCGACAACTTCGGATGCATCGCGATTCGGTCTTGCGCGGACAGCTTGGCCCGCGGTGAGAGCAAGGACCATGCGACCGGCTACGTATCTCAGAACATGCTTGGTCACAACTGGAACACGGTTACCTGCTTCGATAGGGAGTATTGGAAGCAGCAGGGTGTTCCTGAGCCCGATCCGGGAGCACGGCCCTCCCTCTGCACGTTCGAGGACAAGACTGCGGATGACCGGGTCCTCGCCCACGTATCCGTGAAGTTCGCGTCGACGAGGGATGGTCGCTTCTTCGCTTGGACGGCCGAACCGTGAAGTCGTGTATGCGGCCCGGCCGTGCGTTGCCACCAGCGTCCTAGAGCGAGGCGACCAGGGTCACCACTGAGCCGACGGCGAAGACGGCAGCGGTTACCGCGTAAACGGGCCATAGGATCCGTGATCGCCTCTCGGTCGCTTGATCAGCCGGAGTCCCTGGAGTAACCCGGGTCTTGGAACGCATCGCGTCGCGGTAGTTGAACGTCGCTGCCCACGCGGACAACGCCGCGAACGCCAGCAATACGACGGCGCTGCTCAACTAGCCATCCGTGTGAACAAGATATGGCCACGCTCGCCGCCATCACCGGTCGAATACGACGCCTGAAGAGCGCTGATCTGCAGTCCTCCGAGATCGCCAATCATGTTGCCCGTCGCTTTCGCGGTGTTGAAGTCTGAAAGAAACTTCGAGAATCGTTGGCCCGCGATGTCGAGGGCGAAGCTCGCCGCATCCCAGCCACAGCCGCTCGGGCCACCGGGCGAGCAGCTGTTCGCGAAGGAGACTGCATCTGCTGCCATTGCGACCGCGGATGCTCCGCCACCGAGCGCGCAGCCAAGCCCGACGGCGCATGCGCCCCAGCCCACGACGGCAACGCCGCTCGCGATGTTGCCGACACCGCCCGCCACCCGGCCGATCATTTCGCGGAAGCCCTCGTGAGCGGAGTAAGCCACGAGCGTGAAGTCGTAAACCGAGCCGCCAAACACCTCGAAGCCGACCGTGTTGCTGATGTCCGACCACCCAGGGCCGGGGCACAGGAAGCCGTCGCCGCACACGGCGACAAGTCCGCTGTTAATTAAAGAGCTCAGATAGTCGTAGGCGACACCGGAGGCCCAACCGAACGAGCCCACCGCGTCGTCGGGACTGCCGTGCGGGCACTGACTGAACCTTGAGGCGCACATCCGCACGACATCGTTGAGATCATTGAGCGAGCTGTCGCGCTGCTTCTGGGTTACGTATGCAGGAGTCGTACCAACGCCGCTGCCGCTGGCTCCGCTCTGCGCGATGTTGTTCCAGTCCGCCAGACAACTGGGCAAGGTTCCTCCGTCCGCTGCCTCGCATGGCTCGTGCCCGGTCGGGTCGGTAAGGGCGACCGGGTTGCCGAACGCGTAGGAGTAGCGGTTCAGGCCCTTCGACCCCGCGGAGGGGGCGATGGTGTCCGCGCTGGTGAATGTTTGGGTGGCTGCGTCGTAGTCGCGGGCGCCCATGTGGGTGAGCCCTGACGTGGGGTCGAGGGTTTGGCCGGTGAAGTCGCGGTCGGTGGCGAGTGTGTTGGTTGGTCCTGGTCGGATGCCGCCGTAGGGGTAGTAGCGCTGTGTTTTGGTGTCGGCTCCGTCGGAGCGGTAGGTGACGTTCGCTCCGCCGAGGTGATCGGCGACGATGTAGTAGAGCCCGGTTGTGTTGCGCATGGCGATACGTTGCCCGCCGAGCGTGTAGTACTTCGTGATCGCCGGCGCGGCGCCGCTCACGCTGGTCGCTTCAATGTTTCCGCCGAGATACAGCACCGTGGTCGTGCCGGTGGTGCGGCGGATGCGGTTGCCGTCGGCGTCGTACGCGTTCGTCTCCGCGGTTCCGGTCAGCGGCGTGTACGCGGTCATGTGGTTGCCGTAGTCCCACGTCAACGCCACCGCCGTGCCGTTGCGCGAGGTCTGGTTCCCGTTCGCGTCGTAGCCGAGCACGAGGCCGACGACGTTGTTCGGCGCGTGCGGATGGGTGGGATCGAACGTGTGCGTGTGCGTCGTGTTCGTTCCCGTACCGAGCTTGATCGTGTCCTGGGTGATGTTGCCGAGATTGTCGTAGGCCCAGGTTGCCTTGTACTCGTCGTTGTCGCCGCGGGTGCTGTTGTAGGTCGTGCAGGCGTCGTTGGCCGTCTGGGCGAGGCTGACCCGTTGCCGGTCGTCGTAGGTGAAGCACTGCTTCTGGTTGCCGTCGACGCCGTCGATGATCGACTTAATGTTCGACACCGCGTCGTAGGCGTAGGTGTAGTTCTGCAGGTTCGTCGTCGAGCCGCCCGTGCCTGCTTGCAGCGCGGACGTGCGTAGGGTTCCGGGCTCATATCCCTGTGTGCGGGTGATGGCGGTGCCGCCGCTGCCGAGTATTTGGCTCGTCATCTGGCCGATGCTGTTCAGCGTCGTCGAGGTCACGTAGGTGTTGGTGCCGGCGAGCGAGTACGGGTTCCCGAAGGCGTCGTATACGGCGTTGACGGTCTCGCCGAGCGTGCCGGCGTCGTCGGCCGGGTAGCGCATCGAGATCACATGGTCGGCGGCGTCGTAGCCGGCGGTCTGCTTGTAGGTCCCGGCGGCACCGCCGACGCCGGCGCTGATGTCCCACTGATCGGCCGTCGCCCGCCCCCGACCGTCGTACACGGTGACGCGGTGGGCGTAGGTGTTGCCGGCGTCGTCGTAGCCGGTGGCCGTGTCCAACAGTCCAGTGTTGCCGGCGGCGTCGTAGGTCCAGGTCGCGACGAGCGGGCCGGTGAGGCTGTCTTTGCGTTCGTCGGTTTTGCGGTTCAGCACGTCGTAGTAGAACCACAGCTGCTTGCTGCGGGCGTCGGTCTGGCGGGAGAGGTTGCCGGCGTCATCGAACCCGTAGGTCCAGGCGCCCATGTCCGGATCGGACATGGACGTTTTGCGGCCGGCCAGGTCGTAGCCCAGCATGGTCGTGTGCGGCGTCGCCGTGACCGAATCGACGACCGACGTGAGCCGGTCGGCGACGTCGTAGTTGTAGGTCGTGCGCGGCCAGGCGACACCGTTTTGTTCGTCGACGTAGACGGTGCGGCCTTGGGCGTCGACGCCGGTGCGGGTGTCGCCCCCGACGGGCGGGCTGACCGTGGTCGAGTCGCCGGCGTAGCCGGTGGTGGTGCGCCACTGTTCGGTTGCGCCGATCACGAAGATGCTGTCGGTCGGCCGGTTCAACTCGTCGTACACCGTTTGGGTCTGCGACGGCGGCGACGCGCTGTTCAACAATCCCCAGCTGATCGGGTTGGTGTCGTAGATCGGCGTCGACACCGACGCCACGTTCCCACGGGCGTCGTAGCGCGTGGCGGTCACGATCCGCCCGCCGGCCGCTGCCGGGGACGGGACCTGGGTCTCGCGGGGCTTGAGGCGGCTGTCGTAGTACGTGTACGAACTCAAATAGGTCGACGTGGCCGCGGTTTGGAGTTTGTCGGCGCGCACCCAGCTCGGCGACGTGTTCGACACCGAGTAGGTGAACTTCGCGGTGGCGGGGCCGGTTTCGACGTCGCCCGTCGCCCACGCCTCGGTGAGGCGGCCCATCGGGTCGTAGTGGAACGTCGCGATCTGCCCGCGGGGATCGGTGACCCAGTGCGGCAGCGAACGGTCGACGTAGAAGTCGGTGCGCGTCGTCTGGGACAGGGCGTTGGTGGCGTTCAGGTAGTTCGGGATGCCGGTCGTCGGCCCGTAGGCGGAGCTCGAGATGTGCCCCAACGGGTCCTGCACCCACGTTGACCGGCCGTAGGCGTCGAACCCGTAGTTCGTCGTCAACCAGACGGTGCCGGTGTACACCCGCGTGCGGGTCGGGAACGCCGTCGTCGGCGCGTCATACAGATTCGTGTGAGCGTCGTAATACGTTTCGGTCGACGACGCCAACGTTCCACCACACCCCGCGCCGGCGAACAGTTTCGCCGTCGCCCGATAGGCAAGCATGTACGCGCTCGTGTTCGTGGCGTACGTGTACACGGTGCACCGATCGTCGACGCCGGTGGCGGTGTCGCCGTAGTCGATCACCGACGCCGGCTGCAGATTCGCGTCGAAATAGGTGAGCGTCTCGGCCTTGCGGACACCACCCGCGGCCAGTTTCACGCGGCTGAGGCTGTGGTTGGCTTGCACCCAGCGGGCCGTGCGGCCGCCGACGTCGGCCGTGGTCACGGTCGTGTAGTCGGTCGAGGCGCCCTCGATCTCGTTGCCGCCCACATCGAGGATCTGATGGTCGCGTTCGCGGCCCGCGCCCCAGTTCACGTCGTCGATCGGCAACGTGGCGTCGAGCAGCGCGACCTGCACGCTCTTGGTGCCACCGTTGGCGAGCTTGTCGCCATGCATCCCGCGCAGATACCGGTAGCGGGTCGTGGTCCACTTCTCCGGCGCCGCGCCCGTCGTGACCTTCACGGTGGAATGGCCCCGCCAGTCGCCCCACGACTGCTGCAACGTCGGAGTGATCAGATCGTCGTCGTAATGCCAGGCGGGCGCGTCCTCATACACGTAGTTCGACACGATGTCGGGCGACCCGCCCATCCCGTCACGCGAGATCACCTGCGTCGTCAGATACTTGTAGAAGATCCCGAACCCGGCCGCGCCCGCGTCGGGCACGTAGTACTTCGGGTAACAGTCCTTCACGTTGTTGTCGAACGTGGTCGGCAACGGCGAACACGCATTCGGCGTCCCGTACGTCACCAGTATCTGCCCCGCGGCTTCGTCGTTGATCGTGTCCACCCGGTACTGCGGCATGTAGCCGACCCCGGCGCCGGGATTGGCGTCCGCCCGGTTCCACAACAACGAATGGAACGAATCGAAACGCACGACCGGCAACACCACCGTGCCCGAGAACCGCTGCAAGCTCTGCAACCACAGCTTCTGGTCGTACTCGCCGTTGTCGGGGAACCCGAACGTGAACTGGATCTGATCGAGCGCAACAAACACGGCGCCGTTGAAATAGAAGGTCGTGATCTCCGACAGCCGCTTAGTCGTGAAGAACGACGGCGAGTACAGCGTGCAGTACGTGCCCGAACACATCCGATCCACCGGCGTGTCCGGATACGAAGCCGCCGTCGCCGGGCCCGGCGCCGCGCAGTTCACCAACTCCACGCACCGGTCGCGCACACCGATGTCGACCCGGTACTGGGCCGGCGAACCGGCCGTCGCCTGCGCCGAGTACTGGATGTGATCGAGATAACCGCCCCGCACATAGGCGGTGCCCTGCGACGGGAGACCGCCGCGGCCGTAGTTGTTCAACTCCTTCGACCAGAAATAGGTCGCGACGTTGCCCCTCGGATCCACGACCCGGTCGAGCATCCACCGCCACCCCTGCCAACACCAATGAGCAGTGTCGGCGTTGCAGGGCTCGCCGCTCTGGTTGCCGTACACCGGCACCGTCCACGCCGAGTTCGTGTACGCCCCGCTGATCACATCAGTGCCGTAACCGAACCAGTACTGCACCCCGTCCGGCGACGTGACCACCCAATGCTCGCCGTCGTTGTCACCGTTGAGCATCGCCCCCGTGTACTTCGTCACCCGCCAGTTCGGATCGTCCTTCAACCGCCAGCCGCCACCCGAACCGACCAACTCGGTGGAATGGCCGTTCAACGAGATCGTCGCGTTGTCCGACACCCAACACTGATCCCCCGCCCCCGACCCGGCGCCGCCGCCGTCGGTACCGCACGACTTGTAGCGCCGCTCGATGAACGCGGTCGTCGACAGATCCCACCCGAGACCGGCCATCGACGGCTGATTGTTCGTGCCCGGCGTCATGCCATCCACCGACTGCGACGAATACAACAACGACACATCCGGCGTCGCGCCACCCAACGAGCCCGGCACCGGCACCTGATACGACCACGAGAAATTGCCGGACTGCGGGCCCACCTGCCACTTCGACGACGCCGACAACGGTGTCGCCGAGAACGAACCCGCCGTCCCCGACGCGCCCGCCGACAACACGAACACCGACCCGCCACCCGACGGCCCCGACGGCGACACGCTCGACGGGCTCGACGGGGTCGACGACGACGTAGACGACGACGCCACCGGGATCGCCACCGGATCGGTGATCGTCAACCGGCCCGCCGACAAATCATTCGTCGACGCCACCGGCGACGACGAACCACAACTCAAATTCACCAACACACACGCCGGATACCGCAACACCTGCAAACGGGTGTCCCACTCGCCGCCATACGCCCGACGGAACGCCGAATAGTCCACGCTCACCGCCGCCGTCGGAATGTCCTCCCCCGCACCCGTGCGAACCAGCTGGAAAGCCAGAAGTTGGCCGCCCAACTTCGACGCCACCGACGGACTGAACGTCTCCGCCCTCACCGTCGACCCCGTCCCCGCAGCCAATGACGGCAGCCCCACCGCCACCACCGAACCCGGCAGCTGCTTCGGCGGGCCCCACGAGACCGTCGTCGACGCCACGCCAACCGTCGGCAACGTCACCGCGTTGGCCGTGCCCGGCTGCTGCTCCACCCTCACCGGCTCATCCGGCGTCGGCGCCGGAACCGCCGCCGCATCCGGCGGAGCCGACGGCGGCGCGTCCGCCTGCACATCCACAGCCTGCGCCTGCGCGGCCACCGGCAACCCGAACGCGACCAGCGCGAACAACACAACCACGACCGCCGACCGGCGCGACACGCGACCCCACATAACGGACTCCCCGACCACCCACTAAGGGACCCCGACGATCGCGCCCGCGCCAGGAATCAGCAGAACCAGAAGAAGGTCACAACTAGAGCGTAAGCCGCACCGCCTCCGCCATAGTCAGATCGAGTCATTCCCTCGGCGAGAACAGGTCATTGAACAACCTGGTCACTCAGAAAACGATCCCGCTGAACTCGTCCACTTGCAAGGAAGGGCCTACGCAACTGCTTGACCTTCCCACACGCGCGTAGCCAATCCGCTTTCGGAGTTGGGGGACCGATCGCGACTCAGTCGGCGACGTCATCTGAGCAAGCGCTCTACTGAGATGTCGTCCTCTAGTAGGACGCCCAGCTCGTGCCAAGCCCACACGACCGCCCGGAATTCCTGAGTCCGTCACGCCGGGCCGGTTCGTCCGGGCTATCGGTGGACTGACGTATCCACTTCGTATCGTTGCGAGAATGAACGGCACCGCGACCCGAGCGTGAACATGTCGCCTTTCAGTCGCCTACGACGCGGCACCAGACCGGCACCGCACGGACCCATCACGTATCAGCGGCTCGACATCATGTACAAACAGCTCACGCGGCGGGGGTGGCCTCGACAGCTTCAAACCATCAGACAGGTTCTTCCCGCGCACCTCCACGACAGCCCGCCGAACGGCGCAGCGCGCATAGGTCTGTGGACGGTCAGCGCAAACGTTGCCGATGTCCCCGTCGGCTTGGCGTGGGCTGTTCACCCCGTAGCCGACCAATCCGGTGCCTACATCGAGGAGGTCGCAGTGCTCGAGTCGCACCAACGTCAAGGCATCGGCACGCGACTTCTCTACGAAGTAGCGACATGGATGACCGAAATCGGTCGACCCCACCTCAGGCTGCTCCCCATCACCAGCACCCAATGGGTCATCAAGGCCGGCTTTCGAGCTTCCGAGCACGGCGGCTACGAAGCTGACGCGCAGTCAGTTCCAGACCTACGCGGGCACGGTCGGATGTCAGGGCCGACAACGAGTTAGCGATCGCGACTCATGGTGAGCCGAGCGCGAGTACTGCCATGAAGGGACGCCGGGCACGGTCCGCGACTTTCTCGCCTCCCCTGAGTGGGTCAGAGTCCATCTCGAAGGCTCGTCAGGTGGGTCAATGGCCCCCGCGACGCCGCCCTTACCCCACGCCCCGTGAGAAGTCATCAACAAGCTCTCGGTCATCCGCTGTACCAACCGCGAACGATTGGACATCTATGAAGCCCGCCGACGTGTAGTAGCCCCACTGCTTGCGGCGGAAACCATGGATGACAATCGTCCAGCAAGGAGATCGGTCGACCGTAAGCACTCGATGTTGATCACCCGGTCGAACACCGCCCACGCTCAACCACGTTCGTCGCCGAAGATACGACCCGCGTCCGCTCGGTAGTCGGAGCACTCTTCGTGCCCAGACGGACTTCGCCGGACCTCCGCTAACGATCGTCTCCGAGTAGGCGCCACGCACGACCAGACTCACGAACGTCCAGGGGTGATCGTGAAGATGCTTGATCGGATCGCCAGCTGTGAAGCGGTGAATTAGCAGCCCACCCCAACGGTCCGAGCGTCCGATTCCTACTCCCCATCGATCTAAGTAGACGCG
The DNA here is from genome assembly GCA_041166745.1 of Acidimicrobiaceae bacterium. Classification (GTDB taxonomy): domain Bacteria; phylum Actinomycetota; class Acidimicrobiia; order Acidimicrobiales; family JACDCH01; genus DASUCS01. Next base: position 103,070 of record JBEEGH010000022.1, read on the forward strand.
TCCGTCGAGTCTGCGTAGCCGCATTCGACGCCAACGCATCATTTCGACTCGTTGATCATCGACCCCGCCAACGACACCGAACGCGAGGCGGCGACGCTACGCGGTCTCGTCGCTCTCACGGAGATGAGCCGCGCGGACCGCGCGGTTTACATGCGCCCGAACCGTCGCGCGTACCTTGACGAGATCCTGTGTGTGGTACCGCTCGACAAACCGTCGGATCTCGCCCAGTAGCGCCTTTGCTGACACTACGACGCCGAAGCTCCCGGCAACGGACGCTGTCATGGGGATTGAGGCACCTGCATCCAAAGCGAAGCCCGGCACAGCTAGCGCGCTAAAGACAGCGCCAGCGATGATGCCTTTTCGGTCCTCCCAAAGTCGGCGGAGCACGTAGTTGCGGGTCTTTCCGGGATTCAGCTCCTTCAGTGCGATGACCACCTCGGGAGAGGTTTCGCGCAGTGAATCATCCATGGTGCCGAGCAGGTCGAAGTAGGTGTGTGTGAATGTCTGCCAATCCGAGCTCTCGCGGATGTCGCGCAGCGCCAGCAACGTCTCCGCATCGCGAGGACGCGACAGGATGCTCGAGTCGACGCCGAACAGTCGGCTCATCGTGTCCCAGAACAGATCGACGTCGTACGGGTTCAGTACGGTGCCCGCGCGAAACTTGTTTGTGCCCGGATTGATTGTGTCGGGATCGGTGTAGGTCTCGTAGTACAACGCCAGAAGGCGGCGGCGAATGTTCGGATCGTTCGCGAGTTCGCCGAAACCATTGGTGTGCAGCTGAAGGATAAACGTGTCAACGGAGACGAGATCTGCCGTGGTGACGAAGTCTGTGAGAGTTTCTCCTAGCCGGCTTTGGACCAGCGTGTTATCAGGTGTCAGTTGGATCGCGCCAAGCTGAGTTCCGAGGGAGGTCGAGTCGAGTCGAGTAGCAGCTAGGTCGACGGCAAGTAGATCTCGGAATTTCGCATCTCTTCTGCTCACAGTCACGCGGCGGGTTGCTGCCGTGTTGAACCGAATGCTGAGGTTCCGCGCTTCCTCAAAAAGCGCTCCCCCTCGGGCCTCATAGGATCGATATTCGGCGGTCCGATACTGTGGAACTCTCAGCTGCGCGATCCGTTGCGCCATGTAGTCCTCGATGGACCCGTGCATCCCCAGCTCGAGCTGCGTGAAGGGTGGGCGGAGGAGTTCGCGGCCGGCGTTATTCAGCAATGCATTCGTGACGTCCGACTGCCAAAAGTACGCCGGATGTACGATCACGCTCGGCGCCAGGAGGTAATACGTGGTCAACCTTTGGAGCAGCGAATCCCCGTCCATGTGTGCGAGATTCTGGAAGTCGTCGTCCAGCTCGGAGAAGAAGACAGCGCGACCGGCAATACTGGGCATTCCAAACTCCTTAGTGGGAGTGTGGTGGGCACATTCCTAGGCAGAGACCTGCAGTCGCGGAAGAACACGGGACAGCCAACAGCGAAGTTCGTGATGATTCGACACGCTGCTTCGGTCGTTGCCGACTGCGGAGGGACGGCTCCGGTCCGAATCTCGAGGTGCGATCGCGTCGCTCAACGTAGTCACGTGCTCGTCCATGTGAAACTCGACGACAGGAATTCCGGAGAGAGCGGAGACAGCCGAAGCGAGATTCTCTCGTCTGTTATCGACCAGACAGACCGGCTCAATATCGTGCCGAGAGCGGATCGTCTTCCAGTACCGGAGTGAGCTCTTTGCCGAGGCCTGAGAGTCGGAAGAGAAGATGGTATCGATGGGGACGTGACCAAACGTTGACAGTTTGAGTTGCGCAACCCATCGAACGGCGTCCGTGACGATGGCCACGTCGTAGCCTCTTTCACGGATGTGCTCAAGGGTGCTGGTGGCGCCCGCCACGATGCGCAGCGCGGGTAGCGCCTCATCGTGTGCGCTTCTCGCGACGTCGCCGCTCAGTCCGAGCCGAGCACAGTGATGCTCGTAGTCATACCATTGAGGATCACCCCGCGTGGCTGCGAGTTCGCTCTCCCACAGGCGCCGCCCCTCCAGCTCGTTGACGCCGCGGTCACTGGCTAGCGCAGCGACCACGAAGGCCGTCACTTCGTGATCAAATGCCACATTGTCGACGAGGACACCGTCGAGGTCGAGGAGCGCCGTCGGCCGGCGTGCCTTAGTCACGAAAGCTACGTTCCTCCCTATTTGGAGCACCAACGCTTTGCCTGCGAACCGGCCAGCAACACAGCCTGCTCAACCGCGGCCGCATTGACCTTGCACCGGTCAGCCGAATAAACCGCGTTGACGCGCTGTACCAACCCGCGTCCCGACACACGTCGCGAGCGTACCAACCGACCGGCCTGGGACGCAGACGATCCAGACGTTGGTTGTCGGGCTGCCGCATTGCTCATTACGTCGACGCCCGCGGGCACGCGCTGGATACCCGACAGAGGGGATAGGTCGGTTCGTCGCCGGGGTACCGCTCCGGCGGCCGGGCGACGAAAGGACTCGACCCTTCCAGCCCCCCGCAAAGGATCAAACCGAAGGCGCACCCCAACCGCCGCCTAGAGAGCAGCCTGCGCTGGTGGGTCCCCTTCCAGAGGCTGTCGGGTGGCCGATGCATCGCCACAGCATGGTCGCTACTGAGGAGACCTTTCCGATGCTTCACTCTCCGCTCGATCGAGGAGCAGCATCGACTTGTTGACGCGGACGCAGACGCAGACGCAGACGCAGACGCAGACGCAGACGCAGACGCAGACGCAGACGCAGACGCAGACGCAGACGCAGACGCAGACGCAGACGCAGACGCAGACGCAGACGCAGACGCAGACG
>JBEEGH010000023.1:0-117621 GCA_041166745.1 Acidimicrobiaceae bacterium
CGACGAGGCCGGCGACGACCACGTCGTGCTTGTGGGCGTGCTCGACCATGTAGTCCGGCGCCGGCCCGAGAGCGTTGGCGATGAGCCGCGTCTTGCGTCCGAACGCCACGTCCATCAGCGGCTGTGCGCCTTTGTGGGACCACGACAGCAGCCCGCCGGTCGCAGTGACCTTCTCGTCCTCGGGAAGCGGCGGAACGCCGTATCGCTCCATGAGGTCGTTCACGAACTTGCGGTGCTCGTCGGGGATCATCTCGACGAGCTTGTTGCCGCTGAGGCCTCCCTCTTCGCTGCCGATGTACTTCGCCGGCACGAGCACGTCGACGCCGTACGGCTTGTCGCCGACCTCGTTCTCGATCCAGTCGAGTTCCATGTCGAGCATGTCGGGCGTCATCGCAACGGCGCCGAGCACGCCGAGTCCGCCCGCCTTCGACACCGCCGCGACGACGTCGCGGCAGTGACTGAAGGCGAGGATCGGGAACTCGATGCCGAGGAGGTCGCAGACCGGGGTTCGCATAGAACCCCGATTCTGCGTCCTAGACCGCTTCGAGGGCGAGTTCGAAGACCTTGTCGACTTGGTCCACGAGGTGGAAGGTCATGTCTTGCCTCACCTGCTCGGGGACGTCGTCGAGGTCGGCTTCGTTGCGGGCCGGAAGGATGACCGTCTTGAGGCCGGCACGGTGCGCCGCCAGCACCTTCTGCTTGACGCCACCGATCGGCAGCACCCGGCCGGACAGCGTGACCTCGCCGGTCATGCCGACGTCGGAGCGCACGAGGCGTCCGGTGAGCAGCGAGACCAGAGCGGTCGTCATCGTGATGCCGGCCGAGGGTCCGTCCTTGGGCACCGCCCCTGCGGGGAAGTGCACGTGGAAGCGACGCCCGTCGAGGGAGTCCGGATCGATGCCGAGCTCACTCGAGCGCGAACGCACGTAGGACAGCGCAATCGACGCCGACTCCTTCATGACGTCGCCGAGCTGCCCCGTGACCGTGAGGCCCGGATCCTTCGCACCGTCCATCGAGCTGGCCTCGACGAACAACACATCTCCACCCGCACCCGTCACGGCGAGACCGGTGGCGACACCGGGAACCGCGGTGCGATCGGCGACTTCGGCGAAGAAGCGAGCCCGTCCGAGATGCGTGCGCAGATCGGAACGATCGACGTCGATCGGCGTCACTGCTCCGCCCGCGACTTGCGTCGCGACCTTGCGCAGCACCTTTCCAAGCTCGCGCTCGAGGTTTCGAACGCCCGCCTCACGGGTGTAGTCCGCGACGATGCCGTGCAGCGCGTCGTCCGTGACGGCAACCTCGTCCTCGCGCAGCCCGTTGTGCTGTACCTGGCGACCGATGAGATGACCGCGCGCGATGGCGACCTTCTCGTCCTCGGTGTAGCCGTCGAGGCGCACGATCTCCATGCGGTCGAGCAGCGGTCCGGGGATCGTCTCGATCACGTTGGCCGTCGCGATGAACAGCACGTCCGACAAGTCGAGGTCGACCTCGAGGTAGTGGTCGCGGAAGCTGTGGTTCTGCGCGGGGTCCAGCACCTCGAGCAGGGCTGACGACGGATCGCCGCGCCAATCACTGCCGACCTTGTCGACTTCGTCGAGCAGGAAGACCGGGTTCATCGTGCCGGCCTCTTGCATGGCCTTCACGATGCGTCCGGCCTGGGCTCCGACGTAGGTGCGACGGTGGCCGCGGATCTCGGCCTCGTCGCGGATGCCGCCCAGGGCGACGCGCACGAACTTGCGTCCGAGCGCGCGTGCCACCGAAGCACCGAGCGACGTCTTGCCGACACCGGGAGGGCCGACGAGAGCAATTATCGCTCCGGGCTTGCGACCGGAGCTGGGGGCGTCGTCGTCGGTGGCCTCTGCATTGCGGTCCGCACGGAGTTTGCGCACCGCGAGGAACTCGACGATGCGTTGCTTCACCTCGTCGAGGCCTGTGTGGTCTTCGTCGAGGATTCGGCGGGCGTCGTCGATGTCGAGGTCGTCGGTGGTGTGCTCACCCCACGGGATCTCGAAGACGGTGTCGAGCCAACTACGGATCCAGCCGTGCTCCATGTTCTGCGCCGGCGTGCGCTCGAGGCGGCCGATCTCTCGCTCGATCGCCGTCGAAGCGGCCTCGGAGAGCGCGTGCTTCTCCACGAGCGCGCTGAGCTTGGCGCGATAGTCGTCGACGAGGTCTTCGTCGCCTCCGTCCTCACCGAGCTCTTTGCGGATCGCGCTCATCTGCTGACGCAGCAGGAACTCGCGCTGGTTCTGCTCGATGCCTTCGCTCACGTCCTTGCGGATCTGCTCGTTGACCTCGAGCTCGGCGAGGGCCTCCTTGGTCCACTCGAGCACCTTCGCGAGGCGAGCCTCTACGTCGACGGTCTCGAGCAACTCGACCTTGCGCTCGAACGCGAGATCTGGCCACCAGCCCGCCAGGTCAGCGAGCTGTGAGGGATCCTTGACGTCGTTGAGCACTTCGGTCAGGCGTCGACCGCCGAGTCGGTCGAACAGTGCGCCGATGACGGCACGAACATCCGCCGCCAGCTCGATCGCCCGCTCGGAGGGCTCGATCTCCTCGATGGCCTCGGTGTGCACCCACAGGGCCGACGTCGCGCCGATGACACCCGCACCCACATGGGCGCGCGAGATGGCCCGAACCACGAGGGCGGGGGTGCCCCCTGGGAGGGTGCCTTTGTTCTCGATCTTGGCGACGGTGCCGACCCGGCCATAGCGACCACCGTCGGGGAAGCGGGGGACGAGCAGCAGCTCGCCCTCGGCATCCGCGGCGGCCTCGGCTGCGGCCTTGGCCTCGTCCGTCTCGAGGGCGAGGGTGACCACCATCTGGGGCAGCACCACACCGCTCGCGAGCGGCAGGACGGGCAGGGTTGCGAGGTTCAGGCGGTTGCTGTCCGCCTGGTCAGTGTCGAGCTGGTCAGCCATGTGGGCTCCTAGTCACTATCAGATTGCAAGTGAGGAACCCTATGAGGCCACGGGCCATTCCCCACCGCCCGAGTGGCAGGCGGCACAAGGGCTAGAGGGGCGTGCCCCGCTGCCGGACGCGCCGGAGAACCGCATCCGTGGCCGCGGCCTCGCGACGGAGATCGGCCAGGGCAGCAGCCACCGCGATGAAGGGCGAACCGTCCGCGGCGAGAAGCAGCTCCTCGGGATCTCCGAGCTGACTCGCGATCGTCCGGATGCGACGTCGGAAGATGGCGATGGAGACGGCGATGCCGACCGCCACGACGAGAAGGGGCGCTGCGATGGTCGCCGTCATCGACGCGATCACCAGCGCGGCCCCGGCGAACGTCGTCCCGATCCCCTGTGCGGCGCTGCGGGCACGACGGCGGTGCTCGGCCGCCATCTCGGCCCGCGTCTCGACATCGGCGTCGAGATGGTCGGGAAGCATGGGTTGATGATGCCGCGGTCGGCCGGCTCGCGTCCGTGTACCGTCCCCCGAACATGACGCTACGGGTCGGATTTCTGGGCGGCGGCCTGATCGCGACGTACCACTCGAAGTCGCTGCACGTGTCCAAGGCGGACGTGAGCTGGGCCGGCGTCTTCGACCCTGATCCCGAACGGGCACGCGACTTCGCGCTGGCCAGCGGCTCAACGGTCTGCGAGACCGAAGAGCAGGTGCTCGAGGGTTGCGATGCGGTGTACGTGTGCACCTGGACCGCCGAGCATCCGCGTCTGGTCGCAGCGGCCGCGATGCGGGGGTTGCCGGTGTTCTGCGAGAAGCCGCTCGCGATCGACCTGGCCTCGGCGCGCGAGATGACAGAAACGGTCGAACGCGCCGGCGTCGTGAATCAGGTAGGCCTCGTGCTCCGGCATTCGCCCGCGTTCGGGCTCCTCAAGGCGATTGCCGCCGATCCTTCGAGCGGCCGACCGATGAGCGTGGTGTTCCGCGACGACCAATTCATTCCGGTGCAGGGCACGTATCGATCGACCTGGCGCGGCGACGTCACCAAGGCTGGCGCCGGCACCTTGCTCGAACACTCGATCCACGACCTCGACATGCTCGAGCATGTGCTCGGCCCGGTGTCGGAGGTGAGCGCCCGCACCGCGGGGTTCCACGAGATTCCGGGCATCGAGGACGTCGCAACGCTCGCGCTTCGCTTCGAATCGGGAGCGATCGGGACGCTCACGTCGATCTGGCACGACGTGCTCGAACGCCCGAGCCTGCGCCGCGTCGAGTTGTTCTGCGAGAAGGCATACGCAGTGCTCGAAGGCGACTGGTTCGGCCCGGTGGAATGGACGACGACAGGGAGCGCGCCGGCGAAGCTCGACTTCGCCGATCTCGAGGCGGAAGCGGCGCGTCGAGGCGCCGCTCTCGGCAACCCCGACGAGCTGTTCATCGACGCCGTAGCGAAGGGTGAGCCGGCGTGGCCGTCGTTCCAGGACGCGCTGCGCGCGCACGTCCTCGCTGACGCCGCTTACCGATCCGCCGCCGCCGGAGGCGCGCCAATACTCCTTTAAGGAGCGAACGCGGCAAATGGCGCCGGGTTTGCTCCTTTAAGGAGTGTTTTGGTCAGTCGAAGACGATCACGCTGCGGGCGACGCTGCCGGCTTTCATCGCCTCGAAGCCTTCGTTCACGTCGTTCAGCGAGATGCGTTGCGACACGAGCTCGTCGAGCTTGAGTCGCCCGTCCATGTACAGATCGATGTAGCGCGGCATGTCGACGCGGAACCGGTTCGAGCCCATGTTCGACCCCTGGAGCTTCTTCTCGTACAAGAGCTCGAAGCCGGGTATCTCGACGTTCTGACCGAGGGGGATCATGCCGATCACGGTGGCGGTTCCACCGCGGCGCAGCATCGCGAACGCCTCCTCGGCGGTGGCCTTCAACCCGATGGCTTCGAAGGCGTACTGCACGCCGCCGCCCGTCATCTCCTGCACCTGCTGCACGGCGTTGCCATTTGACGCGTCGACCAGATCGGTCGCGCCGAATGTCTTCGCGAGCTCGAGCTTCTCGTTGACGCGGTCGACGGCGATGACGCGTGCCGCACCTGCGATGGCCGCACCTTGGATGCAGTTCAGTCCGATGCCTCCGCATCCGATCACGGCGACCGTCGTGCCGGGCTCGACCTTGGCCGTGTTGAACACCGCACCGACACCAGTGGTGACGCCGCACCCGATGAGCGCGGCGCGATCGAGTGGCATGTCCTTGCGGATCTTCACGACGGCGTGCTCGTGCACCAGCATCATCTCGGCGAACGACGACAGGTCGAAGAACTGCCACATCGTCTCGCCGCCGCGTGTGAGTCGTTGTGAGCTCTCGAGCGGTCGTTGCACTGACTGCTTGTCGTCGCACAGCGACAGGTGTCCGGTCAGGCAGTACTCGCAGTTGCCGCAGTACACCGACAGGCACGTGATCACGTGGTCGCCGGGCTGGACGTAGGTGACTTGGTCGCCGACCTGCTCCACGACGCCCGCCGACTCATGGCCCAACACGGCGGGAAGCATCCACGGGTACTTGCCTTCCATGAAGTGAAGGTCGCTGTGGCACAAGCCCGCGGCTGCGGTGCGGATCAGGATCTCGCGCGGCCCAGGTTTGTCGATCTGTACGTCGTCGATCTCGAGCTTGCCCGGGATCTCGTTGAGCACGGCAGCGCGCATGCTTGGCCTCCTTCGCCGACTGCCAGGATCCTCCCACGTAGGGTTTGGACGTGCCCGACGTACCCGACGTGTCGCTGCTCGAGGGAATCGCCACGACACGGGCCATTCGGCGGTTCCGACCGGATCCGATCCCCGACGATGATCTCGCTTCGATCCTGTGGCACGCGACGCGGGCGCCGACGGGGTCGAACCGGCAACCGACGCGGTTCTTGGTGCTGCGTGACGGCGCCGGCGCGCGTGAAGCGAAGGCGTTGCTCGGCGAGGCATTTCGCTCCGGGTGGCACGAGAAGCGGCGCGACGACGGTTACGAGACGGGATCCGGCGGTGATCCGAGCTCGCCGAAAGGACGGATGGCCGCGGCGATGCAGCATTTCGTCGACCACTTCGAGGAGATTCCCGTTGTCGTGCTCGCGTGTCTGCAGCTCGGCCATTACCGCGCGGACCAGTTGAGTTCTGGCGGCAGCGTGTATCCCGCGTGTCAGAACCTGTTGCTGGCGGCGCGGGCCCTGGGCTACGGCGGCGTCATGACGATGTGGCACTACTACGTCGAGGCGCAGCTTCGAACCGCGCTGTCGATACCAGACGACGTTGCAATCGCGGCAACGATCGCCCTCGGCCGGCCGCAGGGCGGGCACGGTCCGGTACGGCGTCGCCGGCTCGACGAGGTCGTGTACGACGACACGTGGGGACAGTCGGCCGGCTGGGCCGTCGACCCTCCGGAAGCGCGCTTCGCCGGCGGCCCGCGCCGGTCAGGTTGAGCCGTACGCCCGCATGCGCGGGAGGCCGGCAGCAGCATGCACGGGTGACGCGCCGTCGGCGGGTGTCGCGGGGGTCGGATCGCTCGTCACGAGCAGATCGATCTCGTCGGCCGTCAGGGCCATGCCGAGGAACGGTCCTTGCGCTCGGTCGCAGCCCAAGCGGCGCAACAGTGCGAGCTGTGTCGCGTTCTCGACCTGCGTGGCGACGGTGACGAGTTTCAGGCGGCGAGCCATTTCGACGAGGTGCTCCACGATCACCGCATCATCGGAGCCTGCGCCGAGACCGGAGATGAGCGCCCGGTCGAGCCACAGCTGATCCAACCGGACCCGCCGGAGGTCAGCGAGGGTCGAGCCCTCGGCACCGAAAGAGTCGAGCGCGACCTGCACGCCGAGGGTGCGAGCGTGGCGCAGCATCGTCCACGCGTCGGTGATGTCGTCGACGAGCGAACCGTCGCCAACCGCGAGGCACAGCTGCGTACGTTCGACACCGGTATGGGTGAGCACGGCCGCGACCAGATCCCGGAAGTTGGACTGTGCGAGTTGTCTGGCGGTGATCGGCACCACGACTTGAAGCGGCGCACGGCTGGGGGCCATCGTCCGCCAGCGGCGCGCCTGGGTGCACGCCTCGCCGAGCGCCCATGTGCCGATCTCGAGGATCAAGCCGGTCTCCTCCAGGGCGGGCATGAACTCGCGCAGCGGAACGGCGCCGCGCTGCGGGTCTTCCCAATGCAGACACGAGCGCACGCCGGCAAGCAGGCCGTCGTGCACCGTGAGGATCGGCTCGTAGCGCAGCTGCATCTCGCCCTTTTCCATAGCGGACCGCAGCCGGGACTCGGCCGTTGCGCGCGAGAGGCGGGCTCGCATCGACTGGTCGTAGACACAGATCATCCCGGCACCCATGGCCTTTGCCTGGTACATCGCCACGTCGGCGTCGCGCAGCAGATCCTCGGCCGTTGACTCGCTCGAGTCACTCAACGCCACACCGATCGATACGGAGATGCGCACCGTGTCGGTGCCGATCTCGAACGGTGCTTCGAGCGCGGTGATCAGGCGGTTGGCCATGCGCTCGGCCTCGGCCTTGCCGGCCACCGGCTGCACCACGATGAACTCGTCGCCGCCGTAACGCACCGCCGTGGCCTCGCTGCCGGTGACCTCTTCGATCCGGCGAGCCACCGCGACCATCAATCGGTCGCCGACCTCGTGGCCGTAGGTGTCGTTCACCAGCTTGAAGCGGTCGAGGTCGCAGAACAGCGTGGCGACGTGAACGGTGGTGTGATCGGCCCGGCGGAGGCCGCGGCTGAGGAGGTCGGGCAGCGCCGCCCGGTTCGGAAGACCGGTCAGTGGATCGTGACGCGACAGCCGTGCCAGCTCGCGTCGGGCGCCTCTCGAGCGTTGCTCACGCCGCCGGACGATGACCGCCCACGTGGCCGCTGGTGTGATCAGCGCGGTGAGCGCGACATTCGCGACAAATGGGTCGGCGTGATCGAACCATCGACCGAGCGCGCCAGCCACACCCAGTGGGGTGGCGACCAGTGCGACGACCGCAGCGCTCGCCACGGCCGCCAGCACGGCCAATGACCCTCGGTCGTCGGCGTCACGCTGGGCAGGTTTGATGCTGTTGTTTCGGCTGTCTGGAGCGCCCTATTGAGGGCTATCCGGCGCTATCCGCTCAATCGCCCACGCAGGCGGTGCGGGCCGTCGTCGAGACCGGGCAGCGCCCCTTGTAGCGGGATGCCCCGCTCGGCTACCAGCGAGGAGACGGCGTGCTCGACATCGGTCCAGGTCTCGGCCCGTGGGCCTTCGAGATGGCGGTTGTACGGCGCATCGAACACGACCACCGTGTTCCCGGCGGTGCGCAGTGCCTCGACCACGTCGGGGCTGTCGTCCACGTAACAGTCGGCCTCGACCTCGGGCTTTCGTCCGAGGAAGCAGATGTCGCGGTAGGGGATGGCGTGGTGGTCGAGCCACTCGACCGTGTCGCTCACCGCGATGGCATGGCCCCAGTTCACCCAGAGCCGGTGCGTGATGATGCGAATCCAGACTCCCGCATCGGAGAGGCGCCACAGCGCATCGGCGGCACCCGGCATCACCGGCATCGAGCGGAACATGCGATGGTCGAGGACCGCCAGCCGATGGACGGCGTCGAAGCCCCCCAGGTCTTCTAGACCCCACTCGGCGAAGTCCCATCCTCGCTGTGAGGGCAAGGTCGACGCATCGACGTCGCGCTCGGCGGCCACCACGTTGGCGAACGCGGCGGTGTAATCACCGCACACGCCGTCCAGATCGACGCCCAGAACAAACCCGCGGTCGTTCAGAACGAGGCTCCGACGAAGTCGAGGGCGGCGTCGAGCGTGCGGAAGTCCTTCGGTGTGACGAAGTGGTCGACTCCGGGGAGTGACAGCAACCTCGCGTCGGGCAACGCCTCCACGAGCGGATCACCCGGTCCGGCGAAGTCGCGATCGCCGATGATGACGAGCACCGGGCAGGTCACCTTGGCCAACCGTCCATCGTCGAGGCGCGGACGCGGCGACTGCATGCACGCGACGAGGGCCTCGGGGTCGTTCCCGGGTTGGCGGGCGAGACCGGCGAAGTACTGGGCGACGGGATTGTCGGTGTCGCCCTCACCTCGGATCGCGCTCGTGATGAGGTCTCGAGGGTCGTTGCGAAACAGGTTCGCGCCGACGCCCGTGACCACGATTCGGTGAAAGCGCTCGGGTTGGTCGGCGGCGATCGTGAGCAGGACGCGCGCCCCCAGCGAGAAGCCGATGGCATCGACGGGTTCATCGGGCAACTGGTCGGCCACGAGTGCTTCCAAGCGCTCATAGGCCTCGGCGTCATGAGGCTTCTCGGCGGAACCATGTCCGAGCAGGTCGATGGCGATCACCTCGCGGCCGACGTCGGTGAGCAGGTCGATCCAGCCGTTGTCGCGCCAGGTGCGGTCGGCGGACGTGGCAAAGCCATGCACAAGGACAACCGGCGGATCGCTCACCGTGCGATCCTAGGCAGTGGTGGACGACGCAATTCGAGTGAACCGCACGCTGCGGATCCCGTCCGAGGAGCTCGAGTGGCGGTTCACGCCGAGCGGAGGACCGGGCGGACAACACGCGAACCGATCCAACACACGGGTGGAGCTGCGGTTCGACGTGGCGGCGTCCCCGTCCCTCGGGCCGAGACAACGCGCCCGGCTCATCGAACGTCTCGGCCCGGTCGTGCGGGTCACCGTCGACGCCGAGCGCTCCCAGCTTCGCAATCGGACCCTCGCGCAGCAACGGTTGGCCGAGCGGCTCGCGGCGGCCCTGCAGATCGAGAAGCCGCGCCGTCCGACCCGACCTACAGAGGCAGCTCGTCGTCGTCGGATGGATACCAAGCGTCGTCTGGGGGAGAAGAAGCGGCAGCGTCGACCACCCGCTCCGAATGACGATTGACGCGATCCCACAACGCGTCGACGACGACAAGGACGACGAGGAACGCAATCGCGAGCCAGCCGACTTGATGAACGGCCGATTGCTCTGCGGGCCATTCGAACGCGGCCGTCGGCCGCGAACGCGCCTGCCGGGCGATGACGTACGCGGCCGAGACCGCCAGGAGTCCGGGCGCGCCGATCGAGAGCCACCAGCGGGCGCGACGGCGGCGTGTGGCAGTCGCGGCGACGAGCGCAGTCACCAGCCCGGCGACGGGTCCGATGACCGCGGCGGCCACGAGCCCCGAGCAGACGCCAACGAGCAGCGTCAGGGACAAGCTGGGCTCGTCGCGACCGCGTGAGCGGGCAAACGTCTTCCAGGTGATCGGCTCAGGTTGCGGATCGTCCACGGCGAGCGGGTGGGTGCGAGGGCGGCGCACCACGAGCACGAGGCAGATGACAACGCCCAGAGCTGAAAGAACGAGCGCGATCCACACGCGACGCTGCGGCGTCCAGTTCAAGTGGACGTGCACCGTGGACGCCGGCGTCGAGATGAGCCAGCCGTTCGCATAGCCGTCGACGAGCTGTGGAGCGCCGAGACTCTGACCGTCGGCGCTGGCCGTCCAGCCTTCGTTGAAGCTCTGGCCGAGCACGACCCAGAACGGCGTGCCGGGCTTCGCATTGGTGATCGTGAGGTCCGCATCGGTCCGGCCTTGATGATCGATGTGCACGACCGGTGCGGCGGCGCGGCCGGTGCCGGTCGGCGTGATCTGCAGCGGAGCCTCGCCGCCCGCCGCCGACTGCAGCACGAGACGATCGAAATCGATGCCGGTGTCGAGTCCCTTGGCGGCCCGCAGCACGTGATCGCCGGCGCCGAGCACCAGAGCGTCGCTCGGGCTGCACGGCATCACCGTCAGCGGCTGTCCCGCTTGCGCATCAGCCATCAGGCCGGTGACCTCGATGCCGAACGCTTGGTCGTCGACGGTCAACAGATCGGTACGGCAGCCCGAGTCGAAGCTCCCGGTTGGTGCGACTGCAGCCAACCCGGCGATGCCGAGCTCGGCAATGCCGACCGGCATCCGAATCGGCGCGTTCGAGAACCAGTCGGTGGTGGTGATCTCGCGAACGTCGTCGATCACCACCGTGATCGTCGAGCCGGTGACCGCGTCGGGAAGATCGATCGGAACCTTCACCGCCGCGTCGGCCCCTTGGGCGCCGGGGATGTCGGTCACCGATGGAACCGTGATGCTGGCCGCAGGCTTGCCATCGGCGTCGATGCGCAAGTGCGTAGGGACGGAATGCCGTCCGTCCGCGATGATCCTCAGGTCGAGGTGCTTGAACGTCACCGGGCGACCGAGCTGATAGGTGAGGGCGTCGTTGCCTGCGACATCGAATGCGGACGTCCAGGCGGTCGATGGATTCCCGTCGATCGCGGACGATGCGCGTGCGGCGATGTCGCCCGGCAGCCGGCGCGTCGATGTAGCGGTCGGGCCGATCACCCCGAGCAGCAGATCGATGGTTGCGTCATCGACGTGCGAGGAGAGACGGCTGACGCCCCCAAGTGTGAACGTGCGCGCGGTCGGCTGGGCCCAGGTGCGGGTGATCGCCAGCTCCTCGTCGTTGCGTACGGACTCGGCCGGATCGATACGGCGTCGTTCGAGCACGAGCGTCAGCGGATGCGTCAGCGATGACTGGCCCGCAGCCGCGAGCAGGTCCGTCGGCAGGCGAACGATCTCGTCGCCACGCCGACCATCGACGTCGACTTCGCTGAAGCCGACCTCGGTGAGGCCGTTGTATCGAACCGGTCGACCGGGTTCGGAGACGCGTCCGGAATCGTCGCCGCGGATGATGAGCTCGAGCGTGGTGAACGAGCGCTGTGGGAATTTGATGAGTTGTCCCGCCGCGAGGTTCGACGACTCGGTGAGCTCTACGGGAATCGTGTCTTTGCCGTCGAAGCGAAGGTCGAGCGCGGTGATGGACCGGTTCCGGAAGCCGGACAGCAGTTGCGTGACGGTGAGGTGATCGGTGTCGACCGGCGTTGCAAAATCGAGCCTGAGGTCCTCGCCTCGCACATCGGCCGACGCCCCGGTTTGCCATGACGTACGCGGATCACCGTCCACCGCGTTGGCGGGCCGAAACTCCGGCGTGAACGTGATCGGGTTCCCGTAACTCGTCGCGCGGGCCGACACGCCGCCGGGATACTGCGCGACGGTGTACGCGTCGTCGCCCGCAGCCGGGAAGACGGGGAGGCGGTTGTCGGTGAGGTCTTCTCGCAATGGTTGTTCGCCCGCCTGCTCCGTGTAGCCGAGGTTGTCACGCAAGCTGCTCCACCGGCGGCCTTGTCGGCGATTGGAGTCGGTGAGGACGAGGGCGGCGCCACGCGCGATCTGTTGGTTCAATCGGTTGACGTCTCCCGCAAACGAGGCCGAGTACTGCACGAGCTCGGACCCGTCGAGCAGACCAGCCGAGGCGAGGGCGAGCAATCCCTCGCCATCGCCCGATACGAGGATCGGGACCTGCGCGTCGGCCGCGCGAATGATCGTTTGCTGGCCGCCGACGGTGAAGATCGCGACCGGTGCGTACGGCGTGCCCTTGTCATCGCGAAGCGCGGCTTCGTCGTTCATCGGCGCGATCGGCGAGGGCTGGTTGATGGTCGGGACGCCGAAGGTGGTCGGGGGAGCGAGCCCCTGCGCCGCCGCGAGCAACGCCATGACGTCGTACGGCCGCGCGATGCGATAGCGCTCGTACTGGAGGTCGTTTCGCGAGACGATGTGCCCGACGCCGAGCAATCGTGCGATCGGCGACACCGCCTCTGGGTCGAGGGTGTTCTCTTGTAGACGTCGGTCGAAGGCATTGAGCAGATCGGCCGACGCTGCCGAGCCGTAGGGGATGAGTTCCCGTGCGACGTAGGGGCGGTCCATGAGTCCCGGCGTGATCGGGTCGACCGTGTTCCCCCAGCGGTAGGACGCGAAGTCGGTACCGGGCACCTCGAACACGCGCGTGTCGTGCGACTGGGCGTCGAGGGCGGCTGCCGCGTCGAGCCAGTACTGCGGAATCTCCTCGGGGCGCTGAAGGTTTGCCGCCACCATGTCGCCCGTGTAGAGCGGGGGCAACCCGGCGATGACCAGTGCGACCACGGCCACGCCCGCAGGCAGCGCGGCTCGAGGCGCAGTGCGAATCAGCGCGGCGATGCCAGCGCTGAGCAACACCGCGAGGCCGAGTACGACGAGCGGGATGGCGCGAGGCGTCGAGCGCATCGCGAGGCCGCGATCGCTCTCGAGCAGTGCCTGCCACCACCGTCCGGTGAGCGGGGGGTCGTCCCATGGATGCGCGCCGACGGCGATGAACAAGCCGAGGGCGGCAAGCACGACGAAATACGCGCGATGTTTCCAACGACTCATCGCGCCGCCGAGCAGGGCGAGGACCGGAGTGAGGTACGACACGCCGATCAACCACAGCCGTTGCGTGTAGGCGACGCCTGGCTCGATCCACGGACCGAGCCGATCACCGCCGTAGAAGAACCAGTAGCCGAGCCCTCGCAACACCTCGGGGGCCACCGCGGCCGACGCCACCACCTTCGCTGTCTCGGTGTACTTCAGCACGTCGATGCCGTAGCCGCCCTGGAGCGAGAGCCCCGCAATCCACCACAACGACGTCAGCACGGTGAGGACGCCGATGCGCCCGAAGGCGCCGACGCCGCGTCGCCACGGCGCTTCCTTGGTCACCCAGATCGCGAATGGGAACCAGAGGAGCGGACCGACTCCCGCATAGATGAGTCCGGTGGCGTTGATCTGGCCGACCAGAAGAATGACAAGTGCGAAGAACGCGGGCTCGCGCCAGCCGCCGCGACGAATCGCTCGAATCGTGAACGCGATCATCCACGGCAGCCCGGTGAACGGTAGGAGGATGCCGGAGAGTCGGGCCTCGAGCGTCAGCGTGTACGGCGTCAACGCGTAGGCGAAGGCGGCGATCGTTGTGGGCAACGGCGACCAGCGCAGCGTTCGCAGGAGAAACCACACGCCGGCGCCCGCCAAGAACAGGAGCGAGCCGAGCCACAGCCGCTGCGCGACCCACATCGGTACACCGATCCTGCTCGCCAGCCAGTAGTACGGCCCCATCGGGAACAAGTAGCCGATGTTCTGGTGCGTGACGGTTCCGAGGCCGACGTTCGGATCCCACATCGACGCCGCTCGAGAGAGCAGTCGTCCCGGATCCTCGTACAGGTACGTCTTGGTGTCTGCTCCGACCTGACCGGGCGCGGTGAAGAGCAACGGGATGTAACAGACCCCCGCCAGTGCGGCGAGCGGCCAGCGCTCCCCGAGTCGCAGCACCCGCCGGCCAGCGGCGTGTCTCAAGGTTGCTTGCGGCGGTTGGCCTCGGCGGCGAGCGCGCGCATGATGCCGACTGCAGTCGATTCCCACGTGAATCGTGCGGCGTTGGCCAATGCGTACTCACCCAACTGCGCGCGTCGTGCGTTGTCCTCGGCGAGGTCTGCGATGGCCGCGCCCAACGCGATCGGGTCGTCAGGATCGACCAGTACACCGGTTCGACCGTCGATCACGGCGTCGGTGTGCCCGATGATGCGCGTTGCGACGGCGGGAGTACCGCACGCCGCCGCTTCGGTGAGCGACATTCCCCAGCCCTCGCGAGCAGACGCACTCGCCACCATCCACGCTCGCCGGTACAGCGCAACCAGCTCGTGGTCGGAGACGCGTCCCGCGAACGTGACCGAGTCGGCGAGGTCGAGGTCGAGAACCAGTTGATCGAGCTGCTCACGCTCGTAGCCCTCGCCGACGATCGTGAGCGACAGCCGCGGCTGCCGTCGACGCGCCTCGGCGACCGCCCGGATGAGTTCGTCGTATCGTTTCACCGGCACGAGTCGCCCCACGGCGACCACGCTCGGGTCGGCCGACCTTTCGCCTCCCGGCGTGAAGATCGGGTCGATTCCGGGCGGAACCACCTCGACGTTGCGAGCGGGAAGATGTAGTTGCTCGACGATGTCGTCCTTCGACGACGACGACAGGGTCACGACCGGCGTGCGTCGATACGCGAGGGGCGCGATGCGGCGCTCGATCGCGTCGCCGAGGGTGGCGGCCCAGGGCCGCTCATCACCCAACACCATCTGCCACATCTCCGCATGCACATGGTGGAGCAACACCACCTTCGGGCCGCGGTACCAGATCGGCGAAAGGAACGGCATGCCGTTCCAGATCTCCACAAGGGCATCGCTCGGCCCGTGCCGGCCGATCAACTCGGACAGGACGGCACGCGGGAAGATCAAGTAGCGCCCGGCGCGGCGGATGACTCGATAGCCGTCGCGCGTGATGACAGGGGCATGACCTTGCGCATATGAGGTGCGCAGCACGACTTCGACGCCGGCTTCCGCCCAGAGCCGAGCGACGGTAGCGGCATGAACTTCTGAGCCGCCCGCCTCGACGTCGGCCAGATCACGCCAGGACAACAGGTGAACGCGCCGAAGTCCGGCACTCGCGGCGAGGTCGCCGATCTTGGTGATGCTGGCCTTGCTGGCGTCAGACGGCGGCGACACCACGGGTTCGAGGGTAGTCGTCACCGACGCTGGGACTTGGTATGGCGCAGGCGACGCACACGATCGCGAATGCCCCACCACGTGACCCGCGTGAGCTCCTCGAAGATCACCGCACCTGACATCTTCGACGTGCCGCGCACTCGATCCCTGAAGGTGATCGGCACCTCGGCGATCTGCTCGCCGAGCTGCGCGACGCGGTACGCCATCTCCATCTGGAACAGGTAGCCCGTCGCGTGCGTCGTCTTGTAGTCGATGCCTTGCAGCGTCGTTGTCTTCCATGCCCGGAATCCGGACGTGAGATCGCGGGCCTTCAGGCCCAATGCCAGTCGCGTGTAGAGGTTGCCGTAGCGCGAGAGAAACCGACGGTGCCACGGCCAGTGGGGGATCTCGCCGCCCGGAACATAGCGAGACCCGATCACCATGCCGACGTCGTCGGACAGTGCGGCAAGAAGCGACGGGACGGCGGAAGGGTCGTGCGACAGGTCGGCATCCATCTGGATGAGCACGTCGTACCCGCGCTCGATACCGATCGCGAATCCGGCCCGATACGCGCTCCCGAGCCCGGCCTTCTCGTTGCGTACGAGCACCTCGATCTGGCCGAGTTCGTCGTTCATCTGCTGCGCGAGCTCGGCAGTGCCATCCGGGCTGTTGTCATCGACCACCAGGACGTCGATATCGGGCGCGGCGATGCGCAATCGCTGCAACAGCTCGGAGATGTTGGCGACTTCCTCGTACGTCGGCACGACGACCAGCGTGCGCATGAGGGCTGGACATTATCTGGGGGTGGCCCCGCGCCCGAAGGCAGGCACCGGCTCGATGGGTCTAGTGGCGGTCGCAACGCTCGTAGAGCTCGTAGAGCCCGCGACCGAACAGGCCCGTGCCCCAGGAGCCGACGATGCAGAACCGGCTCCGGAGTACCTGCACTGCCTGATCCGAGCCGACATCGCGCGATGCGTTCGGTTCGTTCCAATCGTCGCGGATCGACGACAGGATCACGAGGTCTGACGACTCGAGGTCGTCGGCCAGCCCGGAGTTGTCGCGGTTGGCCACACCGGGATCCATCTCGATGTAGCGGGTGCCAGGCCGCGTTTGCGGTAGCAGGTAGTACAGGAACGCCTCGCTGTAGGGGGTCTTGCGCAGATCGCCCGTACCGACGAAGAGCTTGTCGCCGGGCCTCGCGATCTGATTGACCACCGGCAGCATTGCGTTGACGGCATCGGCGGCGTCGTGGCGGCCGTAGTAGAAGCTTCGGCCCTCGTTGTGCATCACGTACACCTCCCGGTGCCGGTCGAAGGTCTGGGCGACCATGTCGGCGTACGGACCGAAGGTGAAGTGCGGGACGAACACGAGCAAGAGAACGGACGGCGTTGCGGCGGCGAGGAGGAGGCGGGTCCCGTGTCGCAGACTCGGACGGCGCGCTCGCAACAGCTCGGCGATCGCGACGGGTAGCAGGCCGAACGGAACCGCCCCGACCCACGCGAGATGCGTGGAATCCGGTCGCTGTAGGGCTTGTGGCAACAGGCCGAGGCTGAACGCACCCATCACGAGCAGCGCGCATCCTGCGGCGGTCGATGGGCCGCGGCGCCGAACCCGCCAACCGACGACCGTGAGTAGCACCGCGGATGCGATCAACAGGACGAGCCAGAGCGTGAGTTGTGACGGTCGAGGCGGCCACGAGATCGGCCATCCGAGCGCGTTGAGCTCGCCGGCCCGTTGCAGGAACCCGTCGAAATGCGACCACGAAGGTGGCAACGGCAATCGGCGGCCACTTCGAAGTTGGAACACGGGCTGGAGAACCATCCCGAACAACGCGTGGCCCGGGCCCGCGAGCGCGACCTGCACGAGAAACGGACTGAGACCGAGTGCGGATCCGGTCAGAAGTCGTTTGCGTTCTCGCCCTTCGAGAATGCTCCAGATCACCGCTAGCCCGAGCGCGACCGCAATGATGAGGTCAGGTCGGTACAGCAGCGCCGCACCCGCGAGCAGTCCGGCCAGCAGCGTTCGTCCTCGCAGTGCGGCGAGCATCGCCCACAGTCCGAGTGCCGCGCCACCGACCCACGCCATCGCGGTGAGACCCGCCGGCGGGAGAATGATGATCGCCGTGATGGCGGCGCCGCCGGCCGCGATCCGGCGTCCCCACGGCCGGGCCATCGCGTAGACCGCGGCGATGAGCGCGAGCTGCTGTGCCAGTCCCACGGCTCGCTCGGTCCACATCGAGGTACCGAGCGCTTTGAACACCGCGGCCAACACCCACAAGCTGCCGGGGCCATACAGGTGGAGGAAGTCGCGGTTCGGGATCGCGCCGTGAAGGACCTGCTCGGGGAAGACGAGCATGAACCCTTCTTCCATCGGCGGCCCCGGTGCTCGCCACAGTCCACGCATGGGCAGCAGCACGACCGCCGAGACGATGGCCAACGACCACCAATCGCGTCGCCGTCGTGCAGACATCGGGCGCAGAGGGTAGTTGCGGCCATCACACCCCTGGCTCGGGGCGAGACGCCCTCACCACTAACCTCCACAGGTGTTGTGGTTCGAGCGCCAAGTCGTCGACCGGCTGGTGAGCACCCCCGATCCCCGTCGCCGTGCGGACATCACGTCGCATGTCGACGGCACGATCGCGGCAATGCCGGAGCACCTGCGCGCCGCGATCGGGGCCGCGTCGCTGGCGTTTGGTGGATGGTTCGGCGTCATGCGTCCTCGTCGACGTTCGCCGGAGGCAACGACACCTGACCCCTTGGTGCACGCGCTCGACACCAGCTGGATCCCGCCGATGCGGCAATACGTTCGGCTGTTCCGGTCGCTCGTGTTGTTCGCCGAGCAGGAGTTGCCGTGAGGTCGAGATCGGCAAGGACGCTCGACACGGAGGTGCTGATCATCGGCTCCGGCGCCGGCGGAGCCACCACCGCGGCCAAGGTTGCCGCGGCCGGGCGAACGGTCATGGTCGTCGAGGAAGGCCCGTGGGTCGATCCCGATGCGATCGAGCCGTTCTCGATCGAGGAGATGGTGCTCAAGTATCGACATCGCGGGCCATGTGCCACGCTCGGTGCACCTCCGGTCGCGTTTGCCGAGGGCCGCTGTGTCGGGGGCAGCACCGAGATCAACTCCGGGCTGTGGCACCGGCTCCCGTCGTATCTCTCGGATGAGTGGCGCGACACGTACCGCATCGAGCACTTCACCGACGATGTGCTCGACCACTACGCCGAGGAGGTCGAGCAGGCGCAGGCGGTCTCGCTGTTGCCGTCTGCTCCGCCGATGTCGTCGGCCGCACTCGAGCGCGGTGCCACCAAGCTCGGATGGCGAGCCGTCGAGTTCCCGCGCGTGTTCAAGTACGACGAACGTGGACGCGGCGTCAAGCAGACGATGGCGCGCACGATGATTCCGCGCGCAGTCGAGCACGGAGCGGTGGTCACACCGGACTGTCGTGTCATGAAGCTGCTCAGAGCCGGCGATCACGTCACGGGCGCGTTGTGCGAGCGCCGCAACCCCGACGGCGTGACCGAGTTGATCACCATCAACGCTGATCACGTCTTCGTGTGCGGCGGCGCGATCCAGACGCCGGCACTCCTTCAGCGCAGCGGTATTCGTGGGCAGGCCGGGCTCGGCTTGAAGGTGCATCCGACGATCAAGATTGCCGCGCGGTTTGCCAATCCCATCGATCACGGCGGCGTCCCGATGCATCGCATCACAGAGTTCGCTCCGAGCTTGACCATCGGCGGCTCGGTGAGCCGCAAAGGCCACATCGCCCTTGCGTTGTCTGACTCCGGAGCGGACTTCACGGATGCGCTTGCGGACTGGGAGCGGGTGTTCGTGTACTACGCCGCGATCCGCGGCGACGCGGGTGGTCGAGTCTTCGCCGTTCCTGGATTGCGAGCCCCGATCGTGTCCTACCGGTTGACCGACGCGGATCTCAGCCGATTGGCCCGCGGGCTCATCCACCTCGGTGAAGTGCTCTTGGCCGCAGGAGCCACCGAGCTCTACCCGTCGGTGATCGGCGGACGGGTCGTACGTCGCGTCGACGAGCTGGCGTCGTGGTGGGATGTCGTCACACGATCGAGCGCAAACCTCATGACGGTGCACCTCACGTCCACGGTGCGAATGGGCGAGGATCGAACCCGTACCGCGGCGGACAGCTATGGCTCGGTGTGGGGCTTTCGCAATCTGCGGGTCAACGACGCGTCGTTGCTTCCGGACGCTCCCGGTGTCAACCCGCAGGCCGCGATCATGACGATCGCCACGCGCAACGCCGAACACTTCCTTGCCGAGGGTTGACAGCGTCGCGTCGTCGACAGACGGCCGTGCGCCGGGTCCGCCGGTCCTGAAGCGATCCATCCTCGAAGGCCGGCGCGGTCTCGTGATCGTGCTTGCTCTTGTGGTCGCACCGATCATTGGGTCGATGGGTTCCCTGTTCGGTCGCCACTGGTACGCGACCTTCGACCAAGCGCTGCAGATGCTGCGAATCAGCGATGTCGGTGGCTCCCACACGCCGCTGGTCGGTTCGTGGTCGCGCTGGGGCTGGGCGCATCCGGGACCATTGCAGTTCTGGTTGCTCGCGCCGTTCTACCGCGTGTTCGGCGCGACCGGGGTGCTGACCGGAACCGCGGTCTTGAACCTCGCCTGCGTCGTCGCGGCCGTTCTTCTCGGCTACCGGCGAGGGGGGTTTCGCCTCGCGGCGACGGTGGGCTTGATGGTCGCACTCCTCGCCCGCGCCAGTGGCGCGCTTCTCATCGACCCCTGGAATCCGTGGGCCGCCTTCTTCCCCTTCGTGGTCTTCCTGCTGCTCGTGTGGTCGGTGGTGTGCGACGACCACGTCATGCTGCCAGCGGCCGTCGCGGTGGGTTCGTTCTCCGTTCAGGCTCACGCTGGGTATCTGCCGATGGTCGGGGGGCTGCTGCTGCTGGCGGTGACCTGGTCCGTCGTGCCGATCGTGCGCGGGCGGCGTGATTCGGCGATGCGTCGATCGCCGACGACGAAGTGGCTCGTGATCGCTGCCGCCCTGGGCGCGGTGCTGTGGTTGCCGCCGATCATCGATCAGCTCACCGGCGGCAACAACCTGCGCACGCTCGTCTCCTACTCGGTGCATCCGACGGAGCCGACGGCCGGATGGAACGCCGCGTTCGGTGTTCTCGGCGGGCAGGTGCGACCGGTCGGCCCTTGGATCACGGGTCGCGAGACCGGCTTGTTCGGACTCACCGAGCGGACCTCGGTGTGGCCGGCGATGCTCACGATTGCGGCGGTGATCGCGGCCTCTTGGATCGCGTGGCGGCGTGGCAACGGCGACGCCGCTCGTCTCGGGGTGGTCGCCCTCGTCGCTACGGGTCTGGCAGTGGTTGCGACGGCGCGCGTGACGGGCCTCTTCGCTCCGTACGTCATGCACTGGTGGTGGGCCGTCGCCGCGATCGCGATGACGTCGATCCTGTGGAGCGCGGCGAGCGCGCTGAGAAGCGTGCGCACTCGCGACGCCGCCATGGTGGTCTGCCTCGTGGGGCTCCTCCTGAATGCCGGGGCGATGGTGCGGGACCTTCCTCAGCCTCTGCCGTTCGAGCGGCTCTCCCAGATGATCGCAACCGTCGGGCCCCAGACCGCATCGGCGCTCCAGCGCGATCGGCGGTATCTCGTTCGAGGCGTCGACCCCGCCACATTGAGCGCCGCGCCCCACGGCCTTTACTTCGAGTTGGAGCGACGCGGCTTTCAGGTCTTCGTCGACCACGACGATCTCTCGTCGCTGACGTTCGGCACCTGGCGCGAGGCAAGTCCCGCCACGGTCGACGCCATGGTGATGATCATCGATGTCGCCGATCTGGAGAAGGGCGCATGGACTCCTCCTGCCGGCGCCGAGCTGCTCGCGACGTTCGACGGGTACGCCGTCTATCTGGCGCCGCCCCCTCCCGTCTGATGAGCCGTCATAAGCTGATTTCGATGGCCACGGCCGACGTGCGAGACATCGCGGCCGATGGAGTCGCCGAAGCACGCGACCGAACCGTTGCTCACGGGGCTGACCCTCCACCGCCCAGGCCGTCCAAGCTCGTCGTGGCGGTGCTCGCCGCCGCGCTGATCGTGCCGATCGCGATCGCGGTCTTCGCGTTCCACAAGCCGACATGGACACCGGTGCTCGACTTGGCGCAGACCGAGCTTCGAGTACGTGACGTCGGCACCGCCGACACACCGCTGATCGGGCTGCCGGGCCGGATTGGAACCGGAGGTCAGCAGGGGAGTCACCCTGGCCCGCTGAGCTTCTACGCGCTGGCGCCGACGTATCGGCTCTTCGGCAGTTCAGCGTTCTCGTTGCAGGTCGCAAGTCTCGTCGTGCAATCGGGCGCGATCGTGGTCGCTCTCCTCATCGCGCGACGTCGTGGTGGGACCGGCCTCGTGCTCGGTGTCGGCGCGATGCTCGCACTCCTCGTCACCGGGTTCGGTGTCACCGCGCTCACCGAGCCCTGGAATCCGTACCTGCCGGTGCTGTGGTGGGTGGTGGTGTTGCTCGCGGCATGGTCGGTGGCGTGTGGCGACATCAAGCTGCTGCCGGTCGTGGTGGTGGCGGGATCGTTCTGCGCGCAGACGCACGTTCCGTACCTCGCGCTCTGCCTCGGCATCGGTGGACTCGCGGCTGCCGGCGCGGTGCTGCACTTCCGCAGCGGTGAGGCTGTCGGTCGACGCTCGATCGTCGTGTGGAGTGCGGTCGCCGTAGCGCTCGGAGTCGCGGTTTGGCTGCCTCCGACAATCGACCAGATCATTCATCATCCGGGGAACGAATCGATTCTGATCAGGCACTTCACGAACCCGCCGCCACAGGAGCCCACCGTCGGCGTGCGAGGGTCGCTTCAGTACGTGTTCGAGAAGCTCGACATGGCTCACCTGTCGTTGCACCAGCTGGCTGAGCCGGGGTTGCTCGTGTCGAGCGACCCGACGCGTCATGCGAACACCTCGCGAGGGGTTGCCTTCGCCGCGCTCTGGGGACTGGCCGCGCTGGCCGCGATCAAGCTGCGCAATCGCTCGCTGCTGTTGCTCCACGCCGTTGTGGCGCTCGGCGTACTACTGCTCATCTTCGACGTCAGCCACATCTTCGGCAACGTCTGGTACTACCTGCTGCTACCGGTGTGGGGGGTCGCCGGGTTGATGACGGTCGCCACCGTGTGGACCGTCGCCGCGCTGGTCGGGCGCGCGGTTTCCGCGGATCGTCGTGAGTTGGCGGAACGGGTGGGTAAAGGCGCGCTCGTTGCCGTCATCGCGCTCTTCTGCGCCCGGCTGACGTGGGCGGCACCAAGTGCGAGCCATTCCGACGCGCTCATCTCCGACGAGTTGGGTGCCGTGGTGCCCGATACGGTCGCCGCGCTGAACCAAGGTGTCGGTGGTGCGACGGGACACGCCGGCAGGTACTTGGTCGCGTGGGACGATGCCGCGTACATCGGCTCACCCGGGTACGGGCTGCTCAACGAGCTCGACCGGCGCGGCTTCGATGTCGGCGCCATCGCCGGACTGCGCGTGATCGCCACGCCGCATCGCGTGGTGTCCGAAGCCGAGGCCACCGCCCGAGTCGAACTGGCCACCGGTGCATGGGTGGACCGCTGGCGAGTACTTCCGGGCGCAATCCAGGTGGCCTTCATCGACCCACGTACGCCCGTGCAACAAGCTCGTTTCACGGAGCTTCGGTCGGAAGTCATTGCTCTGCTGCATGAGCGGGGTATGGACGATCTCATCGCCAAGGTCGACGACAACCTCTTTGGCGCCGCGATCGATCAGCGCGTCTACCTCGATGGCGACATCCAGCCGCGGTTCAACGAGATGCTCGAGCTCGGCGTCCCGATCGGAGTCTTCATCGCGCCGCCCGGAGTGCACCTGTGACCGCGACGCTCGAAGCGGCCGATGCTGCGGGCGCGGGGCTACCGGAAGATCGCTCGAGCGTGGTCGCACGAATCTGGTCACACCGCGACCACCGCTGGTTGATCCTCATCACGGCCGTGGGCTTCGGCCTGCGGCTGGCATGGCTTCTCTACGCGAAGTCGGCCCCGCCCTACGCGTGGCAGGTGTCGGGCGACCAATACTCGTACTGGTACTACGGCAACGAGATCGCGGCCGGCCACGGCTACGTCGGTTACGTCACGAATCAACCCACCGCCTATTACCCGATCGGCTATCCCGCGCTGCTGGCGGCGCTGTTCTTCGTCGTCGGGCACTTGCACCTCCCCGGCGGACTCATGTTCTGGGCAGGGTTCATGCACGTGGCATTCGGAACGGCGACGATCGCTCTCGTCTTCCTGATCGCACGCCGCGTGTTCAACGCAACGGTGGGGCTCATTGCGGCGGCTCTGCTCGCGGTGTTCCCGAATGCGATCTATCAGGTGACCACGCTTCAACTCGAGACGACGTTCATCTTTCTGTCGACCGCGGCGGTGGCGATCATCGTTCTGCACGACTGGTCCACGAGCCTCCCGAGCCGCAATCGGCTGCTCACCTTCGGCTTCGTGTTGGCGTTGTCCGTCCTCGTGCGTCCGTTCTCGGTGTGGTTCCTCGTTGGTCTGTTCGCCGCTGCGCTCGCGGGGCGCGCCGGCTGGCGACGAGCGTTCACGGTGACGCTCGTTCCGGTGCTGGTGGTAGTGGCCATGTCGATCCCGTGGATGGTCCGCAACGAGATTCGGATGCACGCATTCATCGTCACGTCGACCAACACCGGCGACACGCTCTGTCTCGACCGCAACATGACCGCGCAGGGCGGCTTCCGGTTCTCCGATCACGACGGGTGCGTCGACCCGGGCTTGCCGGAAGTACCCCGCAATGCCGGCAACACCCGCAAGGCCGTGAGTTTCGTGCTTCACCATCCGGCACGGGAGGCGCTCCAGATCGTGCGACGGGCCAGGTTCGAGTTCGCCGACGACCACGACGGGATCGAAGCGACCGAAACGCTCGGCAGTCCGCCGTTCCTGCGGGCGGGGGAGCGCGACGTTCTGTCGCGTGCGGCCGACTGGTACTTCTACGCCGTGCTCGGCCTCGCGATCGTCGGGCTGCCACTGCTCGTCGGCGCCGCCCGCAAACGGGCAGAGCCGCGGCTCGTGCTCGCCGCCCTGATGGCGCTGCTCGTCATTCCGCTCCTGTTGTGGGGCAATCAGCGGTTCCACCTTCCGTTGTACCCGTACCTCGTGTTGCTCGCCGCGGCCGTCATCGATTTCGCCGCTCGTCGGATCGTGCGCCACTGAAGACCTCAGGGGTGCAACGAAGACGTGTGGCCGTGCTCGTGGCGATCCTCGTCGCGGCGCCCGTCGTCGGTGCGATCGCATCGTTGCTCGGTCGTAGTTGGTATGCGAGCAGCGACCAAGCCCTCCAGCTGTTGCGCATCAGCGATGTCGGCGGTTCGCACACGCCGTTGCTCGGTGCGTGGTCGCGGTGGGGGTGGGCGCATCCGGGACCACTGCAGTTCTGGTTGCTGGCGCCCTTCTACCGCCTGCTCGGCGAGACGGGTGTCCTCGCCGGCACGGCGATCCTCAATCTCGTCTGCATGCTCGCCGTTGTCCTGATCGGCTACCGACGGGGAGGCGCTCGGCTCGCCATCCTCGTCGGGCTCATGACCGCATTGCTGGCCCACGGCTCCGGCGCGCTGCTGATCGACCCGTGGAATCCGTGGGCCGCGTTCTTTCCCTTCGTCGTCTTCCTGTTGCTCGTCTGGTCGGTGCTGTGCGGTGACCTGCTCATGCTTCCGATTGCGATTGCGATCGGATCGCTCTCGGTGCAGACCCACGCTGGCTACCTGCCCCTCGTCGGCGGCCTACTGGCGTTGGCAGTGATGTGGTGCGTCGTGGCGATGGTGCGAGAACGGGAGCGCGAGCCGATCCGCCGCTCACCGGCCGCGCGTTGGCTGGCGATCGCCGCGGGTGTAGGTGTCGTGGTCTGGCTGCCGGCGATCATCGACCAGCTGTCCGGCGGCAACAACCTCCGCGCGCTGTTGTCCTACTCCCAAGACCCCGTCGAGCGCTCTGTGGGCTGGAACGCGGCATTCGGAGCGATGGGCCTCGAGCTGCGACCGAACGGCGCGTGGGTCACCGGCCATGACACCGGTGGCCTCGGGTTCCTGATCAGCTCGTCGGCGTGGCCCGGCATCATCACGTTGGGCGCCGTGGTGGCGTCAGGCCTGTTCGCGTGGCGACGCGGACACGGCGACGCGGCCCGTCTCGCCCTTCTTTCCTTCGTTGCCACTGGCCTGGCCGTAGTGGCCACGTCGCGCGTCACCGGAATCTTCGTGCCCTACGTCGTGCACTGGTGGTGGGCCGTTGCCGCGATTGCGATGTTGTCGATCGTCTGGTGCATGGTTGCCGAACTGAAGGCGCCGAATGCACGCCACGCCGTGAGCCTCGTTGGTCTCGCCGGGCTCGTGGTGACGACGGCGGTGATGCTGCGCGACCTCCCTCCGCCCGTGCCCGGCGAGCGGCTGTCGCGGATGGTGGAGGCTGTCGGACCGCCGACCGCGGCGGCGTTGGACCACGAGCACCGTTATCTCGTACGCGGCATCGATCCGAGCACGTGGGGGTCGGCGCCGAACGGGCTGTATTTCGACTTGTACCGTCGAGGCTTCGACGTCTTCGTCGACCCTGACGAGTTCTCCTCGTTGAGGCACGGCACCTGGCGACAGGCAACGCCCCGTGAGGTCGATGCCATGGTCATGGTCATCGATCTGCCAGATGTGGAGAGTGGGGCATGGCAGCCTCCACCCGGAAGCCGCCTCGTAGCGTCGTTCGATCCGCTGGCACCGGCGGAACGAGCACGCGCAAGAGAATTGGAAGCGAGCATCCGAGCGTCGCTCGGAAGCAACGCGCCGCCGGGTCGGATCTCGGTCGGAGCGTCCGACTTTCTCTCGATGAAAGCTCAGGGCGTGTCGCGCCAGTCGCTCGAGGAGCTGAATGCGCTCCAGCAGTTGGGCGATGCCTACGTCGTGTACGTGACGCCGCCGCCACTGGCCTGACGCGCCGCTGCAGCCTCTTCGACGGCATGGCGGGGAATGATGGGCGCGTCGCGCCCGGTGCTGTCCCCAAGGGCGTCGGCGACCTCCTCGTGGTACTCGGCCTCGACATTCACCGACCAGATGTCGTGGCCGGCGTTGTGCACGATGTTCTCCACCGTCAGCATCGCCGTGAGCATCGAGTGGTCCTGGTTGTTGTACTTGTGCATGCCGTTGCGACCGACGGGATACACGTTGCGGGCGTGCTCGGCGAGCCAGCCCTTCATGGTCTCGACGTTCGCGCGGTAGTGCTCGTCGTACGTGGGATATGCCTTCGGCATGCGCACGACGTAACCCGCTTCGATCAGCTCAGGACGAACAAGGCCCAGCGTGTCGAGTTCGCGCTTGCCGAGCTCGATCAAGTCGTCGTCGGCCATCTCCCACAGGTCGTCTCCTTCGAACACGAAGTACTCGAGGCCGAGGCACGTGCGTCCCTCCTTCACCATGAACGGTGACCACGAGCCGAAGTTCTGGATCCGTCCGAGCCGAACCGCGGGGTCGTGCACGTAGATCCAGTTGTCGGGGAACGCCGCTTCCTCGGGCACGACCAGGGCCACCGAAAGGTGGTCGCGAAAATGGATCTCGTCGGCCGCGGCCCGAACGTCGTCGGAGATCTCGGGGCGCATGGCCTTGAGGAGATGGGGCAGCGGCATCGACGAGATCACGTGCGACGCGAGGGAGGTCACGGTCTCACCGTCCACGAGGTAGTCGACGGTGACGGCGAGACCGCCTTCGTGGTGCACGGCGACGACCGGAGCGTTGAGCAGCACGTCATTGCCGTCCTTCTCGACGAGGTCGGCACAGCGTTCCCACATCATCCCGGGCCCGAGCTTCGGATACTGGAACTCCTCGATGAGCGAGGTGATGTCCTTCTGATTGCGACGCGGCAACATCGAGTTCCAGACCGCGCTCAAGAACGACAGGTTCTTGATGCGCTGTGCGGCCCAGTCCGCCTGGATCTCGGTCGCCGGCACGCCCCACACCTTCTCGGTGTAGGTCTTGAAGAACATGCGATAGAGGCGCCAACCGAAACGCGACGCCGTCCAGCCTTCGAACGTCGTTCGATCCTTCGGCGGGTGGATGCGCACCCACAGGTACGAGAGCACGCAGCGCACGGCTTCGATGGGGCCGACTCTGCGCAGCACGTTGAACAGTCGCAGGGGATAGTCGAGGTACTTGCCGTCGTAGTAGATGCGGCTCATGCGTGGCCGCAGCAGGAAGTCGCCCTGCGGCAGGATCTCGTGCCAGAGGTCTTCGACGGCCTGCACCTTGGTGAAGAAGCGGTGGCCGCCGAGGTCGAACCGCCAGCCGTCGCGTTCGACGGTGCGGCTGATGCCACCCACGGTCGTGTCTGCTTCGAGCACGGTCGCGTCGACGCCGAGCTTTCCGAGCTGATACGCGGCGGTGAGGCCGGCGGGACCAGCCCCGATGACGACCACGTTCTTCTCCGGTGCGGTTTCGGTCATCTGACCGGCGAGTGTACGGGCGCATCGTCGAACGCCCGGACACCCCGCAAGTACCATCGCTCGCCGTGCCATCGGGCCCCGGTTCGCGTCTCGACACCGGTGACCTCTCACTCCGCCCGGTCGAGTACCTGGTGGTGGCCGCGTCTGTCGTCATCGGCGTGGGCTTGCGCTTCTGGACCAGATCGCACCTTT
The DNA here is from genome assembly GCA_041166745.1 of Acidimicrobiaceae bacterium. GTDB lineage: Bacteria > Actinomycetota > Acidimicrobiia > Acidimicrobiales > JACDCH01 > DASUCS01. The sequence goes on from JBEEGH010000023.1 coordinate 27,944, forward strand.
GGCTCGACGAGGCACTGAGCGTCGACATCGCCCGGCTGCCATTGGGTGACATCCCGAGCGCGTTGCGCCACGATGGGCATCCGCCGCTGTACTACTTCCTCCTGCACGGCTGGATGGCGGTGTTCGGTGAGGGGGACACCGCCGTGCGATCACTGTCGGGCGTGTTCGCCGTGCTCGCCCTGCCCCTCGCCTGGTGGGCTGGTCGTCGCGTCGGCGGTCGCGTCACTGCGTGGGCGTTCGTGGCGCTGCTGGCACTGTCCCCGTTCGCCATTCGCTACGGCACCGAGACGCGCATGTACTCGCTCGTCATGCTCCTCGTGTTCGCCGGCTACCTGCTGGTGGCGAACGCGCTCGAACGCTCCTCGCCATGGCGGCTGGTGGCTATCGCGCTCGTCGTCGGCGCGCTGCTGTTGTCGCATTACTGGGCGCTGTGGTTGATTGCGGCCAGCGTGGTCGTGCTGGCGTGGCGGGCGCGCCGGAGCGCGGGCGACGACCGCCGCCGGACCATCCAAGTCCTCCTGGCAGTGATCATGGGCGGGGTGTTCCTCGTGCCGTGGGTGGCCGTGATGCTCGATCAGTCGGCGCACACTGGCACACCCTGGGCGGCGCCGGTGCGCCCCACCACGCTCGTGACTACGACGCTGCAGGACTTCGGCGGCGGCGACTACGCCGAAGGATTGTTGCTCGGATGGACGCTTGCGGCGCTGTTCGTGGTCGGGCTGGTGGCGCGGTCGATCGACGAGTACCGCCTCGAGATCGATGTGCGCACGACGCCGCTCGTGCGCCGAGAGGCCACAGTGGTCGGTCTCACCGTCGCCATCGCGACGGTCGCCGGCTTCGCTACGCACACGACGTTTGCTACCCGATACGCGGCGATGTTGTTCCCGCTGTTCCTGCTGGTAGCCGCCGTGGGCCTCACTCGGTTCAGTGGTGTGGCCGCGCGCGGGGTGATCGCCTCAATGCTGCTCGCGCTGGGCATCGTCGGCGGTATTCACAACGCGATCACCGACCGCACACAGGTGGGCAAGATCACCGATGCGATCCGCGCCGAAGCGCAACCAGGCGATGTCGTGTTGATCTGCCCGGACCAACTGGGCCCGAGCGTGCACCGATTGCTCCCATCCACACTCGGCCTCGCCCAGCTCAGCTATCCCACGCTCAGCGACCCGGCGCTCGTCGACTGGCGCGACTACGCCGACCGCAACGGCGCGGTGGACCCCGTCGCCACGGCCGACGCGGTCATCGCTCTGGCCCAGTCTGCGCACTCGGTCTGGTTGGTCGACAGCGCCGGCTACAAGACGTTCGAGGGCCAATGCGAGGCGGTCGAGGGCCGGCTCAACGCAAGGCTCGGTGCCGGTCAACCACTCGTGATCGACGACGGTGACGCGTTCTTCGAGCATGCGTCGTTGGTGCGGTTCGCCGGCCCCGCATCGTGAATCGTCGAGAGATAGCGGAGGATCTCCGCGCCGCGCTCCCGGGGTGGGTCGCAACGAGGGTGCTCGTGCTCGCCGCTTGGGCTGGGTCGTATTCGTGGATCGACCACGCCCGGCACGGCGACCGGCCGTTGGTCAGCTTTCAAGGATTGTTCGCGTGGGACGGCGTCTTCTACCGCGGCATCGCGGAACACGGCTATCGCGCTGAAGATCCCGAAGCGTTGCGTTTCTTTCCCCTCTACTCGCTCACCGGCCGGCTCGTGCACGCCCTCACGACGATCTCGCCGGGTACCGCGCTACTGATCATCACCAACGTGGCTGCGCTGGTCGCCGGTGCGCTCGTGCACCGCCTCACCCGACTCGAGACCGGCGACCGGCGGGCCGCGCGGCGGGCGGCTTGGTACTTCGCTCTGGTGCCGCCCGCGTTCGTACTCACGTGGGCCTACGCCGAAGCGCTGTTCGTCGTGTTGGCCGCGGTGACCGTCCTCGCCTTGCGTCGTGGTCGTTGGGGATGGGCCGCGGCCGCCGGATTCGCGGCCGCGTTGACGCGCCCGACCGGCGTGTTCCTCGCCTTGGCGGCGCTGGTCGAAGTCGGACGCGGCCTGCGTTCACGACGGCTCCGTGCGCTCCTACCACGGGCATTGGCCCTGGCCGCGCCCATCGCCGGCGCGACGTGCTACCTCTGGTGGGTCGGGCACGTCTTCGGCGATTGGATGATCCCGATCGATCGCCAGAGCGAACTGCGGGGCGGAACGTCCAACCCCATCATCCGCCTGGTCGAGGCGGCGTCCGATCTCGTGCACCGCAATGTGGACGGTCTGCACTTTCCGTTCGCCCTCGCGCTCTTGGTGCTGGCGGTGATCGTGTGGCGTCGATTGCCGTTGTCATACGGACTGTTCTCCGTGGCGATCGTGGCGACATCGCTCGCGGCCGGCAACCTCAACTCGATCGAGCGCTATGGGCTCAACGCGTTCCCGCTGGTGATGGCGCTCTCGTTGGCGACGCCGAGCCGCCTGGCCGAGCGCGTGACCACCGCCGTCTGCGCGGTGGGTTTCACCTGGATGTGCGCGCTCGCCTGGCTCGGCGTGTACGTCCCCTAAGCGGTGTGCAACACCCGGCGCGGTTCGTCTTCGAGGCGCCGGATGATCAGGACCTCTGAGGTTCGAAAGCTGGCGATGCGGGTGCTCCAGCAGTCGACGACCTCTCGGCCTTCGGCATGGCGGAAGAACGTCGTCATCGGCCCTTCCTGGCGGTAGTCGGCGCCGTCGATCATCTCGCGGGTGCTGTCGCGGAGCGTGACCTCGAACATCTGTCCAGTGTGAACGCGGTCGCCTGTGCGGCGGTAGGGGAGCAACGATGTGGATTTCCTGGGGACAAGGTGTGGATCAGTGGCGCGCGATGGCGCGAAGCCGCATGCGGGGGCCGCGGCGAGGTGCGGTGATTCCCGAGCCTTCGATGAGGCGGACAACGCGACCTCGATGTCCGGCGAACGGCGCGAGCAGTTCGAGCATGCGTTGGTCGTCTCCGCGCGGTTCACCCGCGAGCGCGAACGCGACGGCGTTGGGGAGGTGATAGTCGCCGACGCTCACGGCGTCCGCATCGCCCAGTGCGACGAGGCGAACCTCGGCGGAGGTCCACACGCCAACACCCGGTATGGAGCGCAGCCGCTGGTCGAGGACGTCCGTCCCGAGCCCGACGGCTTCTTCGAGTCGATGGGCCACTCGGGCGCAGCGGTGGATCGTGTCCGCCCGCTTCCGTTCGACGCCCAGCCGGTGAAACGCGTGGGACGGCACCTCGAGCAGCCTGCGAGCCGAGGGCGTCAGGAGCAGCGGCACGGGCCCTGGCGCCGGTTCGTTCACGAGGCGAACGAGATCATTCCACGACCGGCGCGCCTCGATGCCGGTGACCTTCTGCTCGAGGATCGCAGGCACAAGTGCGTCGAGGACGCGTTCGGTGCGCGGCAACCGCAGGCTCGACAACCGGCGGGCGAGTCGAGCGACGACCGGATGGAGCGAAGGGTCGAAGCCGTCGAGCGAGTCGAGCGCTCCGGTCATCGCCGGAACGCGGGCGAGCAGCCAGTCGGCACCGGGACCCCACGCCTCGGCGCCGCCGTCGGGCTTCAGATGAATCGTCCCCGGCCCGTCGGGGGTGTGCGTTGCCCGCCACACCCCATCTGACGCGAACCGGATCGTCGGATCGCTGCTGCCGTGACGCAGCGGCCGAAGGTTTCGAGCCAGGCTCAGAGCGCGCCGGCCTCCATGAGGCGGATGGCCTCGCCGAACTCGTCGCTGTTGCGGAAGAAGCGGACCGCGTACCAAACCGACCATCCCATCAGAAGGGCAGTCAGGGGAACGCCGGTCACGAGGTTGACGGCGATGAACGAGTCGACGTTGCCGCCGCTCAGCGACGCCATCCGAACCACGCTGCGCAGGATGAGATACGCGCCCCACGCGAGCGACACTCGGGTGAAGGCCCGCTTGAAGGTGGCCGAGGAGCGAACCTCTTCGGGGAAGGGGTACGTCTCCATCGCGAACAGGCCTGCCAACGGCCTTCCGATGAGCGCCGAACCGACGAATGCGAGCCCGTACGCCCCGTTGATCAGGACCGGCTGGGCGAGGAACACGACCGTGCTGTCCGACGCGATGCCGATGGCGGCCTGGATCAGCACGAGACCGAGGCCCAAGCGGGCCATCATGCCGGGGCGATCGTGGCTGCGCTCCCAGCGGTACGCCAAGAACGAGGCGATCGTCGAGGCGATGATGCCGACGAGCAGTCCGGACAGCTTGAACCCTGCGTAGAACACGAGCATCGGTCCGAAGGCGTCGCGAGCGAAGCGGGGACCGGAACCGAGAAGGATCGACCGGGTCGACACCTCGGGGATGTGGAACTCGCCATCAGCCAGGACTTCAGGGGCGGCAACGTCGCTCATGGGTCGAACGTAATCCGGGCCGGCCTCTCGGTCATCGGCCGCGGGGAGGATTGCGGACTCCGACCCTGGTCTATCCATTGGGTTCCACCAGCGCATGGTCGAACGCGAAGACGATCGCCGCCGCTCGGTCGCGGAGGTCGAGCTTCGTGAAGATGTGACCGATGTGGCTCTTGACGGTGCCTTCGCTGATGAAGAGCTCCACCCCGATCTCCGTGTTCGAGCGGCCCCGGCCGATCAGGCGCAACACGTCGACCTCGCGCTCCGTTAGCTCGGCCAGCTTGGCCTGCTGCTGGGCGCGGGGGATACCGGTGGAGCGGTAGGCCTCGATGACCTTGCCGGCGATGGCCGGGTCGAGCCACGCGCCTCCCTTGGCGACCGAGCGGACGGCGGCGATGAGATCCTCACCTCGCGCGTCCTTCAGGATGAATCCGCTGGCGCCGGCGGCCAGTGATGCCGCGACCACAGCGTCGTCGTCGAACGTGGTGAGGGTGAGCACGGGCGGCGCGTCGGCCTGCGCGCGGAGACGCCGGGTCGCTTCGGTTCCGTCGACGTGCTTCATGCGCACGTCCATCACGACGATGTCCGGATGGGTTGCGGCGACCGCGGCCTCGACCTCCTCGCCGTCGGCGCACTCGGCGACGATCTCCATGTCGTCTTCTGGGCCCAGGATGCGCGACAGACCGGCCCTGACCAGCGGCTGGTCGTCGACGAGCAGCACGCGGATCACGGGAGCGTGGCCGCCACTCGCCATTCGGTGTCGCTCTGCCCGGCCTCGAACGATCCGCCGAGGGCCGCGGCCCGCTCCGCCATACCGGTGAGGCCCATGCCGGCTCTCCGTGGCCGGTTCGGCGCGGCGCCTTCCGTGCGCACGTCGATGTTCAAGGGCGGACCGACCTCGATGTGGACCGTCGTGCGCGCCCCTGGCGCGTGGCGGCCGGCGTTGGTGAGGGACTCCTGCACGATGCGGTACAGGGCCAAGCCCGCGGCGGGTTCGACGCGGTCGAGGTCGCCGTGGAGATCGAGCGACACGTCCAGACCGGCCGCGCGGTAGCCGTCGACGAGCGCGGGCACGTCGGGGGCAGACGGCAGGGGATCGGTGCTCGGCCCGGTGCCGTCGGTCCGCAGGAGCCCAACCGTGTGCCGGATCTCGTTCAAGCTGGTGCGGCCGGCCTTTTCGGCCTCCTCGAGCGCCTCGGTCGCCGCGGTGTTGTCACCTCGTCCGACGGCAAGGCGCGCGGCCGTGAGATGCAGCATCGTGACCGTGAGCGAATGGGCGATCACGTCGTGCACCTCGCGCGCGATCCGCTGGCGCTCCGCCGTGGTCGCCTGCTCCGACAATGCCTCCTGGGCGATTTTGCCGTTCAGGACGGCGACGAGGAGCGCCCGAATCACGAGGCCCGCGAGCAACGCGGTGATGACTCCCGCGGACCAGATCACTTCAGCGCCGTAGACCGGATCAGTGAAGTAGCGGCCGATGGTGATCGCGAGTGCGGCCGCGGTGACGGCCGCGATGACCCGCCGGCTGCCGACCGCCGCGGTCTGGCCGACGAACCAGACGAACATCATCATCGTGGTCTGAGTGCGGCCCTCGCTGTCGTAGAGCCCCAGCGGTGATCCGAACAGATTGAGCATTGCGAGCGGCACGAGGGTCCAGATCGCGACCACCGGGAGCGGGACGTCGAAGCGGAGCTGGACGATCATCGGGCTCACGGCGAGTGCGAGCAGGATCGCGAGCAACACCGGGGAGTCGACGCGGCGAAACGACGCGACGAACGTCGCGATCGCTACCAGGCTCACGCCGACGGCGCCACCGACGCCCGCGGCCCACCAGCCAACCGGAATCTCGTTGGTCGCGATGTCCACCGGCGGAAGCTGCTCCGCGGTGAACACCCCGGTCATGCTGAACGGCACACGGCAATCCTCTCACCGGCGACGGGTTCGACCCGTGTCTGCTCGGCGACCATGGCCCTGCGCAGCGCCTGCACGAGCGCCTCGGCACGACGAGCATTGATGCCGTCGATGCGGAGCGTCATCTCGCTGCGCCACGAAGTGGCGGAGCTCAGGTCGACATGGCCGGTTCCGTGATCGCACTCGACGCGGGCACGGTGAGCTGCAAACCCCAGCACGATCGGGGAGCTCGTGACTTCGCCGGTGAAACGCAACGTGAGGCCGTCGACCTCGACGGCCTCGGGGAGGTGCTCGATGGCGCGCAGCAAGGGCAACGACACGAAGAGTTGCTTGGTGACCATGCGATGACCGTACGGATCGGCGCCCACTGGGTCATCCGTCCACGGTCGGGTTGCGCGGGTGCGACCTCAGGCCCAGCAGCGCAGCGGTTCCCCGCCGTTGTACGTGATCATGTCGGCGTACGCCTGCGGATCGATCGGGTGTCCGAGCGGCTCGCCCCGCAGCTCCGAATAGGCGCGGTACACGTTGCCGACGATCCGCTCGGGGTCGCCGAGCTCGGCGAAACGCCCGAGGTCGGTCGCCAATGCCAGATCGAGCGGCGGTGTTCCCGCATCGAAGCCCCGCCGCGCCACCTCCTGCACGAAGCGCAGGTAGGCCACCTGGTCGTCGATCGCCGACAGGCCGCAGACGGCTCCGTGGCCCGGCACGATGACGTCCGGCCCGAGGAGCCGTAACCGCTCGAGCGCAGCCAGCGAACCGGCGACCGAGCCCATGACGACGAAGGGCGTGCCGCCGTTGAAGATGAGGTCGCCCGAGAAGAGCACTCGATGCTGCGGCAGCCACGCGATCACGTCGTTGGTCGTATGAGCAGGGCCAACGAAGTCGAGCTCGACCTTGCGATCGTCCACATACATGTCGAGTCGTTGCTCGAAGCAAACGAACGGTGGCGCGACCTCGAGCCGGCCCCAATCGACGCCCGGAAACAGACCGGCGGCCTGATGGCCGGCGGCCAGCATCTCCTCCCGGCAGAGCTCGTGACCGATGATCGTCGCGGCGGGCAGCAAGTAGTTGCCATGCGTGTGGTCACCGTGATGATGCGTGTTGACGAGCGTGCGCAGTGGGAGCGATGTCACCGACGCGATCGTGTGGACCAGTGCGCGGGTCCGTCGCTCGGTGAAGCACGTGTCGATCACGGTCACGCCGTCGCGGCCGACGAGGAAGCCGCTGTTGTTCAGGCCCCACGAGCCGTCGAGCTGCACGTAGGCGTAGACGCCATTGGCGACCTCTTCGACCGTCGGCGGCGGAAGGTCGGGGAGATCGTGATCGTGATGCGGGGCGCTCATGGGTCGCAGCGTCGCGCAACCGGACCTGCGAGGCTGGACGGATGACTGATGACGCTGGGGAGTTGGGGGAGATCGTCGTCGAGGCCGTGTCCGAGGACGACGAGGAGCTCGATGAAGAGGAGATCGAGATCGAGGTCCAGCGCATCCTGATCCGTGACGAGGCGCGTCTGATGGCAGTGGTCTCGCTGGTGTGCATCGTCGTTGGCGTGCTCTTCGCGGCGGGCTGGTTCTTCCTGGCGTGGCGCACGCAGAGTCAGCTGTCCGGCGGAGGGCGAGTGACTTCCGGTGGCGGATTCGGCTCGGAGGACGCCGATCTGATCGACCGCATCGAGGCGCTCGAGCAGATCGGAATTCTGTTGCTGTTCGCGTTGGTGCTCGTCGTCGCCGGATGTGGATTACGGCTGTACGCGACCCGAGTCAACGCCGAACGCACCGACTGACCTTCAGTCTGAAGCGCGCTCTGCGATCGAGACGGAGCGCATCACATCGCCCTGCTGCACCTTCTGGGCGACGTCGATGCCGTCGATCACGTAGCCGAAGAGGTTGTAGGCCTTGTCGAGCTTGCGCTGGCAGTCGTCGATGCAGATGAAGAACTGCGAGCCATTGGTGTTCGGCCCCGCGTTCGCCATCGCGACGGCGCCGACGGTGTACTCACCCTTCACCGGTTCGTCCGCCCACTTGTAGCCCGGTCCGCCGCGTCCGCTGCCCTCGGGATCGCCGCCCTGGATCACGAAATCGGGCACCACGCGATGAAAGGTGAGCCCGTCGTAGAAGCCGTCGCGCGCCAGCGCCACGAAGTGGTTCACGGTGTTCGGTGCGAGCTTGGGATCGAGCTCCATAATGATCGGGCCTCGATCGGTCTCGATCGTGACTTGATAGATGGTGTCTTCGTCGATCTGCATCGCGGGAGGTTGGGCCATGCGGGGAGCGTAACCGTGCTCGCAGACCGGTCAGTCGTGCGTCCCGACAGCTAGGGGCTCACGCCACTGACCGACACCGCCATGAAGATGCCGCCCATCATCATTGCGCTGGCTCCGAGCACCACCGCTCGTGCCGAGGGTCGCAGCACTGATGCCCATGCGACGAACAACGGGAACGCGGGCAGAAGGAAGCGTCCCTCCGACGTCTGGCGGGCGTTCACGAGCGGTACGAGGAGCATGGCCGCGGCATACGCGGTCCAGTGCAACGGAAGTCGCTGGCGGACGCAGAGCACCAATCCGCCGATGCCGAGGATCAGCAACGTCGGTACCCAGATCATGGCGTGGGGATTGTCGATGTCGAACCGAAGGAAGTCCCACACCGTCTGCAGGGTCGCCCACCCGCCGTCGATCTTGGAACCCCATCCCTGCTCTTCCACCCTGAAGTAGCCCATCGCGTCGCCGGTGCGATACCAGCAGTAGCCGATCCACGCGATGAATCCGACGGGAGCAAGGAGTGGTGCGAGCAGCGCCCGCCGGCTGCCGCCCCGTCGCAGCTCCTGGACTGCGAAGACGGCACACGGCACGACCAGCAGGAAGCCGTTCGAGCGGGTGAGGGAACCGGCCATCGCGGCGAGGCCGGCCAATTCGAAGCGGCGGTCGCGCAAGAAGATGAACGTCAGAGCGACGAACAGCAGCACAGGGCCTTCGGTGTAGAACATGCCGAGCGCGAAGCCGGCGGGCGCGAAGACCAGGAGCAACATGGACCACGTCGCGGTTTCGCGACCGCGCTCGTGCTCGATGTAGCGATACAGCAGCACGATGCCGGCGGTCCCGGTGAGCGTCGTGATCGTGATGCCGACGGCGTAGAGGCCGAGTCCGGTCACCCTCGATATCAGCCCCGTGGAGATCGGCAGAATCGGCATGAACGCAAGGCGGGCGAATGGCACCCTCGGATCGAGCGCGGTGTAGCCGGTTCGAGCGATCTCGATGTTCCAGATACCGTCCCAGTTGCCGAGCACGGTTTGCACCGTCTGCGCAGGGGTGATGATGGTGACGAGCCAGGCCAGCCACAAGGTCGAGAGCCGCGATGCCACGGCCATCCCGATCGGCGCCTGAAGACCCCGCCACCACGCAGCCTCTTCGATGGCGGGGCACCCTAGACGACCCTCCCAGGCGGACGATCTATCGCGGATGGGGCCATGACGTGACGCGTACGGTGACCCGATGCCGGCCGAGCGCCTCACAGAGGGCGCGCGACAACTCGCAAGAAGCGATCCCGTGATGAAGCGGCTGATCGCGGAACACGGGCTGCCAGACCTCGGCGGGCGTCGCGTGGGCCGTACTCGGTTCGAGCAGCTCGCGGAGGCGATCTGCTACCAGCAACTCGCCGGCAAGGCGGCCGAAGCCATCTGGCTGCGGGTGCGCACACTCGTCGAGGGTTCGTTCACGCCAGAAGCGGTGCTCGCGGTCGGCTACGACTCGCTGCGCGGCGCGGGTTTCTCCAATGCCAAGGCGCTGTCGCTGCTCGACCTGGCCACCAAGGTCGCCGCGGGGGAGGTGCGGCTCGACCGCATCGGTCGCCTGTCCGACGAAGCGGTCGTCGCCGAGCTCACACCGGTGCGCGGCATCGGGCCGTGGACCGCGGAGATGTTCCTGATGTTCACGTTGAAGCGGCTCGACGTATGGCCGGTGGGCGACTACGGCGTCCGCGCCGGCTATGCGGTCGCGTACGACTTGGCGGCGATGCCCTCGTCACAGGAGCTCGTCCCGCTCGGCGATCGCTTCCGCCCCTACCGCACGATGGTCGCCTGGTACTGCTGGCAAGCCCTCATCGCCAGCCGGCAACCCCCTCCGATGGCTCGCTAGGAGCCGTTGATGCTGACCGGGGTGGTCGAGGTGGGGACTTCGGCGGCCTCGATCAACGGGAAGTGGCACGCCACGTAGTGCTCGGATCCGGCGAGCACCGGACGCAGCTGCGGCTCCTCGCGCGCACAGCGATCCTCTGCACGGGGGCACCGAGTGCGGAACCGGCAGCCTGACGGCGGCGCCAACGGCGACGGCAACTCACCTTGCAACGACGCCGGCGTGCGCATCGTGGCCGACGGGTCTGGCACGGGAATGGCCGACAACAGCGCCGCCGTGTACGGGTGGGCGGGCCGGGTGAAGAGCGCGTCGGGCGACGCGACCTCGCACAGCTTGCCGAGGTACATCACCGCAACTCGATCGCTCACGTTCTTCACCACCGCGAGGTCGTGTGCGATGAAAACGAGCGTGAGGCCGTAGCGCTGCTTCATGTCCTCGAGCAGGTTCAGGATCTGCGCCTGCACGGAAACGTCGAGGGCGCTCACCGGCTCGTCGCAGATGATGACCTTGGGCTCGAGCACCAACGCGCGGGCGATGCAGATGCGCTGGCACTGGCCGCCGGAGAACTGATGCGGCCGCTTGTTCCGTGATGCCTCGTTGTCGAGACCAACTGCTTCGAGCACCTCGTTCACGGTCTTCTCGCGTGACTCGTCGGTGCCCCGTTTCCACACTTCGAGGGGCTCGCGCACGATGTCGCCGACCCGCCGGCGGGGGTTCAACGACGAGATCGGGTCCTGGAAGATCAACTGCATCTGCGGTCGCATCTTGCGCAACGCTTCACCGGACAACTTCGTTAGGTCTTGGCCTTCGAAGAGGACACTCCCTGAGGTCGGCCTCGGCAGCTGCATGATCGCTCGCCCCGTGGTCGACTTGCCGCAACCGGACTCGCCGACGATGCCGAGCGTCTCACCTTCACGCACGTCGAGACTGATGCCCGATACGGCATGCACCTTCATCCGGCGACCCGCAGGAAACTCGACGACGAGGTTTTCCACACGCAGCAGCACGTCGTCGGTCGAACGCAGATGCGCAGTCCCGGTGCCGGCCATGTCCTAGACCGCTAACTCGACTTTGGCCGCCGCGATCGCGTCGCCGGCCACCGCCGCGATTGCCTGGGGAAGACCGGCCGCAAGGTTGCGCTCCAGCGCCTCTTTGCCCGCGTCGGTTCCGACCGGGTACCAGCACTTGAAGTAGTGCCCCGGTGTTTCGGCCTCCACCAGCGGCGGCTCCTCGGAGTGGCACTTCTCCTGGGCATAGGGACAACGAGGTGCGAACTTGCAGCCGGGCGGCGGGGCGACGAGATCTGGTGGTCGACCCCCGATGATCTGCAGTCGGCTGTGGCTCGGTTGCTCGAGCTTCGGGATCGACTTGAGCAAGCCCTCGGTGTACGGCATCCGCATCTGCGCGAACAGCGTGCGCGTCGGCGCCCGCTCGACGATCTGCCCTGAGTACATCACCGCGATCTCGTCCGCTCGCCCGGCGACGACGCCGAGATCGTGAGTCACGAGGATCATGGCCATGTCGCGCTCGCGTTGCTGCTGCTGGAGCAGGTTCAAGATCTGCGCCTGCACTGTGACGTCGAGGGCGGTCGTGGGCTCGTCGGCGAACAGCACCTTCGGACCGCAGGCGAGCGCGATGGCGATCACGACGCGCTGGCGCATACCGCCGGACAGCTGATGTGGATATTCCGAGAGGCGGCGCTCGGCCTCGGGGATGCCGACGGACTTCAGGAGCGCCAGAGCGGTGTCGTGCGCCTGTTGCTTGTCCATGTCGAGGTGGTAGTGCAGCGACTCGGTGATCTGACGTCCTACTTTGAGCACCGGATTGAGCGACGTCATCGGGTCTTGGAAGACCATCGCCATCTCGGTGCCCCAGTACTGGCGCATCGCGCTGTTGGACAGCGAGCTGATCTCCGTGCCCTCGAAGCGCACACTTCCGTCACGCACGACGTTCTGCTTCGGCAGCAGGCCCATGATCGACCGTGACAGCACCGACTTGCCCGAGCCCGACTCGCCGACGATGCCGAGCGTCTTGCCACGGTCGAGCACGAACGACACGTTGTTGACCGCGGTCGCGAGGCCGCGCGGCGTCTTGAACGATGTGGAGAGGTCGGTGATCTCGAGTAGGTGTCCGGCTTCGGGCCGCGCCGAGATCGTGCGCGTGACCTCCTTCCGGCGTCGGAGCGGAGACATCTAGAGCGCGCTCTCGCGCACGTCGAATCGCGCCCGAACCACATCACCCAGATAGTTGAGCGACAGAACGGTCGAGAAGATGGCGATCGACGGGGCAAAGATGACCTGCGGCGCGGCGCCGACGATCTTCGTGAGCTCGTTGCGGCCGGTCGCGATGAGGTTGCCCCATGAGGGAGTCGATGAGGGAACGCCCACACCGAGGATGCTGAGGCCGCCCTCGAGCACGATTACGACCGCGATTCCCAACAGGGCGATCGAGAACATGGCCGGCATCACGTTCGGCAAGACGTCGCGGACGATGATGCGACGGTTCTTGGCGCCCATGCTTCGCGCCGCCAGCACGAACTCGCGCTGCGACCACGCCAACGTGCTCGCGCGGGTGATTCGCCCGATGATCGGGATGGAGACGAGGCCGATCGAAACCACCAACCAGAACTCGCGCTTCTCCACGCTGACGGTCGGCTCACTGGCGAACACCGCGATGATCGCCAGCGCCAGCACCAGCTGCGGGATCGCCAGGAACGTGTTGAAGACGTAGCTCAACAGCGTGTCGAGCTTGCCCCGGTAGTAGCCGGCGATCAGTCCGAGCACGCCGCCACCGACGAGCCCGAACAACACCGATGCGACCGACACGAGCAGTGATGCCCGCGCCCCCCAGATGACTCGGGAGAACATGTCCTGCCCGGTGCCATCGAGACCGAGCGGATGAGCGAGTTGCGGTCCTTCGCCCGCGTGCAGGAGGAAGGTCTTCGTCGGCTTGGGGATCGGGAGCAGGGGCGCGAAGATCGCCGCACCGAAGATGGCGATGATCCAGATCAACGCGATCCACCCGACGATCCCCATCTTCTTCGTTGCGGCCTTCTCGACCGTGGGTTTGACCGCGGGAGCGGGGTCGAGCACGAGGGGTTGGACGCCCGCTTCGACGGGTGTGGCCGGCTCGGCGGCCTTCGCTGATTCAGCCAGCGGCTCGGGCATGACGGATCCGTGGGTCGAGGACGGTGTAGAGCACGTCGACAAGGAAGTTCACGGCGACGTAGCCGAGCGCGATGATCGCCACGTAGCTCTGGAGGGCGACGTACTGACGGCGGAAGATGGCGTCAGCGATGAGGAAACCCATTCCGTGGATCGCGAAGATGTTCTCGATCACGACAGCGCCACCGATCAGCGTGCCGACGTTGAGGCCGGCCACGGTGAGCAACGTGAGGCTCGACGGTCGCAGCGCGTGGCGCCACAGGATGCGGGCCGAACTCAGTCCCTTGGCGCGCGCCATGGTCACGAAGTCTTCCTGCAGCGTGGCGATCATGTCGCTGCGCAACAGTCGCATGTACACGGCGACCTGGCCGACGGCCAGGCTGATGGTGGGGAGTGCCAGCTGTTGGAAGTGCTCTACCGGACTCTGACCGAAATCGACATAGCCCGTGGGGCTCACCCATCCCGCCTTGGTGCCCACGTAGTACGCGAGCACGAGCGCGAGGACGAAGTTCGGTATCGCCAGAAGGGCGAACGCGGCCGTGTTGATGCCTTTGTCCAGAAGACTGCCCGCCCGATAGGCGGTCAGCACCCCTAGGGGGATGGCGATGATCAGCGCCAGAAGTTGCGCGTAGAACATCAGCAGCAGCGAGATCGGCAACGCGTCCTTCGCTCGGTCGGCCACGCTGTCCGGGCAACTCTTTGCCGCGGTGTAGCCGGACGTGCCGTAGTAGCACCCGAAGTTGCCGTGAACGACACCGTTCACCCACTCCGCATAACGCTCGGGAAATGGCCGATCGAGATGCAGCTCGTGCTTCATCTGCGCCCGCTGGTCGGTCGTCGCGAACGGTGCCAGGGGGATCGTGGGATCCCCTGGCACCAGATCGATGAGGAACGCGGTGAAGAGGGTGACGAGCACCAACACCACGCCGAGCTGTCCGATTCGCTGGAGCACCGCACGCACAGGTGTCAGCGCCTACCTGTGCGTGCCTCGGCCCGAGCGGTTCGTCACGGCGTGACGTAGATTCCGCTCACCGGAAGGCCGGCTGCGAAGCCCGGGAAGGGCTTGCCGCCGTCTGGCAGATCCGGACCCACGATGCCGTGGACCTTGGGAGATGTGGGCACGGCCCACACCGTCCAGTTGCGCCACACGTTGTAGAGCTGTTTCGAGAACTGCCTGTTGAGGTCCTCGTAGTAGCCGGCGCGCGTGGCGGCGTTGGTCTCGGCGCGGCCCTTCTCCTGATCCGTGCTGATCGTGGGATCGTTGAAGGCACCGAAGTTGACGGGGTTGTCACACGGCGCAGGCGTTGCCGCACTGTTGCTGCAGTGCCACCACACGAACAGGGAGTCGGGGTCACTACCCGGGTAGTTGCGCCAATCGTACATCTGGTAGTTCCGAGCGATGGCGACGCTGATGTACTGCGTCTGCTCGACCGTGTAGGTCGACACCTTCATGCCGGCGGCCTCGAGCATGCCCTTGGTGAAGTTCTGCGACTCGATGCTTTCGGGATCGGTGGTGCCGCCATACGTGAATTCGAGCGGCTTGCCGGTCTCGGCGGTGTAGGCCGCCACTTCCTTCTTGGCTTCATCGAGGTTGAACTTCGGGAATCCGGCGTCTTCGAGGAAGCCGATGGCGCCAGGGGCGAACGGGCCGCTGGCGACCTTCGGGATGTCCTTGGCTCGCACGTGGTTATACGTCTCGCGGTCGAACGCGAGCGCAACGGCCTTGCGAGCGTGAATGTTGTTGAAGGGCGAACCGGGGCAGACCTTCGGGTCGTTGGGGTCGACGGCCGAGCACAGCATCAGGTGGCTGACTTCGGCGAACTTGTCGGACTCGTTCTCGGTGATGGTGCCTTGCTTGGCCAACGCCCGGAGCTGCTCTTGGTCGATGCTGCTCGAGGTGTGGATCATCTGGAACTGGCCGCTCTGCAGACCGTTCAAGCGTTGCTGCCCATCGGGGATCGGCTTGAAGGTGATCGAGTCGAGGTAGGGCAGCTGCACGCCGTCCTTGTCCTTCTGCCAGTAGTTCGGGTTCTTCACGGCCGTGAAGTGATCGTTGATCACCCAGTCCTGGAGCTTGAACGGACCGGTACCGATCAGGTCCTTGGCGCACTCGGCGCCTTCGTCGAGCTGCTTCTGCGCCATGATCCCGAGCCGAGCCGTGGACCACAGGAAGGAATCGAATGCGGGCCACGTTGCGCTCATGGTCACCTTCACCGTCATCGCATCGACGACGTCGACCGCGGTGATGAGCCTGAAGACGATGGCGAAGAGCAACGGGCTCCGACCGGGGTACTTGCCTCGATAGGCGTCGAGGTTGTTCTTGACGACGGTCGCATCGAGCGCGGAGCCGTCGTGGAACGTGATGCCGTCACGCAGGACGATCGTCCAGACCGTGAAATCGGTGTTCGGGGTGACCGTTTTGGCGAGGAACGGAACGAACTTGCCGTTCTCGTTGGGCGCGGTGAGCGTGTCGTAGATCGTCCGGGCGTAGTTGATGCCGGAGATGTCGAGCTCGGCTTCGGGCAAGCACAGACCGTTGGCCTTCTCCGCCTCCTGCGCGTACACCACACTGCCGCCGACAACGGGCTTCGAGTTGTCGGTGGTCGGTGTCGCGCTCGCTGCACCGCCGCTGTTCTTGCTGCTACCGCCGCACGCGGCGGCAATCAGCACTAGAGCAAGCAGTAGTGCGGTGAACCGCGGTTTGCGCGGCATGGAAGGCTTCAACACATTTCCCCCCGGAGAGTGGTTAGCGAAGCGTGTGACGAGCGGCACAAGTCGTACCGCAGCGGCAATGTAGTCCGGACCTTCGCGCCGTGTATGACAACTGCGCGCCAACCGCGCGAGAAGGGGTGCGAAACGGACTATGCAGCGACGGGTACGAGGGGACGCCACGGGGCGAGAAGCACCGCGGCCGTCGTCTCCGGCACGTCGTGGTCGTGTTCCGCGACGAGCACCCGTGCGACTTCCGATGCGGCCCGTGCGACGACCGTGACATCGTCTTTGCTGACGGCCACGTCAGCTTTCGCGGCCGCGCTCAAGACCGCAGAAGACGCCCGATGCGCCGCGAGGCCGGCTTCTCGCGAGCGGTGATGACGCTTGAGGTTTGCACCGATCGTGATGGTCGCTCGCCACCACGACACTTCGCCGTCCGCGGTGTCGAGTTCGTGGCGCAGGGTGGCGGCGAGAGCGGCGATGTCGGAACCCGTCAGCTCGCACAATCGCTCGGCGAACTCCGCAGGTTCCATCTGATCGCCTCTTCCCGTTTGACCTGCTTAGGTGATCGGCCGCTTCATGCCGTCGTTGAGCCCAACGGTCCATATGACCTAGTGGTTCCACCCGCCGAGCGAATGGGATTTGTGGACTAGTTCGTCTTGCGGGCCAAGGTGATGCCGTCGCTCACGGGCAGCATCACCTTCTCGACACGAGTGTCGGCGGCGAGATGGTCGTTGAACGCGCGGATGGCCTTCACGTTGTCGTCGTTCGCCTTCGGGTCGACCACTGTCCCGCTCCACAGCACGTTGTCGACGATCAAGAGGCCGTTCACTCGCATCCGCGGGAGTAGCTCCTCGTAGTACGCGATGTAGTTGGGCTTGTCGGCGTCGATGAATGCGAGGTCGAACGTCTCCTCGTTCGGCAGTGATTTCAACGTGTCGAGCGCGGGCCCGAGGCGGAGCTCGATGCGATCGGCGACTCCGGCCGCTTCCCAGTGGCGCTGCCCGATCTTCGTCCACTCATCGCTCACGTCGCAGCACAGCAACCGTCCACCGACCGAAAGTCCACGCGCAATCGACAGCGCGGAGTAGCCAGTGAACGTGCCGACCTCTACCGCCCGCGTGACGCCCATGACACGCGTGAGGATGCGCAGCAGCGCGCCTTGCTCGGGCGCGATTTGCATCCTGGCGATGTCGCCGAGAGCCGCGGTCTCCTCGATGAGGGCGCGCTCGACTTCGTCGGGCGGGCTGCCGTGCGCGATCAGATACTCGTGGATCTCGGGCGACAGCTGAAACGACTTGGGTGCAGGCACCCGACCGACGCTACTGGGGCGCGATTCGAAAGAGGGCGTACGCCTTCGCGTAGTTCAACACCGTCGTCGCGTAGGAATCGGAGTGGTTGTAGCTGAGGAACCCTCGACGCATTTCGTCGTCGGTCTGCATCGGCCCGCTGGCACACAGATAGTGCGCCGCTCCCAACGCGGCGTCGTAGATGTTGTTGGGACTCGTCACACGATCGCCGTTGCCGTCGCGCGCCCAACGGCGCCACGTCGACGGGATGAACTGCATCGGGCCGACGGCGTGGTCGTACACGGGATCGCCGTCGTACGCACCACCATCGGTGTCTTCGATGACGGCAGTGTTGTTGGTGCCGTCGAGCGGGATACCGAGGATGACGCGATCGACGTCTCCGTTGGCCAGAAGTCGCGCGCCGCCGTAGGTTCCGTGGCGACTTTCGCTTCTCGTGATTCCCGCGAGCGCCCACCAGGGAATTCCACAGTCCGGATCATCGGTCACCATGGCCAGAGCGGCTTTCCAATACGCGTCGAGCGCGACGAGTGCGAAGTCCTCGCCCACGACGGTGGCTGTGATGCGAGCGCGCTCGAGGTTGTCTTGCTGCTTGATCAGGTCGGCCGTGAGTTGCGCCTCGTCGGCCGCGGCTTTGTCGTGCTCTGCCTGCACGATCGCCATGCGCTGACGACCGCTGGTGCGGGCGACGAGATCGGCGGTGATCGTGCGCAGCGCGCGATCGATCGCGTCGCTGGACGACTGCAACTTGGTCACCTGTTCCTCGCTCACCGCTTGGGTGAGGGTGCGGTTGCCCAAGAGTCGGGTCGCGACGTTCACGTCGACGTCCGCGTCCGGATCGGGTCGACCGTGCACGTAGCTGTCGATCGCCAGTGCTCGAAGACCGGCGCGGGCGGCGGCCTTACCGATGGTCGCGCCCTTTTTCGTCTCGGTCTCGGAGGCCAACTGCGTGGTCAGGCGGGTGTCCTCGAGTTGCAGGGTCACCAGTTCGGTGGCCGACGAAGCCAGCAACGACTTCGCGTTGGACAGTGAGGCCGAGGCCTGGTCGTACTGCGCCTTGACCACCCGGTATTCGAAGCCGTCGACCGGCAATCCGTTCAGCACCGGTGAGAGGTCGGAGGTGGGGATGGGGGCCATTGGCTGTTGCGCCAACGCGTCCGCTCGCGCGACCGGTGCCAGCGCGACGAGCGCGCCAAGGAGACAGGTGAGCAGAACGGGACGTTTCACAGCTGCATCAGTCTTGCGGGTTCGAACCGGAACCGGACAGCATGGCCAGATGTCCGACCGGGTCACCATCGAGATCGCCGGTGGCGTTGCTGACGTGAGGCTCAATCGCCCAGAGAAGCTCAACGCCGTCGACAACGCCATGTTCCACGCGCTGGCCGAAGCCGGCGAGAGCATCAAGGCGGACCGGTCGGTGAGAGCGGTTGTCCTTTCCGGGGCGGGACGCGGGTTCTGCGCAGGGCTCGACCTGGACAGTTTCCAGCAGATGGCCGGTGCCGATACTCCCGATGCCACGGATGGGGGCAACATCGGCCGTCGCGAGGAGGGTCGCATCACCAACCTCGCGCAACAGGCTTGCTACGTCTGGACGGAGATGCCGGCCGTGGTCATTGCCGCGGTCCACGGGCCCGCGGTCGGCGCAGGTATCCAACTCGCGCTGGCGACCGACATCCGCATCGTGGCACCCGACGCGAAGCTGTCGGTCCTCGAGATCCGGTGGGGCCTCGTGCCCGACATGACCGGTACGCAGATGTTGCCGCGCCTCGTCGGACTCGACGTCGCGAAAGAGCTCGCGTTCACGGGCCGCATGGTGTCTGGTACCGAAGCCGTGCAACTCGGGCTCGCCACACGTGTCGCTGACGATCCTCACGCAGCGGCGATGGAGCTCGCGCAAGAGATCGCCGGCAAGAACCCGAACGCGGTCAAGGGCGTGAAGGCACTCCTCAACATGGCCGGTCAGGTCAGCTTGGGTGATGCTTTCAAGATCGAGACTGCGACGATGGCGTCACTCATCGGCAGCCCGAACAACGTCGAAGCCGTCACGGCCTACTTCGAGAAGCGCGACCCGAAGTTCGCCGACCGCGACTAGAACCGGTCAGTAGCCCGCGGCTGCGCTGATCAGGGCGCGAGGGTCTGCGGCCCCGGCCAGGCCGTCGTCGGTCACCTCGATCAGGTGCGCGTGGCCGAACGATCCGAAGATGCCATCGATCTCCGTCACGTCGTGGCCACGGTCGCGCAACGCCTCTCCCCACGCCGCGGGCGCGGTGGTCTCGATGGCGACGCTCGCCCCATCCGGATCAGCCCACGTGTCGAAACCAGACGCTCCGGATCCGATCAGCGCCCAACGTGGGGCGCCGATCACCGCCCCCGGCACCTCGCCGTGGCGCAGGAGGCGAGCGAGTAGCTGCAGCAGGATCTGCGGTTGCGCGTCGCCGCCCATCGTGCCGATCACCGCGCGCAACGATCCGTCGGGGCGCGTCACGACTGCGGGGGCCAGCGTGTGCGGCGGGCGCCGTCCGGGGCCGTACTCGGCGGGGTGGCCCGGTTTGAGGGAGAACCCGATGCCGCGGTTGTGGAGGCCGATCCCTGTCGTCGGCTCGAACACGTTGCAGCCGAAGCCCTTCGCGTTCGACTGGATGAGCGACACGCCCATTCGATCGGCGTCGACCGCGCACATGTACATCGTGTCGCCGGCACCTGCGGGTGAAGCGATGGTCGCTCGAACGTTCGGGTCGATCAAGGCGCGGCGGCGGGCGATCTCCTCGGTGGTGAACAACGCGGAGACGTCGGCGTTCTCGTAGAGCCGATCGGGTCGGTCATACGCAGCCGCCCGCGCCGCTTCGACGAGCAGGTGGGGCCACGCCCCGTCGTCGGGAGAGTCTGGTAGCGGCAGCTGTTCGGCGATCGCGGCGCCGAGCAGCGTGAGGTAGCCCTGCGAGTTCGGTGGGATGGTCCACACCTCGTGGCCCCAGACGTCGTGGCGCAGTGGTTCGACCCAATCGCTCAGCGGCGTTGCGAAGTCGGCGGCGACGTATTCGCCGTTTCCGATCGCGAGGAGTCCTTCGCCGAACAGCCCTTGGTAGAAGCCGGAGCGGCCGTGGGCGACGATCGCCTGGAGCGAGAGCGCGACGCCAGGACGACGAATGAGATCGCCAGGGCCTAGGCGACCCTGGCCGGTGAGGTCTTCCGCGCCTTCGACACCGCGCAGCTGCGCGGCCATGCCCGCCAGCAACGGCGAGGCGGGGAAGCCGCTCGCGGCGTAGACGACGGCGGGCTCGAGCACGGAGGCCAACGGGAGGCGACCGAAGCGCTCGTGGAGCGCCAGCCAACCATCGACACATCCGGGCACAGGCGCCGCCCGTAGATCGTCGGCGAACGGCATGACCTCGTGGCCGTCGAGTCGAAGCTGGACGGGATCGGCGCCACTCCCGGCTCGACCGGACGCGTTGAGTGCCGCCGGCGCGCTGTCGCCGTGATGCACGAGTGCGAACAGGTCGCCACCCATCCCGCACATGTGCGGCGTGGTGACGGCGAGGACGGCGCTGGCCGCAACGGCCGCGTCGGCGGCCGAGCCGCCGCGCTGGAGCATGGCCACTCCCGCGGCCGACGCCAGGTGATCGACGGAGGCCACCATGCCGCGTGGCGCGTGACGCGTGACGTTCTGCACGAGAGCAGACTACGAATCGGTGAGCACGCCTGCCGATCGCCAGGCCTGCTCGACCCGATCGAGTCGTCGGGTGGCACTCGCCCGCAGTCGCTGTGCAACCGCCGTGACGAGCGTGTTGGCCACCGCCATCGCACCGGTTTGACTGTCGAACGGCCCCGCACCTTCGCCGGCGATCGTGAATGTCGCGGTTGCCCGGCGAGCGAGCGGGGACAGCGCCGAATCGGTGATCGCGATGAGGGGCACGCCCCGTTTCGAGACGACGGCGGCGCCGTCGAGCACGGCCACGTCGTAGCGCCGCACATCGATGGCCACCACGACGTCGGTGCGTTTGAGCGACGCGAGTGTCGCGGTGACGGGCGCGGGTGCCCCCCATGCCAGGGTCACGCCATCGCGAAGCAGCCCGAGTTGATCGGCGAGGTGGTAGCCGACGCCGTACGAGGCGCTGCCCGGGAGAACCACGACCCGCGCCCGAGCTCCGGCAAGGCGTGTCGCGGCAGCGGCGAGCGCACGACGGTCGATCGCCTCCAACGACGTCGTGACGTTGTCGAGGTCGAGGGCGAGCGTGCGCCCGACGATGTCGTCGTGCGCGGGCTGACGAATGCGTTCGACGGCCGGGCGCAAATGGCCGGCGAGTTCCTCCTGCACCGCCGCCTGCAACTCGATGAACCCGTCGTAGCCGAGATGATTGGCGAACCGCACGACGCTCGCACCGCTGGTGCCGGCGGCCTCCGCGAAGGATGCGACCGTGCCGAACGCGACCGTCTGCGGCTCGGCCAGCACGACCTCGGCGAGCTTGCGTTCTGTCGCGGTGAGCTCATCACTGAGGTCCTGGACTCGAACCGCGACTGTCATGAAACAAATGTTACGCTATGACACCGAGCAGAAACGGAGATTCCAGTCATGCCAACGTTTGCATCCGTCAATCCTGCTCGACCAGCAGAGGTCGTCGGCACGTTCGCGGTGGCCGACGCGGCTGCGGTCGATGAGGCCGTTCACGTCGCCGCCGAAGCGCAACGCGCGTGGGCCGCGGTGCCGATCCCGGCCAGAGCCGCGGTGATCGCCCGAGCCGGTGCCGTGTTGGCCAGCCGCAAGCACGAGCTCACGGAGCTCGTCAGCCGTGAGGTCGGCAAGATTCTCATCGAGGCAGGCGGCGACGTTCAGGAGGCGGTCGACATGGCCGACTTCGTCGCCGGCCAGGGTCGCGCCGCCTGGGGCGAGACAGTGCCGTCTGAGCTGGCCGACAAGATGGCGTGGACCACACGCCAGCCCGTCGGCGTCGTCGGCATGATCACGCCTTGGAACTTCCCGGTCGCCATCCCGTCCTGGAAGTGCTTCCCGGCGCTGTTGGCCGGCAATGGCATCGTGCTGAAGCCGTCGGAGCACTCACCTGCATGTGCCGAAGCGTTCGTGGAGGCGTGCTTCGAGGCCGGCGTTCCGCGCGAGCTGATCCAGCTCGTACACGGTTTCGCGGAGCCCGCGGCCGCCCTCGCCGTCCACCCCGGTGTCGGCGCGGTCAGCTTCACCGGGTCCGTGCCGACCGGTCGCAAGGTCGCGGCCGCCGCCATGGAGACCGGTCCTCGGCTCGTCTCACTCGAGCTCGGCGGCAAGAACGCGATGATCGTCCGCGCCGATGCCGATCTCGATCTGGTCGTCGACGGAGTGATCTTCGGTGCCTTCGGAACGGCCGGTCAACGCTGCACGTCGACGTCGCGGCTCATCGTCGATCCCGCGATGGCGGCTCCGCTCGTAGAGCGCATCACTGCACGCGTGGCTGCGCTGCGCCTCGGCGACCCGTGCGTCTCCGACACCGACGTGGGCCCCGTGATCAATCGTGCCTCGGGCGAGCGCATTGCCGCCGTGGTCGGCTCGGCTCGCGCCGAGGGAATCGAGATCGCGAGCGGCGGCCGGCTCCGCGACGACATCGAGGGTTGTGCGGGCGGCACCTTCATCGAACCCACCGTTCTCGTCGGCGTGAAGCCCGAGCATCGAATCGCGCGCGAAGAAGTGTTCGGTCCGGTCTTGACCGTCTTGGAGATCGCCGACCTCGACGAGGCGATCGCAGTGGTCAACTCGGTGGAGTACGGACTGTCCGCCGCGATCTACACCCGCGACATCAACGCCGCCCTTCACGCGGTCGATCGCATCGACGCCGGCATCGTGTACGTGAACGCGCCCACGATCGGTGCGGAGATCCCGCTGCCGTTCGGGGGCACGAAGCACACGGGCAACGGCTTCCGAGAAGCCGGAGCCCGGGGAATCGAGCAGTTCAGCCAGCTGAAGACCGTGTACGTCGACTACTCGGGCCGCCTGCAACGGGCGCAGATCGACACGCCATCGGTGGTCGACCGATGAGTGCCGTATCGCAGTCCACGCTGACCGCCGACTGGATGCAGCGCTACGACCACGCGATGGCGAGCGTGCTGCCGGGCTATTTCTCGATCCTTGCTGAACGCGGCGAGGGGAGCTGGCTCATCGACGTCGAAGGGCGTCGGTTTCTCGACTTCGGGTCGGGCATCGGCGTCACCAACGTCGGGCATTGCCATCCGTTGGTCGTGGCCGCCATCGAACGCCAGGCGCGGATGCTGATCCACACGTCGGTCGTCGCCCGTCATGGTCCCGCGATCGAGCTCGCCGAGCGGCTCGGCGCGCTCGTGCCGTTCATCGACGAGCCCCGAGTGTTCTTCTGCAACTCGGGGGCCGAAGCGGTCGACGGCGCACTCAAGCTGTCGCGGAGGACCACCGGTCGAGGCGGCGTGATCGCGTTCACCGGCGGCTTCCACGGCCGCACGCTCGCGGCGACGACCCTCACCACCACGAAGGCGAAGTACCGGGAGGGCTACGACCCTCTCCTCCCGTCGGTCTTTCACGCGCCGTATGGCAACGCGCCCGACGCGCTCGAGGCCCTCGATGCACTCCTCGACACGCACGGCAATGAGATCGGCTGCATGATCGCCGAGCCGGTGCTCGGCGAGGGCGGCTACGTCGTGCCGCCGATGGCGTGGCTGAGGGGGCTGCGGCGGCGGTGCTCCGATCACGGCATCGTTCTCGTCTTCGACGAGGTGCAGTGCGGCATGGGCCGCACGGGCCGGCCGTTCGCGGCCGAGACGTTCGGCGTGACGCCCGACGTCGTGCTGTTCGCGAAGGGAATCGCATCCGGTCTCCCGCTTGGCGGCATCATCGCTGGTCGGGAGCTCATGGATCGTTGGCCGCACGGCACCCACGGATCGACGTTCGGCGGCAATCCCGTCGCGTGCGCCGCCGCCCTGGCCACGCTCGACGCGTTGGAGCGAGGCAATTGCTACGCGCGTGCCGAGGAAATGGGGGCGGTTGCACGTACCCGACTCGCGGCTGCGGCGGCCGCGAACCCGGCGGCCGTGCGTGACGTGCGCGGCATCGGACTCATGATCGGCGTCGAGCTCCGCGACGGCGACGCCGCGGCCGTGGTACAGCGGCGCTGCTTCGACGACGGCCTCCTCGTGCTCACGTGTGGCCCCGACGACAACGTGCTGCGCTTGATCCCACCGCTCACGATCAGCGACGGCGAGCTCGAGCAGGGACTGGCCATCCTGATCAATGCCCTGACCATCGTTCGCTGACCTACCCTCCGGCGTGTGAAGCCCGGACGGTTCGTTCCTCTCCTGCACGCTCCCGCCGACGACGGTGATCCCATTGTGTTCGTCGTCGGCGCTGGCACGATCCTCGTACACGAGGAGGGCGACCACGATCTCGATGGTGCGATCTTCCTCGGCACCCTCGACGATCGTCCGTGCTGGGCCGTGGCGGTCGAAAACGAGCCAGGCGCGGGCGCGGTGCCGCTCATGGGTCTGTGGGGACAGGTCGACGACATCACGTTCACCATTGCGGGGCGCGCCGTGCAGCTCGTCGAGTGGGAACGCACACATCAGTTCTGCGGACGCTGCGCGACGCCTACGGAGGCGGCGATGGGGGAGCGAGCGAGACGCTGCCCAGCCTGCGGCCTCCTTGCTTTTCCGCGGCTCGCCCCCGCGATCATCACGCTCATCGAGCGCGACGACGGCCGTGCCCTGCTGGCGCGAGGGCGCACGTTCCCGCTGCCGATGTACAGCTGCCTCGCAGGGTTCGTCGAGCCCGGGGAGACGCTCGAGGAGGCGGTGCATCGCGAGGTGCGCGAGGAGGTGGGTGTCGAGATCGACAATGTGCGCTACTGGGCGAGTCAGCCGTGGCCGTTCCCCCACTCGTTGATGCTCGGGTTCAACGCGGAATGGACCGGCGGCGACATCGTGATCGATCCGACAGAGATTGTCGACGCCCAGTGGTACGCCGCCGACGACCTCCCGGCGATTCCGCCGGGCATCAGCATCGCCCGTCGTCTCATCGACGATTGGGTCGAGCGAGTTCGTTGAACTTCGAAGCGTTGCGGGCGATCGTCGGGGCCGCCCACGTGCTGACCGATCCTTCGGTCACCGAGAGCTACGCCGTCGACTGGACGGGACGATTCGCCGGAACGACGCCTGCGGTGGTGCGGCCCGCAACGACCGCGGAAGTATCGGAGGTCATCGGGTGGTGTGTCGCCAACGCGGTCGCAGTTGTCCCTCAAGGGGGCAATACCGGTCTCGTCGGCGGGAGCGTTCCGCTCGCAGGCGAGCTCGTGCTCTCGCTGCGCCGGATCGCGTCGCTGTCGTCGGTGGACGAGGTCGCGGGGCAACTGACCGTGGGTGCCGGCGTGACGATCGCCGACGTCCAGCGTGCGGCGCGAGCGGTCGATTGGGACTACGGCGTCGATTGGGGCGCGCGCGACACCGCAACGGTCGGAGGCTCGATCGCCACGAACGCCGGTGGGTCAAAGGTCGCTCGCTACGGCGACACCCGCGCGCAGGTGCTCGGCGTCGAAGCGGTGTTGGGCGACGGATCGGTGGTGTCGCACCTCGACGGGCTCGTGAAGGACAACACCGGCTATCACCTGCCCTCGCTGCTGTGCGGAAGCGAGGGAACACTCGGAATCGTCACGGCGGCCCGCCTTCGACTGGTGCCGCGATTCGACGAGCGCGTTGTCGCGCTGCTGGGTTTCGCCGGCGTCGACGATGCTCTGATCGCGTGCGGGACGCTCCGCCGCAATCTGCCGTCGCTCGAAGCTGCGGAGCTCTTCTTCGACGATGGCCTCGCCCTCGTGCGCTCGACCTTCGGGTTGCCGATGCCGCTGTCAGCGCCGGCCGTCGCGTACCTGCTCGTCGAGTGCGCCGATCGTGTCGATCCGGCCGATGCCTTGGCGTCGACCGTCGCGGGCCTCGGCGCGGTCGACGTGGCGGTCGCGACGGCCGCCGGCCGCCGAGCCGAGCTGTGGCGGTACCGCGAGGCGCACACCGACGCGATCAACCAGATCGGACCGCCGCACAAGCTCGATGTGACACTTCCGGGCGGCGCGCTGGCCGAGTTCGCCGACTCCGTGAGAATCCGCGTCCTCGCCGTCGAGCCGTCAGCCCACGTATGGCTCTTCGGACACGCGGCCGACGGCAACCTCCACGTGAATGTCACCGGAGTCGATCCGGCTGACGAACGCATCGATTCGGCCGTGCTCGAACTCGTCGCCGAGCTCGGCGGCAGCATCTCCGCCGAACACGGGATCGGCACGGCCAAGAAGCACTGGCTGCATCTCAATCGCTCGGTGCCGGAGATCGCCGCCATGCGGGCGATCAAACGGGCGTTGGATCCCGCAGGGATACTCAACCCGAACGCGTTGCTGCCTGCGACTTAGTCGTATTCGCCGGAGCCGAGCACCCAGATGAACGACTGGATGTCGATCATGTCGCGCGGTCGCCAATCCGCAAGGTCTCGACGAATGGCTTTCGCGAAGTCGAGAACGCTTGCGTACGTGTCCCACTGCGGGCGCGACCGGTAGCGGACGTTGAATCCGTACCGCTCGGCCGCGACGCGCGTCACGTTGGGCTTCAGGAAGACGTGCACCTTCGGGCGCGCGATGAATCCGAAGACCGTGACCACCGGCCATGTCGCGACCCGGGTCTGCCGTCGCGGCAGCTCGGCGACGGTTTGGCACCAGCCCTCGAACTTCGCTCTCTCGCCGCCTCGCCCGTACAGCCAATCGTAGAGGCCGGCGGAGAATCCCTTCGCGCCGTCGGCGGAGTTCACGGCGTCACGAATCGCCATCTTCTCGAAGGAGAACAGCAGGTTCGTCCGCGACTCGATCCTGACCGCGGTGGCGGCGATCTCGTCGTAGCGTCCTGACCGCAGCTGCGACTCGAACCACTCGCGGCTCAGTGACCGTGCCCAGCTCTGGTGCGCCTCCCACTTGTAGAGGCGCTCCATCACGACGTAGTCCTCGTCGTGGAACCCACCTGGATAGAACTCGCGGAACCGGCGCTTGGCCGCGGCGACCTTGCGTTTGTCGCTGGCGGTGCGGACCGTCATGGTCAGCGCTTTACCCAGATCGCCGGGATCGTTACCCGTCAGTGCAAAGAAGGTCTGACTCCAGGTTTCGGAGCGCGGCGTGAGCGGCGTGGAAGTACCGCTTCGGATAGCGCAGCCGCCGCCGCGATCGCAGGGAGAGCCGTAGCGCGGACATCGTTGGCGATGTTTCGCTGACGGACAACCACATCGGGAGCGCCGGCCATGACCACGGGAGGTGCAGGACGAAGGGCACGCGGTGCTCGCGCTCGAACGGGTCGAAGGTCGCGCGGTACAGATGGAGGTGGGCGATCACCGCGTCGGCGCTGAGGTCGACCCGATGTTCGACGGTCGAGAGCAGGCGGGGATCGAAGTCGCGGTACGCGCCGATCGCCACGTCGTATCGGTGCCGGAGGCTCGCGATGAGCTCACGTCCAGGCGGCGTGACCGTCGTGGCCATACGTCGGGGTTGTCGACGAGAGGACAGTCGCGGCGGTTCGACTTCGAAGCTCTCGATCTCGACGACAGGTAGTGCTACGTCGAGGAGCGCTGAACGCGACCCCATGCGCCCAGGGTAGTCACGCGATCCACTGGTTGCGGGACTCGAGAACCTCGCGGAGGATGGCGGGGCGGTCGGTCATGATGCCGTCGACGCCGAGGTCGAGGAGTCGGATCATCTCGTCGCGATCGTCGATGGTCCACACATGGATCTGCATTCCGCGATCGTGCGCCTCGCTGACGAATCGCTCGTCGACGAGCGTCATGCCACGCGCTCCGGTGGGCACTTGGGCGCACGGTGCGGGGAGCCGACCGACCGGCACGCCATAGGACGCGCTCCGCAGCCGAGCGATACCTCTGGGCCCGAGCGAGGTGCACAGCGTCCCACCCAGCAAGGTGCGAGCCCGAGACAGCCGCCGATCGCTGAAGGCACCGATGCACACACGATCGATCGCGTCGCATCGCTTCAAGACCTCGACCAGCGCAGGAAGGGCACCGTCGTGCTTGGGATCGACGTTCACGCGGACCTCGGGAAAGGCGCCGAGCAGATCTTCGAACAACGGGATGGGCTCGCGACCATCCACCCTGGCTTGCTTGACGTCCACCCAGGGGAGCGTGTCGACGCGACCGTGGCGGTCGGTGACACGGTCGAGCACATCGTCGTGGAACGCGAGCAACACGCCATCGGCGGTGACGTGGACGTCGGTCTCGATGTACCGATAGCCGAGGCGGACCGCGTGCTCGAACGCCGGCATCGTGTTCTCCGGGGCCTCGGACGCGCCGCCCCGATGAGCGAACGGAATCGGTCCGGGCCAATCGAGGAAGGTGAACTCAGTCGCCAAGCTCCCAGTCTGGTCGCCAGGGCATCGCGGAGCGGCCGCGTGCCGGCTTCACGCCGAGTACCTGATGTATCTGAGACCGGTTTGCCTCGAAGTTGAGCGCAGATCCCGCCATGTACAAGCGCCAGATGCGCGCCCGCGCGCCGCCCACCAGTTCCACCGCGTCGTCCCAGCTCTCCTCGAGGTTCGTGACCCATCGGCGAAGTGTCTTCGCATAGTGCTCGCGCAGCGATTCGACGTGACGAACCTCGAAACCGGCTTGTTGCATGATCGAGACCACCCGGCCGATCTCGTGTAGCTCGCCATCGGGGAACACGTAGTGATCGATGAAGCTGTTGCGCGCGAACCGGGCACTCTCGCCGGGCGGCCGGCTGATGCCGTGATTGAGCAGCCTTCCGCCGGGTGTGAGGAGGTCGAAGAGACGGCTGAAGTACTCCGCCAGGCGGTCCTCGCCGACATGCTCGAACATCCCGATGGACGAAATCGAGTCGTACGGACCGTCATCGATCAACCGGTAGTCCTGGTTCCGGATGTCGACGCGATCGGTCAGACCCGCATCGGCCGAACGCTTCGACGCAAGGTCACGCTGGCGGTCGGCAACGGTGACACCAACTGCACGGACGCCGTGATGCGTTGCCGCGTGCAGCACCATGCCGCCCCATCCGCAGCCGACATCGAGAAGGCGCATTCCTTCCTGCAGGCCGAGCTTGCGCGAAACGAGCTCGTACTTGTTGTCCTGCGCCTCTTCGAGGGTGGTGTCGTCGGCGGTGAAGACGGCACACGAATAGGTGAGCGACGGACCGAGGACGAGTCGATAGAAGTCGTTCGACACGTCGTAGTGGTGGCTCACCGCAGCGCGGTCGCGCTCCAGGCTGTGACGCCGCCCGTGCAGCCGCGCCTCCTCGGGTGGCGGTGGGAGCCGGCGAAGGTTCCTGAGCCCGACCTCGCGGGCCGCGGCGATCAGCTGCGACGGTCTCAGTCGGATCTCCGGCAGGCGATCACGCAACCCCAGAGCCGAGTAGATGTCGCCTTCCACCTCGAGATCACCCGAGACGTACGCACGGGCAAAGCCAAGCTCGCCGGGAGCCGTCACGATCCGTCGCAACGCATCGCGCGATCGCAGGACGAGCGTCGCGGGAGCGTCCGGCGGACCGAGAACGCTGCCGTCGTAGCCTCGAACGGCGATCGGAAGATCGGCTCCGAGGACAGATGCGATGAGTGATGAGAGCGCCACCTCGTACCTCCTCGTGATCGACTAGCAAGTCCCTCTGTGGCTCACGCTCGCCCGGGCCGGGGAAGGAGTTCGCATGGCAGATCAGCAGCCGGTGCCCACCGGCGAAGGTCATCTAGCGCGCGACTCGATCGAGGTCGTCAACCCCCATGACGGCACGATCGTGGGCTCGGTCCCGAAATGCGGCTCCGCCGACGTCGATCGGGCCGTGGCGGCGGCGAGGAAGGTGATGCAGGAGTCGCCGCTGCTCCCGTATGAGCGAGCCGAAATCCTCGATGAAGCAGCGCGATTGCTGCGCGAGCGACAGGAAGACTTCGCGAGAACGATCGCGGTCGAGGCCGCCAAGCCCATCAAGACGGCACGCATCGAGGCGGCCCGGGCAGTGAGCACCTTCCAATTCTCAGCGGCGGTCGCGCGCACGCTCGCCGGCGAGATGGTGCCGCTGGACGCGAGCGATGCGGGCGCTGGCAAGCTCGGGTTCGTCCTCCGTGTGCCGGTCGGTGTCGTCGGCGCGATCAGCCCGTTCAACTTTCCGTTGAACTTGGTCGCCCACAAGGTGGCGCCGGCGATCGCCGCGGGCTGCGCGGTCGTGCTCAAGCCCGCCAGCCAGACGCCGTTCTCCGCGATTCGTCTCGCCGCACTCTTGGTCGAGGAGTGCGGACTGCCGGCATCGTGGTTGCACGTCGTCACCGGCAGCGGAGCCGATGTGGGTGACGTGCTCGTCGATCATCCCGACATTGCGCTCATCACGTTCACGGGGTCGCCCCCGGTCGGTTGGGGCATCCGCGAGCGAGCACCTCGGAAGCGCGTCGGGCTCGAGCTCGGCAACAACGCACCGGTGGTGATCGAACCGAGTGGCGACTGGCGGGCGGCGGCCGCCAAGATCAAGGTCGCGGGCTTCAGCCATGCCGGTCAATCGTGCATCTCGACGCAACGGGTGTACACGCATCGTTCGATCCATGACGACTTCGTCGCCACGTTGGTCGACCATGTGCGCGAGCTCGTCGTCGGTGATCCGCTCGATGAGGAGACCGACGTCTCTGCGTTGATCGCGCCGAAGGAAACCGAACGGGTGAAGTCCTGGATCGACGACGCGGTGGGCGCGGGCGCCAAGGTGCAGGTCGGCGGCGACGTACACGGTCGGCTGCTCGAGCCGACGGTGCTCACCGACGTCACGCCGGACATGAAAGTGTGCAGCGAGGAAGTCTTCGGGCCGGTGGTGGCAGTTGCGGCGTACGACGACGTCGATGAAGCGCTACGGCTCGCCAACGACACGCGGTACGGCTTGCAAGCGGCCATCTTCACCAACGACCTCGACGTGGCGTTCCGCGCCGCGCGCACACTCGACTTCGGCGGCGTGATGATCAACGAGGTGCCGACATGGCGTACCGACCAAATGCCCTATGGAGGCGTGCGCGACAGCGGCAACACGCGTGAAGGCCCGGCCTACGCCGTGCGCGAGATGACCGAGGAACGGCTGATCGTGATCCAGGTTGATTGACCCGAACTCGCCACCCCGATGGTGGACGGTCGATGAAGCCAACGCCGTCCTGGAGCGCGTGAGCGAAGCGGTGACGCGCGCCCAAGCGGCCGTCGCCGGCATCGGGGGACGGGCCGCGGCACTGTCGACGATGTCGACGGGAAACGGTCATGCTCGTCCCGCGGGAGAGGAGGCAGATGCGTTCCACGACGTCGTCCTCGAACTCGAGGCGGAGGGCATCGTCCTGCGCGACGTCCGACAGGGGCTCGTCGACTTTCCCGCCGAGGCTCCGGATGGACGGGGCTACTGGTTGTGCTGGATCGTCGGTGAGCCTGCGGTCGAGTGGTGGCACTGGCCCGAGGACGGTTTCGCCGGACGAACAACGATCACGCAACTGCCGAGCTGACACCCGAGTGGATCCCACCGAACGATTCGAGGCACTCGTACAGGGGCCCGAACCGGCGATACCTCTCGATGAGCTGACGCTGCTCGTGGCCGCGCACGCCGAGCCGGGGCTCGACGTCGCGAAGTGGCTCGGAGCGCTCGACGAGATCGCGGCGCGGTGCTCCGACGACACGTTCGGTGGGTTGGTGCGTCACGTGTCAACCGAAGGCTTTGGTGGCAACCGCGACGACTACTACGACCCCCACAACTCGTATCTGCACCACGTCATCGAGCGGCGAACCGGCATTCCCATCACGTTGAGCATCATCATGATCGAGCTCGGGCGGCGCATCGGCGTGCCGGTCGTCGGCGTCGGCATGCCCGGCCACTTCCTGGTTCGCGACGGTCTCGACGCGTTCTCCTTCGCCGACCCGTTCAACGGAGAGCTCCTCGATCGGGAGGGATGTGAGCGCGCCTTTGGCGAGACGCACTCCGATCTGTCGTTCGACGACAGCTACCTCGCGCCCGTCGGAACGCGGTCGATCGTCGGCCGGCTGCTCGCAAACCTCAAAGGCATCCACCTCGCCCGCCGTGACCGCCATGCCCTGGCGTGGGTGCTCCGCCTCCGGGTCGCGGTGCCCGGCGTTCCGGTGGCGGAACGGCGTGAGCTGGCATCGGCCCTGGCCGCGGATGGCCGATTTCTCGAAGCCGCGGTCGTGCTCGACGACATGGCCGAATTGGCCCGCAACTCCGGGGACGTCGACGCGGCCGAGGATGCCGATCGCGGCGCGACCCGTCTGCGCGCCCGCCTCAACTGACCAGCCAGAACGGCATGAATCAACCCATGAGGGTGATCGCGTACCCTAGAGGGGTCTCATGAGCCTTGATCACCCTCTCGGAAGCTCCTCCGCCGACGCGCCCGTGGACGACACGCTGATCGTCGACGGGCTCGAGCGCGCGCTGGCGCAAGCCCGCACGAAGATTCCGAATCACGACAACATCTCCGACGCCCTGCTTCCCTCGTTGAGCGCGTCGACCGCGGCCGATGTCGACGCGGAGGTGCCGTTCGACAGCAGCGCGGTGATGGACGTCCTGCGCGGTGCGATCGCCCGCTACACGACGGGCGACGGCCACGAGCAGGGCACCTGGGTCGATGACGATTCCCGTCCGGCGAGCAGCGCCGCGCCTGCGGTGGGAGCTCGACACGCCGCGTCCGCTGGGTACGCCCCCGACCGCCGGCGACTCGCCGCGGTCGTGGTGGTGCTGTTCTTGTTGGTAGGAGGGTTCGGTCTCCAGCGATTCGGCGGCGACAGCGCGGAGAAGGTGAAGACGAACACGGTGCCTGCGCAGGGCCAAGCGGTCACCACACTGGCCCGTTCGACGACCAGTGCCGTCGTCGTGCCCGCGACCGAGGCGCCACCCGAAACCTCCCCACCACCCGCAGGCTCGGTGAACTCGCCGACGCCGACCACGCATCGCCCCGGCACGACCGCGCCGCCGACCACCGCTCCGTCGACGACCGAGCCGCCGACCACGGAGCCCGACACGACGACCACGGTGCCGGACACGACGACCACGGTGCCGGACACCACGACAACCGCGCCGTGCGGTGATCCTCTGCCGCCCTGTTAGGCGCGCACTGTCATGGCCGTCGCGGTGTTCGTGTTGTCGGTGGGCTTGTTCGCCTTCGCGATGGCGCGGATGCGGCGAGCGCGTGATGCCCGCCAGGCCGCGGCTGCGACCGTCAAGCTCGAGGTCGACAGCTGGGGCGTGAAGCGCTGGATGGCCGACGGTCGCTACGAGGAAGTCGCGTGGGACGAGCTGCGCGAAGTCCGAGTGATCACGTTGCCGCGGGGTCCGTGGGACGACCGGACGCGGTTCGTGCTCGACGGCGGAGGCGAGCGCGGCTGCATCGTCCCACTCCTGGCCGCTGAGAGCTCCGACCTGATCGCGTCACTCGGCGCGCTGTCCGGATTCGACCATCGACGCCTCGCGGAGGCCCTCGACGAGACGCGCACGGGGAACCGGGTGCTGTGGGCCCGGACTTCAACTTGACCGACCGGTCAAGGTAGCGTCGATGAGGTGAGCGCTCTCGATACCGCCCCCTCGTCCGCTGCAGGCATCTCTCCCGAACAACGCGTGAACGAGCTCATCGACCGCCTGCTCGCCGAGCACGATCCGAAGACCACCGCGGCCGTCGAGTTCCTCGGCGCACAGTTCGACCTCGGTCTCGCGTGGGTCAACTTCCCCGAGGGTCACGGAGGTCTGGGCGCGAGCCCACAACTGCAGAAGTTGATCGGAGAGCGACTCGCAGCGGCGGGGGCGCCGATGCCGTACGGCCGCAACCCGATCGGCTACGGCATGGGTGCGCCCACCGTCGTCACGCACGGCACCGAGGAGCAGCGCCGCCGCTACCTCCGTCCGCTCTTCACCGGCGAAGAGGTGTGGTGTCAGATGTTCAGCGAGCCGGGCGCCGGCAGCGACGTTGCCAGCCTGTCGACCCGGGCGATCCGCGACGGCGACGAGTGGGTCGTCAACGGCCAGAAGGTGTGGACCACGCTCGCGCACCTGGCGCGCTGGGGAATGCTCATCGCCCGCACCGATCCAGAATCCGTCAAGCACAAGGGCATGACGTACTTCGTCGTCGACATGCAGGCGCCCGGGGTCGAGGTGAAGCCGCTGTATCAAATCACCGGCGAGGCCGAGTTCAACGAGGTCTTCTTCACCGACGTGCGCATCCCCGACTCCGAGCGCCTCGGCGACGTGGGTGAGGGTTGGGGCGTGTCGCTCACGACGTTGATGAACGAGCGCGTGTCGATCGGCGGACAGATCGCACCGCGCGGTGGCGGGTTCATCGCCGAGGCCGTGAAGATCTGGAAGCGCAAGGGCAACAACGATCCCGCGAAGCGCGACGAGCTCATGAAGCTCTGGGTGCGCGCCGAGGTGCTTCGGCTCACCAACATCCGCGCTCAGCAGGCGCGAAAGGTGGGAACCCCGGGGCCCGAGGGTTCGATCGGCAAGGCGGCCGCGGCCGATTTCAACAAGGACGTCAGCGAGTTCTGCGTCGATCTCCTCGGGGCCGAGGGGATGCTGAAGCCCGACGGTTATCCCATGGAGCGGCCGAAACACACGATGCTGTGGTCGAATCCGCAGCAGGCGTTCCTGCGCATGCGCGCCAACTCGATCGAGGGCGGCACCACGGAGATCATGAAGAACATTCTCGGCGAGCGCGTCCTCGGGCTGCCCGGCGACGTGCGCGTCGACAAGGCGCTCCCATGGAGCCAAGTCCCCCGCAGTTGACCGATATCGAGGCTCGCTGACCGCTCGTCGCCGGCGACCTCGGATCAGATGAGCTCGCGTACGTGGGCGGACTCGTTGATCGACTTCACCTGACGCTGCCCCGCGCTCGAGGCGAGCACGCGGGAGATCGATGTGTACGCCGGCTCGAAGAACATGGGGAACTCGAGCTTGAGGAGATGGGCGAAGTAGGCGTTGATCACTCCGCCGTGGCAGATGATGGCCACGGTTTGGCCAGGATGCGCGGTGATCACCCGCTCGACGGCCTCGACCACGACCGCCTTGAACGTGTCGGGATCGACCTCACCGTCGGCGCCCCAGCGACCCTCGACGAGATCATCCCAACGCTCGTCCTTCTCCTGCTTCAGCTCCTCGATCGGGATGTAGAAATGCGAGTGGCGGTCGAACTCGGCGAGCTCTTCGTCGATGACCACCGCGAGCCCCAGTCGCGCGGAAACCGGCTCGGCCGTCTCGCGCGCCCGGCGCAGCGGGCTGGCGTACAAGACGTCGATGTGCTCGCCGGCGAGGTAATCGGCCAGGGCTCGTGACTGCTCGTGGCCGACCTCGGCCAACGCCGGGTCGGCGGCGGTTCCTTCCTCGCCTTCGATCCGGACCGGAAGCGCGTGGCGAATCAACAAGAGCTCCATGTGGTCCGCAACGTAGATGGTGGTGCGCCATAACGTTCAACACGTGGAGGTGCTGTCGAGCCGGGTGTTGCTCTCACCCCTCGACTTCGAGCGCTCTCGGCATTGGTACATCGACGTGCTCGGGCTGCGGATCTACCGCGAGTTCGGGGTCGACGGCCGGCTCACGGGCGTGGTGCTCTTCATTGGCGGGGGGTTTCTCGAGCTGAACTGCGCCAACCCTCCTCGGGGTCGCGATCCGATGCCGATGACATTGTGGCTCCAGGTGCCCGACGTCGATGGCGAGCACAAACGGCTCGAAGCCACCGGCGAGGTCACGATCGTGGCCGAGCCGAAGACGATGCCTTGGGGCCTGCGCGAGATGTGGATCGAGGATCCCGACGGCGTGCGCATCGTTCTCGTCGAGGTGCCCGAGGGCCATCCGATCCGCAACCGTCTCGACTTCGTCGACGCGCCGGGCGACAAACCGAGAGACCGGTAACCTCTGGTTGGTGCACCGAGTGGGGGATGGATCGCGAACTGTGCTCGTCGTCGATGACGACGCGAGCGTGCGGGCGATGCTCGGCTACCTCCTCCACGACGAGGGCTACGACGTGCAGGAGGCCGCCGACGGGGCCGAGGCGATCACCGCGTTGACGGTCGACGCGCCCGATTGCATGGTGCTCGACCTGATGATGCCCAACGTCGACGGGGTCGAGGTGTTGCGGGCTCGCCGCGAGCGAGGATTCGCGCCCGACACTCGCGTGCTGGTGCTCACGGCGAAGACCGACACGAAGGACGCGGTGTGGTGCTGGGAGCTCGGTGCCGACGAGTACCTCAACAAGCCGGTCGATCCCGAGAAGCTCGCCCGAGAGATCCGTCAACTCCTCGCCCGCTCGACCGTCGAGTTGCAGCGGCGCCGGCGGCTGGGGCTGGCTGATGCCCGCGCTCGCGACAAGCTCGAGGCCGCGTTCACGCCGAAAGACGCGCGCTAACGACCGAGCTCTTTCTCACGGAGCATCTCGTCGCGGGCGCACCACTGGTCGTCTTCGTCCACGGCTCGATGGATCGCAGCGGTGCGTTCGCACGATGCTGCGGTCATCTGCGCGACGTGCACACCGTGCGGTACGACCGTCGCGGGTACGGACGAAGCGTGGCGCTCGGCACGGCGACGATCGCCGGTCACGCCGACGATCTGATCGATGTGCTCGACGAACGACGAGGCGTTGTGATCGGCCACAGCCTGGGGGGAGTGATCGCGCTCGCCGCCGCTCAGCGTCGTCCCGATCTGGTCCGCGCCGTGGGTGCGTACGAGGCCCCGATGCCGTGGGTCGAGTGGTGGCCGAAGATGAGTGCCGGCGGCGAGGCCATGAACGCCGGCGTCGAGACCACCGCTGAGGCCGCAGGCGAGGCGGTCGAGCGATTCCTCCGGCGCATGCTCGGTGATGAACGGTGGGAGGGGCTTCCCGAGAAGTCGAAACGCGATCGGCGCGCCGAAGGGCCCACGTTGCTGGCCGAGCTGCGATCGGCTCGGTCAGAAGCTCCGTACGATCCCGCCGCGATCATGGTGCCCGTTGTCGCCGGGTGCAGCACGCTCTCGAGGGAGCATCACCGCTGGGCCTCCCACGAGCTCGCTCGAATCTGCGGTGAGGGAGAGCCGTTCGTGATCGAAGGGGCGAATCACGGCGCGCACGCGAGTCACCACGCGGAGTTCGCGTCCTTCGTTCGCCTGGTGCTGGAGCGAGCTCAGTAGTCGCAGGAGAACGGCAGGTGCGGAACGTCGACGTCGTGGCCGTAGATCGCGCAGGCACACGTCTGGCTGCAGCGGCCGAGCTCGACTCGGTTTTGGAAGAGTGCAACGCCGAGACCGCCGAGCACGACGACCATCGCGATCTTCGTGTAGAGCTTGATCGTGCTGCGGAGCACCAGCACCGTTCCGACAACCAGCACGACCACCAGGCCGATGACGAGCTTCTCGACCGTGTCGGCGGTGAGCGCGCTCAGCACGAGAGCCATCACGGGAGAGGGTAGTGACCTGTAGGTTGCTCTCGATGTCAGATCCTCGTCCCGTCAGCCTGTCCGGTACCGGTCCGCCCGAGACGATCCTCGATGCAGAGTCGCCGGAGGCGCTGGCCGCGTTGTCCGATGCGCTGGGCTCCCGCGATGCAGTAGCGGCGGTGGTGGCACGGTGGCCCCGCTTCCTCGACGCGTGGGCTCGTCTCGGCCAACTCGCCCGCGACGACGTCGAGGCGTACGCCGCGTTCCGCGCCGGCTATCACCGCGGCCTCGACCGGCTGCGGGCGAACGGTTGGCGAGGATCGGGGTACGTGCGATGGGCGCACGAGCAGAACCGGGGATTCCTCCGAGCGCTCGACGGCCTGCGGGCGTCGGCGGCGGCGATCGGCGAGCGGGACGAGGAGGAACGCTGCGCGGTGTTCCTCCGCCAGCTCGACCCCAACTGGCCGCCGGCCGACCTCGACTAAGGGCCTCACGGGATCGGCGGAGCCCGTGTACACCGCACTTCCGCTCACCCGCGATCGATTCGTGCTCCTCGCGTTTCGCGTGCACTAATGGTCGTGGTCTGACCCCTGTCGACGCTCGATTCACAGCCACTACTGCACGCGGAACCAGCCCCTCATCTCGATCTGCGGTTTCTGGTCGGGCGCGCTCTGTGCTGCGGGCTCGGCTCGGCTCAGACAGATCTCACGCGCACATCGCAGTATTCACATAGTTCGGATCGAGCTTGTAATCGAACGTGGTGCGTTCATCGATGACGAATCGGAAGGTTTCCGCATCGGGTCGCTGTCCCCGCACGAAGAACCAGCCGTCCTTGACGGGCCAACTCGTTGGGTACGGCGCCGGCGGAGGGTTGGCGCCGACGTAGAACAGGCCATCGACTTCCAGTACGGGCGGACCGTTGCAACCACTCACCATCAGACGTGCGCGGAAGTCTTGGCCGACGGCGACCGATGAGAAGCCGAGCAAGACCGGGGTGGGGTCTGACGGCGGAGACAGGGGCGGCACTTCATCGCCCACCGGGAGTGGGTCGGGTCCGGCCAATCGTGCGACTCGCAACTGCAGCGGACCACCACCGGCGATGTGCCACATGAGTAGCGAGCCGTCGTCGCCGGCCACGAGAGAATCGAGGTACTCATCGTTCGTGACGTTGGCCTCGGTAGCGCTCAAGCTCTCGTCGACGCGGACGAGAATCCTTTCGCGCCGGTGGCACGTACTGATGTCGTCGAAGCAGTAGCGATCGTCGGCGCGCAGCGTGCGGTCGGCGAACGAGTAACCGACGGTTGGCGCTGAGGCGAAGGCATTAATCGAAACTGCCCCATCGCCGAACAGCCCAGTGTTTCGTGGAACAATCCGCCAGCTGATTCCATCAGAGGTCGCCGCGAGTACCGGATCGGTCTGCGAGACGCCATCGCCCGGGAAGCCTGCGGCATCAAGTTGGACGAGTAGCTGTCGACCGACACGACCCACGAACGTCGCGGTCTCGCTAGGCCTGGAATTCGGATGGCCGGGTAGTGGTGGTGCGGTCTCGGGGGTAGGGCGCTCGGTCGGCGGTGGCGTCGCGGGATTGAAACTCGCGCCGCCATCGGTGCTGCGGTACCACTGTTGGGTGTTGATGCAGTGATCTGTAGTTGTCGCAATCAGAGAACCGTCGGGTGCAGCGGCGATCGCGCGCAACCCAGACTCTGGCGCGCCGGGCAGGTCGACTTCGTTCCAGTTGTCAAGGTCAGCTGACCGCCACAGCGAGCCGCGCGGCGTGCAGCTGTTCTCATTGATCACACCTGCGACCACTACGGTGCCGCCCGCGCTGTCGATGCCCGTGACTCTCAGGCCGGGGGTCGCGAACGGACCGCCCGTGTGTACAGCCCATGTGTTGCCGTTGTCCGCGCTCGAGCGAAGGAAGCCGCTCGCGCTCAGATCGGTCGCTCCCGTCAGCAGTTTTGTGTCGCCTTCGTTCAGATCGAGCAGCTGATTCCCGAACCGGTGCAGGACTCCGCTGCTCTCTGACCGACCGCAGCAGCCGAGGGGCTCGGCATGCACCATCCGCCAATCCAAACCATCGTTCGAGCCCCACACCACAAACTGAGAGTTGGTCTGGCCGACACCTCGATAGCCATCGGGTGTCCACACGATCGAGCCAGGCATCGCGCCGAGCGGCCCGGCGCTCCCGCCCGGCACCGCTTCGACGATGGCCGTGGTCGCGTGTAGGACGATTCGTCGACCGGTTGGCCTGCCTCCCTCGCTGTGCGTCGACGTACATCCGGAAACAATGAGCAGAACCGCGGTGGTGAGCCCGATCAGCGACGACTGTCGCCGCCAACTCGCTCGCCCAGCCTGCGGGATCACCGATACCAGGTTGGCATGCTGTCGCGCCGGTCGTGCGGCTTCTGTATCCCGATCGCACAAAGGCAGGTGACGCCGCGTGCGGCGCCGCGGCTATTGCTCTCGCGGCCGTGTTGCGATGAACCTGTCGCGCATGGAGCTCGACGGGTTTCGACGACAGGTCCACAACGACACCCAGTGGCGCGAGTGGGCGGCCGCGCACGACCTCACCTACCAAGACGAGGCGCCCGAGCTCATCGGCGTGTGGTTTCCGGTGTTCGACGGCATGGAGCGCTACGTGCACGTCATCGGTGGGCAGTGGCTCGGGCTCGGCTTCTGGGCCTTCAGCCGCGGTACGTGGAACAAGAAGATCTTCGGCCAAGGAGGGCACGACTGGATCGTGACCGCCCACATGTTCCTCCAGCTTCCGGGAGCGCTCCCGCAGGAGATCCTCGACATGCGGCCGGAGAAGGCATTCGAACTGTTGGGCGGCCGGATGTCCAGCGCTTTCGATTGGTCCTACCGCGGCGCCGACTGGTTGGAAGGACGACGACCGGACATGAAGCCGGGACTCCTCGAAGGCGCGTTGCAGAACCTCGCGCTGCAGATCAACGCGGCTCCGGCCGAGATCTGGACGGCGCGCCAGTAAGGCGTTCCACAGCGCCCGGCGGATGCCGGAGGTGGTTCGATCGACTTCTACGGCGGGCTTGATCCGATCGCGCGACCCGTGATGTTCGTGATGAACGCCGCCTTGCCGTTCCGGTATGCGTCGCGTTCGTTCGGGTCCGCTCCATATCGGTCCGCCAGGTTGCGTTTCAATGCGGCGTAGTCAGCGGCGATCTCAGGATGCAGGCGCAGGTGATCGCGGAATGCCAACCAGCCTCGCCATCCCTCTGATTCATCTTCTACGACGTGGAGGTGGTGCGTTCGGAACGCGACCGACGGCGCGCAGAACGACAACCGGCGACCGGCGGCGTCGCCGGGTTCAGGGGCGTGTATCCACCCCAGCGGTCCGAGTGCCTCGCCCGCGTGACGGGCTGCATCGATGTCTCCGACCACCGCGACCATGTCGATGATTGGTTTCGCCGCGAGCCCAGGAATCGCGGTGCTGCCTACGTGCTCGATCGGTCGTACCAACCACCGGTCCATCGCCGGTTGCACCCTCGCACGCTCAGCCTCGAACATGGCGGGCCAGGCAGGGTCGTAGTCGACGATGACAATCGGATCGCGCCGCATCGACGGAGTCTTGTGCTTCGTGCCGTGTGGTCGCGGTTGTTCTCGGAGCTGACTACCCTCCGGTGCGATGGCATCTCCCGGCGGCACAGGACCCATCGGGCCGTTCCCTCCCGGCGCCGATCCGGTGGAGTACGACAAGCTGCGAAGACGCCTGCTCTGGACCTTGCCGAGCGGCCTGTACCTCGTTGGTAGCAGGTCGGGAACCAAACGGAACTTGATGACCGCCAACTGGATCTCGCAGGTGAGTTTCGAGCCGAAGCTCGTCGGGGTCAGCGTCGACAAGACCGCGTTCACGCACGAGCTCATCAGTGAAGGCGGGGCGTTCACGATCAACACGATCGACCGTGAGGACCGAGCGATCGTGCGCAAGTTCACCAAGCCGGTCGAGGTCGCGGGCACGACGATGAACGAGTTCCCGTTCCACGACGGCCCGATCACCGGTGCTCCGGTGCTCGATCAAGCGGTCGCGTTCGTGGAGTGCTCGGTGCGCACACCGGTCGATGTCGGCGATCACACGTTCTTCGTCGGCGAGATCGTGAACGCGGGATTCCAAAAGGAAGAGAACACCGGCGTCTTGCGCATGGAAGACACACGCATGAACTACGGCGGGTAGGTCAGAAGAGCCGAACGATCACGTTCAGCACGATCGTGAGCACGATCGATGCGACGATCGAGAAGACGATCATCCCGACGCAGCCCGGCGCGCCGCCGAGAGGCCGGACGCGAAAGCCACCGTTTTCCATCAGGCGCACTCGTCCTCGGGCAGCGCCCCGTCGCAGTCGCAGAGCACCGGATCGTCGGCCTGTATCGACAGCTGGAGATCGCGGAGCACGGTGAGGAGCGACGGTCGGTGTGGGCCCGGTTGGTGCTTCGGAGAGCGCATGGGTCGGTGTTTGCCCACGCCCCATGCGCACGAAACCCGCCTCGTCGGAGGCGGTAGTGCACACTGGTCTTGGTGGGATGGCTGGGGTGGGCACGGGAGCATCGACGCTGGCTGCTCGGCGGCGTGGCCGTGTTCGCCGTCGTGGCCTTGCTGGCACTGGTGAGTCGGGGTGGAGACGATCGGAACGCCCGAGTGCAGGCCACCGGCAACGGCGCCCAGTCGTTCTTCAGCGGAAGCACGACGACGTCGGCGATCACTGTGCCCGATGTCTCTACGTCGACCCTTCCCACATCCGATTCGGTGCCGGTGACGTCGGTGACGACTCCCACGACACGGGCCATCACCACAACGTTGCCGCTAACGACACAGCCGCCGACGACACAGCCGACCACAACACAGCCGCCGGGGATACCGGCCGGCTACGCCCGCATCGAGATCGTCAATGGACTCGATCGCACGGTCGTGGTCCACCTCGACAGCGTTGGCGCGATCGACACGACGCTCGGGCCCGGCGGATCGCGCGCCGCGACGGACATGGCCGTCACCGACGACCATGCCGATACCGGCAAGGTGCAACCGCCTGGCGAGTTGTGTGGGAGCGGCGGAGTGCAGGAGTACTTCTCCGAAGGCCACCGGTACCGCGTCACCGTCACCACGTGGAACGGCAGCGCGGAAGGTGGGCCATGCGCCGCCGAACCGACACCGATGTTGGTCCTGACCGACCTCGACACTGGCGCGACGAAGACGATCGGCTGACGGTCGCGCCAGCCTGCTAGGCAGGAACACATGCGTGTCGGGATTCACATGCCGCAGTACGGCCGGGTGGCTGGGCCGGAAGCGATGACGCGGGCGGCACAACATGCCGAGGAGCTCGGGTTCGCCGACGTGTGGGTCAGCGATCACATCGTGCATCCCGCGGCGCAGTCGTATCCGTCGCCGCACCTGTACGACCCGATCGTGACACTCACGTGGGCCGCGGCGTGCACGCAGCGCGTCGGCCTGGGTACGAGTGTGCTCGTGGTGCCGATGCACAATCCGCTCGAGCTCACGAACGTGCTGGCGAGCATCGACTCGTTGTCGGGTGGACGCGTGATCGCCGGGGTCGGGGTGGGCTGGTCCGCGGAGGAGTATCAGGCACTCGGCTACGGCTTCGACGATCGTGGCCGGCGGCTCGACGAGACCATCGACATGATGCGTGCCGCGTGGAGCGACGACCCGGTGTCGTTCCATGGCGAGTTCATGGACTTCGAGGACATCCGCGTTCTTCCGAAGCCCGCGCACCAGATCCCATTGTGGGTCGGTGGCGGGAGCGAGCCTGCGTACAGGCGAGCGGTCGCGAAGGGCGACGGTTTCCAGGCGGTCGGCATAGACCCCGTTGCCGCAGTCGGTGTGGTCGAGCGCATCCGACGCGATCGACCCGAGGCGTCGTTCACGATCTCGACCCGCACCGGCTGGGACCCGCAGGGGATGGAACCGGGGCGCATCACCGACGAGCGTGACGCGTTCGAAGCTGCGGGCGTACAACACGTGGTGGCCGCGCCGTGGCAGAAGGACCTCGACGCGTGGCTGCGATCGATGGACCTGCTCGCCGACCTCGTGCTGTAGGCCCGCGGGGACGTGGGCGGAT
Organism: Acidimicrobiaceae bacterium; assembly: GCA_041166745.1. Classification (GTDB taxonomy): domain Bacteria; phylum Actinomycetota; class Acidimicrobiia; order Acidimicrobiales; family JACDCH01; genus DASUCS01. Next base: position 72,007 of record JBEEGH010000023.1, read on the forward strand.
CCCGACGAGCGCCTGTCCGTCAGGCCGCGTGGCCGTGCACCGACGGGTGGTCGCTCAACAGCGCCTCGATCCGGCTGACGGCCGGTCCTTTGAGGAGCACGGTCGAGACGGGTCCGGCCGCGTCGTCCGCGGTCACCAGTCTGAACGCGGTGAGATCGATGAAGTCGACGTTCGTGGTGTCGATCACCACGGTGTGCGACGCGAGCCGTCCCGCCATTTCGAGTGCGGCGCGGAGTCGGTCGACCTTGGCACGATCGAGTTCGCCGCGAAGGTCGACAGTGACCAGACCGTTGTGGCTTCGGACCTGTATCAGGGAGTGTCTCATGTCGCGATCGTGCGACCGCAGGCTGTGTACAAGGTCTGAATCAGTTCAAGAGTTGTTGTGAATCGCGTTGGCCCTACGCCTGCCAGGTCAACACGTCGCCGCCCTGGCCCATCAGGACCGTGCCCGGGAACACGCGCAAGCGCCATGGAGCGACCCGCAAGGGCATGAACGCGGGGGAGAGCGGTCCGTCCTTCCACGGCGGGATGATCGCGGGGTCGTAGCCGACGGGCGCCGGGCCGTTCTTGAACAGGTCCCAGATCCGAACGCGCCCCTCGTCGTCTTCGACCCACTCGGTGACGCATTCGGCCGTGCACGTGTCGTGGTTCGCCGCCCAGTAGTTGAGTGAGATGTGCGGGCTCTGCTCGAGATGCGTTCGCTTGGTGGGCGTCGGTCCGGTGGCGATCCAACCGACGAGCTCGGATCCGTCCCACTGCCACATCGGATGCAGCACACGACTTCGCGGCCGGCCCTCGGTGTCGACGGTGGCCGCAGAGCACCACACGATGCGGTGGGCCATCTCGACGAACGCCGGGCAGATCTCTTCGTAGGTGCTCACCCGGCAGACACTGTCACGACGGCACCCACGGTGTCGTCGCGTTGGCCAGCATCCGCAGCAACTCGCGGCGCGTCGTCGGACCTTTCGCCGCCCACGGCGACGGAAGCGCGCCCTCGTCGCGCAGCGCGGCCGCCACCGGCTGCGCGGTCGTGAATGGATCATCGGCGAGCGCACAACGGGTTGCCTCGGGATCGAGCGTGAAGAGCGTCGCGGCGTTGAGACCGAAGATCTTGCGACGCAGCGCATCTGTCATCGCCGGATATCCGAATCGGTCTTGGAACTCCTGCGAGATCTCGAACGTACGGAAGGCCATGATCTGCGCCTGTGGCGATCCGTACCAGATCGCATCCGTGCCCCAGAGCACGCGGTCCTCGCCAACGCGGGTCAACACCTTGCCCAGCGCATGGGCCGCCTGCTCGGGTCGGGTGAGCAGCTGGCGCCACACGGTTCCGAGATCGACCCACACGTTGTCGTTCGGCGGCACGTTGTGGCGATCGAGGGCGGCGAGCAGCGTGTCGATACCGATCGAGGCGTTCGGTGCGTACGCCCCTTCGGGATGGTTGGCGTCCCACGCGGCATGGAAGACGACGAACTCCATGTCGGGGAACAGTCGCGACACCGCAACCATGTCGTCGGGGCCGTTGTGCGTGGCATCGAAGTTGACCAGTGGCAGCCCTTTGTGCGACACGAACACCCGCACACCGAGGTCGTGGGCGTGCTGAATCACCGGAAGTCCGATGGTGGGATCCTCCAGCGAGAAGCCGCGACCCTCAGGGCTCCACGCGGTGTACACCTTGAACGCCGCGACCTTCCCGGTGGCGACGTTGGCGGTCATCTCGTCGAGGCGCGCGTTGAGATCTCCCACGTTCGGCGCGATCACGTTGTGGACGAGGACCCGCGCCGCGCCGCCGTGCGTGAGCTGTGCCGCGAACTGTTGGGTGCCGACCGCGTCGGCGAACGGCATGGGCGCGTCGTCGGCACCGCTGTTCGGTACGTCGGACAACAACGCGACGGTGGTGTCACTGGCGAGGAAGATGTCGTTGAGGTACGACGCGCGGTTCAAGCACTCGAGCGGATCACCTGCCATGCAGTCGCGAGGCACCATGTGCTCGACGAGGCCCAACGTCGACGGTGCGTTCTGCACCCACGGTCGGTCGGGCATCACGTGGTGGCTGTGCATGTCGAAGATGAATTCGCCCTGGCTCGCCAGCGCTTCCGCACACGCGGGGAGGTCCTCCGCCGGCGGGACCGAGAAGCTGCCCCCCGGAGTCGTCGACGTGGTCGTCGTGGCCGCGGTCTGCGCCGACCGCTTCGACGAGCACGCGGCCAAGTTGTAGACGGCGAGCGCGGCGGCCACGCCGCCGGCACCGCGCAGGAAGACCCGCCGGTCGACACCGGAGCGCTTCGCTGCCTCGTCGGTGTGGGTCAACATCTCGCGCAGGACGTCTTCGTCGTGCCGGCTCGGCGGTCGCGGGACGTACTCGCCGTTGGTCACGGGTCCGGGCGGTAGCGGCAACTCGGATCCCACCACGCCAGAATGGCCCAAGTGACGAGGCATCGCTGGGCAGGCGCCGTGATCGTGGTGCTCGCGCTCGTCGCCTGCTCCAGTTCATCGAAGTCGACCGACGTCGCATCGACGGACTCCGCGGGGCAGCCGGTCGAGACCACGATCGTGATCGGGCCCGACGGCTCATCGTCGGTGCTCGTCGTTCCCAACGACACGACGCCCGCGCCGACTTCGAGCTGTGAGGCGGCGGCCGGCTGTGCCGGAGGTACCGGCGGGGGACCGCCGTCGATCGACGCCCACGGACCGCCTGGCTCGTTTGCCCCCGCGATCCTGTCGCCGTCGTACTCGAGTCAGGTCGTGGTCGAGCTCCGCGAACAGTCGTCCGCCGCTCCGCAGCAGGCGAGCATCGACCACCTCACGTCTGTTCTCCGGAGCGTGACGGGGAAGACCGTGGCGGTCACGCAAGGTCCGGGAATCAGCGGCGGGGCGAGGAGTTGGTCGGCCGACGATTTGCGATCAACGGCCGATGCCGGGGCGGCGCAAGGCAACGGGTCCACCGTGATCCATCTGTTGTTCGTGCACGGCAACTTCGGTGGCGACGACAGCGTGCTCGGCGTTGCCGTGCGCGGCGACGTCGCAGCCGTGTTCATCGATCAGGTCAACGGCGCGTCGACGCCGCTCGTCGGCTCGGGTGGCATCGAGACCGCGGTCGTCACCCATGAGGTCGGTCACCTCATGGGCCTCGTCGATCTCGTGTTGCAGACCGGCCGCCAAGATCCCGATCATCCAGGGCACTCGACCAACCCGAATTCGGTCATGTACTGGGCGGTCGAATCGAGTCTCGTCTCCAACCTCTTGCAAGGTGGGCCGCCGAAGGACTTCGACAGCGCCGACCTCGCGGATCTCCAGACCATTCGCAACAGTGGGTAGCGGCTGGAGCGGCGTCGTGCTCACCGGCGGACGCAGTCAGCGCATGGGCCGCGACAAGGCGCTGCTCGTCGTCGACGGTGAGCCGATGGCGCGGCGCGTGGCCCGGGCGTTGACGGAGGCGGGGGCCGCGGAGGTGTTGTGCGTCGGAGGTGACATCGACGCGCTGCGCGCTCTCGGCCTCGTCGCGATCGACGATGAGCACGCAGATGCCGGTCCGCTCAGCGGCGTGCTGACCGGCATGGCTGCCGCGTCCGAGCCGATCACGGTGGTGGCGCCGTGCGATCTGGTCGACCCCACGGAGCGCTCGTTCCGCGACCTCGTCCGCGCACTGGCAGCCGGCGAGGCGATGGCGGCCGTGCCGATCGTCGATGGCCGGTGGCGCCCGCTCCCCGCGGCGCTGCGTACATCGGCGCATCCGGCACTCGTCGAGGCCTTCGCGGAGGGTGAGCGAGCGGTGCGTCGAGCGCTGGAACGGCTCGATCTCGTGGCCATCGACGTCGGCGCACTGCCCGACGCCGACACGCCCGAGGACCTGCCGGACCGCCGGTAGGGTGTCGAGCGATGGACGTTCCGGAGATCGACGTTGAGGAACTCGCTCGTCTTCGGGAGACAGGGATCGTGCTCGTCGATGTGCGCGAGTCCGACGAATTCGAGAGCTTCCACGTGCCGGGCGCGCAGCTGATCCCGCTTGCCGACGTTCCTGAGCGGATCGAGGAGATCCCGGACGACGAACAGGTCTATGTGATCTGCGGTAGTGGCGGGCGGAGCGCGAGGGCCGTCGACTTCCTCAACCGACAGGGATACGACACTGTGAACGTGGCGGGTGGCAGCAAGGCATGGCTGGAAGCCGGCCATCCCGTCGAGCACGGTCCCGCTTGACGCGCTGGGTCGACACCAAGGACGACTTCGCCGAGGTCCTCGGCGCGCTCGAAAACGAACCAGTCGTCGGCCTCGACACCGAGTTTCATCGTGAGCGCACCTATCACCCACAGCTCGCTCTGGTGCAACTCGTGTGGGGCCCACCGAACGCGCAGGAGATCGCACTCGTCGATGCAACCACGGTCGACATTGCCGGCTTCGCCGACGTGCTCGAGAGCGACACGACGATCGTCATGCACAGCAGCGTGCAAGACGTGGAAGTGCTGCTGCGGGCGTGCAACGCGCTGCCAGCTCACTTGTTCGACACGCAGATCGCCGCGGGATTCGCGGGGTACAACGGCCCATCGCTGGCCACGCTCGTGCAGGGTGTGCTCGGCATTCGTCTCCCCAAGGGCGACCGGCTCGCCGACTGGCTGCGGCGCCCGCTGAACGAGGATCAGCGGGCCTATGCGGCTGCCGATGTCGAGCATCTCTTGCCGTTGCACCGGTGGCTGCTCGATCGGCTCGAGCAAAAGGGGCGCCTGAGCTGGGCCGAAGACGAATGCACGCAGCTGCTGGCGAAGGGTGCCGCGCCTCGCGACCCGAATGAGGGGTGGTGGAAGGTCAAGGAGGCCCGCCAGCTCCGAGGCAAGGCGGTCGGCGTCGCCCAAGCGCTGGCGGCCTGGCGTGAGCGGCGAGCGAGTGAGATCGACCAGCCGGTGCGCTTCGTGCTGCCGGATCTGGCGCTCGTCGGAATGGCGCAGCGTCCCCCGACCACCGTCGATGATCTGCGGCGTGTGCGCGGGCTCGATGAACGCCACCTCCGCGGATCGATGGCCGACGCGATCATGGATGTGATCGACGAAGGCCTTGCGCTGCAGAAGGACGAACTACGGATCCCACCGTCGGGAGACGTCGACCGCGAACTGCGGCCCGCGGTCGCTCTGGTCTCGGCCTGGATCAGCCAGCTCAGCCGGCAACTCCAGATCGACACCACGTTGCTGGCAACGAGGGCCGACGTCGAAGCCTTGCTGCGCGGCGACGAGAGCGCGCGCCTCACGCAGGGTTGGCGCGCCGACGTGCTCGGTCAGGACATCCGTCGTCTTGTCGAAGGTCGCGCCGCACTGTCGTTCGACGGCAAGGGCGGGTTGGTCCTCGAAGACCGCTAGCAGGATGTGATCGTGAGCGAGGCTGGTCAGCGGAGGGCCAACGCCGTCGCGATGAGCTCATCGGCGTCCATGGCGGCTCCGGTTTGCCAGAGGTCGTGGAACGGGTCTGCCCCCAGCCGTGTGCGCAGTTCGAGGAGGGTGTCCTCCAGCAGGGCGCGGTCCTGCCAATAGAGCTGCGAATCACATTCCGTGAGCAGCCGATCGGCTCCGGCCAGCAACTCGACGGCTAACGAATCGCGCCCCTGGCGAGCAGCGAGCCGCCCGAACGAGACCAGCGAGTATGCGACGAGATCGATGGCGCCGAGCTCGGCTCGAATGCGCAATGCCTCGAGCTCGTAGCGTGCACCCTTGACGTCGTCGCCTGCGCGGATCCAGACCTCTGCGAGGTTGCCCGCGCACTGCGCCATCTGCCACACGGAACCGGCTTCTCGAAACGACTCCAATGCCTGTTCCGTGTGGCGAATCGCCGGCGCGGTCTCGTCACACATGATCTCGACCAGCCCGAGGTTGGTGAGCGCCATCGCACGCAACGGGGACGACACCGCGGTTGCCAGCGATTGCTCGAGCAACGGGCGGGCGCTCGCCAGGTCCTTGAGCCGAACGGCGACGACACCGCGCCGCCCGGCGATCCAGGACACGAGATCGCCGTCTTCGGAGGCTGCAGCGATCGTGACGGCCTCGTCGAGCAGTCGACGCGCGAGATCCAGCTCATCGACCTCGAGGGCTCGCGTCGCCGTCGAAGCTAGGAGGCGGGCTCGGTCCTCGGTGGGCGCTGGGAAGCGATCGAGTAGGCGTTGGCCGACGGCAAGTCCGCGCCGGAGTTGACCGGTCGCGCGGTAGTGGTTGGCGAGGCGGTCGCCGGCTCGCAACGCGAGTTCGCCGTCGATGTCACCGGCGTGTAGAGCCGCCTCGATCGAATCGAGGTCGTCGTCGATTCGATCGCTGGCCACGACGAGCCCGAAGGCGGACTCCTCGGCCAACACCCACTCGAGCACGCGCGTGGAGATGGCCTGTGATTCGTCGGCTCTGTGCAGCTCGTCAACGGCGAAGGCGCGCACGCTTTCGAGCAACCGGTAGCGGGTTCGACCTGCGAGGTCGTCGATCTGCACGAGGGATCGGTCAACGAGCGACGAGAGGAGGTCGAGGACGTCGCCTTCGTCGATGGGTGCCAGCGAGGCAACCCACTCCGCGAACCGAAGTGTGAAGCTTCCTGCGAGAACTCCGAGTCGTCGTAGCAAGGCGCGTTCGTCGTGCGAACACAGCCCGTAGCTCCACGAGATTGTGGCGAGCAGCGTCTGATGTCGTTCCGGCTTGGACTTCGAGCGCAAGATCCGAAATCGGTCCGTCAGGCGATCCGCGAGATCGTTCAGTGACAAAGCGGTGCAACGTGCTGCAGCCAGTTCGAGTGCAAGCGGAAGCCCGTCCAGTTGTCTGCAGATGCTCGCAACCGCGGTGGCATTGTTCGGTTCGAGCACGAAGTCGGGTTGCACGGCGGTGATGCGTTCGACGAGGAGCTGCACGGACGCGCACTCCCGCAACGCGGGCGAGTCGCCCTGGCCTTCGGGCGGCGCCGGCAGAGGATCAAGGCGATGAACACGTTCGCCGGTACACGTCACCGGCACCTGCGACGTGAGCAGGAAAGACGTGTTGCGGATGTCCGACAACTGGGTAACGGTCTCGGCCACTGCCGACGCCAGGTGCTCGCAGTTGTCGAAGACGAGCAAGCAGGATCGGTCAGCGAGTCGCTCGGTGACCGCGTCGCGCAGTGCCGAATCGGTGCCGATGCCGAGAAGGTCGGTGAGGGCTCGATGGATGTCGTTTGGGTCCGAGACGCGTGTCAGGTCCACGATCCACGCCTCGTCGTAATGACCAGCATCGAGCGCGCGCCGCGCAGCCTCGATGGCGAGCAGAGTCTTGCCAGCACCTCCCGGTCCGGCGATCGTGACCACCGTGTGCTCATCAAGGAGCGTCCCGACGCGAGCGAGATCGTCTCGGCGGCCGATGATCGAGGTAGCTGACGAAGGTACGTTTCCCCGCGCCTCCGGTACCGCTCGCAGTGGGGGAAACATCGTGCCAAGCCCGGGCGCGTAGACCATGAACAGCGGGGTCGAATCGTCGAAATCCTTGAGCCTGAATTTGCCGAGCAAGGTCAGATCGATGTCGATGGGGATGGTGGGCGCCGCGGCGCCTGCCGTGGCCCCGGACAGGATGATCTGCCCGCCGTGCGCCGCAGCGGCGATGCGCGCTGCCTGGTGCACCGCAATGGCCACGTAGTCGCTATTACGCGGGTAGGCGAGGCCCGTGTGAAGGCCCATGCGCACAAGAACGTGTGAGCCGTCGTCCGCGACGACGGCCGGCAATGAGCGCTGCGCGTCAGTTGCGGCAGAGAGCGCGTCGCTCGCACTGCCGAACGCAGCGAAGAAGGCGTCGCCCTCGGTTTTGACGACAACGCCGTTGTTGTTCTCGATCGATGCTCGAAGGACCCCATCGTGACGACTCAGGAGATCGACATACTCATCCCCGAGCCGACGGAACAAGCGAGTAGATCCCTCGATGTCGGTGAACAGGAAGGTGACGGTCCCTTCAGGAAGCGCAAGTTCCTCGCGCTCAGAAGTTGCCACCTTCGTTGTCATCTCGCTCCGAACGGATCCCGCCTAGTTTGGCGCGAGTGTGCCGGTGAACGGCTCGGCTTCGCCAGCTAGGCGGTTCCCTTACGGGCGGCCTTGGCCTTCGCCGCCGCCTTGGCCAGGCGCTGGGCCTCGTCGCTGGCGGTGAGGGCATCAGTCTCGGTGTCGAGGGCTTCGGCTTGCTGATCGAGCACACGCAGGCGCTCGCGCTTGGCCTTCTGCTCGGCGGCCTTCTCCTTCTCCGTCCGGGCATGCTCGACCGCTGACTCTTGCTTGGCGGCCGTTTCCCGCACGCGCTGCTTGCGCTCCTGACGTTCCTGTTCGGCCTGCCGCTCGCGCTCCGCGGCCTCGCGTTCGGCCCGTTCGCGCAGATCTTCGGCGGTGTTCTGCCGCTGCACGAGTTGCTGGTCGGCCTCGCGCTTGCGCTCCTCGGCCTCGAGACGCAGCTCGATGGCTCGTGCCCGCTCGTTGGCCGCGACGCGGCGCCGGCGAGCATCGTCTTGCAAGTGTTCGTCGTTCAGGATGCGGCCGAGCAGCTCACGCACGGAGGCGTCGGCTCGGTCGACCGCCAACGCGGCACCGTTGCGCGGGCCGCTGTCGCCGTTCGGCAGTAGCTGCGTCGCGGCGTCGATGGGCCAGCGAACTGCTCGCAGCCAGCTCTCGATTGCCGTGCGTCCGATGGTGCGTACTTCCATCACTTCTCCTCCGGGTCGATCGTGTCTGCGGTTGCTTCGGCGCGGGCCGCTTCTCGCTCCAAGCGGGCCGCCTCGGCCGCCACCTGGACCCGATCGCGTAGCGCCGCTTCTTCGACGGAGTCGGCCGCCTGCTCCTTCGCCTGCTCGACGGCGGCGATCTTCTGCTTCTCTCTCGCAGCGTCGGTATCCGCGGCCGACTCGGCTTGGGCCTGGTTGCGCTCGATGTTCGTCGCCCGCTCCTCGGCCTCGAGTTCGGCCTTCAGGCGATCGCGCTCGGCCGCGGCCTCCGCGCGTTGCTCGACGACGGCCGCTTCCTTCGCCCGTTGTTCCGCGGCCTCAGCCTCGCGGGCCGCGACGACCTCGGCCTCTGATGCAGCTTCTTGGAGGTGGCCCTCGCGCTTGAGGTCTTCATCGCCGAGCACCGAACCGACGGCGGCCTTCGCCTTGCCGACGACGCGGCCGACGAGGCCACCGGAAGTTGTCTCTGTTGGATTTGCGTCGGACATGAACAGCAGCTCCCGTTTTGCTTGCTCGAGTGTGCAGGCCCTGATACCCGGAGCATTCGATGTCAGACAAGGTTTTTGCCGCGTTTGTCGTGCGCGTCGCGGGGGTAGCCCGATGCCCCGCTCAGCTCAGGACGACGGCCTCGTCGGCGGCAAGGGTGCCGTCGAACGAGCGACCTTCGCGGGCACCGACGCTCGACACGTCAACGGTGCCGCGAGCATCGACCAGTCGCGTTTCGCTCGTGAAGTTGATGAGCGCGACGCGAGTGTCGTCACCGTGGACGCGTTCGTAGGCGAGGACGCCTTCGGGCGCATCGAGCAGTACGAGCTCACCGAATTGCAGCGCGGAGGAGGCGCGCCGCGCCGCGAGCAGACGCCGATACAGGTGCAGGATCGACGACTCGTCGGCAGTGAGCGACTCCACGGATCGCTCGCCGGCTGAGGGTGGGAACGGGAGCCACGGCTCGCCGCCGTCCCAGCCGTACGGCGCGGACGCCGTCCAGGGAATCGGCGCACGGCATCCGTCGCGTCCGCCGCGGTCGACCACGCGCTCGGGCGGGATGATCGCGTCCTCGAGTCCGAGCTCCTCGCCTTCGTACAGCGTGGGGGTGCCGCGAAGGGTCAACAACAGCACCGCGGCGGCGCGAGCTCGGGCTTCCGACCCGCCGTAACGGGTGCGATGCCGAGGATTGTCGTGATTCGACAGGACCCATGTCGGCCATGCGGCGACTTTCCCGAGCTCGTCCTCGGTCCGTTCGATGCGGTGGCGCCACTTCGCCGCGTCCCATGGAGCGAACAGCGGCGGAAAGTTGAAGGACAGGTGGAGCTCGTCGTTGTCGCCGTAGTACTCCGCGACCTTCGCGGTCGACAGGATGAACACCTCGCCGATCGAGACTCGGTCGCCGGGATAGCTGTCGAGCAGTTTGCGGATCGCCCGCAGCCGCTCGTGCACGGCCGGAGGGTCGTACCGGGACTCGTCGGCCATCTGCACGAGGCCACCCTCGACATCGGCGAGGTCTTCGCGCTTGACGATTCCCATGATCACGTCCATACGGAAGCCGTCAACGCCCCGGTCGAGCCAGAAGCGCAGCGTGTCGTGCATGGCCTCGATGACCTCGGGGTTGCGCCAGTTGAGGTCGGGCTGCTCGGGCAGGAAGAGATGGAGGTAGTACTGCCCGCTCGCCTCGTCGAGGGTCCAGGCGCTGCCCTCGATGAAGGCGCCGATCCAGTTGTTCGGCGGTCCGCCGTCGGGGGCGGGATCGCGCCAGAGGTACCAGTCCCGCTTCGGGTTCGTCGTCGACGACCGTGCCTCGACGAACCAAGGATGGTGGTCAGACGTGTGATTGGGCACCCAGTCGATGATCACCTTGATGCCGTGGGCGTGGGCCTCGGCGACCAGGGTGTCGAAGTCGGCGAGGGTGCCGAAGATCGGGTCGACGTCGCAGTAGTCCGATACGTCGTAGCCGAAGTCGGCCATCGGCGATCGGAAGAACGGTGAGATCCAGATGGCATCGACGCCGAGCCAGGCGAGGTGGTCGAGCCGCCCCCGAATCCCTTCGAGGTCCCCGATGCCGTTCAGATCGGAGTCGGCGAACGACCGGGGGTAGATCTGGTAGACGACGGCGCTCTTCCACCAGGGATCCGTGGGCACGAGCGCACGCTAGGGCGAAACCTCGGGGTGCCGGCTTGGGTCGGAAGATCACCGGCCGAGCTACACTGCCGACCCGGACAACAGCCATTTACGTGGGAGCTGACCCGTGAAAAAGGGTCGTCATCGGCGCTTTGAAGAAGCCCGAGCGCTCAAGCGAACAAACGACGACCTCGACGCGCTCTTTGGGCCAGAGGACGCCGAGCCCTGCGTCGAATGTGGTGCCATTCCGGGCGCCGACCACGCCGGCTGGTGCCTCGCCGGGCAAGAAGAGGATTCCGACGACGAAGGTCGCGGTTTCTAGCAACCCCCTCACATCGCCGAAATCGAGTCTCCTGCAGTGAACACACCGCTTCGTACCGTCGCGCTCGTCGCCCATGTCGACCATGGCAAGACCACGTTGGTCGACGCCATGCTCCGATCGACCGGGGTCTTCAACGCCCACCAGGAGCTGGTCGATCGGGTCATGGACTCCAACGACCAGGAGCGCGAGCGCGGGATCACGATCCTGGCCAAGGCGGCCTCCGTGGAGTGGAAGGGCACCCGGATCAACCTCGTGGACACCCCCGGCCACGCCGATTTCGGCGGCGAGGTCGAGCGGGCGCTGGCCATGGTCGACGGCGTGGTGTTGCTGGTCGATGCGGCCGAAGGGCCGCTGCCCCAGACCCGATACGTGCTGTCCAAGGCCATCGCCGCCCACCTGCCGACCGTGCTCGTCCTGAACAAGGTCGATCGCCACGATGCCCGGTCGCAGGAGGTTCTCGACATGGTCGAGGAGCTGTTCCTCGACCTGCATCCGCCGACCGAGCTGCTCGATTTCCCGATCATCTCCGCCGTCGCCCGGGAGTCTCGCTCGATGGTGGGGGTCGGGATGCCGGGCGAGGGCGACGATCTGAGCGCGCTGCTCGACACGATCCTCGAGCGGATCCCGGCGGCGACTGGCGATCCCGATGCGCCGCTGCAGGCGCTCGTCACCAACCTCGACGCCTCGGACTACCTCGGTCGCCTCGCCATCGGCCGCGTCGTCGAGGGCACGCTGCGCAAAGGCGAGATGGTTGCGCTGTGTGACGAGGAGACGCTCGAGGGCGCGCCCCTCTTGAAGCGCCGGCTCACACAATTGCTCGGTTTCGAGGGCATTCAGCGCGTCGATGTCGACGAGCGCGCGGCCGGCGACCTGTTCGTCATCGCCGGTTTCCCGGAGGTCGAGATCGGCGACACGATCACCGACCCGAACAATCCGAACCCGCTTCCCCGGCTGGCCGTCGACGAGCCGGTGTTGCGCATGACGTTCGGCGTCAACACGTCACCATTGTCCGGACGCGAGGGCCGCTACCTCACGTCGCGCCACCTGCGCGAGCGCCTCGACCGTGAGGTACTCGGCAACGTGTCGATTCGCATCGAGGAGACTGAGTCGCCGGATGTGATCTCCGTCGCGGGACGCGGCGAGTTGCAGCTCGCTGTGCTCATCGAGTCCATGCGACGCGAGGGATACGAGCTCCAGGTGAGCCGGCCCGAGGTGATCGTCAAGGACATCGACGGAAAACGGCACGAACCGCTCGAGCGCGTCGTGGTCGACGTGCCCGACGAACACGTGGGAACGCTCACCCAGGCCATCGCCCCCCGTAAAGGCCAGGTGCTCGACGTGCGACAGGGCGATCCGGGCCGCACGATCGTCACCTTCGAAGCCCCCGCACGCGGCCTGCTCGGCTTCCGCAACCTGCTGCTCACGGCGACGCGCGGCACGGCGCTCATGCACCAGCATCACGGGGGCTGGGTGCCGTGGGCGGGTGAACTCCCACATCGCCTCGGCGGCGCGATGCTGTCCGACAGGGCGGGAGTGGCAACGGGCTACGCACTCGACAACCTGCAATCGCGCGGCGAGTTCTTCATCGAGCCGGGCGCCGACGTCTATGAGGGGATGGTGGTGGGGGAGAACGCTCGACCGGACGACATGAACGTCAACGTCACGCGCGAGAAGCAGAAGTCCAACATCCGCACGCACAGCCACGACGACGCCATCAAACTGGCGCCGGCGCGGCTCCTCACGCTCGAGACGGCCATCGAGTTCATCGCGGAGGACGAGCTCGTCGAAGTGACGCCGAAGGCATTGCGGGTGCGGAAGCGGGTGCTGCGAGAGCAGGACCGCCGGCGCCTCGTCAAGAAGTAAGACCGTCGTGGGGTTCACGCGGCTGGCGTCATCGCGCGCGCTGCTGCGCGTCACGGCCGCTCTCATCGTGCTCACCCTGTTCGCGTCGCTCGTGGCGTTGGCGACGCACACCAGTGCGACAGCAACGCAGCTCGCCACCGGCAAACTCGCTGCCGGGCCAGTCGCTCGGCCGACCACGACCCTGCCGCCGGCCACCGAGCCGGCCACGACCGAGGTCCCGACCACCGAACCTCCCGCGACGGAACCGCCGACCACCGAGCCCGCACCCGCGCCGGCCCCCATCATCGCGACCGCGGTCGCACCAGGCCCGCCGCTGACGACGCCAGGTGCATTCACGATGGATCCGTATTCCGGGCTCGGCACATGGATCGACGTGTACGACTGGTCTGAGGCCTACGGCGGGAGTGCGGTCGGTCTCGCCGACATCGACCGCATGGCGTCACTCGGCGTGCAGACCGTGTACGTGCAGGCCACTCGGTGGGACGCGCCGACGCCGATCCTCGAGCCCGAACACCTGGTGCCGTTGATCCAACGAGCGCGGGCGAACGGGATGCGCGTGGTCGCGTGGTACTTGCCGGATCTGGGCGACCCGAATGACGACATGCAACGACTGGCGGCCATCGCAGGTCTGCCGATCGACGGCCTCGCCATCGACATCGAGTCGCGCAAGGTCGCCGACGTCGAGGATCGCAACCAACGACTGCTGTCGTTGAGCGCGGCGTTGCGTCAGCGCCTTCCCGGCCAGGTGCTCTCGGCCATCGTGCTCCCGCCGGTCGTGATGGAGGACGTGAACCCGAACTACTGGCCTGACTATCCGTGGGCCGCGCTCGCGCAGTACTACGACGTGTGGCAGCCGATGAGCTATTGGACGAACCGGCTGCCCGAGTGGCGGGATGCGTATCTGTACACGGCGACGAACATCGATCGCATCCGCGACCACATCGGCAACCCGAACGCCGTGGTGCACACGATTGGCGGCATCGGCGACACATCGACGCCCGACGACATCACCGGTCTCGTGCAAGCGGCGTCGGACCGAGGCTGCATCGGTGGCAGCATCTACGACTACCGCACCACGGGCGACGAGTTGTGGCCCGGCCTGCAGTCACTCCGCTCCGGCTGACGGCGGCGGGCGCTAGCGGCGGGTGGTGAGGCGGATCGCCAGGTCCACGTCGCTGGGGCCTTTGACGATGAGCACAGGGTGTTCGCGTGATCGAGCCAGCAGATTTCGTTCTGCCTGCGCAGCATCGACGCCGTTCGCGGGATCGGGCACGTCGAGGAGCAGATTGCGCAGCAGGACGCCGTACATCCCTTCCTCGTCCGCGCGCTGGCGGTGGACGTAGCGCAGGCCGTGGTTGGTGAGTGCCTGCCCGACCACATGAAACTCGCCGAGACCGAGACTGTCGGCGATGGCCAGCAGCAACCCGTGCTGACGCCGGGTGTGGTCGTCGCAGTGTTCGGCCACGGTCGTGGCGTCGATGAGGCTCGACGAGCGTTCGAGGAGCTCGACCGCTGGTTTGTACGTTCGCGCTCGCGTGCCCGTTCGCGCCTTTTGAATTGCGCGGCCGTGGGGTTTCGCCTTGCTCACCGATGCGAGGGTGCGGTGCTCGAGAGCTCGAATCGCGCGTGTGCCGTTGTAGCGCGCTCGCCGTATTTCCTCATCGTCGCCGTGTGAGTGGCCGGTCGGGTCCGCGTCGCGCGCCGCGTCTCGTATACGGCACAGCGCATGGCGCAGCACGCGGTTCTCATCAGTGTCATACGCCTTGACCGGCGACGCACAGATGAACACGTTCCCGGCGCCGGGACTTGCGGACCGGGCCGCCATCGTCTCACTCCACAGGATGGGGCCGCGCACTTCGCCTTCGCATCGTGACGGACTCGATGTTGTTGCAATCGAGAGAGAGCGGACGATCTCGTGCATCCGGTCGAGCAGTGTGTCGGCCTCGCGCGATGTAGCGAGGCGCATCCCGACCAGCTGCCGGGCCGTCGTGGAATGGAGTCCGGTGAACGCTTCGACCGCCGATGCCGCGTCGAACGGGCGAGCGAGTCGGTGCCACAGCTCGACTGTCGCGTCGGTGTTGATCACGCCATCACGGGATGACGTCGACGCCGAGGACTTCCATGATCGTGCGCTGTGCCTCGGCTTGCTCCGGCGGGTCGAGCATCTGGGCGACCATGCGGTACAGCGCCGAGGCGCGGGCGTCGTCCATGCCCTCGAACTGCGGCAAGAAGAACGCGTAGAACGTCTCGTAGAGAACGCGCGAGGTGGTCGTGCCGTCTTGGGCTCGGCGAGCGGCAAACTTCGCAGCGTCGAGATAGACGGCCGGCCCGAGATCGCGGAACGTGCGCAACGGCAAGAGCTCGCGCACCAGTGATCCCGGTCCTTCGAGCAGACGTTCGAACACTTCCTCCGACGGCGAGGTGACTTCGACGAACGCGAAGCGGCGCATGAGGGCGTACGACATCTCGAAGAGCAAGTTCTTGTCGAACACGTTCATCGTGGCCAGGATCCGCCAGCGGGGCGGCACCCGAATCGGCTCGGTGTCGTTGGGCGGCTCGACCCCGTGGGGCACGATGGACAGCGGCTTGCTCTGGCCGGCCCGCTTGAAGGGAAGCACGACCGGTTGCCCGGACAGCACGGTGAACAACTGTCCGAAGGCCCGGTCGAAGTTCGATCGGTTGAGCTCGTCGATCACGAGCCAGCGGCCGGATTCGATGGCCTCGATGAAGAGGCCGGGCCGGTAGATGAAGCCTTCGTTCGTGGGTTGGAACCCGCCGATGGTCTCGAAGGTCGTCCACTCGGTGGTGGCGGTGGTCGGGAGGTACCCCGTGCAGAGCATGGCGTGCTGTCCGACGTCGGCGGCGAGGTAGGCCAGGGTCGTCTTGCCGGTTCCCGGGGGGCCGGTGAGCACGACGTGCTTGCCGGCGTCGATTGCGGCCACCAGCTGTTCGAGGACGTGGACAGGGAACTCCATCCCCAACTCTTGGGCCGCTTTGGCCAGCTCCTCGGCGCTGAAGGTCAGCATGACCTACCTACTTCGGTCGTGCAGCTTTGACCTTGAGTGCTGGGTGGGGCAGCCACGTGGTCTTTTGGGCTTTCACGTGGCGTACGAACATGTCGTACGCCACCTGGCTGCAGAGTTCGATCAACTCGTCGCGGAGCGACTCGTACACCGGAACCGCTCCCACGAAGGCATCGGAGTTCTCCGTGCACCACCAGTGGAAGTCCTCGCCGCCTTCGCCCCAGTCCCGCCGTTTCCACTCCCGGACCGTCGAGGTGACGTGACCGTACGTGTCGGTCTCGTCGATTCGGCGGAGCGGGAGCTGCCAGCAGACCTCGGGCTTCCAGTCGAGTGGTCGCTCGCCTCGATTCAGCGCGGCCACGTGGAGGGCGCACCCCGCGCCGGTGTGGAAGCCGGGGCGATTGAGGAAGATGCAGGCACCGTCGACGAGCCGAGAAACGGTGTCACCTTCGGAGTTGACTTTGATGGGCCCACCCCGCCGGTCGGACTGCCGCTTGAACTGCCATTCGTCGTGCGTGAGCTTCTTGGCCAGGCGTTCGATGTGCTTGCGGTCCTTGCCGCTGCTGAAGTGCGCGCCATACGAGCAGCATCCCTGCACCAAGTCGGCCGCTGGACCGTCGAGCACTCCTTGGCAACCGCACCCGAAGATGCACGTCCAGGAACTCGTCAAGAAGGTGACGTCGAACACCCACGTCCGCTCTTCTTCGGGGTCGTCGAAGGACACCCACTCGTGAATGTCCTTGGCTGGTGCCGTCTTCACCACGCGCACCCTACTGCGAGACAAGATGGGCCCCGGTGACCATCTCCCTCGTTGACGATCTGCGCAGCCATCTCGCACCGGATCGCGTCCGCGCCGAGCCCTTGGAGTTGTCGCTGTACGGCCACGACGCGTCGATCGTCACCGGTGGTGCCGCCGCCGTCGTTTGCTTTCCGACCTCTACCACAGAGGTGCAGGCGTGCGTGCGCACGGCTCGAGCACACGGTCGCCCGTTCACCGCGCGGGGCGCGGGCACCGGTTTGGCGGGGGGTGCCGTACCCCTCGGAGAACCCGTCGTGATCGTCACGACGAAGATGAACCGGATCCTGTCGATCGACGCCCTCGAGCGGGTTGCTTGGGTGGAGCCAGGCGTCATCAACCTCGATCTGACGCGCGCTCTCGGCGTTCACGGTCTGCATTTCGCGCCCGACCCGTCGAGCCAGCAGGCCTGCTCGATCGGCGGCAACGTGGCCAACAACTCAGGCGGGCCGCACTGTCTGCTCTACGGGGTCACGTCGGCGCACGTGCTGGCCATCGAGGTGGTGCTGCCCGATGGCGAGATTGCCGTGCTCGGGGGGCTCGAAGGGGAGCAGGGCGGCTACGACCTCCGGGGCGCTTTCGTCGGAAGCGAGGGAACCCTGGGCATCGCGACCCGCATCGCCGTGCGGCTCACACCCGACCCGCCCGCCGTCCGCACGCTCCTGGTGGATTTCCTGTCGGTCGACGACGCCGCCGCGTGCGTGAGCGCGATCATCGCCGGCGGTCTCGTGCCGGCCGCGCTCGAGATGGTGGCGGGTGGGATGATCGCGGCGATCGAGGACTTCGTGCACGCGGGCTATCCGGTGGATGCGGCCGCGGTGCTCCTCGTCGAGATCGACGGCTTGCCCTTCTTCGTCGATGATGCCGTTGCGCTGGTGACCGAGATCAGCACGGCGAATGGGGCACGCACCGTCCGGGTGGCCGCCGACGAGACGGAGCGCCAGTTGCTGTGGAAGGGACGGAAATCGGCGTTCGGGGCGGTGGCTCGTCTCGCGCCTGATTACTACCTGCACGACACGGTCGTGCCCCGCACCCGGCTCGTCGAAGTGCTGCGGAAGGTCGAGGCGATCGCCGAGAAGTACGAACTGAGAGTGCTCAACGTGTTCCACGCAGGCGACGGCAATCTGCATCCGCTGCTGGCGTTCGATGCTCGCGAGCCCGGTGTGCTCGAGCGGGTCCACGCCGCTGGCGACGAGATCGTCGTCGCATCGGTCGAGGCTGGCGGTGTGCTCTCGGGCGAGCACGGGATCGGCATCGAGAAGCGCGACCTGATGCCCAAGCTCTTCTCGATCGACGACCTCGATGCGCAGGCGCGTTTGCGCGACGCGTTCGATCCCGATGGCTACGCGAATCCCGGCAAAGTGCTGCCGTCTGGTTCTCGTTGCGGCGAGCTGCAACGCATTCCGCCCGGTGTGTGGGTGTGAGCGTGCTCGAAGCGTTCGCCGACGAAGTCGGGGCCGAGGGGCCAGTCGTCGCCGTCGGTGGTCGCACCCAGTTCGATGTTGGTGGGCCGGTCGATTCGATTGCTCGTGAGGTGCGGGCGCCGAGCGGGATCGTCGAGCACGTCGCCGCCGAGATGACAGCGCGAGTGCGAGCGGGGACGACCGTGGCCGAGCTCGATGAGGCACTCGGCGCTCACGGCCAGTGCGTCGCGCTCCCTGCGTGGGATGGTGCCACGATCGGCGGCGTGCTCGCGGTCGGCCACAGCGGACTTCGGCGCCTCGGTTGGGGGCCGGTGCGCGATGCCGTCCTCGAGGTCCGTTACGTGTCGGCGGATGGTCGCGTCATCAAAGGCGGTGGGCCCACGGTGAAGAACGTGAGCGGGTACGACCTGCCGCGACTGTTCGTGGGCTCACTTGGCACGCTCGGGGTGATCGCGGAGGTCGTACTGCGCACGCGTCCCGTGCCGCCTTGCGAACAATGGTTCACCGCGCCGGCCATCGACCCCTTTGATCTCGCTCGCCGTCTGTACCGAGTTGCGTGCGTGCTCTGGGATGGCACCGACACGTGGGCCCTGCTGGAGGGTCATCCGGCAGATGTCGTCGACCAAGCACGCGCCAACGGTCTTCGAGAGGTCGACGCGTCGGAGGTGCCGCCGCGGCCGAAGCACCGCTGGTCGCTCGCGCCAGCTGCGCTTCGTGGGTTGCCCGGCGATCGCCATGGTCCCTTTGTTGCCGAGGTCGGCGTCGGAGTGGTGCACCGCATGGTGCCGCAGCCACCGCGGGCCGTTGATCCCACCATCGCCGCATTGTCCGCGCGCGTGAAAGAGGCGTTCGATCCAACGGGTCGCCTGTCGCCAGGACGTCTGCGATGAATCTGTTGCTCGACGACGACGAATTGTCGGCCTGCGTGCAATGCGGTCTTTGTTTGCCGCACTGCCCGACGTTCCGGGTCACGGGGGAGGAATCAGCCTCGCCGCGGGGACGCATCTCGCTCATGCGCGAGGTGCAACAGAACGGAGCGGTGATCGACGACGCATTCGTCGGCTACATGGACGCCTGCGTGCAATGCCGGGCTTGCGAGCCGGCCTGTCCCGCGGGGGTTCCGTTCGGGCGGTTGATGGAGCGAACGCGCGAGACGCTCGCGGCGACGCGACCGTCGTACGTGCCGCGCTGGCGCCGGCTCGGCTATCGCCTGCTCGCTCGCCACCGGCTCGTGGTCGTCGGGTCCCGGGTGCTGGCGGTCGCCCAGCGGGTGCATGTTTGGCCCCGTTCGCTGTCGCGCCGGTTCGGGCTCCCGGCACGGGTGCCGCTTCGGCAGAAGCGGTTGGTCGCAAGCGGCTCCGACGTGTGGCTGTTCACCGGCTGCGTGATGGATGCATGGGAGCGTCATGTGCACGCCAGCGCGGTGCGGGTGATCGAAGCCACCGGTGCCGGCGTAGCGCTGCCCTCGACACGGGGTCGGGCGGGCTGCTGCGGCGCGCTTGCCGTGCACGCCGGCCTCATGGACGATGCCCACTCGATGGCCGTCGCCGTTATGGCCTCGATGCCCGGCGAGGCCCCGGTCCTCGTCGACAGCGCGGGTTGCGGGGCAGCGATGAAGGACTACGGACACCTGGTGGGCACCGAGGCGGCGCACGCGTTCAGCAGGCGGGTGCTCGACATCCACGAGTGGCTCGCACCCCGAATCGGCGCCTTGCCCACGGTCGAGCCCGCCGAGGCTCGCGTCGCGATCCATGACCCGTGTCATCTGAGGAACGTGCAACGAGTCCATGATCACGTGCGCACGGTGCTGCGTCCGTTCGTCGGCGAGTTGGTCGAGCTCGACGACGAAGGGCTGTGCTGCGGGGCCGGCGGCGCGTACGCCGCGTTGCATCCAGAGATGGCGGCTGACATTCGCACTCGCAAGCTCGACGCGATCGCGCGAAGCGGTGCGTCGGTGGTCGCATCAGCCAACCCGGGATGCACGCTCCACCTGGCCGCGGCGGGTATTGATGTCCGCCATCCCGTCGAGTTGATGGAGAGAGCAATCAATGGCTGATGTCGACGACATCCGAAACCGCCTCGAGACGATCGCCGAGGAGCTGGCCGACCTGGCCATCGACGCGTTGCGCGCTGCGATCGAAACGGGGGCAACGAAATCCGAGACCGAACGCCGCCTCACCAGGGCGCGGACTGCGGTCTACAAGGCGGCGCGCCTCCTCGACGAGTGATCCGTCGAGAATGAATTGATGGCGTCGATGAGGCGGCGGAGGTGGCCGGCGGCGAAGCCGTTGTAGCGCAGGACGATGCGGTCGAGGTCGAGATGGTCGTTGTCCCGCGCTTCAGCGGAGAGCGGGCCCGTGCGTTCGATGCGGCCGTCGGTGGCGATGGCGCCAAACTGACGGTTGAGCTCGGCGAGCTGGTCGTCGGTCGGACCGTGCTGCATGCGGATCACCAGCTGGTCGCCGACCCAGCGGATCGAGTGATAGTTGCGATAGAAGCCGAGCATCTCCTCGGCCGCGACGGACACCGCGTCGGTGCACAGGATCAGATCCAGATCGTCCGCATCGATGAGTCCGCGGGTGGCGGTCTCGTCGCGCAGGAACCGCGCGAACGCCGGCCAGAAGGTTCCGCCCGGTTCATCGAGGAGCACCACCGGCGCGGGCGCGGTCTTGCCGGTCTGGATGAGCGTGAGCAACTCCATGGTCTCGTCGAGCGTGCCGAAGCCACCGGGCAGCGAGACGAACCCGAGCGACTCCTTCATCAGCATCAGCTTGCGGGTGAAGAAGTACTTCATCGAGATGAGCTTTTCGTCACCCGCGATGAACGCATTGGCGCCCTGCTCGAACGGCAGCCGGATGTTGACGCCGAACGCGTGCTCGCGGCCCGCGCCTTCGAGACCCGCAGCCATGATTCCGGGTCCCGCGCCCGTGACGACCATCCAGCCCTTCGTCGCCATGTGCTCGGCCAGGTCGCGCGCTTGCGCGTAGGAGGGGTCCGTCGGCAGCGTGCGAGCCGATCCGAAAATCGTCACCTTCGGCACGTCGCTGTAAGGAGCGAAGGCGCGGAACGCCGCCCGCATCTCCTTCAGCGTGGCGCTCGTGATCTTGAGATCGAGCCGGTCAGCGTGATCCTGCGCGAGGCGTACGGCCGAAACGAGGATCTCGAAGAGCACGTCGCGATCACGATCGATCCCCAGCTCGTCGAGGATCGTGTTCAGCTCCTTGTCGAGGTCCGCGTTGCCGGTGCGCGGTGCTCTCGGTGTGCGCCCTGCTCGGGCGGGCCGCGGGGTCATTCCCACCACTCCTCGGGCAGTTTGGCCTCGATCGACCGGATGTTGGTGCGGGTGCAGGTGGCGCAAACGAGACCGACGCCGCGCTCGTTCGTCACCAGGGACCAGCCAGAAGGGAGATCGCCCTCGTCTTCGACGATCGAGCCACAGCTCGAGCATGTCGCTCGGCTATTGGTCGTCTCGCTCACGTGAAAGCACCCTACCGTCGCGGACGAGTCACCTCACGTAACGTTCCTGGCCGTGGCGCTGGTGCTCGTGGTGGACGATGAACCCGACGTGCGCCTGATCGCCCGGCTGGTGTTGACGTCGGCCGGCTACGACGTCATCGAAGCCGAGTCGGGCGAGGCCGCACTGGCCCACCTCGAAGGCGAGCCGCGTCCCGACGCGGTGCTGCTCGACGTGCGCATGCGAGGCATCGACGGCTGGGAGACACTTCGCCGGATGCGGAATGATCCATCGCAATCCGATCTGCCGGTGGTGATCTTCACCGCCCAGATGTCGGCATCCAAGGACGCGCCGAACCCGTGGAAGAACTACGAGCATTTCCTCACGAAACCGTTCGACCCCGACGGTTTGCTCGAAGCGGTGAAGCAGGCGATCGGATCGAACGACACCTGAGCGACGTCACTCGGGGACGGAGAAGTCTCGATTCGGTTGCGCCGGTGGCGGAAGGAAACCCTCGGTCGGGCGCCAGTGCATCGTCTTCATGTCTTCGAGGACGTGGACCATGTTGAGTTGGTCTTCCTCGTAGCGGAACTTGCCGTTGCCGGCGTAGACCATCCGGCTCCACCCCGACTGCTTCGTGCCGTTCGGGAGAACCTGAAGCCACTTCACCGCGACGTTGTTGCCGCTCACCGCGGTGAACTCGATCGGGAAGAGCCAGTCGTCGAGGCCGACCATGCTCGCGTCGAGAAAGTGCGTGATGTCCTCGATGCCCTCGACCCGCCCGTGCGCAGGATCGATGAAGACGGCGTCGTCGGTGAAGAAGCGGGCGAGATCGGACCACTTGCCGCGCTTGGCGTCGATCTCCGATCGGAGCGCGATGTACTCCGCCATCGTGGCTTCGATCTCCTCGCGCGGGTACGTCGTCATCACACGCCCGCCACGCGGCCATAGAGCGTTGTGCGTTGCTCGAGCGTGCGGCCGATCGGCTCGACGATGGCGCGGAAGTCTTCTTCCTCGATGCCTTGCCCGTGGGACGCACCCGCGGCGCGGGAGATGTTCTCGTTCATCAATGTTCCCCCGAGGTCGTTGACGCCGGCCAGGAGCAGTTGCTGCGCGCCGGCGGCGCCGAGCTTGACCCACGATGCCTGGATGTTGTCGATGAGACCGTGGTACGCGATCCGCGCCACGGCGTGCATCAGGACGACCTCGCGCCACGTTGGCCCCCGGCGAGCGTGGCGCTGCAGGTAGATCGGCGCAGCCATGTGGATGAACGGAAGGCCGACGAACTCGGTGAACCCGCCCGTCTCCTTCTGGAGGTCGCGGGTGCGAACGATGTGACGGGCCCACGAGACCGGTTGCTCGATGGCGCCGAACATGATCGTGATGTTCGAGCGCAGCCCGATCGAGTGCGCGACTCGATGGCACTCGAGCCACTCCTCGGTGTTGATCTTGTCGGGGCACAGAATCGCCCGCACCGGATCGTCGAGGATCTCGGCGGCGGTACCGGGCAGCGAGCGGAGTCCGGCGTCCATCAAACGACGCAAGTACGAATCGAGCGGCTCGCTCGAGCGGCGGGCGCCCTCGGTGACTTCGAGTGCGGTGAAACCGTGCACGTGGATGTCGGGTGCGGCTTCCTTCACGGCGCGAGCGACGTCGACGTAGTAATCGCCGTCGAAGTCTGGATGGATGCCGCCCTGCAGGCACACCTCGGTGGCGCCGACGTTCCACGCTTCGCGCACTCGCCCCGCGATGTCGTCGAGCGTCAGGAGGTACGGGTTGCCACGAAGGTTGAGCGACAGCGGGCCCTTGGAGAATCCACAGAACCGACACTTGAACGTGCAGACGTTCGTGTAGTTGATGTTGCGGTTGCGAACGAACGTGACGACATCGCCGACCGTCGCCGAGCGGAGCTCGTCGGCCAGTTGCGCGACGGCAGCCACCTCGCGACCGCGGGCGGAGAACAGGGTGACGAGCTCGTCGACGCCGGGCTCTTGCCCGAGGCGCACACCGTCGAGCACCTCACCGACAGCGCTACCGGGCGTCGTCGAAGGTGCGCCCGGGACGAGCACGACCGGGGCCATGTCGGCGCCCGAGTACCACTGCGTCGATCGCCGGCCCACGAGGACGACCTCGGCACCGTCACCGACGTTGCGCACCTCGCCAACGGTCTGGGGGAACACCGCCCCCGGATCATCGCGGCCGAGCGCCTCGGCGTCGCTGCGATCGAGCACGGGGAATCGCATCTCGGCATCGAGCCAACGGTCGGGCTCGAGGGCGAACGACGGATAGATGGTGAGCCGTGGGGCGAGCGCGTACCCATGCTCCTCGGTGACCTCGCGCAACCGATCGAGCGCCGGCCACGGTCGCTCAGGGTTCACGTGATCGGCAGTGATGGGCGACACCCCGCCCCAGTCGTCGATGCCGGCGTCGAGCAGCACCCCGAAGTCGTCGCTCAGGTTCGGCGGTGCTTGCACGTGGATCTCGGCCGGCAGCAGCACGCGCGCTAGTGCGATGGCATCGAGGAAGTCGTTGTGCGGACAAGGCAGCGCGTTGTGCATCGCCGTACCGAGCTTCGGCAGGAAGTTCTGGACGATGACCTCTTGCACGTGGCCGTGGCGCTCGTGGGCCGCGGCGATCGCCTCCAACGCGGCCACGCGGTCGTCGCGGTTCTCGCCGATGCCGACGAGAATTCCGGTCGTGAACGGGATGCTGAGCACACCGGCGGCTTCCAGGGTGGCCAGACGACGCTCCGGCGTCTTGTCGGGCGAACCGCGGTGGCAGTCGAGGTCGGCTCGCAACGACTCGATCATCATCCCCTGGGACGCGCTCACGGGCCGGAGCGCAGCGAGCTCGTCGGCGAACAGGGCGCCGGCGTTGGCGTGGGGCAACAACCCGGTTTCGTCGCGCACCAGGCGACACATGGCCACGAGGTAGTCGACCGTCGACGTGTAGCCGTTGTCGACCAGCCAGTCTTTCGCCACGGGATAGCGATCCTCGGGGCGTTCGCCCAGGGTGAACAGCGCTTCGTGGCAACCGGCGCCCGCGCCCTGCCGAGCGATGGCCAGCACCTGATCAGGCGTGAGGTATGGCGACTCGAGCCGGGCGGGCGGCTGGGCGAACGTGCAGTAGCCGCACTTGTCGCGGCACAGCATCGTGAGCGGAATGAACACCTTCGGCGAGAACGTGACGCGGGTGCCGTGCGCCTGATCTCGAATCGCCCGGGCCTTCGCCATCAGCTCGTCCAGTGGAAGGGCGAGCACGTCGTGGTCAGCCATTGGGCCCGGAGGGTATCCGTCCGGGCGGTAAACAGGCGCAGTGGCTCATGTCGCGATCGAGGAGGTCAGCGGCCGGGCCGCCTTCAAACGCTTCTTCGAGTTCGCGTATGTGCAGTTCCGGTCGGAGCCCCGATGGTCGGCCCCCCTCGTGTCCTACGAGCGCAAACGCGTCGATCCGCATCACCGCTACTTCGACGAGGGCGACGGCGAGTACTTCCTGGGGCGCCGGGGCGGCACGGTGGCGGGGCGCATCGCCGCCCACGTAGCCGCCAAGGGCGACGAGCAGGGGTGGTTCGGGTTCTACGACGTCGTCGACGATGTGGCGGTCACGGCTGCCCTCGTCGATCAGGCCGCGACCTGGTTGCGCGAACGCGGATGCACGACGATGAGCGGTCCAGCGTCATTCACCGTTCAGGAAGATCCAGGGGTGCTCGTCGAGGGATTCGAGGCCGCCGGCACGACCGGCCGCCCGTGGCATCCGTCTTGGTACGCGACGCACCTCGAGGCCGTCGGCCTGCAGCGCATCGACGTAGCTCGCACGTGGCGCCTGAGGGCGGAAGGCGACGCAGCCTTCACCTTCGCCGGCACCGGGTCGCCGATCGTCGGACGGTTTACTGATCCGCGGATCGTGTTGCCGGGAATCGTCGCCGTGCCGGACCTCACGCCGGCGCGCAACTCGGCAATCGCGCTGGCGCGCACCGCGAAGCGGAAGGGGTGGGTGGGATGCACCATCGTCGAGATCGACGGCGATCCCGCCACGCTCGTGCCACAACTCCAGGCCGCCGCGTCCGCCGCGGGTTATGAGTGGGTCGTATCGCCGTGGTCGCCCGACCCCAACGCGCCACCGGAGACCGTGCACGCCCGCTTCACGATGCCGCTCTGACCCCGAACTCGTCGAGAACGGAAGGTCAGTCGCCGGCGGCGGCGGGATCGACGAGCCACACCACGCGATCGGCGCGGATGTGAGCACCCGGACACTCAGCATCGCCACCCCGCACTCGAGCGAGCGCCTCGCGCTTCTCCTCACCGGAGACCGTGACGAGCACGAGCCGCGCCCGAGCGATGCCGGCGAACGTGAGCGTCATCCGCGGCAACTTGTTGCGGCCGCTCGGATCTTCGTTCATGACGACGAGACGTCCGGGATCGGCCTGAAGCGCGGGGGAGCCCGGGAACAACGACGCGGTGTGACAGTCCGGCCCGAGGCCGAGATGGATCAGATCGAACTTGCCCAGCTCGCCGATGCGGAGCTGGTACGGATCCGGCCCTTCGTCGCAGCGCATCGGATAGGTCGCGTTCGCCGCGCCGACGCGGTCGAGCAGGGCCTCGCGCGCGAGGCGATAGTTCGAGTTCTCGTCGTCGAGCGGGACGCACCGCTCATCGCCCCAGTACACGTCGACCTTCCACCAGTCGATCTGCGTGCCGGCATCGTCGGCCAGCCGCTCGTAGCACTTGCGCGCGGTGGAGCCGCCGGACAACGCGACCGAGAAGCCGTCGGCCGGCCGCGCGTGAAAGCTCTCGATGACGCGCTCGGCGAACTCCGCGGCGACGTCGTCGACGATGACGAGCTCTCCGAACATTGGGGCGAGAACGTACTAGGGAAGCGACCGCTAACCCTTCAGTTGGTCCGCTTTCGTCTCCAGGCTGGTGATCAGCTCGTCGAACGACTTGCTGAAGGAGGCCACACCCTCTTCCTCGAGGGTCTTGGTGACGTCGCCGAAATCGATGCCGACCGAGGCCAGTTGGGCCATCACGCCCCGGGCACCGTCGAGATCCTTGTCGACGGTCCGGGCAACGGTGCCTTGGCTTTCGAAGTCGAGCAGCGTCTGGTCGGGCATCGTGTTGACGGTGTCGGGGCCGATCAGATTGTCGACATAGATCGTGGCGGGATAGTCGGGGTTTTTCGTCGACGTCGACGCCCAGAGAGGACGTTGAACCGACGCACCCTTGTCGGCGAGCGCCTTCCAGCGATCGGTGGCGAAGCGCTTCACGAACAGCTCGTAGGCCAGCTGGGCATTGGCGACGGCTGCCTTGCCCCGCAGCGCGAGCGCCTCAGGGGTGCCGATGGCATCGAGGCGTCGATCGACCTCGGTGTCGACCCGGCTCACGAAGAACGATGCGACGCTGGCGATCTTGGCCAGGTCGCCGCCGTTGCGGTCGAGCTCCTCGACGCCGGTGATGTAGGCCTCGATGACCTCGCCGTAGCGGTCGAGACCGAACAGCAACGTGACGTTGATGTTGATGCCTTCGCCCAGGCATTGCTGGATGGCCGGGAGGCCCTCAGCGGTGCCCGGGATCTTCACCAAGAGGTTCGGTTCGTCGATTTCGCGCCACAGCAGCCGCGCCGCGTCGGTCGTGCGGGCGGTGTCACGGGCCAGCTCGGGTGCGACCTCGACCGAGACGAAGCCATCCTCGCCGCCGCAGCTGTCGTACGTCGGTCGCAGGATCGCGAGCGCGTCCTCGATGTCGGCCTTCACGAGCTCCCAGTAGGACTGGTCGACGGTCTTGCCTTCGCGCACGAGCTCGGTGAACTGCTCGTCGTAGTCGGCGGCGCCGGAGATGGCCTTGGCGAAGATCGTCGGGTTCGACGTGATGCCGCGCACGCCGCGCTCGACCCACTTCCTCAGCTCGCCGTTGGTGATCCAGCCGCGCTTCAGGTTGTCGAGCCAGGGGCTCTGTCCCTGCTGGTCGTACAGGTCGTTCAACTTGCCCATGGACTAGCTCTCCTCCTCCAGCTCGGCCAGTAGCTGCCGAGCGCGGTCGGCGACGTTCGCCGCCGTGTAACCGAATTTCTCCATCACGACATCGCCCTGCGCGGATGCGCCGAAGTGGTCGAGCGACAGGCTGTCGTCGGCCCACCGGTCCCATCCGAACGACGACGCCGCTTCGACCGCCAGCGTCGGCACGTCGGAAGGGAGCACATCCTCCTGAGCGTCCTCGTCGAGCAGCTCGAACAGCGTCCAACTGGGCATCGACACCACGCGGACCTTGAGGCCCTCGGCTTCCAGCGCCGGCTTCGCCCCGAGGCAGTGCTGCACCTCGGACCCGGTGCCGATGAGCACGACATCGAGGTCGTCGGCCGCGCTCTCGACACCGTCCGAGTCGACGACGACGTACGCACCGTTGCGGAGACCCTGCGCTTGTTCCGGTGTGATCACCACCGGCAGGTCTTGCCGCGTGAGGACGAGGCCCGTCGGGCCGCTGGATTCGACCGCGACCTGCCAGGCGACCGCGCACTCGTTCGCGTCGGCCGGACGAATGATGCGCAGGCCGGGCATCGCCCGCAGCGACGCGAGGTGTTCGATCGGTTGATGGGTGGGCCCGTCTTGGCCGAGGCCGATCGAGTCGTGCGTCCAGGAGTAGATGACCTTCGCTCCACTGATCGCTGACAGCCGTACGCCGCCCCGCATGTAGTCGCTGAAGACGAAGAACGTGCCGCCGACAGGAACGGTTCCTCCGTGCAGCGCCATGCCGTTCATCACGGAAGCCATGCCGTGCTCGCGCACACCGAAGTAGATCTGGCGACCGGCGGGCTCCTCGGCCGTCTGCACACCGTGCTCCTTGATCACCGTGCCGGTGTTGCCGGTGAGGTCGGCGCCGCCGGCCATGAGGCCGGGCACGTCCTCGACGAGCGCTTGCAGGCACGCCCCACTGGACTTGCGCGTCGCGACCTTGTCGCCGACCGACCAAGTCGGCAACTTGCTCTCCCAGCCGTTCACCCCCGAGCCGCTGAGACAGGCATCCCATGCGGCCCGGTCGATGTCGAGAGAGGCGAGACGCTTCTCCCACTCCTCCCGCACGGGACGGTTGCGCACACCCGCCTCGCGGTAGAGCGCGAGCACATCGTCGGGCACGTAGAAGTGCTCATCGGGCGGGAGCCCCAGGATCTCCTTGGTGGCGCGGATCTCGTCTTCACCGAGCGGGTTGCCATGGGCGAACTCGGTGTCGGTGTACTTCGGCGAGGGCCAGCCGATGTGGCTGCGCAGGATGATCAGCGAGGGTGCGTCGTCGACCGCCATCGCGCGCCGCAACGCCGCCTCGAGTGCGTCGAGATCGTTGGCGACGTCGCCGATGTTGTCGACGTGCCATCCGTAGGCCTCGAAGCGCTTGGCCGCGTTGTCGCTGTAGCTCAACTCGGTCGGACCATCGATGGTGATGTGGTTGTCGTCGTACACGTAGACGAGACGACCGAGCTTCAGGTGTCCGCCGAGCGACGCGGCTTCGTGGCTGACGCCCTCCTGGAGGCAACCGTCGCCGGCGATCACGAAGGTGTGGTGGTCGCACGCGTCGGCGCTGAACCGGCCGCGGAGGTAGCGCTCGGCGATGCCCATGCCGACGCCGTTGGCGAAGCCTTGGCCCAGCGGACCCGTGGTGACTTCGACGCCCTTGGTGTGGTGCACCTCGGGGTGGCCGGGCGTCTTCGAGCCCCACTGGCGGAACTGCTTGATGTCGTCGAGCGTGAGGTCGCTGTTCCCGGATAGGTACAGCATCGAATACAGCAGGATCGACGCGTGGCCGTTCGAAAGGATGAAGCGGTCGCGGTCGGGCCAGTCGATGGCCGACGCGTCGTACTTCATGATGCGCGTCCACAGCACATGGGCCAACGGCGCCAGCGCCATACCGGTGCCGGGATGCCCGTTCTTCGCGGCTTCGGGTCCATCCATGCACAAGCCGCGGATGACGTTGATTGCCCGCTGCTCGAGGTCCGTGTCGACGGCGGTGACGCTCATTGGCGCGACCCTACGCGGAAATCAGGCGCCAAACAGGAGGATCGACGCGGTGAAGCCGTGGAGGAAGCTGCGGTCGCCGATGGGACCGAGCTCGCCTGCGCAGAACATGCCGGCGGTCGCTCCGCCGTCGACGTGAGCGTTGATCACCTGGGCGTCGTGATCGGGTTCGCCGAACAGATGGGTGCCGCGGCCGTTGCACGTGAAGACGAGGGCCCCTTGCGCTCTGCGTCCCGCGAGCAGTTCGCGCAGATCGTGGTCAGCGGACTCGGCGTCTCTGACTTGGAACTGAACCGTGGCGCCGATGTCGACCTCGTCGCCGACGGCGATCGCGCCCACGTCGCGGTCGCCGCCGAGCACGGTGCGAATGAGGAAGTCGCCGCGTTCGAAGTCGATCTTGTGCTCGTCGATGACACGGCCGAGATGAATGCCGCGTTGGGCGAGCGCCCGCTCTTCGGGATCCAGGCTCTCTAGCAGCTCGACCAATCGCTCGAGGGCCGGTCGCCCGGCGAGTTCGTAGATGATCCGGCCGTCGCTCCTGGTGACGGTCATCGGCATGCCGATCGGGCGACAGCCCTGGGACACGACCGCCGTCAGGGAATCAACGGGCGGCAGCAGCGCGCCGACGGCGCCGTCGGTGTACTGGTTGCCATCGAGCACCAGCCGGTTCCCGCCTGGCCCACGCGCGGCCGAGGCGAGGCCTCCGATGATGCGGAGGCCGGGATACGTCTCGGGCGCCGCTTCGAGGAAGTCGTCGACCGGCATCGAGAACGGGTCGGCCAACAGGAGGAGCGTCCGTTCTTGCGTGGCCCCCGCGAGCTCGTGGTCGAGGCCCGACACGGCGATACCGATGGACGGGATCGACGCGTCGAGGCGAACGGGGGTGACCGGCGCGCCGAGGCGCGCCGCCCACAGCGTGACCGCCGGCTGCTCCTCCACCTCGCGGTCGCCGCTGAGCACGGACACGGCCGTCACGCCGAGCAGCGTGCCCGGATGCAACAACTCCCGCACGGTTCGGGCGATGTCCTCCAACGCACCGGCATGTGGCGCGGTCACGAACAGCACGGCGAGGTCGGGCGCATCGCCGAGCGTCTCGAGCACATGGCCGACGACCTCGCCGGTCGCGTGCGTGGCCATCGGATGCTCAGACATCGCTGCGGCGAACGCCATGAGGTCAGCCCTCGACCGGCGGAAGCAACGTGTACGGGACGATCACGGGATCGCCGAGGTCGATACGACAATTCGCCTCGACCATTCCGTAGTCGTCGAACGTGAGCTCTGCGCGCACGAGGCGATAGTTGAACTTGCCGGGCTCGACCGCGAGCATCTGCACGTTGCGAGCGACCTGCTCGCCGTCGCGGGTGTACGTGACCTCGAGCGCGGCCTCGCCCTTGTGATCTTTCGGGCAGTACACGAGAACCACCAGGTGCGGTTCGACGGTGACGGGCACCGGCATCGGCGCGACCTCGGAGAACTTCACGCCACCGAGGTCGATGCGCGTGGACGGACCCGGTGCCTCTCGGAGCTGGATCGTGTCGATGAACACCGCGGCGATGATCCGCATCGGAGGTGAACCTACCGGGCTTGGCCCAGCACCCAGGTCGTCTCCACCGTCAGATCGGGATTGAGCGCGACGAGGTCGGCGCGCGCGCCGGGCTCGATACGCCCGCGGTCGGGGAGTCCCAGCAGGTCTGCCGGTGTGGTTGCTGCGGCACGCACGGCGTCCACGAGCGACACGCCGCAGCGCTGCACGACGTTGCGGATCGCCGCATCCGCAGTGAGCGTCGAGCCCATCAGCGTGCCGTCTGGCAGGCGGGGCGCGTCACCCTCGCCTTCCCAGGCCACCGCGTCCGTCACGAGTGCGACGCGTGCTGCTGACTTCGATCGGAAGGCGAGGGCGATGGCCGCGGGATGGACGTGTACGAGGTCCGTGATCAAGGAGACGGCGACGCGGTCATCCGTGAGCGCGGCGCCGATGAGACCCGGTTGGCGATGATGCAACGGCCCCATGCCGTTGAAGCAGTGCGTGACCAGCCGAGCGCCTGCGTCGATCGCGGCAAGGGCTTGCTCGTAGGTCGCGGTCGAGTGTCCGAGGGACACGAGCATCCCTCGCGCAGTCAGCAATCGGATCGCGTCGAGCGCGTGTGTCGTCTCGGGTGCGAGCGTCACGACCCGCACGATGTCGGGGAGACCCTCGAGCCACCCGAGATCGGGGGGTTGCAGGAACTTCAGGGGATGCGCGCCAGGTGCGCCGCCGAGGAACGGACCTTCCAGATGCGCGCCGGCGATCACGGGTCGAACCCGTTCGTCCGAACGCGCGGCGGCCGCGGCGATGCGCTCGAGGGGCGCCGCGAACCGATCGAGCGGCGCACTCACGAGTGTCGGGCACCAGGTGGTGACGCCCTGTGTGAGCAGCCGCGTGTCGAGGTCGTCCCAGTCGTCGCCGATTGCGTTGACGATGTCGATCGGACCGACACCGTTCACCTGGAGGTCGATGAAGCCCGGAGCGAGGATCCGCGTCGGTGTCGGGTCCAATCCGCGGGTCGGCTCGATGTCGACGATGAGGCCGTCGTCGTCGACCACGATCGAGCCCGGGCCGTGCAGGCCCGAGGGGGTCACGATCGTCGCGGCCGGTATTTGCTTCACCGCCGCGAGCATGCCCGAGTCGCGCGGCGCGGAGATTCGGCCTCCGTGCCTACCTACCGGTCGGTAGGGAAATCCGGCTGCCTCGCCGCTGGCCTCAGTACGCTGGCCGGGTGCCCGTGTCGACCGGACCTACGACGCGAGAGTCCATCCTTCGGGAAGCGAGCCGTCATTTCGCCGAAAACGGCTACGACGGCACCTCCCTCAACGACATCGCCGAATCCGTCGGCATCCGCCGGCCGAGCCTGCTGCACCACTTCGCCTCGAAGGAGGCGCTGTACCGCGAGGTCTTCGAGGTGGCGATGGCCGACTGGTTCATCCGGGTCGAGAAGGCGATCGTCGAGCCCACCCTCGAGGAGTGGTGGAGCAAGGTCGACTACGTCCTCGGCGCGGCGTTCGACTTCTTCAAGGCGAATCCCGACTTCGTCCGCATCGTGCGCCGCGAAGCCCTCGACGGCCAGAACCACCTCGGAATCGACATCGGCGCAGCCCTCCGTCCGATCTTCCTTCGGGCCGTCGGCTACTTCGAGAAGGGGATGGAGGAAGGCGTCTTCCGTCGCCAGGATCCAGAGCTGTTGATCGTCACCGGCTACGGCGCCCTGCTGAGCTACTTCAGTGACGTGCCGTTCCTCGTCGGTCTCCTCGATCGGAACCCGCTCTCCGACACGGCCCTCGACGCACTTCGCGACCACATACGCGAGTTCTTCCGGGCCGCGTTGCAGCCGTAGTCGTCAGCTGCGGACGGCGCCGTCCCAGCGCACCAGGACGATGGTGGCGTCGTCGGCCAGGACATCGTTCTGGTGTTCGCGCACGTCTGCGACGAGACGGCGCGCGATCGCGTCTGGGTGGAGAAGGTCTGAGGCGTTGCGATCCGTGAGATCGATCAAGCGCTCCAGGCCGAACAGCTCGCCGTCGGGGCCGCGGCCTTCGGTCACACCGTCGGTGTACAGCAGCACTGAGTCACCCGGTTCGAGGTGTTCGGTGGCCATCGTCGGCTCACCCACACCGACCCCCCACGGCGTTGTCGGCTCGCAGTGCATCTCCCCGATGACCCGACCGCCACGGATCAAGAGCGGGAGCGGATGGCCGGCGTTCGTCCAGGTCAGCGCGCCCGTGCCGATGTCGATGCGAGCGAGCACGCCGGTGGCGAACGCCGTGTCGCCGTACTGCGCGTTGATCGTTGCCGTCAGCGTGTCGTGCATCGCGACGAGCGAGCGGCCCTCCCTGCGGCCGTGGCGGTAGCTGCCCATCGCCAGCGATGCGATGACGGCCGAGCCCACCCCGTGACCCATGGCGTCCATGATGGCGAAATCGAAGACGGGGCCGTTGGCGGCGTAGTCGAAGCAATCGCCGCCCACGTCGTAGGCGGGCTCGACGATCCCGGCCACGGTCACCGAGTCGGTCCTCAACACGAGCGGCGGAAGCAGATCCCACTGCATGCTGGCGGCGAGGCTCATGCTGTGGCGCCGACGGTAGAGGTTGTAGAGGTCGGTACAGCGGGCCTGAGCGGCGATGAGGTAGCCGCCGAGAAGACCGAGCTCCTCGCAGGCGTCCAGCAGGCCGCCGTCGACGGCCGGAAGCGTGACGGCCACGACTCCGGTGTGATCCGACCCTTCCAGCAGCGGAACCCACACGCGAACGCCGTCGTCGCGGTCGGCGGTCACCAACTGTTGGTCGGTGAATGCTCGGCCGGCCATCGTTCCCGCCACCATCTCCGCGACCGGCACGTCAGCGTGGGCCGAACGGTTCGGCAGTGGTTCGAGCACCGTCTGACCGAAGTCGACGAGATAGACGACGACGTCGGTTGCCCCCAATGCTGCAGCCGCGCTTCCCAGGATCTCCGGGATCGCGGCGGGATTCGACTCACGCGCCGAGCGCAGCGCGGAGCCAAAGTCGATCGTCGCCATTGGCGGAACGTACCCCGACTCGGTCCAGGTCGAGTCTCGGAATCGCTACGCCAAGGACTTGCGGGCGTACGTCTTGAGACACGCGCGCAGCAGCGCGTCGATGGCATTCCGGTCTTCGAGTATCGATTCGATGTGGAACGACCACGTGCCGTCGGGCCGTTGGCCGAGCATTGGTTGCAGCCCGAACCGCGGACCCATGACGGACTTTTCGGCCCGCCGCGTCGCGGCCCAGATGACACCTACCGCGAAGGCCTGATCGAGGGCCCTGACGAAGTTTCCCTCGCGTGCGTACTTCATCAACTTGAGTCCGTCGCGGCCGAGGCGCGCCTCCGTGTGCACTTGCTCGAGCCAAGGCCCGACCTCGTCTTCGAGCCCGGCGGCGCCGCATTCGGACGCCGCCTCCAACCAATCGCGCAGTGGTTCGACGGCTCGATCCCAACCGGCGTCGTCGTCGATCCATTCGATCGCGTGCTGCACGAGCGCCTGGGGCACGGAGCCGTCGCACGCTTCGGCGAACACGCGCAGACCGAGCGCCTCCGCTTCGGCGGCCCAACCGTCGAGCGGGTCCTCCCCTCGCAACCACGCGGCGATCGACGCGAGCGGGAGCTTCGAGGCGCGGGGCTGCACGAGCGGGTTGGCGAGATAGCCACTACAGCGCTCGGCGAGCTTCGGCTCTCGGCCCCACAGCGGGCCGAGGTGCAGCCGGTCAGTCATGATCCCGTCGTTGACCGGATAGTTGTCCCAGATCAACGGGGCTCGGTCGCCCAGGGATGCGGCGCGGACCAGCGCTTGTGCTGCAGTGATGCTGTCGTTGACCACCGCTTCGCCCGTCCACGCGATGGGAACGTCGGTCGGTACTCCCTCGGCCAGCGCGTCGAGATACGGGGTCGACGCCGTGCCGACGTACTCGGTGGGGACGAGCACGAGATCGGCTCGGTCGTCGAGATGCTCACGCAGCCACGTGGTGAGCACGGCGTGAGCGCGGCCCTGATCGCCGCCGCCGAACGGGATGTCGTCGAGTGCGAGCACCACGAGCCTGATGCCGACGTTCACGACCTGGTCGACCTTCGCCGCGAGCGCCGCTCGATCGTCGTCCGACGAGTAGTCGATGGAGAGACCGGGA
Organism: Acidimicrobiaceae bacterium; assembly: GCA_041166745.1. Lineage (GTDB taxonomy): Bacteria > Actinomycetota > Acidimicrobiia > Acidimicrobiales > JACDCH01 > DASUCS01. The sequence goes on from JBEEGH010000023.1 coordinate 107,361, forward strand.
GAGATGGCGAACCCGACGGCCAACGTGCCTTCGCCGGCCAGGCGAGCGAACCCGTCCAAATGGTCGCCTTCGTACAGCGCGCGCCAGTCGGCTCGATGCTTCGGGTCGTCCTTGGGCGCGTACACGTAGTGCGACATGCCGCGCTCGTGGCAGAACCGCATGAGCTCGGCGCGCTCGTCCCAGGTCCACGGTCGCCCGTAGAAACCTTCGATGATTCCCCCGACGGGCCACGCCACGGACGCACCTTACGGTCCAAGTAGGTTCTGAAGGAATGGCGCGCACGTTGTCGGAGACGGACTCGAAGCGACTTCTCGCCGAGCATGGTGTGCCTGTGTTGGTTGAGCGCGTGGTGTCCGATGCGAACGATGCGGCTGCAGCCGCCGATGCGATCGGTTATCCGGTGGTCGCGAAGCTGTGCGGCGATGCGATCGCGCACAAGACCGAGCGCGGTCTGGTGCGGCTGAATCTCGGCGACGCGGAGTCGGTTCGCGCCGCCACTACCGACCTCCTCGCGGCGGCGACGCCCGACGATGGAGACGTCGCGGTGCTGATCGCGCCGATGGTGAAAGGCAATCGCGAGTTCATCGCCGGGCTGAACGACGATCCTCAGTTCGGCATGACCGTGATGCTCGGTGTCGGGGGAGTGCTGGCCGAGGCGGTGGCCGACGTGACCTTCCGCCTCGTACCCATCACCCGCGTCGACGCCGACGACATGGTCGAAGACCTCGCGACGCAACGCCTGCTCGGACCATTTCGAGGCGAGCCGGCGGTGGACCGTGATCGGCTCGTCGACGTCCTGGTCGGACTGTCCGATGCCGCCGTCGCGCACCCAGACCTCGTGAGTGCCGATGTGAATCCGCTGATCGTCGTCGACGGCGCGCCGGTGGCCGTCGATGCACTGGTCGAGCTGCGCTCATGAAACAGGAACAGTTCCGCGCGCTGTTCGATCCGAAGGGCATCATCGTCGCCGGCGCGTCGACCCATCCCGGCAAGTTCGGATTCGTCGCGCTGCACAACCTGCTCGCCGCGGGATACGCGGGCAAGGTGTTCGCCACGAACCTCGAGGGCACGCCGGTGCTCGGTATCGACACGGTCGCCGACATCGACGACCTGCCCGCCGGCGAGGCCGACATGGTGTTCGTGTGCACCCCGGCCGGCGCGAACCTCGCGCTGTTGCGGAAGTGCGCGGCCAAGGGCGTGCAAGCCGCGTTCATCACCAGTGCGGGCTACGGCGAAGCGGGCGCCGAGGGAATCGAGGCCCAGAACGAGCTCGTGCGCGTCGCCGATGAGCTCGGCATCCTGCTCGCGGGGCCGAATGGCCAAGGTGTGATCTCCACGCCGTCGAGCATGTGCGCGCAGATCGTCGCCCCGTTCCCGCCTCGCGGTCGCATCGGGATCGCCAGCCAGTCGGGGAACTTCGTGTCCAGCTTCAACAACTACGCCCGGCACTACGGGGTCGGCGTGAGCCGTGCGGTCAGCGCGGGCAACGCCGCGATGGTGACGGTGCCGGACTACCTCGACTTCTACGCCGATGACGACGAGACCGATGTCGGGCTCGCGTATGTCGAAGGCGTGATCGATGGGCGCGACTTCTTCGAGCGCGTGCGCGCCGTTGCCGAACGCATGCCGCTCGTCGTCGTGAAGGGAGGCTCGTCCGACGTTGGTGCTCGCGCCGCCGCCAGCCACACCGGCAGCCTGGCGACCGACGACCGCGTCTTCGACGGCGCCTGCCGCCAAGCGGGCGTCGTGCGGGCGCCGACCATCGAGGAGGCGTACGAGGCGGCCGCCACGTTCGCGACGCAACCCCTCCCGAAAGGGCCGAACGTGTGCGTGGTGTCGACGGCCGGCGGCTGGGGCGTCGTGACCGCCGACGCGATCAGCCGCACGCGTGGTTTGCAGTTGATGCCGCTGCCAGACGATCTGCGCGATGCGCTCGACGAGCATCTGCCGCCGCGGTGGAGTCGCAACAACCCGATTGACCTGGCCGGAGGAGAGACCAAGGACACGATCCCCACCGTTCTCGAGATCGCCGCCCGTCATCCGGCGGTCGACAGCGTGATCTTCCTCGGAATGGGCATCCAGGGAAACCAGGGCCGCATGGAGAAGACCGGGCCCTTCTACCCCGACCACGGTCTCGAACGCATCGTCGGCTACCACGAGCGCCAGGACCGCCGGTTCACCGAGGTGGCCGCGTCGATCTCCGCCGACGTCGGCAAGCCGATCCTCACCGCCACCGAGCTGTCGATGGCCGACCCTTCGAACCCCGCGGTCGTCGGCTGCCGCGAGAGCGGGAAGCTCTGCTACGTCTCGGCCAACCGGGCCGTCACCGCACTCTCACATCTGTGGGAGTACGCCCGACACCGCCAACGGCGAGGTCTCGCCTGAGAGGATGAGCCGCAGGCGAATCCTCTCCATCGGCACAGTACGAGCCGGCGTACAGCGCCGGCTCGGTTCAGAGGGAGCGCATGCCGAACGAACGGGATGAGTACCCGCCTGCGCGACCTCTGAACTCTTCCCCTCATCGGCGGCTGCAGTGGTACGTCGCGCCGCTGGTGCTCGTCGTCGCGTGCCTCTCCGGCATCTCGGTGATCGCGCAGGCGGAGAAAGCGCCCGCGGCGGAGGCGGCCCACGACAGCCCGTCGCCGATCACGCCCGTGCTCTCGGCGCGACGCGTGCCCGAGGTGATAGCCGCGCCGGTCGCGGACAACCGCCTCGTCTCTCATCTCGTCGATCTGCTCGCGCGTGCGCCCGACTCGAGATGTCTGACCGTCGCCGTCGGTGGCCGCGTCGTGTTCAGCGAGCATCCAACGGATCCGTTGATCCCGGCCTCCATCGAGAAATTGATGACCGCTCGAGCCGTGCTGTCCGTTCTCGGCCCCGACGCCGTTCTCACCACGAGGGCGATGTCGAACACCGAACAGCAGGATGGTCAGTTGGCGGGCAACCTCTGGATGGTGGGCGGTGGCGATCCGTTGCTCATGACCGACCCGTACGTCCAGCACTTCAAGCATCAGCCAGTGACGCACACGGACTTGGCGGTGTTGGCTGACCGCATCGTCGCCGACGGCATCAGGCACATCACCGGGAGCGTGATCGGCGACGACACGCGTTACGACACACAGCGCTTCCTGCCGCAATGGCCGGCACGGTTCGCACTGTCCGCAGAGATCGGTCCTCTCAGCGCGCTGACGGTCAACGACGCTTTCGTCGAGTTCCCTCCCACCCCCGACGTGACGACACCGAAGCCCAGAGTGGCCGACGATGCGGCGGTGCACGCCGCCGATCAGCTGACGCAGCTGCTGGTCGCGAAAGGAGTGACGGTCGACGGTCCGCCCGCCTCGGGCCGGGCTCCCGACGGCGCATCCGAGGTCGCGCAACTGGAGTCGCAACCGATCAGTCAGATCGTCAGTGCAATGCTCACCGAGAGCGACAACGGAACGGCGGAGTTGTTGACCAAGGAGCTCGGCGTCCGCGATGGCACCACCGGCTCGACGGCGGCGGGCGTCGCCGACATCAATCAGGTGCTGCGAGCCGCGAGGTTGCCACTAGACGGCACGACGCAGTTCGACGGCTCGGGGCTCGCCACCGAGAACCGAGAGACCTGTGCGGCCGTGCAGGCGTTGCTGGATCAACAGGGCCCCGGTTCCCCGCTGGCCGCGGGACTACCGATCGCCGGCCAGACGGGCACGCTCGACAAGCGGTTCGTCGGCACTCCGCTCTCCGGCCGGATGCGGGCGAAGACCGGCACACTCGATCAGGCCACCGCGCTCGCCGGGTATCTGCAGACCACGCAGGGCTCACAGATCAGCTTCACGTTCCTCATGAACGTGCCCGCCCCGCGCAAGATCACCACGGCCGACGTCGACCTCGAGGACGAGCTGGCGGCGATCCTCGTGCAGTATCCCGAGACCGTGGACGTCGCCAAGCTCGGCCCGAAGACGTGAAGTCGTGAAGCCGTGAGTGAGATGCCGATGTTTCCGCTGGGGTCGGTGCTGTTCCCCAGCATCTTCCTGCCGTTGCACATCTTCGAGCCTCGGTACCGCGTGCTCGTACGTCACTGCCTCGACGGCGACAACGAGTTCGGCGTCGTGCTCATCGAACGAGGCAGTGAGGTCGGTGGTGACGATGTGCGCACGTCGGTCGGGACCGTGGCCCGGATCCTCGAGGCGACGGAGCTCGACGACGGCCGCTGGGTCGTCGGAACCGTCGGCACGCGTCGCATACGAGTGCGCGAGTGGCTGGCGGACGACCCCTATCCGCGTGCGGACGTCGAAGACTGGGACGATACCGAGCCCGGCGTCGACACCCGCGACGCCTACACGGCGGTGGTCGGCCGGCTGCGACGCGTGCTCGCGCTGAGAGCCGAGCTGGCCGAGCCTGCGGTCGATGCCACCATCGAACTGAGCGACGATCCGGCGCTGGGGTCGTTCCAGGTCGCCGCGGTGGCCCCCATCGGCCCGGCGGACCAACAGCGACTGCTCCAGGCCGACGGTTCGGAGGAACGACTGCGACTGCTCGGGATTTTGCTCGACGAAGAGAGCGACTACCTTGCCGCACGACTGCAGATGGGATAGCGAGGAGACCGGTGCCCGAAGAGGAGAAGTCGATTCCCCAGGTCCTGACCGAGCTGTGGGAGATGTTGGTCTCCTACGCCAAGCAGGAGACCGTCGAGCCGCTCAAGGGCCTCGGCCGGTTCGTCGCGTTCGGTGTCGCCGCCGCATTGCTCGGCGGGATCGGCATCATCCTGCTCACGCTCGCGGGATTGCGGGGACTACAGACGCACAGCGATGGGCACCTCGATGGCAACCTGAACTGGGTCCCATACCTGGCCGCCCTTGTGTTACTGACCGCGTTGATTGCGATTGCGGTCAACCGAATCAAGCCGAAGAGGAGTCCGCGATGAATGCTCTTCCGAAGGAGATCACGAGAAGAGATCTCGAGACGAAGTTTCGCGAGCTGCAGGGTGAGGTTTCATCGGCGGGCGATTCGGCGAAGTCGTACGCGCTCGTGGTGGGCGCGGTGGCGGCAGTCGCGGTGGTCGGCGTCGTCTATTTCCTCGGCCGTCGCCGTGGCAAGAAGCGATCGACGGTGGTCGAGGTCCGTCGTCTTTGATCGGTCGCTTGATCGGGGCCCTGCGCGGGCGCGGCTTGCGTCAAGGGGTGATCGGCGGCAATCGCCGCTGGCTCACCATCTGGGCGGTCATCTTCACTGCGCAGACCGTGCACAAGGTCATGAAGCCGAAGCCCGTCGTGGAGCGTTTCGAGTTGAAGCCCGGTGAGACCGTGGTGATCACCGACCTGGGTGTGCCAGAGTCCGAGCTTTAGGCTGTCCGGCCGTGAAGGTCGTCCTGCGCAACCCGCGCCGCGAGCTCGAGATCGCGGGACCAATCAGCGTGATCGCGCTACTCAACCGTCTCGACCTCAACCGGGAATCGGTATTGGTGATCCAAGGCGACGAACTGGTGCCCGGTGACGCAATGCTCGACGATGCGCAGACGATCGAGATCCGTCCAGTGATCTCTGGCGGGCTCGCATGAAATGCCGCGTGTGTCGCGGCCCGGCAGTGATCGACGTGCGCCGCCAGAACGCGAACTACTGCCGCGACCACTTCTTGCGCATGTGCCGTGACCAAGTCGCCAAGGCCATCCACGACTTCGACATGCTGCACCCCGGCGAGCGCGTGCTCGTCGCCGTCAGCGGCGGCAAGGATTCGCTCGCGTGCTGGCACATCCTGCGCGAGTTGGGGTACGACGCCGACGGCTTCGTGATCGCACTCGGCATCGGGGACTATTCCAACGAGTCCACCCAGTTCGCGCGAGCGTTTGCCGAGGAACGCGGGTGGAAGCTGCACGAGTCCAGTTTGCGCGACGACTACGGATTCGACGTGCCGACCGCATCGAAAGCAACCAATCGAGTGCCGTGCAGCGCTTGCGGGTTGTCGAAGCGCCATCTGTTCGATGAGGCCGCGCGCGAACACGGCTACGACGTCGTGGCCACGGGTCACAACCTCGACGACGAGGCGGCCGTGCTCTTCGGCAACGTTTTGCGCTGGCAGACCGACTATCTCGGTCGCCAACTACCGGTGCTGCCCGCCCGGAACGGGTTTCCTCGCAAGGTGAAGCCGCTCGTGCGGCTCGGCGAGCGAGAGATGGCGGCGTACTGCGTGCTCACCGGCATCGACTACATCGTCGAGGAGTGCCCGATGGCCGCAGGCAACAAGCACCTCGGCTACAAGGAAGCGCTCAACGCAATCGAGACCCAATCGCCGGGGTCCAAGCACGACTTCTACTTTGGCTTTCTCAAACGAGCCTCCGAACGATTTCTCCCCGAGGCCGAGGCGGAGCAGGACGATCTCTTGTCCTGCGTCAAGTGTGGAGCTCCGACCACGGGCGAGGTGTGCGCGTTCTGCAAGCTCGTCGATCGCTCGAGCGGGCACGAGCCGGTCGTGCTGCGGGAGCGTCGTTGATGTTCGCAGCCGGAGACAAGGTGCTGCTCATCGACGCCAAGGAGCGGCGCTACCTCATCACCCTCACGGAGGGCGGGGAGTTCCACTCGCACACCGGCGTGCTCGCGCATGCGGAGCTCATCGGCGCCGCCGAGGGATCCGTCTTTCGATCGTCGCGGGGCTCGCGCTTCACCGCCTTCCGGCCGACGCTCTCGGACTTCGTGCTGAAGATGCCGAGAGGAGCTCAGGTCATCTATCCGAAGGATCTCGGGCCGATGCTCTTGCTCGCCGACATCCACGCCGGGGTGCGTGTGCTCGAGTCCGGAGTCGGCTCTGGTGCGCTGTCGATGGCGATGTTGCGTTCCGGCGCCGACGTCGTCGGCTACGAGTTGCGCGAGGAGTTCGCGGAGCGCGCGATCGCGAACGTCGGCAGCTTCTTGGGTGACGACTACGCGGCGCGCTATCGAGTCGAGCTCCGCAACTGCTACGACGGCATCGAGGAGACGAATCTCGATCGCGTCGTGCTCGACTTGCCGGAGCCCTGGCAGGTCGTCAAGCACGCCGAGCGCGCGTTGCGCTCCGGGGGGATCTTCCTCTCCTACACACCGACGATCGTGCAGGCCGCACACCTGAGGGAGACGCTCGAAGGCAGCCGGTTCACCATGTCGGAGACGATCGAGGTGCTGCATCGTTCATGGCACATCGAGGGTCAATCCGTCCGACCCGATCACCGGATGGTGGCGCACACGGGCTTCCTCACGGCTGCGCGCTTACTCGCCGGGTAAGAACGAGCGGGAGTGGACACCCTCGACCTGATCGTGATCGCGTTGGCCGTCGCCGCGGGTGTGGGTGGCTGGCGTCTCGGTTTCGTCGCCAGAGCGGCGTCGTGGATCGGCCTGGGTCTCGGTGTGTACATCGCGACACGTCTCCTGCCCGTGCTGGGCAATTCGGAGGAAGACCCGCAGCGCCTCCTGTTGCTCGGCATGGTGATCCTGTTCTCGGGCGCGATCATCGGACAGGTTGTCGGGCTGGTCGTCGGTGCCCGATTGCGCACCGTGATCCGCAGCCAGCCGATCGTCAAGGCCGACCGCATCGGAGGGAGCGCTGCTGGCGCCATCGGCGTGCTCGTCGCGTTCTGGTTCCTGCTCCCGACGCTCTCGCAAACCCCGTCTTGGCCGGCAGAGCAGACGCGCGACTCGAAGATCGCCAGTTTCATCCACGATCACTTTCCCGAGGCACCCGACACGACGCAGGCGTTGCGACGCGTGCTCGGCCCGCGCGTCTTCGAAGGATTTGGTCCCGCACCGGCGTTGGGTCCGCCGCCGGCAGAGAGCGGATTGAGCGCGGATCTGGCCAACCAAGTGGCGCGCTCGACGGTCAAGGTCGAGGCGCCCGCGTGCTCACGCATTCAAGATGGAAGCGGAGCGGTCATCGGCGACGGACTCATCGTCACGAACGCCCACGTCGTGGCGGGCAGCAAACATCCGACGGTGTTCCGTCATCCCGACGGCAAGGAGCTCGACGCCACCGTCGTTGCCTTCGATCCAGACCGCGACATTGCCATTCTCCGCGTGCCCGACATCGCTCGACCTGCACTTCCACTGGGCGACGGCTCGTTCAGCATCGGCGGCGTCGGTGCCGTTTTCGGGCATCCGTTCGGCGGTCCGCTCACGCTCAGCCCATTCAAGGTGGGAGACGACACGAAGGCACGAGGCTTCGACATCTACGATCAGGGCCGCACGACACGCCACATCTATGTCCTGAGTAGCGACCTCGCTCCAGGTGACTCAGGAGGTGCACTCGTGGACCCCAACGGAAACGTGGAGGGCGTCGCGTTCGCGATCGCTCCCGACCAACCGAACGTGGCGTACGCGCTCGCGCTCGATGAGGTCCGGCCAGTGCTGGAGAGCGCAGGCTCCGAGGCCGTCAGCACCGGGCCGTGCATTCAGTGACGGATTCGCCGTCGTTCACGCGCGCCGAGCGGTGTCCACGGTGCGGGCAACCGCTTGTCATGGGCGTGTGCACGTTGTGCGGTCCCGAGCGGAGACCGTCGCCTACGCCCTCCGTCACCTCCAGCTCGCCGACGCTGATCACAGACGCACCACCGCAGCCCCGCCCCACGCTCGATCCACCGCGCCCCACCGCACCGGCTGACCGCACGCAGACGCTGCTGGCGATCGGAATCGCGCTGCTGATCATTTCGCTGCTCGCGTCGTTGTTCGTCGTGGCCAAGGTCACGAGCCTCGACAGCAAGCTCAAGGACGAGCGCTCGGCGCGCGCCGAGGCCGAGGCCCGGATCTCCACGCTCGAGGGCAGCGTGAAGGGGGTGCAGGACGATCAGCAGTCCGTGCACTCGCAGCTCGAGGCGCAAGCCCTCGCGGATCCGACTGCGATCTCGTCGCGGGTGCAGCCATCCGTCTACACCGTCGAGACCCCCGGTGGATCGCTCGGATCCGCCTGGGTCGTCTCGAGCGATCACGTCACGGCAAGGTTCGTCACGAACTACCACGTGATCGCAGATGCCTGGGAGAGCGGGATCACCGGAGTGAGCGTGTTCCAGGACGCGGGGCGCACGCTCGACGGCACGATCGAACAGGCGCTGCCAGACGTCGATTTGGCGCTGGTAGCGGTCGCGGCCGACATACCCGCCCTCAAGCAGAGCAACGAGACACCGCTGCCGGGTGAGACGATCGTCGTGATCGGATCGCCGCTCGGTTTCGGCGGCAGCGTGTCGACGGGGACGGTGTCCGCCCTGCGGGAGCTCAACGGGATCCACCTGATCCAGTTCGCCGCGCCGACCAGCCCCGGAAACAGCGGCGGGCCGATTGTGAACGCGCTCGGCGAGGTGATCGGCATCACGGAACTGGACCTCGGACGCGTCATCCAGGGATCAGAGAACGCGAAGTTCGCGATCCCCGTGAATCAGGTGTGCATCTCGCTGAAGGTTTGCTAGTCGACTTCGATGAAGATGCATTCGCCGGGGCATTCCTCGGCGGATTCGATCACGGCTTCTTCTTGGCCAGCGGGGACCACGGCGAGACCTTCGGCACCTTGGGCGTTGCCCTTGGCGGTGGCGTAGATCTTGTCGCCTTCCTTCACGTAAGCGAGGCCGTCGTCGAGAAGGGTGAACACGTCGGGCGCGATCTCTTCGCAGAGGCCATCGCCAGTACAGAGATCCTGGTCGATCCAGACCTTCATGATGCTGTGGCTTCCTCTCTCGGAAACTGCGCCGCTGTGTTGGAACCTTTGGCCGGCGGGTGACACTACTGCCGGACCTCCCCGTCACTCTAACCCGACGCTCCCAATAAACCCGGAATCGACCGGTGGAACTTCCGGCACAGGATGCGGGGAGCGCGCAGTTTCCGATACCCACGATGTATCGTCCCCGCGGCCCCCAATGTGCAGGAGGTGGTCCCCGTCAACGAGCCCGAGTACGAGCGGCGACTCGGCGCCTACGAGACCGAGATGGCACAGCTCCGCGAGCAGTCGAAGGCGCTCGAGGAGGAAGTCATTTCGCTACGGCGTCGTTTGCAAGATGCGCCCAAGCGGGTTCGGACGCTCGAGGAGCGTCTCCTCGAGACGAAGGGCCAGCTGGCGCAAGCGGTTTCACAGAACGAGAAGCTGACGTACACGCTGCGAGAAGCGCGCGAGCACATCGCCGCGCTGCGCGAGGAAGTCGACAAGCTCACGCGGCCCCCGTCTGCGTACGGCACGTTGCTCGGTCGAAACGACGACGGCACGGTCGACGTCTACTCCGGTGGACGCAAGATGCGAGTTGCACTGCATCCCGAGCTGGAGGACGAAGAGCTCGCACGCG
>JBEEGH010000024.1:0-20468 GCA_041166745.1 Acidimicrobiaceae bacterium
ATGAAGCCACGGCAAAGTCGCGCTGGCAGGCAACTGTCGCGATGTACGTGTGTGCAGGAATGGGCCTATTCGCACTCGGGGCGACCGTCGTTGCCGCTATCCGGGGCTGAGTGCGCTGGAACGGCACTTTCCGGGTGTGGCAGTCAGCCCTACCCCGACGGATGACTGGTTGTGTCTCGGCGCTCGTTCAGCATCATCGCGAGCGACTCCGCCGTCATTCCATACGTGTCGGGTAGGGACGCGTTGCGGCCCGACATGCGCTTGTTCCAACCGCCAAGCCGCTTGGTCCCTAGGCCGCTCCAGTCGAATACGACGAGGCCCGGTGTCCGCGCCGTCGGGTTGCTCCATGAGGTGAAGTCACTGCAGTCGCAGAACTCGAAACGGTCGCTACGCCAGAACTGGCTGCTGGTGAGTCCGCGATCGTCGACAGTGAGACGGGACGGGCGAATCACCAGGGCTGATCCAAATGCCATCGCGGGACCAAAGATTGCGATGACGACCCACCCGACGGTGTCACCCCGCGCCACGGCGAGGACTCCGACCCCCGTGAACGCGGCACATCCGGTGACGATCTTGATCCACTTCCGACGCGGTGAGACGAGGACAATCGTGTCAGCAGAGGACGACCTCGTCACTGGGGCATCATGCCGGATGTGCTCGCTCGAGATCGGCACGTACCGGATGGTCACGACGGGCAAGCGGTACGGCTGATGCTGAGGGCTGCACCGCGTGCGATCGTTATGCGCACGCAGTCCCCGGTCGTCAGTGTGCTGGTCGACGACTGCAACTTTTGAGGACTTATCTCGCCGCACAGGGTTCGGGTCGCATCGGCAACGCACACGCGCGTCAGGCTCCCAGCAGCTTCGACTGATGCCACTCGCCCGGTCACTGTGTCGTCGTCGCCGCCGAGGGCCCACGCAGTGAACAAGAGATACACCGCGCCCAACACGCAGATCGCGACGGTTACCCCAGCGATGCCCGGCCACCTACGGCTCACAAACCCATGATGGCAGCAAGCGGAAACGGCACGTACAGGGCGGTCCCCGGTGCAACGCTGATGCGATGGACGCCGACCGTGCCGATCTCGTTCGCTACTGGTTCGAGTTCGATGTGAGCGCGTACGTGACCCCTAGACAAGCGCGGCCGGATATCTCGCTGGACGGAGGTCACCCGATTCACAACCTGCTCTGGATGGGCGTCGGCGTCACCGGATTCGACGAGGCGGACTGCCTGAGGATGCTGTCCGATGTGCTGTCAGGCGTGATGCCGGGCGCGGTATTGCCACCTCTGACGAGAGCCGAGATGGACGTCGATGTCAGCTCCCTTCATCTCGCACACCTAGGCAATCCCGCTTGGCGAGGCGTGTGGTATCCACGAGTGAACGCGGGTGGTCCGACGTTGCTGTAACGGCACGTTCCGGATGTTCGGATCGGCAGCGCTCAGGACGCGGGTCGCGGATGGCGTTCGCTCTTTCGCTGACTTAGTCAGATCTGCGGCGTTGCCTCGAGGTGAACGTCATGACCGCACTTCGTGCAGATCACGTGCACCGACGATGGCCGTGATGCTGCCGGTGACGCGAGGAACCGAAGGAGCCGCGGAGGCTTCCGCGACTGCCCTGGACCAGATGTCACAGTGACGTCGTGAAGCTCCCAGTTCTGCGCACTGCACTCGGAGCATGGCGATGACATGACCATCTCCGCTTCGTGGAACATCGCTTGCGTCGCCGGGTCGAGATCGTGAGGCGGTTTGATCGTCACCCGATTGGTGCTCTGCGCGCCGGCGGCTGTCGCCATTCCATCCGCCCACTGCACGAAGTTGAACCCGCACTTCGTGCAGATCACGCCAGCCGCGTCGTGAATCGGCGTCTCGCACTCAGGGCACTTCAGCGCGGACACCTCGAGTTTGTTCGAACCCGGTGTTGGGTTCTCGACGTTCAGAGCCGTGGGGTGGCCCGTTTGATGTAAGGCCGTCAGCGTCAGCACCGCTCCACACGAGGGACACGTCGCAGGTATCGGCTGCGACAGCTTCGCATTACACGCACGACAGACGAACTCAAACTCCGGCATACAGCACCAAGTCTGCTCGACGATTACCGGTTGTGGATCGCATGCCTTGGTCAGGTGCAACAAGGCGAGCGCCGACGGCTAATGGCCCGAAACGTTCGTGCACTGAAACGGCACGTTCCGAGTGCGAACCTACGTCGGCTAGACCGACCGCAGTGGGGTTCCTTCTCGGCGTCGCGGCGTGGGCCGCCCTGGCTGCGTTTGTCGTGCTGCGGGAACTCGTAGCCATCCGCATCCGCCGCCCCATCTTGCAGCGATGGGCCGAGAACCAGGGGCTGAGGCTGCGATCGGCCCGCTATACGTTCCGCATCCTTCGCCCGTACCAGTACTTCCGAGCCCTGGTGCCGTTCGCGATCGAAGTCGAGGACAAGACCCGGGCACGTCACCATCGGGCTGGCGTGGGTCGCTGGCTTCGTTCGGCGTGGTGTCTGGATCGAGTGGGGAAGAACGGAGCGGCTGCACCAGGCGGCTGCCCGGCGACGGGCGCGCTAACGGCACTTTCCGCGCTAGCCGTCGCCCGGCAGGAAGGGACCAACGTAGTTGCCTGGGTGCGTCGAACCGTCCATCCAACGCACGGGGCCAAACGTCCACGTCAGGCCGAACGGGAGCGCCTCTGAAGAGACGGCAACGCGGATGTAATCCGGGACGTAGGGGTCCGCGAGGTCGGTGTTCTCCTCGCTCGGCTCGAGGTAAGTGACAACCGCGTGTGCGGTATCGGCGTCTCGAAGCACGACAGAACCGGGCGGTTCCGATGTTGCCGGCAGTTGGTAGATCACTTCGTACGACTCCGGCGGGTGCACGGGCCCGACCAGCTCAACCTGCGGAAAGCCTGAGAGCTGGCAGACAGAAGAACCTCTGTGCGTGACGACCAAGGCAAGGCGATGCTGTCCGGGGTTCAGGTCGGCCAGAGCCTTTGCAGCCACGCTTACATTTCCGTATCCGCAGGCGACGGCGTCGCCTGGTCGCACGGTGTACTCATTGCTCGACGCGAACTCGGCGACTGGAACGTTCGAGGAGTACAGCGCCGAGGGCGCCGCCTCCCGGTCATTCGTGCACGCGACCAAGATCGCGACCGCGCCCACCATCTGAACCAACGCGGCGCATCTCCCCACTTCCGCCATCTTGCCGGATGCGCTCGCACCAGATCGCTCACTTCTAGTGCGGTGTTATTCGATCAGTGAGATCGTCCAGGCAGCCGAGTATCCGATCTCAGAGACGTGATCTCGTAGTGGTCCGTCGTGGTTTCGGATGGTGTTCGCCGCGGCCAAACTGGCCAACGTGGAGCCCGGCGAGCGGATGCTGATTCCGTGTGTCGGCGGGCGCGACTACAGCCGACTCGTTCGCTATCCGCCTCCGCTCGAACTTGAAGAGGAGGACGGTCTGTACGTCCTCGTCGACGATGGACCTCCACACGAGTGGAAGTATCAGTTCGTCGCAAACGAAGGTTGACCGTCGTACTGGAACGGCACCTACCCGCGCCGCTTATCGGCTCACCCGCGGGGTGGAAGGCACATTGGTTCCGCCTTGGAGCGACGACTACGCGACGCGTTTCAACTGCGCTGACACGCGGAACCGGCCACGCATCAGCGGCGCGAGATCGGCGCGTTCAGGTCGGTCCGCGCTCGAGTAGCCCAGACCCGCATCATCGACACGTAGAAGGGTGCATTGACCGTCATCACGGCGGGTAGCGGCCTGGTCGCTCCATTGCATCCGTAATCGGTCGAGTCACCGACGCACCCAGCCGCGTTGACAGCGACGTGGAGTGGTGAAGATCGAGGGCGGCCCGACCGCCGCGACTGGTCCGGCAAAGAGAACAGGTGCTCCAGGGTCAAAGCTGCCCGCAACCCATACTGCGGTCGTCAGCGGTGACGCGCTCATATCGACGCGAGCGGCAACAGCCCACCCCGTCCCAGCGGCGGCGCTGACGGTGCCGTGATGTTTCGCGACCGTGAGCCGACCCCAGCACCAGGACCCCGATTTCTCGAGCGAGCGGGCCGCTCGCTGCCAACGGATGAGCGGCGCGACCGCCAGCAATACCACCAGGACGAACACCGCGACCCACGCGAGCGGTTCGGTTGCGTTGTAGCGGTCGGCGTCAAGTCGGATGCGTCCTGAATCGCTGGCGTCGACATGCGCCGGATACAGACGGCCAATAGCGCGATGGCGCGCTCGCGCCGGCGCCACCGCCAACGTGTCGACATCGGACTCCGCTCGCCGGTAGGCCACGCTGACATGCGAACTGTCGATCTTGGCGACCACCCGGGCACGCACGGCCAGGCCATGGTCATAGATCGCCGCGGCCTCGCGCTGATGCGACCACACCACTGCGGGCACCGCCACGATCGCGATCGCGGCGGGGATCAGCATGAACCCCCGCGGTCGGTTGAGTACTCGCCACAACGAGGGTGCGCGAACCACGGCCGGTCGGTCAGTCGACGACAGCCTTGGCGGAGCGTCGGCGACGACAGTCGGCCGGGGAAGCGACCCGCGCGTCGCCGGACGTCGTAGCGGCCACAGGACAACGTCATCGCTGCGAGCGACTACGGCTCCGCCCGGTACTGGACGTCCCCGCACTTCGACGGGAAAGCACGGTCCGTCGATGGGCAGGCCGCCCGTGGTGAGAACCGGAACGGTGCAGACCGGAGCTCGACCCGCGTGGGCGTCGACGGGGTAGAGGGCGAGCGCCACTCGGCGGCGCAGGATTCCCGATGTGCTCAACGCCCCCACCATCGCGAACGAAGGATGGGGGCTCGACACGAGGTGTTCTATCTTTCGCACCGACCACCACCGGGCGATGGCCGCGGCGGCGACCACACCGCCGATGATGAAGGTCCCGATCAGTACCGACGGAATCTCATCGCCGTCGCCGGGTACCACGATGTGATCAGGATTCTCTGGGTCAGCGGCGATCACCATCGATCCTCCCGGCGCGGGCAGGAGGCTGTTGTTCACCACCACCACCGTGGCGGTGACGGCTTCGTCGGTCACGGGATGGCGGTAGGCGAGCACAAGCTTGTGGCTACCGGGCTGAAGATCCTTGGCGGCGGTCGCCGTGACGCGCGGCCAGTGTCGCCGCGCCGTCTGGTCAGCGTCCGCGCCGGCGATCTCGAAATACACGATCACCGAAGTGATCGCGAACGTGAAGCCGAGCCACCACAAGGGCCGCCGGATGTGACGCCGTAACGTGTCGCTCTGCGCCGGTGTCAAGAATGATCGAGAACGCGCACCTCGTCGGCACCAACAGAAACGGGCGCTGTCGTTGGCGATGATCCGTCGGTCGCCGGTGCGGACAGCTCCGCCGGCAGCGGACGCAGCGCATCAGCCACGACAACCGACTCCCAGCGGCGCAACCGCATCGCCGTCATCGCCGAGAAGGCGCTCAACAGGCCCGCGACGGCGAACGCGATCGCGATGACGCGACTACGCGTGATCTCGTGCACGCCATCGACGGCCGCGATACTCAGCCCCCCACAGCACGCCGCCAGGGTGATGATCGACGCCGCCGCCGAGGCCTTGAGCGTCGCCACTACCGCTGTCACGGTCAAGACCACGGTGAACGTGGCCAGCGCATCGATCCACAACGCGTGATCGGGACACACGGTATTGGCCGTGATGACCCCGAAGAACGCGACTCCCAGCGCGACAGCGGAGGCAAACATCAAGCGCCGAGGCGCTACCGGAGGCACTCGCCCCGGGCCGTCCGACTCCGTCCACGCCACTATCGGCCCTGACTTCCAGGTGATACTCATTCCGCACCCCTTCTTCAATGAACACAACGGTAACGCGGCAGACCGGGCCACCTCCGTCGACTTGCGTTACAGGTCTGCATCGGCGAACCCGGCGCGGCGGGATCGGCACGTTGGGGTCGTCAGGGGGCGGCTATCAGTTGATGGACGACCCGATGTTGCAGAACTTGTGCGAGCCGACAAAGTCCGTCGCGAACGGCGCAGCTGTCAGCGCTTTGGAGTAGTCGGCGAGCGTGTGCGCGCCGGGGTTGAACGGCTGCGAGTCGACGGTCATTTGGAACGAGCCTCCCGCGCTCGTCGAGCCGTCGCCGAGTATCTCCACGACAATCTGCGCTTTGGCACCGGCCGGTGCCGGCACGAGCGCTCGCGCCGGCGAAAGTGTCTGGTTCGCGTCACAGCTCGTGTAGCTATCGCCCTCGTCGACCTCCACCCCATGCACCGCCGCGAGAGCTGAGGAGTCGGTGACGTCGGTCAATGTCTCGCTCGCAGAACTGGCGTCGCTCAACACGGCGGAGGCGTCGGTGCTGAACACGGACCCCAACGCCGCTCCATACTCGGCGTCAACGAAGACGTGCACACGAGCCGTCTGACCCGGGTTGGGCATCACGGTCACCAGCAGCACGGAATCTTTGGGAACGGTCACCTCGCGGATCGCGACCGAGCCAGCCCCGACAGAGCTGCTGAACGAACTCGACGCGGAGGGTGCGCTCGAGCCACCACCACACGCGGTCGACACCACGCAGACCGCCAGTCCAGTCAGCATCGTGTTGCGCACACGACTCGGTTCGGCACCGACAAACGTCACACCTGCCCGACCGCGTCATTGTCCAGCACCGGCGCTGAGCGGGTTGTTCGGTGGAGCTTCTTGGCTCCGCCCATTCTTTTGGTGGGTCGGCTCCGCCTATTCTCTTGGTGGCCGCGCTTGTGGTGGCTGCTCTGGTGACGGTTTTTCGGCTAGCTCGGAATGGGCACGTTCCGGTCGTCGAAATCGAGGTCAGCCGCAGCCCTGAAAGACGGTCATGTACCAGCCGGGCGTGTCGGCCGGGCCGACCAGGAACACCGCTTCGCCTCGGGCGTCGGCCGGCACTGAATAACCAGCGGGATAGTCGTGCTGAAAGTGACAGGTGTAGTCGCCCGCCGGGTTCGCGTCGCAGTGGTCGAGACGAAGATTGGTGGCCTCGGCATGCATCTGGTCGAGCTGCTCTCGG
Source organism: Acidimicrobiaceae bacterium (assembly GCA_041166745.1). Taxonomy (GTDB): domain Bacteria; phylum Actinomycetota; class Acidimicrobiia; order Acidimicrobiales; family JACDCH01; genus DASUCS01. The sequence continues at coordinate 7,018 of JBEEGH010000024.1, forward strand.
GCGTCCGGGTTTGTGACGTGACTAAGCGACACGAGATCGTTGCGATTCCACGCCGTGGCGAGGTAGGTCATGGCCGCCTCGGGTGTATCGAAGTGCGGCGGTCGGTCGGTGACCGAAGTGTCGGGGGCAGTCGTGGCCGACGCGCTCGCGGACGACGAGGCCAGGTTCACGGTGGTCGAGGTCGCCGACGACCCGACCGCCGCGGTCGACGATCGCCCGGCGCCACACGCGCTCACGACGGAGACCAAAGCCAGGAACAAGGCGAGCGAGGCAGATCGTTTCATCCGTTGATCTTTCAATTGCGCTAGGCAGACCGATCTTTGACCAGCCACGCACCGGATGGGTTGCGCCAAGTCACGGGTACAGCCGCATCCCCGGCGTGCCAACCGATCGCCTTCGGAAACGGCACGTACAGGATGCCGTCGCTACGTGCTGGTAGGCCTGAGATCGGGCCGGTCCGGCCCGTCAGGCAGGCCAAACGTCTCGTATGTCGACTCGGCCTTGAGGCAAGCCCTTTTCGTCGAGCGGAACCATTGCTCGGCCTCGACACCGATCCGGTAGTTGTGTCGGCGCTTGCCGGAACCGTCTACGACATGCGGGGTGGTCGTCGCCGCCAGTGCGTTCCGTACACCAGCGGCCAAGCTGTCGAGCGACTGGATCGCCTCGTCGCTGTATTCGTTGCCGTCGTACTTGTAGGCCATTGATCCAGCTCGCAGCGTTATGTCGTCGTACAGCGCCGGGGGCCACAGCCAGATCGGCGGGCCGACCTCGTTCGTGACAATCCGAACGAGTCGGCTCGCGGCGGCTGCCTCGGTGATGTCGCGATGGAAGGCCACCCCTCGGTTCGTCGTCGACCACGTCACGTCGATACAACGCCCTTCGACCTCGCGACCGAAAGCCGCGAGATCCTCGCCGAGCATGAAGAACCAGCCGAAGCGGCATGTCGGCACCTGCGCATGATGCCGGATTTGCTCGACCGGGATCGGCACTACCCGGTTGTTATCACCAGTCGCCTTCGAGCAGTCCGAGGTCGGCGAGTTCGACGAGTCTGGCGTCACCGTCGAGTGGACCAAAGACCGCGGTGAAAGGCGTCGAATCTGTCTCCGAGCTTGTACCGGCGAGAAGAAGCCACTTGCTGGTCTCGTCAACCGTGACCGTGCTCAAGTAAGTGAGGGGTGTGGTCGGGGTCGCGTTGAGAAGATCGGTTTCGGTTCCCGTTTGGACGTCGTGCACTCGCAGCACGATTGCGCCCGCACCGCAACAGGGTGTGTCGTTGAAGACGAGTTGTCGCTCGTCGAGCCAGAGCTGCGGGCGAAGCCCCGAAATGGTCGGCTCAGGGACCCGGCCCGAAATCGACGTGACATCGAGCAAGGCGGTGCCGCCACGAGGGCCGTTCTGATCGGATGAAGCAACCCCGACGGCCAGTGTCGTGTTGTCAGGAGACCACGCCAACCCGTTGATGAAGACTCGCGGTTGCGCGTTCGGGCCGACCGACCATGATCGGTCTGTTCCGGTTCGCAGGTCGTGAATGACGACGGAGGCTGGAGTCGGATCGCTCGGTGTGTAGATGTACGGGACGTAGGCGAAGCGCTGTCCGTCATGCGACAGGGTGTACGCGGCTCCGTTGCGGATGAGAGTTTCCGGCTCACCCGGCGTGTCGACGGTGACCCGTCGGAGATCGGCGCCGCTATCGCCGGGGTAGCCCTGCTGGAAGTACGCGAACCCGTCTGGTGAGAGTTGAGGCCGGGTAAGGCCGCTGTCGAGGTCCACGCTCGTGGCGAGCGAGCGGACGATCCGTCCGTTGGTCGTGTCGACGAGGACAAGCGATCGGCGGTGGTCGGCGGTTCCGATTGCGAGTGACGGCAGGCCCGCAGGCCGAGGGGTCGGGGCGCCGGACGCGGACGACGACGGCGACGTATCCGAGCCGCTACTTCCCACGCTCAATCCCGCGCGAGGAGAGCTGCTCTCGGCGACGGAGACTCCCCGGTCCGTACAGCCTGCGATCAACAACACCATGACGACGACCGTCACGAGCACCCGCGTGCTGCAAACCGTCGATGAGCTGGGAACCACTAGCGCAATCTTGCCCGGACTCGTGCCGACCGGGAACGGCACGCTTGCGCTATGGCTTCCGCTCAGTCCAGTCGCCGAAGTCGTGACGAATAGTCCAGATGATCTGAAGCACGGCCCCGATCGCGAACAGCAGTGCTGCTAGCGCAGGGCTCCAGAACACGGCTATCGCGGCAGCGACGAGCACGGGCACGCCCGAGCGGCGATCGCGTTGTTTCCACGCAACCACCCGAGCAGCCGACGACTGTTCACCAGCAGAGTTTGGCTTGACTCACGGTGCTCGGAAATGCCGATCGGCGGCACGGAGGATGGGCCAGCGGGTTGCTGGGGAACAGTCAGGAATGGTCGACCGCGGAGACATCGAGCGCGACCTGGCGCTACTAGAACGCGAGTTAGCGCACGAGCAACGTCGACACGCCGTGGCGGCGACAGAAGGTTCAGAACGCGAGATCCATCTCTCGCTCGCCGAGTTGCACCTGGAGGCCGCTCTGCTTCGGGATCGCTTGGCGCTGATCTACGACCGACAAGATGAGTTAACCGGCTGAGCCCTGACTCCTCGATGTCCCGCACTGTTCCAGCAACGCGCTGCTAACTCCTGCCAACCGCGCTGAAGTGCCGAATGCACTCGCGGCGAGATCGGCACCTACCGCCGGTTCCGGAGTGCAGTCTCGATCCGGTCCGCAACTGCGTTGAGAGTCTCTTGTTCCTCGGGCGGGAGGTTTGCCACGTCAGGCATGGCGTGCAGCGCGTTCAGCACGTCCCACCACCCATCCGTAAGCCCAGCATTGGCGCGCCAAGCGGGCAGCAGTGTCGACACGGCGGCAGACTCGTCGCGCTCCTCCCATCGCCCAAGCAGTGCTTCGATTGGGTCAAGCACCGACTCCTGCCATTCCGTACTCACCGCGCGATGGTGCCACTAAGGCGTGGGCGATATTGCCGGATGCGCTCGCACTAGATCGGCACGTTCCGGATGTCCTATCTGCGTGGCGTTGCTCGCGTCGGGACTCGCGGGTTGTAGGTGGGCCAAATGGTGCTGTGACTCGTCTCAATGCAGACGGCACCGTTCGGTGCCAGGTGACCTACCGCGAGCGAACTAGTCGTTGCCCTCGGATACGAGGCTCGCGGGATCGGCACGTTCCGCGCATCCCTTCACACTGTGTTGGTCTAGGTCAGGTCGCCCTCTGTTTTCGTCGTCAGCCGTTCGAGCTGGGCTCGACGTTTCACGTCGTGATCCTGCTTCTCCGCAATCTCCTCCGCGGCCAACGGCTGCGCGGGCAGGCGCTCAGAATGGGCTCCGTGTTGCGAAGCACGATCGCGAACGGCGTCGAGTTCCTCGCGGACGCCGAGATATCCGACGACGACCGGTGGGAAGAGCACGAGGCCTGCGATCCATGCTGACTTCGATCGTCCAGCTCGTGTCCAGACGGTTTCGGGAATGCGCGATGCATCGATGGCTGCCCAGATTGCCAGTGCTTCCACGCCTAGCCAGATCAGACCGACGAGTACGACCACCGTTTGACCCCCCAGTCCGGCGATGACGCCCGTCAGAACGGTACTTCGACGCGCGCCGCCCATCATCTAGAGCCGTACGGCTCACCTACCCGGAAGCGGCACGTATCGAGCTTCTCGTTGACCGGGGACCGATTGGCGGGTTGAGTGTTGGTATTGCCGAACAACCGGGGGTGGACATCGACCGGCTCGCACAGATAGCGAGAACCGGCGATGGTCGGGTGCTCATGTTCGCGGAGTATGGACGGGCGGACGGCCTCCCGGTATTGACGTTCCACGGCACGCCGCAATGTCGGTTGCGTGTCGAACGCACCGTGGGTGTCATCAGCGATCTTGGAGTCAGGCTGATCAGCTACGACCGGCCCGGCTGTGGAGGTTCTGATCGGATGGCGGGCCGGCGCGTGGTCGACTCGGCGCTCGATGCACAAGCGGTCCTCGATGCGGTCGGCGTCGAGCGCGTCGCGGTACATGGAGGTTCGGGCGGCACACCGCCTGCGATGGCGTTCGCGGCGTTGAACCCTGAGCGGGTCACGCGGCTCGCACTCCAAGCGCCGATCGCCCCGCGCCAGCGACTCGGACACGACGCCTGGTCCCACGGTCAGGACGCAGAGACTCTCAGCTACATGGCGCACTGCCTACAGGGCGAGGGCGACGCCGCCACCGTGATCGGTGCGGAGGTCGACGCCCTCGTCGACCCGGACAATCCGGACACCGACCAGTACGCGGAAGCAGTTCGCCAGGGGCCATGGGGCGCAGTCGATGACGAACTCGCGCAACTAGGCGACTGGGGATTCGAACCCGACGCCATCGTCGCCCCCACCGTCATCTTCTACGACCCCGACGAGACCGTGCTGCCTCCACAGCATCCACGATGGCTCGCCGAGCACATCCCGAACTCAACCCTCGTCGTCACGCACACATTGGGCCACCGCGCCAGCGACGACGATCCGATCCCTGATCTCAAGCGCATGTACGGCTGGCTCACTACGACCTAACACGAGTCCACGCACAGTGGATGCCCTCACCGACATCGATGCGCGAGATCGAAGCACGTCCCGGCCGCACCGGTGTTCGGGCGCGGTCTCAGGAACTCGTCGACACCGACTTGGCTCTCTGATCGGCTCGGAGCCATTCGAGGAGCTTGTCCAGGTCAGTCTTTCGGACCCGGCCTGCAGCGCCTTGCGTCCGTTTGAAGCATCGACGAGGACATGACTGGGCGCTCGCGCGGGCTGCGCGATTCGCTGCCCACCGACGTTGCCGGACGTGAGCCACGGCAGGTATGAACACGGAGTGCTGCGCAGCAACAGAGTCGGGCTTCGGGCCCGGCACGAGGCGGACGTTCCCATCCTGCAATCCGAGCTGTATGACGATGTGGCCGTCCGGTCGCGTGCCGATTCTCGCCCCTGGCGTCCGATCGCCCCCGGTTCAGCGGCTTCGCCGTACGCGGTTGCCGAGCCCAGTGAGGAAGCCGCCTGCTTCTCGGTGATCGATCTTTCGAGTGATGAACTGGCCGGCGAGACCCTGCTATGGGGCATCGACACCCACAACCGGACCGCGCACGTCGGGATCTCGCTGCGACCGGCGTTCCGCAACCGAGGGCTCGGCACCGACGTTCTTCGCGTGCTGTGCGGCTACGGGTTCGCCGTACGCGGACTCCACCGCCTGCAGCTCGAGACCCTCGCCGACAACACGGCGATGATCCAGGCGGCCACCCGCGTCGGCTTCACCCAGGAAGGCGTCCTGCGCCGCTCGGCGTGGGCCAATGGAGGATTCGCCGACGAAGTCATTCTCGGGCTGCTCGCGGCCGAGTGGAACCCGGCGGCCGGCCACGGAAGGGCGTAGTCGAGCTGAGGACGCAGCCGTGCTGCGCTAGTCAGGTTCGTCTTGGCCTTTGCAAGGTCGCCTGTCGCCGGCTCAGAACGCGCGCGCACCAGAGCGCGATCGTCGTCTGCCAGGAGTCGGCGTGAGGCTCCCCATAGTGCTCCTTCGTGCACCAACCGGCGCACGAATATCGACGGATCTGTCGCGAGTGGACCGTCGCATCCCGTACGACAGACGAGAGCGCCGAATGCCCGTTCTGGAGCGCCCACGCACCCACCCGGAAATGCCGGATACAGGGCGTTCCCGCTTGGCTGCAAGGATCCGTCGCCGTGCGACAAACTCCGCCTTGTGAGCGTTGACCAACGGCGCGAGTTGCGGGCGGCGGTGTACCAGGGCGACGGGCGCGCGGTGTTGGCTGCACTCCAGCCTGTTGAGATGAGCCGCTTCCTGCAGCTCGCCGGCGACGGCTTGCTGACGGCCATGGCGCAACAAGTCGATGCAGCGCAGCCGTTCGTCATTGCGTGCGCCAGTGGCCTGCGCGCCCGAGGGTGGGACGGTGACGACGAGCTCGCGGACGAACTCGAAGCGGCGCTCGCCGGAACTGCCAGCACCGCATTGCCGACGGTGCGCGTCGATCTCGACGACGTCAGCGAGTTGCTCGAGGGCGGACCGGGCTTCGACGGCGGACGAATCGATCTCGCCACCGGTGAGGTGCGCTACGTCGGCGGCGTCGATGATGACAACGAGGACGACGTGGACGACGATGACGAGGACGAGGACGAGGATGGGCGCTGGTTGTGGGTGAACGCCGAGGCTTTCGACGAGGGCTACCGCGACATGCGAGCCTTCGTCGCGGACGTCGACGATCCCGGAGTGGCCGACCGGCTGAGCATTGCCATCGACGGCAAGGGTGCGTTCCGCCGGTTCAAGGACACGATCGGCCGCTGGCCCGACGTCGAAGACAAGTGGTACCGGTTCTCTGACGAGCGGCGCCGGGGCCGCGCTCGAGCTTGGCTGCGTGACGCTGGCTACCGGCCAGCCGTGCTCACCGAACCCCGCTACCAGTCCTGACAGAACGCCCTGTACCCGGCATTATGCGCTTGTGAGCGATGACGGTGAGCCGAGCCTGTCGCCTCAGGATGCTGAGACGATCAAACGCTGTCTCACTGCCGCTGTCGACGGCCCGTTCTTTCCGGAGTGGGAGTTCCATGCGTTGTTCGGCCTTCGTCGCGAGGAGGTTCGTGTCGTTCTCCACGCCTGGCCCGGACCCCCTCAACTGGTAATGGACGGGTACGAGTCAGGTCAGCACGTTCAGCGGGTGGCCGTAGGGAATGCGCTGAACAACCTCTTGGGTTATCCGCATGGAGTCGACTCGCCTGAGTTCGAGGAGTGGACCGGATCAACCAAGCACGAGATCGCGGAGACGCTACGGCGATGGCGAGGCGAGGAAACCTTCGATCCGAGCGGACGTGGGTACTTCGACCGACTCCTCTAAGTGGAGGCGCTTCCCCGCGACCGGAACGTGCCGATAGCGCGGCTCACTTCGGCAAATCGCGGCACCTACTAGCGTCCTTCTGTGCAGCCAGGCGACATCAAGACATTTCTTGTCCTGTACTTCGCCCTCCCGGCTCTGCCGCTGGTTCTGCTCGGACAGCGGACGGCCGTCTTCGTGGTTTTCATGGCGGAACTGTTCGCGCTTCCGGTCATCATCGCGATGTGGGCTCGACGCGGCCAGCGCCGGCGCGAGCCGTAGTCACGAGAGCGCAGAAGTGCCGTTTCCGAACCGTCCCGTCGGGCATTCTGAGCGGATGCGATCCCGCCTCTCGCCACGTCAACGAGCGGGAGGGTACATCGCCGCGTCGCTAGCGACTGCGGGCTTCCTTTGCGTATTCGGCATCGCTCTGGGAGCGAAGGCCGCGCCGCTGGTGCTTGTCTCAACGGTAGGGATGGTCGTCGGTGGGACGGTGGCATCCGGCTGGGTCACGGGTGGTCCGGTCGCAAACCGGAGGGCCATTCGGGAGGCCACACAACGTCTCGGCTGGTCCAGTTTGGCGAGTTCGGCGGTGTACGGAGCGGAGGTCGCACTCCTTCTGCTCGGCATCGTGGGTCTAGTCGTGGCGTACTCGCTTACGCACTAGAAGTGCCGATACATCGCTGGTTCGCGCAAAACTTCAAATCCATGTCAATAGACGGAGTCCAAGGCCTGACGTCTCGGCGGTGGCGAGCACGTGGCGCATCGCGGCGACGTCCTCGACGAACAATCCGCTGTCCGCTGGGGTGGTGCTCGGCAACGAAGCGAGGCGCCGTAGGAGCACTCGACACTCGGAGTGGGTCAGCACACCACCGAGCGCGTACTCGCACAGGGCGTCCCGGCGATCGTCGTTGATCGACTCGTCGAGAAGTGTGTGCAGCCCGTTCCCGTGAATGACGGCTTCTGCCTCGGCTTGGTCAAGGCCACGCTCAACCAGGCCGCTACGGAGAAGGTGCGACCAGCGGGGGTACAACTCGAATAGTGGATCGCGTATGGCTGCGGCGATCAACGCCGCGACGTGGTCGCCGTAGGTCGACCAGTCGGCCTCGTCGTCGATCTTCGGCTCGCTTACACAGGAGAGGTAGTTGCTCGCTGCTTGGGACAACGACTGCGACGCCGTTAGCCGTTGGTACACCGTCTCGATAGTTGTTCCGTCACCGACCCGCGCCGCAACCGCGAACCCGTTTATCAGCGCCCGCGCTGCCTCGACGTCGAGGAGCCAACACGCCACCGGATACGCCACGTCGCGGAAGGTAATGCACGTCATCGCACCTCTACGCTGACGCGCCCTATACGTGCCGTTCTCGCGAGCACATCCGGCAACATGCGCTGTGCTCAACGCTTCCCAAAACGGGTGCGACGAGTACGTCGTTACCGGACGAGAATGAGAATGCGTGGGTGAGTTCTTTTCGGCCATTGGCGGAATCGGCGTCGTCCTCTGTCTCGCGACACCGCTGATACTCGCCGTCTGTCATCGCTCGCCGCCCGGTCCGTGCTTCTGTGATCCCATGGACATACGCACTCACTGGCGAGGCGCGATCAAGCTTGGGCTTGGCATGATCGCCGTCGCACTCATCGGCGGCCTCATCGCCGCCATCGTCAGCGGGTGAAAACTAAGTCGTTACGAGCGGATCGCATCCGACTCTAAGAGCAGGCGTCCGGAAGGTGCCGTTTCCGACGGGCGAGGTACAGGGCATCATCTGTCGGTGCAATGGCGAACGCTCCTTCGGGCATTGAAGCCGAGTCGCGCCAGAACGACGTGGTACCCGGATCTCGACGACGACGCTGACGAGCCGGCGAAGCCCACGCGGAAACGGAGACGCGGCCACGGGTTGGCGGGCGTGCGGGAACCCCGTCGACCGGCACCACCTGGTCGCCCCGGTTCGATGGAGCGCGAGCCCCCGAGTGCATAGGTGCCGATCCCGGTCGAGCCCATCCGGCATTGCAGGATTGACTGCGGGCTAGTCGGGGGCGGCTCGACTGTTACAGGATTCGCGGCGCGAGCGGGCGTTTCAGGAGGGACGGCGACGAGGGTCCGACGGCGCAACGTCGTCCGGCGCCCCGGTGAGCGGTCCTAAATCCTCGAGACTCGAGGCCAGCAGCGCCATGCGCTCACCGGCCTCGGCCACACGGAAGAGCTGTTCGTCCACGTCGTCGTCCGATGCAGTGACTAGGGCAGCCGCTGCGGCGGCGAGCTCCTCGACCTCGCCTTGGATCTCGCTCGTCCGACGCCGACACTCTGCTAAAGACCGCTTCAATGATTCCTGCGCTCGATGATCAGTGGTGAGCTTCACGAGGCTCTCGATGTCGGCCCCGCGATCGAGAAGGCGTCGCCACGCTCTGCACGCTCGTTCGGCAGACGCAAAGCTGTCCGTAGCCGAGTCGCGCATGGGACCAGCTCGAAGCTGGGCGATAAGGCGGGCGATGTGCATCAGCGATTCGTCGACTAGTTGCAGCGCCTCGGCATCTTCGCCTTGGGCTGACCTGTCCAACGCGTCAGCACGGCTCAGGAGCTTGCTGAGTTGGTGACGCCTGGAACCGACGAGAGCTAGCGGGATGCATGTGACGGCTTCCAAGAGGATCGCAGTGCCAAGGATGCTTCCCGTCGGGCTCGTGAAGATCATGAGCAGCCACAGCGCGACGAACAGACCGAGCACGGACGACGCCCACGTCATGCGGCGGCGCTCTGCAACGAGTTGATCGCGCGAGATCCAGGTCGTTAGTCCGGCCTCGTGTCGCGACGCGTAGCGCCTCATATTCCATGAAGTCATACCCGGAATCCGTCCCCTCAGTGACCACCCGCCTTCGTTGACCGTGCGAAGACCCCAGTACGGCTCCACCAGGATTCCTGCGGCCACGATCGCGAAGACGACAGCAGCGATGAGTGGCAAGAACAGCACGGCTTTCGGTGGCTGTTCGGCCTTGGCGATGTATCGACCGTGCCGAACCGTACCGAGCAGGCGGCCCATCTCGTCGTATCGAAGCGCGATCGGTTCTCCAACGGCCATGCCGGGTGGATTGTGGAACGAAATGTTGGAACCGTTGTCGAGGGTCAGGCCGTAAGGACGCTCGTTGCTCGACGTGCCGTACACCGCAGTGACGCGTCGGTGCTCGTCGTGCGTGTAGTTGACACGAGCTGCGAACCATCCGCCGAGAGCGAGACCGAGGACAGCCGACAGCGCGAGCACTCGCCCACCAGGGGTCCAGACGATCCGACGCCACCACGGTGGAAATGGATCGGCTGCCGTCAGACGCGTGCCCCTTGGCTTAGGTGTCCCGCTCCGTTGCGGCATACGACCCAGGATGCCGGATTCCGCAGCCTCAGCCGAGCGGTGAGCAGCAGATGCGGTTCCGTGCCTCGGTCGGCCCCCATGACATGCTCGTCGCAACCAGGGCGCGCTTTGTCGAGTCCCGTTGCAAGCGCATACGTGCCGATCTCGCGGCTTCATCGGTAGCGCCGATCCGGCAATATGCGCTACTTGGGTTTGTGCTTGTGCTTGTGGATTGGAGGGGCGGTGGCGGCTGAGGAACCTGCACCTCTTCCGGCACAGATCGTGCTGGTGCTCTTCTTCCTTGTGAGCGGTATCTGGACGATCTACTCGCTGAGGCGCTCCCAACGAGGGCGCTATGGATCGAAGTGGGAGCGGCGGCTCCGGCTCGGATTCGGGTACCTGGAGGTCCTGGCTGCGATCTACCTGACGGTCATCCTTCTCCTTTGGTGGTGAAGTCCGCCCAACGGCGTCGCGGTGTCAGTCCGGCTGGGGCGTTCGGGAAGCGCCGATCGCGCGGCAACATCGGTAGCGCTGATCCGGCAATATGCGCTATCTGTGAGTCCGGCCCGCGACGCTCCCGATACGAAGTACTTCGCTGTTTTTCGGTGGCGAGTGACTTGGCATGCGGTTGTACTCGCCGCGATGTGTACCGTGACCATCTTCGGTGTCCGAGAGCTGGTGGCATCGGTGATCGCCGTCGTGTGCCTCGCTGCCTTGCCGATCTCGGTGGCGATGGCCGTATCGACGCGAGTCGAAGTGACGCCCTCCGCCGTCACAATTTGTCGCCTCGGCCGTAGCCATACGTTTCGGCGCGGCGACTCGGCCGTGACCGAGAGTTGGATGCCAGCAGGTCTGCTGAAGGCAAGCACCGTCCTCAGGATTGCCGACGACACCCACCGTTGGGGCCTGCCGATGATCTGGTTCCGCAAGCCCGACCGACTGGCGTTAGAGAATGCGGTCCGTCGTGCGCTCCACTAACCGGAATGTGCCGATAGCGCGCCTTCGGATGGTGGCGTCTCGATACGGCATCCTGGATGGGTGGTTGACGGCCAGGTTCAGATTCGGCGTCCGCTGCTGGGCCGGATCTACATGTATGTCTTCGCCGCGCTGTGCGTCGGCTTCTTCGGTCTACTCATTCGCGAAAACGGCGTGTCAAGGGGCGTCCTCACGATCACTGTGATCTTCCTTCTACCGGTCATCTTCACCGCCCTGACCGCCCATCGCATCGGCGTGTTCACTCGCGGTCGGGAGCTCGTCGTGCGAGGACAAGTCTCCACTCGGCGCTTTAAGGCGGAGGAGATCGAGGACTTTCGTGTCGTAACTGGCTCTCGACGACCCGGCTACATCATCCTGCTCATGATTGATGGTCGAGTTATCGAGCTCATGCAAACGTCACAGCCCTTCTGGGGCATCGGCGCCGAGACCCTTCACCAGCGGTGCACGGACTTTCAACGATGGCTGACCTCAACCAGACCTCTATGAGGCGGCCACGCATCCTGTACGTGCCGTTTCCGCGATTGCACGCGTAGCGCCGATCCGGCATTTCCGCGCACCGTCTGGCGCGAGAATCCTCCGGTGGGGATATACGACTACTACGTCTGCGAGCCGTCCAGCGTGTGCCCGTGGTGCGGTGCCGCGCTGGGCACTCTCCACAGCAAGGAAGGCGATTGCGCAATGGTTGTCTGGGAGCAAGGGCAGCGAAACCCGCTGACCTATGAGAGAGACCAACGGATCGACAACTGCGAGCTCGACGAAGGCGTGGTCTCGATCGAAGGCGCTTGCGAACGGGGTCATTGGCTTAGAGCCAAGGCGATCGTGCGGGACGGCATTTGGTCAGAGACAGACCTCGCTGAGATGCAAGCCATCGTCGAGGAACGTAACGAGCGCGATCGGCTTCGGAGGCTCAGAGAAGCGTGATCCCGCGGAGAGCGCGGAACGTGCCGATAGCGCGCGAGCGACGCGATCGGCAGTATGCGTGCATGGCTGACAGGGATGACGTGCTCGCGATCGAGGAACACTGGCCGGTCGCGCTACGGGATCGCGATACGACGTGGCTACGCGATCACACCACCGAGGGATTAGTCGTAATTGAGGCCGACGGCTCTCTGATGGATCGTGAGACTTACCTTCATCACCGCGAGTACGAGAACGACACCATAATCGCCGGTTCCAACATCGCAGAAAGAGTCGAAGTCATTGGCGACGCGGCCATCGTCATCAACCGTGCGCACTTTCTGACGCAAGACTCGTCCGGCCAACAGACCGAAATGCTCATACGCGGGAGCGGTCTTTACGTGCGCTCGGACGGCCAATGGCGCGTCGCAGCAATGCACCTGTCCGAGTGCTCCGGCAACCGTGCAGGGTGGGGTGAGAACCTCATCGAGGTAGCGCGGTAAGTGCCGATCTCGAGTGGGGCTGGTTCGGCGGCGACCGCTAGGTGGAGGCGAGCTCTTTGAGCGCGTGGCGAACGAAATCGCGGAGTTCTGCGGACGCAGCGAATGGCGCCCCGCCGGCGTCGGCGGCAGCAAGAACTTCGTCGGCTGAAGCGTTCGCCCGCAGACCCGCGTAGATGTAGGCCACCGCCGAGGAGCGAGGCCCAGCGCGGCAGGTAACCAGCGTGGGCCGTGGCAACCGGTCAAGCGCCGCAATGTGCTGACGGATCAGGGCGACGCTCAGCTCGCGTGGCGGGTCAGAGACGATGTTCGCTGACTCGGGCACCGCCGTAAGCACCTGGTCATAGGACATGCCGTCGTCCATGGCAGCGAACTCGTCACCGCACAGAAACAGCCACGATGCGGCACCCGTATCCTTGGCGAAGGCTGCGGGGTCCGCGATAGGTCCTCTGTTGAAGATGACGTCGATCGGTGCCGCAAAACTGGTCACACCCGATCGTATGCCCGCGACGTGGCACCCTGCGCCAAGTACCCAAGCCCGCGGTCGGAAGCATGCGATACGTGCCGTTCTCGCGCCATCGCTAGCGCCGATCCGGCATTTCCGCGCATGGTGCGGAGCCGGTCGGGCACGCTGGGCATGTGCGGATGATGCTCGGCGTTGGGTGTGTGCTCCTTCTCGCCGCGTGCACATCGGGCCGCCAACCGCCAGCCGCCGCGTCATCGGGGCGGAGTCAGGTCGATTCATCCGTTCCCACCGAATCGAGCTTGACCGCTCAGCTCCTGGACAAGCTGGCGAAGTGCGAGGCGATCGCTAACTCGGGTGAGGCGAGATTGTGCATCGGCACACTCAACGGC
>JBEEGH010000025.1:0-37811 GCA_041166745.1 Acidimicrobiaceae bacterium
GCAGACGCAGACGCAGACGCAGACGCAGACGCAGACGCAGACGCAGACGCAGACGCAGACGCAGACGCAGACGCAGACGCAGACGCAGACGCAGACGCAGACGCAGACGCAGACGCAGACGCAGCAAATCAGCTCGACCGCGTAAGTGACCCAGTCGATCGTGAACTCGGTTACGCGGCGCTTCGCGGGAATGCTGAGGTAATGCTCTCCCGGCTCGGGAGTCGGGGCGCCGCTGACGCGACGACGACTTCGCCGCTGAAGGACTGGATCGCTAGTTTCGTGACGGTGACCGAGCCGTAAAGTTACTCAGCGTCCCGCCGGCGGCGGCCAACGCGGCGTGCCAGGTGCCGAAGTGCGCGATGACGGTCGCGAGCGAGGGCAGCCCGAGAGCCCGGGCGTTCAGTCGAGATAGGGCTTGCGAGGATCCAGTCGGCGCGGAACATACAAGAGCACGGAGCTTCCGTACGTCAGGACGCCACTTGCCCGATAAGTCCGACCCGAAACAAGGTCGTCATCCCGTACTAGCGAAGCGCTTCGCTCCTTCGGCGGGCGAGTCGCTGGACTGCCGCCACGTCACCGTCAAATGATGCCTTGAGGAATGTGCGAGACGACTTCTTCTTAAGCGAAAGCTCCTGCACGCGCTCAATGTCGATGAGCACGTGGCACCATCGTGTAGCAACTGTCTCGTTGGTTAGCTCTCCCAGTAGCACGTCGTCGGCCGGGAGGCACTCGTCGAAGAAGTACGCCCACCGCTCCCTCGTGACATTCTCGAGCATGCGTATGGCATGCGATTGGGCATCGAATGAGACGCCGTACGGGTTGCCAATTCGTACGCAGAGGATTGCCGTCATGCACTTCGCGAATGCGTGAATCGGGATCGAACTACCAAGTGACGCGAGCGCGCGCATTGGTGCCGGCTCAGTATGGAAGTTGTCCCACCCGAAATGCGCCCCCAGCACCCGAGCCGCCGCCTCAAGAAAGGTGAGGGAGCGGAGATTCTCTGGAACATAGTCGAACCCTGACACCTTTAGAAGCGCTGAACGCACGCCACTTGAAGCCTTGGACTGCCCATCGGCGTGAAGCTCGGCATATCCACGGCCGAGCATGTGACGATCGGGGTCCATCAATCCAGGCCACAGGCTTGGGAGAAGCGTGTTGAAGTTCGCGAGCAAGTTCTCTAACTGCGCTCCACTCGCGGTCTTGATCCCAGCTAGCAGGACGCGTAGGACTGTCCGCTTGAAGAAATACGGCGAGTTGGCCAGTCCCTCGATCTCTGGCGCCGCGTCGGGAAGGACCTCTGACTCAAGTCGCTTGCGGAATTGCGCAAACTCAACCGCTACCCCGAGTTCGTCGTGCCCGAGGATCGTCTGAACGCAAGTTCTGAGGGTGCCGATCGCCTCCTCCGGCATCATGCCCTCGTCATCAACATCGGACGGCGGATCAGCGAAGTGCGTCACAGTCTCAAGCGCGTGCCGCAACCGCAGGGCGTGCGAGCTGCCAAACATGCCCAGCTCCTCCGCTAGCCGCACGGCGTCGAAGTCTGTGAGCACTTCGTGAATCTCTGCGTCTGCGCGGATGTCCGGGCGGTCAAGCATTTCCGCGATGAAATCGATTCCGAGAGACGCCAACTGCCGTTTCAGTCCGGCCATCGTGCGAGTCCAGACGAAGGTCGCCCCCATCTCGTACAAACCGCTGTCGAAGGTCTGGATGACTTGGTGAAGCTCACGCGGGCTGAGCTGCTTCGCCATCGACGCGATGTCAGCGGCTGTCACAGCTGTGGCGGGCACCTCGACGATGTCGCGTGCGGACCAGAGCACCGGACTGTTGTCAGCCACGAGAGGTCCCTTCATAGGCCGCATTGACTCCGTTGCTTGACCGAATGAAGGCGCCGCGAAGCTCCCCGCCGTCCACCAGCTCGCATAACGCGGCATAGGCACGATGACGTGCTCCACCGATAAGAGCTCGCGCGCTGAGTTGTGCTGTTTCTGCAGCGACGAAGGAGTTGAACGCCAACACGCGACACGTCGTGTCAAGCACGGTGAGGCCATCGCTTGTAAGCATTCCGCCTAGCAGATGTTCATACGCAAGGAGTTCAGCCAGCGCGTCGGAAGTCCCTTCCTCGATCATCCGTCGAATCAGAGCCGCGAAGTCGGTCGGCTCCGCAAGTTGGACGGCATCATCGAGCAATACAGCAGGAATCGGCCCACCATCAGTCACCACGGCGACGAGTGCGCCGTGACCACGACGCAGAAGGTGATGCGTTGCACTAGTCGCGAAACTCAAGCAGGCCTCACGTAACCGATCGTCGGTGACTTCTTCAACGAACCACTCCGATAGACGTAGCTCTTCGTCAATGGCGACGGCCTTGTCGCCACGCTGTCCAGACAAGACAATCTGAAGCCCTGGATTCCCGGGCGAGATGATCTCTACCGTCCCCGGAGCGATCTGAGCGAGGAGCATTGCGTGTAACGCGCGCGGCTCAAGGTCCGAGATAGTGGCCCGCAGGTCGATCGATGTCGGAACGAGGGGCTCGCGAAAGACTCCGAAACGGAACTTCTTCGCCTCACGTTCGATCCAAATTGCCCAGCCCCCGCTTGCTAACGGTGCGCACCTCTTCAGGGCGAGTCGAACTGTCTCGGGGGAGCGATCTCCGGAGCCGATCTCTATCTTCCCGGAACCCTGAACGACACGAAGCACCTCATCCAGATCGTCGCAGATCAAAATCCTGGGAAAAAGCGGTAGACCCTCTTCGCGATAGTCGGCAAGCGCGACCGCCAATACAACAATCGCTTCCTCGGTCAAGTTGCACGTCATATCCGAGTCGGCCAAGAAGTCGGACACAGCGCTCTTCAGCTCAGCTCGGAACGTGACGGGCCGCGCGGACATGTAACTCGGACGCTAGGCGCACCCGATCGGGCTGGTCGAGGCTCAACTCGCGGCGGAGGTGTGGCGTGAGACAGATCGCGCTGGTCTCGCCAGCGCTACTGCGCCGTCCACACGCCGCGGAACACCTAAAAGCTGTCCCTTACAGCTTCGGCGAGCCAGACGCGCCACTTGGGGTCGGTGCCGTGATTGTTGGCGAAGTCGGTCCACCTCGCTGTCGGGTGGAACCTCGACGGTGATTCGCACGAGCCGCTTGTCGAGATCGGTGCCATCGATGACAGTTCGAAGCTCGATGGACCATTGATCGTTGGATCGGCGAGCTCTCTCTTTGCGACGAAGTGGTCGACCGCCTCGCCAGTGGCCTTGTCGACCCGGCTGTTGTCCTTGAACGAGAAGGGGTCGCTCGCACCGGCGGGCGCCCGCACAGTGACGTCGAGGTGGTTGGCCTTCTCGGGATCCGGTTCGCTGTTGTCCTGCATGACTTCGTTGATTCCTTCCTGCCCGCCGGTCGGACACAAAGGTCGTTTGAGATCGGCAAAACGGAAGTCCGATGGAATTTTTTCGGCGGTCGGCGCACGGCTCGCGGATCGGCACGGCTTGGACCGACGAAGGTGGCATCGGCGGCGACAGGTGATGGGCCCCAATCAGTCACCGATCGTCGGCGCTCGCGAGAGAATAAGGCCACGATACGGCGGTTGCGAACAGGTGTTCGACCGAGTAATTTTGAGATAGCTCGCCGCGCTCGGCCTCACAGTGTCGCAGCAGTGCAGAAGGATTTACGTTGGCCCCGAGGATGAGCTATTCAGCCGAGTTGGAGGGGCTAGATCGCCACTACGAACGCGCGCACGCGTGGGACCACACGATTCTTCAGCAAACGCTGCTCTCGATCGCCAGTGGCCCTGCGACGTTCATTGGCACCGGTGGGACTCTCGCCGTTGCGCGATTCGCAGCGCAGCTCCACGAGCGTGTCGCGGGCCAGCCCGCTCGCGTCGCCACGCCCTTGGAGGTGGTGGGGATACCACCCACCGCTCGATCTGGCGCCGTGCTTTTCTCGGCTGGACTGAAGCATCCCGACGCTCTTGCGACCCTCGACCACCTTGCCAGCGGACGCTTTCGTCCCTCCGCCGTAGTCACGCTCCGGGAGCGGTCTGAGATTGAGACGCTCGTTGCTCCCGACGTGCAGGTCGTGAGCCTGCCCTCGCTTGGGTTCAAGGAAGGCTTCCTCGCAACTACCAGCGTGATGGTGATGCTCACGGCACTCATCCGCGCTTATTCCGGGCAGCCGGCGCCGGAAGCGCTTCCTCGACTTCATGTCGACATGCCACCTCCGGAGGTGGAACACCTCCTCGTCCTGACAACGCCCGATCTCATGCCGGTTGGGGTCGATCTTGAGACGCGATGCCACGAGCTCGGCCTCGCCGCGGTGCAAGTGACCGACTACCGCAACTTCGCGCATGGGCGTCACGTTGGACTCTCCCGCCGGGCAGCGACGTCAGCGGTGATCGGCTTGATCGCTCCGCCGTACGACAGGTTGGCGAAGGCCACGCTTGACGTACTTCCGGCCGAGGTGACGGTGTGCAGGTGGGAGACGGACACCTCGGGACCCCTCTCGGTTTTAGAACTTGCGGTCAGCTCGATGCACCTCGCGGGCGCGTTGGCCGAAGCGCAAGGCGTGAATGTTTCACGCCCGGGCGCGGCGCCGTTCGGTCGGCGGCTCTATCACTTGGGGATCCGACGACTGATTCCGCCCGTGCAAGATGGTCCCGTCGAACGCAAGCTTGCCGCTTTGGCTGCGGGCGCGCTGGGCGGGGGCATACGCGTGCAGTACGAGGATGCTCTTGCCAACTGGTCGAAGTCCCTGCATGCATCGACGTTCGGCGGTCTCGTGCTGGACTACGACGGGACGATCTGTTCGACGGGGAAGCGGACCGAGTTGCCGGACCGGGCTATCCAGGTCGAACTTCTGCGTCTTCTCGACGGAGGAGTCCGCGTGGGCCTCGCCAGCGGGCGAGGGAAGTCACTCCATCAGGATCTCCGTATGTGGGTCCCTGAAGAACATTGGTCGAACCTGTTGCTCGGGCTTTACAACGGTGGCCTAGTCATGACGCTCGCCGATGACCTTCCTGACTTGTCGGTTCCGGACCAGCTGATGGCGAATGTCGCAGAACGAGTCAGCGAGCTTTTTCTGGTTGACGCTCTCGATATCGAGGCCCGCGCTCTCCAGGTGACCATGGGTGTGCGTCCGGGCGGGTTCGCTCAGATCGGACGACTCAACGAACTAATCGCGGAGCTGATGAGCCGGCCGCCAGCACTTGAGGTGAAGGTGGTTACTTCGGGACACTCCGTGGACATCGTGCCCGCTAGAACCACCAAGCGAACGGTGGTCGAACGTGTTGCTGCAGCGTGCGGAAAGCTGGTCCTTGCCATCGGAGACCAGGGTGACATCAACGGTAACGATTTCGAGCTTCTCGCCGGAGGGCCATGGAGTCTCACCGTGGACAGGTGCTCAGCGGATCCCTCGAGATGTTGGTATCTCGACACCAAGAGTCGGACCGGTCCTGACCTGCTTCGCGCGTACCTTGCATCGATGATCGTCGGTGATGGCGAGTTCCAGCTCGAGTGGTCCTCGTGAGGTCGGAACTGGCCGAGCGCCTGCTGCACGCCTTGATGGACTGGGACGTACCTCGTTTTGGCGCTGAGGTTGCGAGGCTCCAGATGCTCGCCTCCCTGAAGTATGACGAGTACGGGGGTTATCGACCTGGGGTGAAGTTCGCGGAGAACCTGGCCCGGTGGCTTGAGCAGTTCGACAGTGCTGAGCGTGAAGTGGCCTATGCGTTCGTGCGTGAGCGGCTGGTTTTCGTCTCGGACGCGGAGATGAGCCACTTGATCGACATCGCATATCCGGATGAGCTCGAGCCTCGCCTGCTGACGCGGTCTGCCTCTGATTCCGGGGTCGCGCGACACCGCGTCGCTGCAATCGCGGACTCGGTCGACTTCCGGTCGCTCCGCCGGCGGACGCTCTTCTTGGGGTTATCGGACGGAGCTCAACTCGATCGGCTTCGCCGTGCGAGTCAGCTCTCACACGAGCAGTTCAGCCAGGACTACTTGATCGATGCGGAGCAAGCAGCGCGTCTCCAAGCGGAGCTTGCGGCGGTTCTTACGGATCAGAAGCTTCCAGGCGAGTCCGCGTTTCGCCAGATTTTCCTCGTCGACGACTTCTCCGGCAGTGGCCGCACACTGATTCGAGAGGACGACGACAACATCGGTGAATACAAGGGCAAACTCACTCGCTTTCGCGACCGTCTCGCCGACCTCCAAGCGACGGGCGTCGTGGCAAACGATCATGAAGTCGGAATTCTGTTGTACGTGGCCAGCCAGCAGGCGGTCGAACACGTGGTGGACAGTCTTGCGAGAGTGGGACTCGGGGGTTGGACAGTGGACGTCGTGCAGCTACTCGGCCGACACATCAAGGTTGACCAGACCGACCCACCAACGGCGGACCTTTGCCACGCTTACTATGACCCGTCGAGTGCCGACAAGCACAAGGCCGACACGCCGATCGGGTACAGCGACTGCGCGCTGCCGCTAGTGCTGTCTCACAACACGCCGAATAATTCGATCTGTTTGTTGTGGGCGGAGAGCTCCGAGGACGACGGTCTAGGTCGGAAGGCGTTGTTCCCTCGGTACGAACGGCACCACAAGGACCGACCATGAGGTCCTTTCGCAACCCATTCCGTTCGAGGACATCTGAGCAGCAACAGCAGCAAGGGCTGCAGCGGTTCCTGAGAACGTACGGCGCGGATGTGCTCGACCTTCTCCCAGAAGAGTTGTGGGACCGGCCGGTCATCGTGCGAAGCGCACCCGGTGGCGGAAAGACATCGCTGCTCCGCGCCTTCACGGTCGACGCCCTTCAGGCAATCGCTGCTCGTCCGGACGAGTTCGACGACCTGCACAGGAGGATGTCGGACGTAGGCGCGATTGAGTCCGGGCTGCCGCGCGTGCTCGGTGTTCGCGTAGCTCTGTCTCAGGGCTATCGAGACCTTATGGACTTGGGCGTCGAGCCTGAGGTGAGCCGGAAGTTGTTCTTTCGGTTGCTCGACGCGCACATTGTTCGAGCGGTGTGTGAAGCCGCCTCGCTACTGACGGGTCTGAAGTTTCCCGATGATCTCGCGGCGTTGGAGTTCGCTCCCGCAGCGGCGACCGCTGAGCTCCTCGAGCGACTGGGTGGATTCGACGGAGAGGTCTTGTTCAACCAAGCCAGGCGTGCCGACTCCGAGATTCACGACTTGCTTGACTCCGTACTGCCCATCTCTTGGGAGGGGGTGAGTGGCCATGCTGCCCTTCTCAGCCTCCGAGCATTTTCAGGCGTCGAGATCCGGGTTGATGGGCGGGAACAAAGAGTGCTGCCGCTCATCATGTTTGATGACGGTCAGGACCTCGCAGTTGATCAGCGAACGGCGTTGCTCGAAGCGCTCGCCGATCGCAAGCTGGACCTGTCGCGTTGGTACACGGAGCGCTACTCCGCGTTGACGCCGGAGGAGGTCATCGGTGATGGCGAGCCTGGCCGCGGGCACGTCGTCGTACCTCTGGAGTTCCGCGCTCGCACTATGGCAGGACAGATTCGAAACGGCCGAAAGGTCCGCCCATACGAGTCGATGCTGATCGATGTCGCGAATCGGCGTGCGAGTAAGCCATTGGCAGATTACGGCGACGAGACCGAGACGAACTTCTCCGAGTTTCTCGATGTTGATGAGCACGACCAACTCGATCAACGAAGCTCCGAGATCATCCCGGTCCTTCGCCAGAGGGTGATCGCGATTGCCTCGGGTCGTAACCGCTACCAGGGCTGGCTCGATGATGCCGAAGAACTCTACGGCTACGACGCCGCGCTCCGCTGGCGCGAGTTGGAGATTGTCATCATCCGCGATCGCGATCGCGGCCAGTTGGAACTCATCGATCTACCTCTCACCAACGAGGACTTGAAGGCGCAGAGCGCATCAAATATTCGAGAAGCTGCTGCTCTCTTTCTTAGGCACGACTATCGGCTTCCTTACTACTTCGGGTCTCAACGCATCTCCAAACTCGCGTCCCAAAACGTCGAACAGTTTCTCGTTCTGAGCGGGAGCATGTTCGAAGACATGCTCGCGCTGATCACGCTGCGTAGACGCCCATGGCTCGACGCAACAAGTCAGGACCGCATCGTTCGCGCTACGAGCGAGGCGATGTGGCGAGCTATTCCACAGCGCCGCTCATATGGTCGGGACATCCAGCATCTTCTCCTTCGGATTGCTGGGCTTGCTCAACGCGATACCTACCGACCGAAGGCCCCGTATGCGCCAGGTGTTACGGGGACTGCACTGTCGATGCGAGATCGTGCGCGCCTACTCGACCCGGCGGTGCGTGAGCGGATTCCCGGCGCCGACGCGTTGTTCCGGGCACTCGCTGGAGCGATTGGGCACAACTTGCTGTCCGCAGAACTCGACCGGTCCGTCAAGAACAACCGTTGGATGGTTCTGTATCTCAACCGGATGTTGTGTGCGCGCTTCAACCTTCCGATCGGCTACGGGGGGTTCCGAGAGCGGCCTCTAGAAGACATGTGCGCTTGGATGGCCGAGCCGATTTCCGGTGACCTCTCGGGCATCGAGCTGCCTCCCTCGCTCTTCGATAGCTGATGCGCTGGGCCCGGTACATACGCACGGCTGGCGACGACCAATTCGGCGAACAGTGGGAGGTCCTCGCTCGCGACCCGGTGCTCGTGGTCACGGGCGGCGGATTCGATCCGCGCGTCCCTCGAGCACTTCGCCGCCTCCTAGAAGTGGCAAAGGCACAAGTCGATGTCGTCCGAATCGAACTAACCGGTGCGACAGAAGATCCGGAAATCGCCGCCATCACGCAGGCAAATCGCACAGCCGTTGACGCCCTCATCGCTGACGCCGGCGGAACCCTGATCGACCAGCCGTTTCCCTCGGTTCAGTCGCTGCGGTCAGCCGGGGTGAACATCAGCCGCGCTTTTCATGAGGCGGGTTACCTCGATCGCCATAAGCAGATCCTTGTAGATGTCTCAGGGCTACCAAGATCCGTGTACTTCCCTTTGGTGCTCGGCCTCCTGCGGGCCAGCGCCACAACCTGGGACGGAGATCTTCACGTGGTCGCATGCGACAGTCATGAGGTCGACTCGGCTCTCATCGAAGAGGGCGCCGAGGCGCCTGGGCCATTGGGAGGCTTCGCAGGCCCAACGAGTGACTCGGCATGGGCAACGACAATCTGGATTCCCGTCTTAGGCGAAGGGATGTCAGAGCAGCTGGCCGCTCTCCTTGACGCGATCGGTCCCGAGGAGGTGGTGCCAGTTCTGCCGTTCCCGTCAGCTGACCCGCGTAGGGGCGACAACCTCGTCCTCGAGCACCGGGAGCTGCTCACTGATGACCGCTTCGCCGTGGAGTCTCGCAACTACATTTACGCTTCTGAGGCCAACCCGTTCGATCTGTATCGAGCCATCACGGATCTCCATGATCGGTACCAGTCCGCCCTCCGCATACTCGGCGCGGCAAAGTTCGTGCTCTCAACTCACTCCTCAAAGCTGCTGTCGATCGGCGTGTTGCTCGCCGCCTACGAGAATGGTCTTGAAGTCATGCATGTGAGTCCCTCTCGGTATGGGTTGCGAGCCGGCGTTGACGTAGCAAGCCTTGCGAACGCCGGACAACTGGTCGATCTCTGGCTCGCAGGAGAGCCGTACCGATGACCGCGCCAAAGCGGACACGAACGGTAATAGCCGCGGGCTACGCGCCCATGGACATCGTCAGCTATCAAGGTCGCGTGTGGCACGCCGCGGGCGGAACAGCAGGAAACGTCGCCGCTGTACTGGGCTTCCTCGGATGGCAAGCATCGCTTATCGCGGACTTAGGAGATGATCCGGCCGGCGAAGCAGTGGTACGCGATCTTGCTCGGGCGAACGTCGCAACAGACGCCATTCGCCTGCGAGCCGATCTAAGAACACCGCGAGTCGTGCACCAGATTGATGGAGCGCGTCACAAGTTCCTGTTCCGCTGCCCGAGCTGTGCGACGTCGTTGCCGCGAAGCAGACCTCTGAACATCGAGAGAGCAGAACAGATTGTCGAATCCGCGGTCTCCCCTGACGTGTTCTTCTTCGATCGTGTTAACGCCGGGACTCTTGTGCTAGCTGAGCATTTCGCAAAGTCGGCATGTCTCGTCGTCTTCGAGCCGGGACGGCCAGCCAACGAAGATCGGCTGCGACGAGCCATGGCGGTTGCCGACGTAGTGAAGATGGCGCACGACCGCCCGACTGGAATCGAAAGCGCGGAACTGCAAGCCAGCCAGGTCCAGATCGTCACCTTGGGATCGGAGGGCGCCCGCTTCCGTATAGGAAAAGGAACGTGGCATGTCTCGCCGGCGTTTCCATTCCCTATCGTCGATACCGGCGGTGCCGGCGACTGGACGACAGCTGGATTAGTGCACGCACTTCCCGATCATGGACGGCGCACCATGCAAACAGTGAGTGATGCCCTGCGATGGGCACAAGCACTGGCCGCAGTCAGCTGCGGCGCCCCCGGCGCCCGAGGATTGGCGCGACAACAGTCGGCAGAGGCAGTGGTCAGGACCGTTCGTTTTATGGCTACATCGCAGAACCCACCGACGGTGACCTTGAAGCCGTCGCTGCGGTCCCGCACGAAACCCAGGAACGGGAATTGCTCCTGGTGTCTGCAACAAACGTCCATCCCCGGCGATCGTCCTGGCGCCACCCCTCCGAGACGTCAACTTCGCACGGGAAATGCTCGTCGTGAAGTCGGTGGGTGACCGAGATCCAGACGCCGGTACGGAATGGCATCCAGGTCATTCGTCGCCGACGCCAATCGAGTTCAGCGCATCGGATGGCAACGGCGGATGCGGCAAGATGATGCGTCTGTTCGAGACGGCACTCAAGTTGACGGGCGAATATCTGCGAGTCGTTGCTTGGCGGCAAGGGGTGTATGGCCCAGCTCTGGTCGCGGCCGGCTTTGACCGCTACGAGTGTGGGCTCGGTACCGGGGACCAGACCGACGTGGTCGGCCGAAGTCGAACCACAAGCCGCGCGAGGTCGGTGGCAGGAGCAACGGCATCTCGAGCGTCAACGCGTTCTGCTTGATCCTCCGTTCATCATCGTGTCTGCGACGACGTACGTGACCATTCATGTGCCGTCAGCGACTTCGACGAACGCGTACCTGCGCCTCACACGATTTGGTACCGCGACTACGGCTGTGGCCCCGGTGCTCTCGACCCTTCCAGCGCCCAGGTGGAGGTCGTCGACCGACAACATTGCCCAGCTGGCCAACCTTCTTCCCGTGGCAGACCTAAGCCGGAGGCGCACCCCATTGAGCTAGCTCGATACGCCAACCCCGAGTCGCGCGCATCTGAGCGATCTCCGGTTCGATCACCTGTCGAGCGGCACCGATGTCACCAGGAATCGCCAGATCGAGCTGAACCTCGGTACGCAGCGATGGATAGCCATCTAACGGCGCGTCGACCACCCTCGCCATTGCCCACACGACGTTCGCGTTCGCGAGGTGCGCGGCTGATACGAGCTCAGCAACCACGTCGGCGTCAGCGTCGGCCCAGCACTCCAATCGATGAGTCGGGCGAGACTGGGGCGCCTCGTCGGATCGCGCGCCCTGAAGAACGTAGGCATGCGCAACCTCGGCTTCGAACGCGGTCAGATGCTTCCCCGCTGCAATCTTGATCGCCTCGACGTCTTCCTCCGATGCGCCCTCGGGGCAATCGACGACCGCTGTGAACGCAGTGTGACCTTCGAGAATCGCCATGGCAGAGCCAACAATGTTGAACGCCGAACGTCCGGTCGACGTATGCCCTTCCGATAAACCTCCTGTAACAGCGGCGACGAGGCCGGGCACGGCACGGCCGAGGATGGTGATGACGACCGCCCCCCCGGCTGAGGAACCGAAAAGCTCTCCGCCGCGCCATGGGACGGTTGAGTGGTCTGATAGATCCGGATCGTCGATGCGCCTCGATCACGCAACATTGCGCGGAGCTGACCGGCAAGCGTCTCGCTATCTACAGCCGGCTCAACCGCATAGTTGAGATCAAGCACGCATAGCTTGTCTGCGGTGACCCACGTTGTGAATGCGGTCAGTGGCACCTGGTATTCGGCGATGAGCTCCGTCACCGAGGCAAGCGTTCCGTCTGGTCCGGGACCTCAGTGTAAAGGTTCCAGTTCAATGAATCAGGCCGAGGCCAATCTGGTTGTCGAAGATGCGTCGCTTTGACCTGAGGAGCGGGGCGTGTTCCTGACGTCTCGTCATACAGCTCGCCCGCGAGTCAGAAACTGCGTTCTCGATCTGCAGCTGTTGAAGGCGATTCGGGCCCGACACCATCAACATGATTGCGACTTGACCTGCGACTACCGCTGTTGTCGCCGCCCGCACGCTGCAGCCAAGATCGGCGAGATGTCTTGTCAGTTTTGCCAATACGCCCAAGCGGTCGGGGCACACGAGACTTACGGCAAACGATGACGCGAAGTTCAGCCTCGCGTTCAGACCGGCCTCTCGGTTGAATGCGCGAAGCTCACGAACGAAGCCGCGATGATCGACTGCCTCTGTTGCCGG
Source organism: Acidimicrobiaceae bacterium (assembly GCA_041166745.1). Taxonomy (GTDB): domain Bacteria; phylum Actinomycetota; class Acidimicrobiia; order Acidimicrobiales; family JACDCH01; genus DASUCS01. Next base: position 12,498 of record JBEEGH010000025.1, read on the forward strand.
GAGCGCAGCATCGGGCTCGTAGAGGGCTAGCAGTTCGTCGATGCGCATTTCCTTGCCGCTCTCGCGAGCTTGTCGCTCGCGTGCTGCTATGACTGCCTCGCGAAAGATAGTGATCGCAGCTGACTCTTCAACGGTGTCCACGAACAGCTCGGGTGAGCTCCACGTGAACCCCGCCCTCCGCAGGGCCATGGCACCCCTTCCTTCTCTCGCCAGAGCCACGCTAGATCACCCTCGTCGGCAGCAGCCTTCGCCACTGCTTGACGAGCAGTTTCGTCGCGACCGCACAAATGCCGGTGGATGAGAACCAGACGGCTGTGGCGGGCCACCCCTTCGTACCCAGCGCAACCACCACCGCCGGGCCGTAGGAGACCACTCCGATCGCCCAAAGGGTAAGTCGAGTCGGAAACTGGAGAGTTGCTGCCACAGGGTGCTTGCTTGCTTGGCGCGGCCAACACTCCCCCGATTACTCCTGGAAACAGAAGGAGCAGCGCTGCGCCAGCGTCCGGGCTATTGCCCGCAACGGTGTGATCGTTGCTGAGCAGCGAGATCAAGAGCCCGCCAAGGAGCACTATGAGTGTGAACGGAGCGCTGATCACCGAGCTGCGGATCACGCCGGTCCGGAGCGCACACAAGTCGCCATACACGGCTCCGCTCTTTGGCAGCCAATTGTTGTCGGTGGCGTAGCGGATGCGCGTTCGCTCGGAGCAGTCGCAGGGTAAACGTGATGGCTGCCCGCCTGCTTCCGAGATCTCAATCGACGCATCTGCGTATCGCGTGTCGAAGGGGGCATCGATCTGCAGCTCGTACCTCCTACATCCGCTGATGTCTCCCAAGGGGATCTTGGCGATAGTCTGTCCTGACCGAGCTGCGCGTTCGGAGAGACGCGCCTGAAGCTTTCGGATGCGGTGCCCCTCATGTTGCGTTGGCAGCGGGCCGACACCTCGAGACTCGATGGGCTGCACGTACTCGAACGTGAAGATGCGGCGAGGTCCCTTGTCAGGGTTGGCCGGAACAACTAGGTATCGATATCGGGTCGCGTAGCTCAGGGTCGCTCTAAATCGCGCGTCTCGTACAAGACGATCGCCTTGTCTGTACCCCTGAATCACCTTTAGTTCTGGCTCGTCCGTATTCCACAACAGTTCGAACAGCTTGTCGTCGAGGCGTTCACGGCCCAACGACGTCCGAGCAGCAGCTATTAACCCAGCATTGAGGAACCGACGGACCTCGTTCTCGGGCAGTCGCGGGACCACCTCACCCGCTTCGTTCGTCACGTCCGGCGTCTCATCAGAGTCTCGACTCAAGACGGCGAGTGAAACTAGCACCCTGCCCCGCCACCGAACCAACGGCTGTACCCGCTGGAATGCAGGGCCAACTGCAGAGGGTGTCCACGGCGGCCATCCCTCGGACTCGGCTCCGGCGAACTCATGCAAATCGACCTGGACCTGAACTGCTCGTCGCGCACGTTCGTGGTCAACGATCTCGACCCGTTCGAACCTGTGAGGCACGAGCCTCCAGAGATTCTCGGACATGTCGAGTAGCGCACTTCCGACGCTCTGTTCGAGCGGCGACAAGTGCTCGGCGGCTGACTGGTAGGGCATGACGGTTGGTGCTTCACCCATCCGGAGTGGGTCGGCCGCCACGGCGGGGACCCGCTCGCCCGCGTCTGTCACGTCGCTGCCCGCACGTCAACCACCCGCGCGGACGGTACTAAACGACGCCACGCGGAGCTTCCGCCTCGTCACCGTCCGACGGGGCTGGCGTTTGGGACGCCGCGACGCGGGCCCTCGCCGCGGTCGCGGTGTGACGGAAACCGAGTCTCGTCGCCGCCTCGCCGAGTTCCGCCCGAGTCGCTACGGAAAACAGTCGCATGAGCGTGGCGACGTCGCGCTTCGCGGTGGACTCGGATTCGTGAAGGGCACGAGCGATGGAGGCGTTCGAGTTTCGCGCCGACACAAGCAGAAGCGTCCGCAGGAGCCGGTCATCGAGCGGGGGAACTTGGTTGGCGGCGTCGACCAGCCGAGTTGGCATCAGCGCATAGCCGCCGATCGCCGCATCCAACGCCGTGGGTAGCTGTTCGGGATCGTCGGCGCTCATGAGCGCATGGGCTTGGCCATGGATGACCGCGCGCACGCCGGCTTGGCAACGTGCGGGTTCCGGGATGACGACCAAAACACCGACGGGATGATCGGGCGTCGCGTTGTGAAGTTGATCCGTGACGATCACGTCGGCGTTAGTGGCGGAACCTCGCGTCCAACCGGCATCCTCAGCAACGAAACTGAGCGCCAGCCGTAGCGTCGTGTCGCTGACATCGAGATGGACGACTCCGACACGCCGGTCGCTGTCCGCGTACGCAGTCAGCATTCCGAGCTCGCCGTTGGTGTGGTGCCCGGAAGTTGCCCCGTGGTCGTCGCTAGGACGACCACATCGGAGGAGGAGAACGCTTTCGCGCCCGCCACTTGAAGATCGGGGTTAGCTCGAATCGCCTCCTCCAGGGTGACCGGGACAGGATTCGCTTCGTTCACCGACACCACCAATACGCGCAGCCGGACTCCGGTCCGCACGTGTCCCGCGATGTCGCGCAAGGCTTGCCCGAGAAGGTGCGAGCAGGCCAGCGGTTCTCCCGCAGCGAATGCGTTGCTCGCTTTGAAGTACGTCTCGGTGGCAGTCGCGGGTCGGCCGACAATGAGGTCGAGCTCACCGGGCCACCCGACGGGCAGGACGAATCCTTCGAAGGTGCCGTCACGTTCGCTGAGGGCATGCAACTCGCGGGGCGGCGCTGCCCCTGCTCCGACGGCACTGACGAAGCGTCCGACGTCGCTCGGGCCCACGGGTTGAGCACTCACGGTGACGTGTAGGCCGGCCCGCGCCAGCGCGTCCCGTATGACATCGGAGCGGAACTCAAGGTCTGTGAGTCGAACAACTAGTTGGCCGTTCTCGACCTTGATATCCACGCCGGCCTCGGCGCGATCGGTGTGGAGCAGTTGGGCTCCGGCGAGGACTGCGATCAGCAGGGTCGCACCGAAGGTGGCGAGTGCACCCATCCGTCGGCGTCGGGTTTGCCGGTATCTGGCACGGCGCGCGGCGGTCACGAGCTCGTCGCGTAGCGAATCGCCGAACGAGTCGCTCATGATGGCTCCAGCGCGGCTTGCAATCGATCAAGGCCACGAGACACGCGGACCCGCGCGGAGTTCTCGGTGCATCCGAGCCGAGCTGCGATTTCCTTGTACGGAAGCTGGTCTTGAATTCTTAGCTCTACAGCGTCACGAATGATCGGTGAGAGCTCGCCGAGCGCTTCGGGCAGGATAGCGACGTACGGCGCGAAGTCGACCATGGTTTCGATGCGCTCGAGGTCGGCCAAGTCCAGCACGGGAGTGCGTACGCCGAGCCGACGTCGAGCCTTGGTCTCCACGCGGCCACGTCGTAGGTACTGACGATAGAGGTTGTTGGCGATGCCGAACATCCAGCTGCGTCCCGTGCCATCGGCCGGTCGGTAGCGGTGCAGTCCTGCGAGCGCCGCTGTGAAGGTTTCTGCGGTCAGATCAGCCGCGCTTTCGGTGCATGCGGTTCGCCGGTAGAAGAAGGCGAGCACGCCTCGCAGGTTCCGGTCGTAGAACTCGCCGAACGCGTCGGGTGAGGTTCGGGCGCGCATCAAGAGCGCGCCGTCGACGTCGTCGCCGACCCGGTCGCTTGGTGACCCGCTTCTCACTAAATGGTTCATTGCATGACCCGACAAGTTCGTTACACACCTTGAGTCGACCTCCGGGAGCGCCCCCTTCGCGGAGGCGCCCCCGGCCGGGGGTCTAGGTCAGGTACTGGATTGATGTTGTCTGATTGTCGAGGACGGACAGGTTGCCGCCCGATCCGGTGGTGTCTTGCCAGGTGCCGTTCAGATTGGCATTCCAGAAGTGACGGATGCGGGGACAACCGTTGTAGGTCGATGAAATTCGGTCGTTCCAGGATGGAGCGACGTTCAGCCACCCCCCGCTGCAGTTGCTGCCGGTGACGCTGAAGGACGCGCCGGTCCAGTTGTAGCCGTCGTAGTGAATGCCGATGATGAAGGTTGCGGCGCCCTTCAATCGCCCCGTTGCTGCGAGTCCGGCTGGTGACACGTCGGAGATTCCGGTGGTGTCGACTCCCACTGCGTTCATGGCCTCCGCGAAGGTGGAGTAACACAGGGGACTGCTCGTGATCAGCTCGCCATCGGATCGCTGGCCGATCGCCGAGACCACACAATGGTTGTGCCAAGCCGCAGATGCGGACTCCGCACCAAACATCATCGAGCACGAAACCAGCAGCGTCAGCGCCAGCCCGAGAACCGTTCGTCGGTGCATGCCTTCCTCCTTGGGATTGCGATCCCGTGGATCGCCGCATGACCGCTATGCGGGAAACCGGGTCAGCGGATAGATCCGCCTCGGGCACAATTCATGGCCCGCGCCGGGTCACCCGGCGAACGGCTGGGCGAAACCAATCCTCCGATGTAACGGGAGAGTCCCGTCGGGCAACCAAAACGCGTGACGGGCACCGCAACGTCGTTCGTGGCGTGGCTGCCGAGCCACCTGCGCGTGCACAACGCGCTCGACGCTCTCGATCCCGAGGTGCGGACCCGGATTCGTCTGCGCGTCGAGACTCCATCGCTTTGTCTTCTCGCGATGCACGGTCACTCAAGCGTGACGGTGTACGCCGACATCAATTCACGCACCGACCTTGGCGCCCTCCGCGGACTGATCCCGATTGTCTCGGTGACCGCATCCCCCGCGCTCCTATCGATCGTCGGAGCGACACACGCGCTATTGGCGGTTCGAGTCCCGGCTGACGCGTTCGGAGATCCGGCTGATCTGCAAGCTCGGATCGAGCGTGTCTGCGAGGTGGTGCCGAACGATGTCACCCTTGATCTCTTCGTCGACATTCCTTCCGACCGCGGACCCCGCGTGGCCGAAGCGATCGCTATTGGCGCGGCTCGCCGCGTCCCGTGCCCTCAACGGTGGCGCGAGATTTACGTGAGCCTTCGAGCGAGCGCCAACGCGCCGACAACGCTTGGATGGGAGCTCCGATCCCGAGGTGGCCAATGGTCGCAGCGGCTCCCGAGCGGCGTGAGTTCGGCCGAAGCCTTCCCTCTGCCGCGACGAGCATACGGGTACCTACTGAACGATCGTTGGGTCGTGGCGGATGCCATTCATCAGGGTGCCGGTCGTTTGCTGGTCGAACTGATCGCGAATCACACGGACTTTCCTGGGCCTCGCTGTTGCGCTGGTGACCGATGGCTGCTGGATGCGGCCCGCGGGGAGCTCGACGCCGAGAACGTTCGAGCGTGGCAGGACGCCGCGCTCGTGCACTGGATGACGACGCGGAGTGAAGCATTGACCGAAAGGCTCGACGGCGAGCCGCGCGCGTCGCAAGACAGGGGTTGGTAAGGGAACAGCCCTGCGACGAGACGACCGAGCATGCGCGGCTTGCGGAGAGCGCGCTGCACGCCCGGACGAGCTCGCTCGGGGCTCGACGGCCCCTCGCCTAGATGGCGACTCTCCGAATGGTGTGGTGGCAGTTGAACGCCGCCGGGATCATGAATCGATCCGGTTCTCCCGGTGCGGGCCAGTACCGACACCGGTGGCTCATGATCACAAGTTCAACTGCGACCACGGATCCCTCGTACTCGGTGCAAGCGGCGCGCGCACCTATCGGCTCGTCGGCCCGATACACCTCGCACGTCGATTCGCCCTCGTCGCGCAGTCGATGCGCAAGGCCGGCGACGTACCACGTATTGAACTCTGTGAGCGCGAGACGAGTCGCCGAGGCCTCGGGGTTGATCGTCACCCATACCGGCCCAGACTTTCGTTGCTGGACGTAGCCCTTCTCCCAGTACTCCGGTGTGCCCAGCGCGGCGGACAGGCTGATCTCGTTTCCTGCGGGGTCTTCTATCGCGCTTCGCATCAGTTCGGCGAACGCGCCGAGGCCCGCGGCAGACAGCTGGTTGCTTCGGTAGGGCGTTCCCGCTTCCTCTCCTTCGAACTGGCGCAACATGAATTTCCTGGTCATGTCGTCGAGCTCGGTGAACGCCATCGTCATGCCTCTTCTTGGCCGCTCATCAAAACTCGTTACTCGGTTCGCTGCGACAACGATTCGCACCACACGGTGCGCGTCGCCAACATGAGACGACGAGCCGCACTCCCCGGGGCACGGCCGCAGCGGCACAGCGCGGCATCGACGGCAGGCACCGCCCTCGACGCACCGCCGCCTTGTAACAACCGACAGGCCAGCGGACAAGAAGGAGTGTCGTCAATGCGACGAGTAAGACCGGAATCGACGAGGGAGTTGAAAGATGGCTAACGAGGCGTGGAAGTCGTTCCTCCGGGGGCGGATCGCACAAGAACAGGGCAACGCCGAGGAGGCGAGCAAGCTGATCGGCGATGCGCTCGCAGTCGAGCCCGGAAACTCGAGCTTCCGCAAGGCACAGGCCTTTGCACTAGAAGCGCAAAAGCGCGGCACGGAAGCGGGAGATCTCCGCATCGCAGCGGCGTACGAGGCTGTCGCACAGCGACTCTCGGGCGCCAACGACCGTCCCGAGGCCTGGATCGACGAGTTGCAGGCACTCCAACGCCAACTCGACTCCGGCCAAGTCAGTGTCGTTTGGTAGCGGACTAGCCGGGACAGCCAAAGTCCTGCAGCGCAACGAGACGAACCAGCAGCCGTCAAGCAAGGGCGTCCGCGTCGGGCGTCACGTCGTTGCCGATCTGGGCGGCGTGGCGCCGCGGATCCTTCAGGACGACCAGCTGTTGATGGATACCGCGCGTCGGCTGCTGCTCGACTGTGGTTTCACAGTCCTTAACGAGACTGCGCACAAGTTCGCGACGGGAGGCGGCGGAGTAACCGGAGTCTTCCTGTTGAGCGAGTCACACCTCGCTTTCCACACCTATCCGGAGCATGGATACGTCGCTCTCGACGTCTTCGCATGTGGTCGAGGTCGACCGATGCGGCTGGTCGAACGGTTTGCGTCCGCCCTCGGCACCGGCGCGGGCTCGTACGTGGACGTGATCCGCAGGCGGCCCAGCGGTGACGTCGACGACGTCGCATGAACCTCCTCGACCACGACCTCATCAAGTTCGACACGCACCTACCGGTTCACAACTGGTACTACCCAGCACACACCAAGCGGATTTCTGGCGATCCAGTGGCATTGTTCAAGCGGCCTGATCTCGGCGGTGCAACGGCCCGAGCGCTCTATTTCCACATCCCCTTCTGCGACACGATCTGCCTGTTCTGTCCGTTCACTCGCGGCCGCTACGGTAAGCGCGAGATCATCGACGCGTACCTTGATGCGCTCATCGAGGAGATCCGCTTCAAGGCAGACTTCGCTGCCCTAACCAGAGTGCCGATAAACGCGATCTTTATCGGTGGCGGTAGTCCATCGGTGATGTCGGTCGAGCAGATCGTGCGTCTGGGCGCAGCCATTCGCGACAGCTTCGACCTCGCGCTATTGGCAGAATTCTCTTTCGAGTGGGAAGCCAAGTCTGTCACGGACGAAAAGCTCGCTGCAGCGCGATCGATTGGCGTAACCCACGCTCGATTCGGGTTACAGACCTTCGACGCCGAGTACCGGGAACACTTCAACCTCACGGCGACACCCGACGACCTCGCTCGGTGCCTCGACCTCATGCCCAGGCACTTCGACCGCTGCTCCTTCGACGTGCTCTACGGGATGAACGGCCAAAGCGTGGATGCGTTCGTCACTGACGTCGAATCCGCAGTTCGCACACCGTTCGACCTGATCGACTTCTATCCCGTGAACGACGTCGTCAGCCAGACCAAGCTGCATCGGCGGTACGAACGAGCCGGCCTCCCACCAACCGCAGGACGCACGAAGTTCTGGATGAACCTCCTGCTGAACGAGCTTCTTCGAGACCAAGGATTCGCACCTCACAACGGCCATGGCTGGATCCGATTGCAAGCTGGTCACAACGACAACCGAGTGGTGACGGATCGCTATTCGTTCCGTTATCACGAACACGTCTACGGCTACGCCGACCTCGACCTGCTCGGATTCGGTAACGGCGCAATCAGCTCGCTTCGAGGACTTTCGGTCACGAACGGTTCATCTCGAGATGCCTACATTGCCGCCTTTCGCGATGGGCGCCACTGCGCGGTTGAGGCCGGAAGCCACAGCAGGAGTGCTGACGCAACGAAACCCGTTGCGACGAGGTTGCCGTACCACGGCGAGCTCGACAAGGCGAGAGTTGACTGGGACGAAGTACATCCGGCGACAATGTGCGCTCTCGCGGACGCGACAGCGGCCGGGCTCGTAGTCGACGACGGAGCGACGCTGCGCGTCACGACGATCGGCTGGTCCTGGTACGTAAACCTGATGTACTTCCTGTCGCCGCCGGAGGAGCAGCGCGCCATCCTCGCGTACATCCTCCGACAGACCCGAGGCGGCAAGCGAAACCTCGGGTCCATCGAAGCCAAGCTCGACGAGCCCGTGCCAGCGCGTCACAGGGCCGGTGAGCCACGTTCAATCGCACCGAGCCTCAGCTCCTCGGTGTAGGCCCGGATTCCTGACGCGGTCGGCCACAGGGGCTTTCGCGAGGCTTGTTGGAACTCGTTCGGGAGCCAGTGCTCAGAATCAAGCCGGGCGTGTGTGTAACGGCGCCCGCTCGAGATGAAATAGGAGAGCAACGATTAGAAGCTCAGACCACCAAGGAGATGAGAATGTCGTCGCTCGTTGCGGGCAGTCGGTCACTGAGGCGCCACCGACAGGCGGCAGCACTGCGCTTCTTACATCGGTGCCAGCGCTTGTCGCCGCCGCTCCCGCGTTTGCCAACGAACCCACCCCGCAACCGCCCGGGTCGGCCAAGCCCAGTCATCCAGCTCCGCTCAACAAGAACGGTGATACGGCTCAGTCCGTGAACGCTGGGGGCGAGGCCAAGACTGGCCTAGCGGCTGGCACCCCGACATGCACTTTTCAACTATGCGCGCGTGTGCGTCGACGCGGACTGGAATGGGAGACGTGGTCAGTTTGCCGAGGCGAACTCGTGGTGGGGATCGTTCCCGAACGCGACGTGCCAGACAGGGAACTGGAAGAACTGCGCGTCGTCGACACTCAACAAGAAGACGAGCGATACCTTCTACATGTTCCAGGACATCGACGACGGCGGAGCCGATGTCAACGTGCCGCCAGGCGTGTCCTACAACTATCTCGGTTCGTTCAACGACGACGCAGAATCGAACTTTTTCGAGCGCCACCACACCCACACCCTCGTGGCGTGCCGATCCGCCTTGCGGCGGGCATGTATGGCTGTGGTCGGACTGAGTCTGATCGCAGCCTGTACCGACGCGCCCAACCATCCACCATCGAACGCTTCAAGCGGGTCGTCACATGCGGCCGCGATCAAGTTGCCAGAGCTCGTGCCCGGTCCCGACACCATCGCGGCGCTCGATGTCGTGTTTCAATCGACGGCGTACAGACGACTTCGCCAATATCTCGATTACGTCGAGTCGACCGCTCTCCTTGCGTGTCTCGCGAGGAAGGGTGTCGCGCTCCTAATCGAACACCTCGGAGCCATGGCACGCCTGGCGGACACACTTGCCTCGATGGCCGCGAAGGATCTCGCAGGCGAACTCGACTTGGACTGACGCCAAGACTCGGGGCTGCGAGCGACCAGTCCAAGCATTCGGAGGACTCGAACGCCTCTCTGGGGCTCATGGTCAAGAGCGATGTCTGATGCCCGCAACTGCCGTTGAGCTGGGCATTCGCAGGTTGGAGCTGTCGGCAAATGACGCCCAATGTCGGCTCTTGCGAGACATCCGTGACCAATCCGTGACCACGCGAGCCTGAGGCCAACGCTTCGTCGCTCGCGAGCTTCGCAGACCCGCCTTTCGATCAGCCTGGTCCCCTGCGCAATCCCAAAGCCCCCGCCACCGCTGTTTTCTGACCGGAGCGGGTGCACTCCGGTCGCTTAATCGTCGCACTGTTGCTGTGCGCGTGCGAGAAGTGACAGTAGGGCGGACTCATCCACCAGGCCTTGAAGGTCAGCGAGACTAATGATGCCGAGCTCCTGGTCCGGAAGTGCCCAGCGGGCAGCGACCTCGAAGTATCCAAGCAGCCTTGTCTGTTCGCCGGTTTCATGCTTGAGCTCGTCGAGCACTCGACTCAGCACAAGGCCCACGCCGTACACCACCATCAGGAGGTCCACCCCAGCCCCACTTCGTCGAGCGGGTTCAAGGACGTCGAAATCGTGTCCGCGAGATCCGGCTCACTCCTCCGCGGCTGCAGCGAAATCGATGACGCCTAGCAGCCGATGACGTCGAGCGCGCAGCGGGGACCAGAGCGTCCGGTCTAAGGCCGTAGCGCACCCCGCCTCTCAGGCGACTAAGACAGTTAGAAACACCGCGAACGACGCAATGAAAAACGCTAGCGCGCACCGGACGAGTCGGTTCGTGGCGATTCCGATCGCAACCAGGGCAACCCCCGCAACGAGGAGCCCCGAGTAAACGAAAAGCAGTGGCGAGCGTGACCCGTATGCCGCACCAAGACTCACTGCGAGGAAGAGCACCGACCCCGGAATACCGAATAGGAGAACGGCCGCAAAAGTCGCGCCACAACCTGGCAGCGGAAAGTCGCGTCCTGACGATGTGTCGTTGGTTGGTTCCTTGTCGACTGTCACTGGCTCGCCTCGCCGCACGGAATCCAACATGCCGCTTTCGCGTACACGCATCCTCTTAGATGGGGGTGCCACTCGATGGCGGGGACGTCCCCAGCCCTGGAAGATCGGCGATCTGACATCCGAAGTCGACATCGGGAACCGCTAGGCCAAGCACGGCTCCTGAGACCTGATCGTACTGGCGGATCGTCTCGATACTCCCGTTTGAGTTGTCGAGGTAGATCTCAGTCGACGGGAATCGGCTGTGGCTTCCAGCGACACACACTCCCCAGCCATTGGTGAGGATGTCAAAGTGTGCAGAAATCTTGAACTTCGTAGCGAGTTCGAGAGCCAAGCAGTTGAGTCCGTTTTCGTTGCACCTATCCAGCTGTGCCTGGGCAACGCTATTTCCGATCGTGTACTCGACACTGACACCGTTCGGTCGTTCTGTGATCGACGATGTCTTCTCGGGTGAGAGCGCGCTGTAGCAGGTAACTCCGTCGGCCTCGCAGGAGTAGTTATAGAAGAGGCGACCACGACCAGTTTCGAAGTCGGCTTCGACATACACGCGGTTGTTGCGATCGACCATGTGGGGATCAAAGGTGCGATTGTCGCCGCGTCCAAGTTCGATCCCGAACTGCTTGACCACATTCTCCTTGATGAACTGACCGATTCGCACACGGCCTACGCCGGGAACGCGCGGGACTGAGAACGTCCGCTGACGTGACGTCACTCCGCCCAGCTGGTCATCCGTGGTGGCGCGTAGTCCCAGCGGGTCGACCTGGTCTGCCGGGTCGTTGTTGGCGTACGCATACCCGTTCGCTACCGCTGCCGTGCCGTCAACCCCGTCGAGCGGGTCCGGCGAGGTGAACTGACCACTGACGGGGTCGTAGTCGCGAGCGTTGAGATGAAGGAGGTCCCCCGTCTGTAGCGATCCTCGATACGCGAGAGCAGCATTCGGTGTCGCCGGCGGGACTAGTTGGCCATACGGGTCGTAGCCGGGCGCGGCGAGAATGATGGCGGCCGGGCCTGTTGCGAGAGTCGAGCCCTCGTGATCGCGACTAACCGCGGCGGGGCCGGTGGGCGCATCGAGCCCGAGCGCGCCCGTGCCATTGATGAGGTCGATGGTGTTGGCTCCATCGGAGGTCGCGATGAGCTGCGGCACGCTGCGCTGAAGGTCCCAGGTCAGGTCGGCCGTGGTCGTGGTGTTGTTGGTGTTGGTGACGACGGCGCTGAGTTGGCCAGTGGGGTCGTAGTCGCGGTCTTGCACGCGGCTGGCGGTGCCGGTGATGTTGGTGTTGAAGAGACGGCCGTCTGGTGCGTACGTGTACGACGTCGATCCAACTGGCGTCGCCGCTTGGACGCGACGTCCGGCGTCGTCGTAGGCGTAGGTGGTGTCGGCGGGTTGGTGGCCGACGAGGGTGCCGATCGTTTGTCCGTTGATCTGGGCTTTGGTGGTGGGTGCGTAGTTGGGGTCGGGGGTGTAGCGGGTGAGGAGTCGGTTGGCGTCGTCGTACGTGTAGTCGTAGGTGCCGGTTTGGTCGAGGCTGTGGGTTCGTCGGCCAAGCGCGTCGTAGGTGTAGGTGTTGGTGGCCGTGCCGTTGGTTGTGGCGACGGTGAGTTGGCCGGCGGGGTCGTAGGAGTAGGTGTGTGCGTCGCCGCCGACGGTCGCGGCGCTTGTCAGTCTGTCGGCGAGGTCGTGGGCGAGGGTCGTGTCGGAGGTGGTGCCGTCGAGGTGTTGGACGTAGCGGGTGTTTTCGCCGGTCGTGGCGTTGTACGTCCGGGTGCGGTCGTTGGCGCCGGGGAGGTCCTCGAGGATGGTTTGGTCGTCGCGGTTGTAGGTGTAGGTGGTGGTGCCGAAGGTTGCTTCGGCGACGGTGGCGAGTCGTCCTCGAGTGTCGTAGGTGTAGGCGACGGTCTTGTCGTCGGGATAGGTAAGTGAGCTGCGCAGGCCGGCGGGGTCGTAGGTGTAGGTGAGGTCGTGGTCGGTGCCCGGCGCGTCGACATAGGTGACGCCGCCGCCGGCGTCATAGGTGTAGCTGGTGGTTCCGGCAGGGCTGGTGACGGTGGCGACGCGACCCGAGGCGGTGTAGGTGGTGGCGCGGTAGGTGGTGTTGGCGTTGCTGTCGCTCCAGTCGGTCCGAGCGAGCTGATCAACCGCGTTGTAGGTGCGGGTCTCGAGACGGCCGGTGGGGTCGGTGAGGGTGGCGAGTCGGCCGAGGTTGTCGTAGGTGCTGGTGGTGGTGTGCCCGAGTGGGTCGGTGTGGGACAGGGTTTGGTTGGCTCTGTTGTAGGTCCAGGTTTCGGTCTTGCCGAGGGCGTTGGTGCGGCTGGTGCGGTTGTTGCGGGCGTCGTAGGTGTACATGGTTGTGTGGTTGTTGGCGTCGGTGACGGTGGCGATGTTGCCGTTGGAGTCGTAGGTGTAGGCGACTTGTCCTCCGGTGGGGTCGGTGATCGTGGCGACTTGGCCAAGAGCCGTGTAGGTGCGGTGAGTGATGCCTCCGTTTGGCGCGGTGGTGTCGACGAGGCGGCCGTTGTCGTCATAGCTGAAGGTGGTGATCCGGGCTTCCGGACTGATCTGTTGTTGCGCGAGTCCGTCGTCGTCGTACGTGACTGTTGTCGTTGCGGCGAGGGGGGTGCCGTAGCCGACGGTGGTTTGGCTGGTGCGGCCGGCGTCGTCGTAGGTGATGTGGGTGGTGGTGCCGTGGGCGTCGGTGTGGTCGAGGATGCGACCACCGGGCGTGTAGGTGGTGGTCTCGGTCTGACCGGCGCGGGGACCGTCGACTTGGGTGGTTCGCCCGGCGGCGTCGTAGTGGTAGGTAGTGTGGTTGTTGTCCGGGTCGGCGACATCGGCGAGCCGGCCGAGGTTGTCGTAGGTGTAAGTGGTGGCGTGGTTCAGCGCGTCGGCACGGGTGTGGATGTCGCCGTCGGGCCAGTAGGTGGTGGTGGTGGCGTTGTTGTTGGCGTCGCGCACTGCGGTGACGCGCCCGTTGTTGTCGTAGGAGTAGGCGGTGGTGACGCCGGTTGGGGTGGTTTCGCTGGTGAGCCTTCCGAGCGGTCCGTAGGTGTAGGTGGTGGTGGGGTTGTTGTTGGCGTTGGTGTCGTCGTCGGGTTCGATGACGACGGTGAGGTCGCCGGTGCCGTTGTATTGGTAGACGGTGGTCTTGCCGCGGCGGTCCTGCGTCGAGGTGAGACCACCGGTGGTGGGGTCGTAGATGTTGGTGGTGGTGTTGCCGTTGGGGTCGGTTTCGACGGTCAGCTGTCCCGACGCGTTGTACTGGTAGTGCGTCTCACTGTCGTCGGGTCCGTGTTTGAGGGTGACGCGCCCGGCCGCGTCGTACTGGTAGGCGGTGGTGTGGCCGAGTTGGGTGGTGACGGTTTCGATCCACCCTTCGGGGGTGTAGCTGTAGGTGGTGGTGGACGCGTCGGTGGTGTTGGGCGCGATGGTGCTCGAGGTCAGCCGGCGGGTGGTTGTGTCCCATTGGTAGCTCGTGACGACGCCGTCGGGGTCGGTCGCTTGTGTCGGTAGCCCGTTGGTGGTCTGGGTGGTGGTGACTGGAGGGTTGGGTGCGCCGTAGGGGGCGGGGCCGGTGATGGTGTTGGGGATCCGGTTGGTGCTGATGTAGGTGTAGGTGGTGATGATGTCGGTGCCGCCGGCCACGTGTTGGGTGATCGCGGTGACGCGGTGTTGCGCGTCGTAGGTGGTTTCGACGCGCCGGTCGGTGTTGTCGGTGTTGGCGGCGACTTGGGTGCGGGCGGCCACGAGATGGTCGGGGGTGAACTCTTGTTGGAGTTGGGCGCCGGCGCGGTCGGTGAGGCTGGTGAGGTGTCCGTTGCCGCCGGCGTCGAATCCTCGGACGATGTTGTGTCCTGTGGTGTCGACAATTTGGGTGGTGCGTCCGGCAGAGTCGTGGACGTAGGTGGTGGTGTCGCCCGAGACGCTGTCGGTGAGTTGCACGGTGCGGGTGGCGTTGTTGTAGTTGAAGTGGACGTTGCCGTCGGGTGTGGTTTGGTCGGTGACTCGGCCGAGGTCGTCGAAGGTGTTGGCGACGAGGATGCGGTTGTTGGCGTCGCGCGTCTCGGTCATAAGGCCGTCTGCGGTGAGGGTGTAGTGGGTGACCGCGCCGTCGGGGGCGGTGACGTTGTTGAGCGTGCCGTTGGTGGTGTCGTAGCCGTAGGCGACGGTGCGGCCGTCGTTCGAGGCGACTTGCGTGAGCCGCAATGTGGTCGGGTTCCACGTGAAGGTGAGTGAGGCGCCGGTCGTCGACGCGGCGGTGAGGACGCGGCCGTCCGCGGCGCGGCTGATAGTGATCGTTTGGCCGTCCCAGCTTTGGGCGGTGGCGAGCCAGCCGTTGGGGTCGAAGTTCCGGGTGGCGCCATCGAAGTCGGTGTAGTGGAGCGTGCCGCTGCTGTTGGTCAGCGTGCCGTGGGTTTCTTCGGGGGTGATGTAGCCACCGGACCCGTCGGGTTGAAACACGACCGTGTGGCCATCGCCGAAGACGAGTTCGACGCTGTTGTCGGGTTGGATGGTGGCGTGGGTGTCGAAGCCGCCGGTCCAGCGTTGGCCCCACGGTCCGTAGCTGGTGTTGCGGGAGTTGTAGTCGCGGGTCCAGTCGAGTCCCCAGGCGCTGGAGTCGAGGTCGGTCCAGTGGTCGGTGAGGTTTCCTGACGCGACGCGGACGGGGTCGCCGCCGATGACGCTGTTGATGAGGTCGGTAATGCGTCCGAGGAGCGCGAGGACTTGGCCGGCGGTGAGGTATTCGTTGTACGAGTCGCGGACGAAGACGTCCCAACTGTTGTTGGTGTCCGGACCCGTTCGTTCTCCGGATTTCAACAGGTCGGTGGCGATCGATGAGAACGCGACCCGCCCGCCGTCGGCGGTGATCGACGGCCCGTACGATCCGCCTGTGCCGCCGAAGCTGTTGGACGCGCCGCCGGCCGCGGTGGTGGAGATGAGCTCGAGGCCGCTGCCGCTGGAAAGGATGCGGTACACGTCGTCGCGGTTGTTGCCGTCCCCGCTCAGGTTGATGTATGTGGTGAAGGCCAGAGTGATCGCGTCGTTGTCGAGCGCGGGGTTGGACAGGTCGTTGCCCTGCGCGGCGGCGGATACGGCGACGTGGCTGGTCGAGCCGCCGCCGGTGCCGAAGATGACGAGATCGAAGCCGCCCCAGATGCTGTAGAAGCCGACGTGGGTGCCGTCGGAGGAGATGGTGGCGGATTCGAAGTAGACGGTGCCGTCTTGGCGGTGGTGGCAGCCGACGCCCCATTGGTTGACGAGGCGTTGGACTTGGCCGGCGCTGATGTCCCACGTGAACGGAGCCCACCCTTGCCACCACGTGCCGTTGAAGCATGGCTGGTCAGCGCCGAGGCCGCCGGATGCGCCCCATCCTCCGGTAAACGCGACGTGGGTGCCGTCGGTCGAAAGGGAATGGTTGCCAGTGACGGCGCTGACGAGGTTGGTCCCGGCGAAGTGTGTCCCGCCCGGTTCGAATTGGCCCCACGGGTTTTCGTGTTGGAGATGCCCGGTGGCTCGGTCCCAGGCGAACACTGCGGTGCCGCTGCTCAGGTCACCGTCGAGATTGCTGGCCCTCGAGGAGAAGATGACGCGCGACCCGTCGCCCGAAACGTCGGGTCCGACGCTGTCGTTGTTACCCGGGGCGATGCCGGTCGTTGAGATCAGCGTGACCGTGTCCGACATCCGGTCCCACAAGTAGATGTCCCAGTTGCCGGTGGTGTCGATGGCCGACAGGTTGGTGGCGACCGATTGGAAGGCGACGTAGCGGCCGTCGCCCGAGACGGCGGGACGCGCGCTGGCGCCGTTGGCGAACCCGCCAGACGTGCTTCGGCTGACCAGCATGGTGACACCATTAGTCGTGTCGCGCAGCCAGAGCTGGTCGGCGTTTCCGCTGTAACCGAGACCGGATGAGCGAGAGACGAACGCTACGTAGCGGCCGTCGGCGGACACGTCGGTGTCGTGGCCGTCCGCTTGCGCTTCCCAGCTATTGACCGAGGCGCGTGCGGTGTGCGTGATCGGTGCGTGCTCCCAGCTTCCTGAGATCAGCCGGTATGTGGGGAGTGCGAGCGTTGTCGCGACGATGGCCAACAGCGCGAGCACCGCAACTCGTCGTGTGACAGCGCTTCTCACGGCGGCGCCGCGATGGCGGCGGTGGACGCGGAG
This sequence comes from Acidimicrobiaceae bacterium, assembly GCA_041166745.1. Classification (GTDB taxonomy): domain Bacteria; phylum Actinomycetota; class Acidimicrobiia; order Acidimicrobiales; family JACDCH01; genus DASUCS01. The sequence continues at coordinate 29,307 of JBEEGH010000025.1, forward strand.
GGTCGACGCGGTCATGGTGTGACGGTCCAGTCGCGGTCGAGGCGGCCTGCGATGACCACGCGTCGGAGTCCGGGCGTGAGGTATTCGAACAGCGCATCCCCGTTGGCGTCGGTCGTCTTCGTACCGATGACGATGTCGTCGGCCGTTCGCAGGACGCCGTCGGGTCCGGGGGCGCTGACGATGACCGTGGCGCCAGGTCGCCGGGTTTCGCCGGTGTCGATCTGGTTGTTGTTGTTGGTGTCGTCCCACAAGACGACATCGATGTGGCCGGTGTACCGGAAGCCGAGGTACGCCAACGCAGTGCCGTGTGGTCCGATCGTCAGGGTCACGATGCCGTGTCCGGGCACCGGTGCGGTGTTGCTTGGAGCGGTGGCGGAGTCGTAGGTGACGGTGTAGGTACCTTCGGGCAGCGAGCCGAAGGCGGCATCGCCGTTGGCGCCCGTCGTGAAGGGACCGAAGGTTTCATCGTCGGCCGTGTTGACTTGGCCGTCGGGTCCGTGCCATCGGGCGCTGACGGAAACGGTGGCGGCTGGGCTCTCGTTGCTGTCTGCCTGGCCGTCGCCGTTGCTGTCGACGCGCGCGCCGACGGTGAGCGATGATCGGTGAAGGAAGGCGAACCCGAGCCGTCCGGAGGCGGCCGCGGATGGGGGAACGTCCAGCGGCGCTGGTGTTGGGCCGGTTACCAGTCGTCCGGCGTCCGGGACTGTGGGTTGGTCGAAGGTGATGGCGTAGCGGCCGTCGGGGATGTTGGCGATGACGGCGTCACCGCTCGCATTGGTCGTTGTCGGGCCAAAGTACTGGTCGTCGGAGGTGAGGATGATTCCGTCGGGTCCCAGCCACAGAACGCGAACAGCCACACCCGACAGGGCTGCCTCGTCGGGGTCGGTGGCGCCGCTGCGGTTGTCGTCGGCGTAGGCGTGCACGGTGACGGTGGAGCGGTGCAGATAGTGGAAGCCGAGCTGGACTGACGCGCTGCCAGCGGCGGGAACGCCCACCGGATCGGGGCGGGGACCGGTCGTGACTCGTCCACCGTCGGGCACGGTCGAGGCGTCGAACTCGATGCGATGGTTGCCCTCGGGAACACCAGCGATGGTGGCGTCACCTGAACCGTGGGTCGCGACCGGACCGAACACGACATCGTCGCTGTTCGCGAACACGCCGTCCGGTCCGGCCCATCGTGTTGACACGTTCACACCGGAGAGTGGTGCTTCACCGGCGTCGGCGGTGCCGTTCAGGTTGTCGTCCGCGAACACGTGCACCGTCACCGACGACCGCCGCAGATAGTGGAAGCCGACTCGCGCGCTTCCGGTGCCGAGGGGGGCGAGTTGTAGCGGGTCGGGTGTCGGTCCGCTGGCGAGGACGCCACTGTCGGGAACAGTGGTGTTGCCGTAGAGAACGTGGAAGTAGCCGTCGGGGAGCGAGCTCAAAGTCGCGACACCGCTGGCGTTGGTGGACAGTGGGCCGTAGGTGGTGTCGTCGGCGGTTCCGAAGGTGTCATCGGGCCCCGCCCATTTGAGGGAGATCGATACGTTGACGAGATCGGCTTCGCCCGTGTCGATGGTGTTGTTGACGTTGTTGTCGGCGTACGTGTGTACGGCTGCCGTCCCGAGCGGGAGGTAGCGGTAGCCGAAGTCGATGTCGTTGCGAAGCTGCCCGGTGGCGAGCGTGACCGCGGCGCTGGGGTTCGTGCCGCTCACCATCGTCAAACCGGCCGGCAGAGTGGTCGGGTCGATGACGACGCGGTACTTGAGCGGCAGGAGCCCTTGGAAGCTGTAGCTACCGGTGATGTCGGTGTTCTGGGTGGCGACGTTGACGTCGTCGACGGTGCCGAAGTTGCCGTCGAGACCGGCGTAGACGAGGGTGACCTTTACGCCGGGCAGGCCGGGTTCGTTCAGTTGTTGGGTGCCGTTGGCGTTGCGGTCGACCCAGATCAGGTCGCCGATGGTGCCGGTGGTGCGTTGCCCGGTGACGGTGACGTGATGCCAGGCGGCTTGGATTCCGTCTTGGGCGCCGGCCGGCGATAGGTAGGTGGTGCCGGGGTAGTAGGCGTGGGTAGTGCCGTCGGTGACGCCGAACCAGTAGTCGACACCGTCGGGTTGCACGATGGTGCCGGGGATGCGGGCGCTGATGCGCAGCACGGTGCCGTTGGCGCCGAGGTCCTGTATGACCGTTTGGGTCATCGTGACCTGCGTGTAGGTCTTGCCGCCGGTGAGGTAGGCGACGAACTGGCCTGTGTTGGCGAGCGTGCCGGTGCCGCGGTAGTTGAGGACGGCGCTGCAGTTGCGGGTGGCGCAGTTGACCGTGGCGGTCACATCAATCGGATTGCCCGCGCTGGCGGTGACGGCGGGCGTGTGCACGATGCGTACCGGTTCGAGAACGTGGACCGACCAGTAGTGCACGCCCACGCCGTCGACGCGGGTGTATTGGGTGGCGGTGTAGGCGGTGCCGGGGCTGTACGCCGTGGTGACGCCGTCGCTCGCTTTGATGAAGTACTCGACACCCTGCGTGGTCATGTCGGCCGCGGGAATGACGGCCCGTTTGATGCTCACGGTGGTGGCGTCACCGAGCGCGACGCCGGGGGCGTCGGCGTTCATGGTCAGCGTCTTCCAGGCCGGTTCGCCCAGCAGCGGCTGGCCCGGTGTGCGGTAGTACAGCGTGGCCGTGCACGTCGGGGTCGAGCACGGGATTTCCGCCTCGATCGTCAACGGAGTGTTGGGCGGCGCCACCAACACCGGGGTATGGATCACCGCGGTGGGGGCGAGGACGGTGGCGTGGTAGGTCGGGGTCTGGTCGGTGACATAGCTGTCGTTGACCTCGGCCCAGTAGTCCACGCCCTCGGTCGTCGCGTCAGACCCAGGGATGACGGCGCGATAGAGATAGTGGTGTCCCGCCGGTGATGTGCCCTCGTCGCCAGCGACGGTCATGGTCGACGTCTTCCAGTCGTGGCCGCTCGTCCGCCAGTGCAGCGTGGCGACGCAGGTACCCGTCGCGCAGTTGGAGTGCACGTCGATGGTGATCGGTTGCGCGTGATACGACGTCGCTACGGGCGCGTGCACTACGTGGGGCGGTTCGAGGACGTGCACGACGTGCGCGCCGGTGCGGGTCCCGTCGACCGGCACGTAGGCGCCCTCATACGACGTTCCCGGCTGGTAGCTGTTGGTGTACCCGTCGAACGCTTGCATCCAGTAGGCGAGACCGGCGGTGGTCACATCCGCGCCGGGAATCACACCGCGGTAGGTGCCGAGCTGCCCCGCCGGTGTTGCGGTGGTGCTGCCGACCAGCGTCATCGGCACGGTGGCAATCGCGGTGGTCGCGGCCAGCGGGTCGCGGGCGTAGTGCAGCGTGACGTCGCAGTGCGCGGTCGCGCACGTCAGCTGCGTTTCGATGGTGAGGTTCTGCAACGCCGGCGCGATTGTGGTCGGGGCATGGATGAAGTGCGGCGGGTCGAGCACCCGAGTGTGGTGCCATCCGACGTGCACCCCCGAGAGCGGGACGTACCCGTCGACCGAGGACGTGCCCGGCCACCACGTTGTGGTCGGCCCGTCGGTGACGGAGAAGAAGTAGTCGACACCTCGGGTGTCAGCGAAAGAGGCTGGGATGATGCCGTGGACCGCGATGACGGTGATTCCGTTCGCGGTGGTGACTGGCGTGACGGTCATCGGTGTCGACGCGAACGGCGACGTCGTGTCCAAGGTGACGTTGCCGTTGTTCACCGACACGCTGAACGAGTCGCTCACCGTCGTTCGGTAGTAGAGCGTCGCCGAACATCCCGTTGTTCCGGTGCAGGTCGCTTGCGCGTCCACCGGTACCGGCTGCCGGTACGGCGAGGTCAGCGTGGGTTGATGAACGATGTGCGGTGTCTCCAGCACGTGGGTGTGGTGATAGGCGGTGCGCATCCCGTCGGTCGGCGCGTAGTAGCCCGCATACGGGCTGCCCGGCCAGAAGGTGGTCGTCACGCCGTCGGTGACTTGGAAGAAGTAGTCGACACCGCGGGTGTCGACCATCGCCGCCGGCACGCTGGCCCCGAACGTGAGCAGATTTCCACCGCCGGGGATCGGGGTGCCTGCCGCGGTTTGGTTCATGGTGGCGTGTGGCCAGTTCGGCAACGCCAGCAGCGGCTGATCGGTGATCGGCCCGTCGGTGGTGTGGTACCAGGCCGTCGCGCTGCACGAGCTCGTGTAGCAGGCGACCTGGATCGACAGCGGCAGATCCTGTCCCGATTGGCCGAACGGCGGCGGGGCGTGGGTGACGATGGGCGGTGAGACGACGTGTACGTGGTGGAAGGTGTGGGCCGCCGGTTGCACGCCGACGGCGTACTGCGATCCCACGAATGTGCCGCCCGGGAACTGGGTTAGCGCGCCGGTGTCTTCGGCCTCGAGGTAGTAGTCGATCCCCGACGTCGACACCGACGTGCCGGGGATCGTCCCCGCCCAATCCCACGCGCTGCGGTTGCCGTTCAACTGCGTTTGCGCGCCGCGGGTCAGATCGACGCGGGTCCAGCCGCCCGCGAACACCGCGGCGGTCCCGGTGATGGGCGTGACCCGCCAGAACAGCCGAGCCGAGCATGTCTGCTCCGCGCCGCCACAGGTGGCCGTGAGCGCAACCGGAATGTCTTGGTCGACGAAGCCAGTCATGACCGGCGCGTGGGCCACCGCGGGTCCGGTGGTTTCGTCGGTGACTCGGACCTGGTTCGACGGGACCGACCAGGTTGATTCGTTCAGCGCGTTGTCGCGGCCGAGGACTCGGAAGTAGTAGCCGTGCCCGAACCGCACCCCGTCGGTTGAGCTGAACGTGGCGAACGTCGACGTCGAACCTGTGTACCGGTCGACCAGCGGCGCGCCGAACGTGGGGTCGTCCTCGGCCAGTTGGATGCGGTAGTCCTTCACACCCGAGTCGGCGTCGGTCGATGCTGACCAGGAGGCGTACAACGTGGCGGACTGTGCGGCCCAAGTCTGGGTAACGACGCCATTCGAGTCCGTCCAGGCCGCGTCGGCCGGTTGCGACGGTGGCGCCGTGTCGGTGCTCGACACCAGCTGGGGCCGCGAGGTCGTCAGAGTGACGACGCTCAACAGACTGATGGCCGCCAGGAGAACAAGCCCGAGACTCGGGCGCGAACGGTGTCTCACGATCCGACCGGATCGACACACGCGTGGTTTGTGACGGCCGCGTGACCGCAGACATCGGTTGTCGCGATCGCCCCGTTCACGTCCCCTCCCCAGTGCCACCCCGCTTAGAGGCGACCTAAGGACTTTCGGTCAGAAGGGCGTGCACGTCCATGATCCCAACGAGCCATTCACTCGGACCATCGGGACTAGTTGCGGGGACGTATCGGGCGAACCGACATAATCTCGCGCCGCCGACCGTGGCTCAGAGCCCGAGTTCGAGGCCGTGGTCGACTTCACGCGAAGGTTCCTTCTGCGCTGCTCGGGCCGCGACCTCGCGGGTCCGAACGATGTTGTCGAGTTGCTGGTAGCGGTCGAGTTCGGGTTGATGGTCGTTCTCCCAGGTCGTGTATTGGCGTTGGAGCCGGACGAGCGCGCCGTGCCGGTGAGTGAGCGTCTGAAGTTGTCCGGTGAGCCGTTGGATGTCGGTTGTTGCGGCGTCCTCCCGGTGCTCGCATTCGAGCCGTTCGCGGCGGTGGACGCGCCGTCCGAGTGGGCCGATCAGTTCAAGCTGTCGTTTCGCTTCGCTCTGCCGCCACATCGCGTGTTCGAGGGAGTCCCGAGTCGTCCGCACACGGTCGTCGAGCTGGCGGAGTACGGATAGGGATCCCAGCGTGGTCACGGATTGGTCCTCAAGTCCGGCCCGCGTCCATTTATTTCGCGTATGGCTGCGCCGCTCACCGGCTGCGCGCAGGCTGTGCGATTCAGGCCGTTGACGTCTTGCTCTGCGAAGACTGTCACCGACGCGGGGCGGTGTAGATGGCGCGCATCTGTCTGGTGGTCGCCGACCAATGCTTCTTCACTTGGAGTGTCGGGATCCCCGCGAGGTTCAGCGTCGCGGTGGCGCGCCTCCGGGTCCGCGGAGTGCGCCACCGCCTGGCCACCCAACGCGTCCACTTGGACAGGGTCGATCGGCGGCGGTGGCGGAGGTGGTTCGAGCTACGCGACCAGATCTGCCGTGAACGTCGCGCTCGAGTCTGGTCAACGGCTCGGCAACGGATCCATCACGACCGTCGAAGCGGCCGAAGCAACACTTCGCGAACTTCGCCGACACGTCGCGTGATCTCTACCCGCCATGATCCGATCGTGGGAGAACGCCTGGGTCGAGTTCGTGCTGTTCCTCGCGTTTCCGGTCGAGTTCCGCAAAGTCGTGTACACGACCAACGCCATCGAGAGCTTGAACGCGAGGTTCCGTCGAGCGGTGCAGCATCGAGGCCACTTCCCCAACGAGCAGTCGGCGTTGAAGGTCCTCTATCTCGTGGTCACGCGGCGGCAGAAGAATCGTGAGCGAAGAGATCGAGGCAACCAATTCGCCGCGGCCCTCTTGATGCCGCGAAGACTCATTGAGTCAACTTTCGAGTCGCATGTCGTTACACATAGCCACGACCGAATTGTCGCGCTCTTGGCGCGACGATTTGAAGTCAGTGAGCAGGCCATGCGCTTTCGTCTAATGAATCTTGCGCTGGTAGATCCGATTTAGACGCACGCGGCAGGCCGAAGCGCCCGAGCAGTACGTGTCCCAGAATACGCGGCGAGACAGGGCGGCGCGGGTGGCACCAACCGCCGGTTCGGCGACGCACGCGGGCGACCCTCTTATCTCCCCATGAGTAGGTCTTGCGCGACGGTCCTGGTGGAGCTGTCAAACACATCGGCGAGCCGGCACCCCGGACGACGAGATGACGCGGCTCACCACCACTGCCGTAGCGGGTTGCGAACAGATGACCGACACATCAAATGGCCGATCGCAGTCAGGTGTCAGTTGTCCCGGTCAGAGCACGACGAATGGCGCGCAGGTTCGCTCATCGGACCACCTGTGGATTCCCCACCACGATGTGCTCACAGTCACTCCCCGTGAGTCGAGTCATCTGAAAGCGAATCCGGAGTGCGCCATTCACCGGGATGTCGAGATCCCAGGCTTCGCCGAGCCGCATTGGCTGATCAAAGCGGGCGACACCGTCGACCAGCACTGTCAACTGATAACTCTGACTCGCTGGGGTGTCGTCGCTCGGCGACACGGTCGCCGTGAACGTGCTCCATTCGCGAGAGAGGTCGTAGTCGTCGTAGGTGCCGTCTCCGCAGCCTTTGAGCGTAAGCGCGTGTACGTACGTAACTCCGTTGGCCTTTGTGACCCCACTTACAGAGTCCTGGCCGTTTCGTTCCACGGGGTCCATATCGCTTAGGAGCATGCTTGAAGAGGGAGGAGTCGTCGCTGCAGGTCGCATTGTTGTTGTCGTAGAAGACGGCGCTGTTGCCGGCAGCGGGTTTGTTGTCGGCACACCTGCCAACGTTGAGCTCGTCACGTCGCCCATCTTGGCGGTTCCTCCAACCGTCTCTCTGCCTCCTGATTGCCACGGTCCGACTATCGCTAAGGCCCCACCGACAAGAGTCGCGATCGCGGCCAAGACTCCGAGCAGCCTCGCCGTCGGCGACTCCACCCACTCGATCCACCGAAATCGACCCACTCCTCCGAAGGTTATGGTGCCGTCCCTCGCGACGCCGCGCTGGTGGTGACGCGGGAAGTAGAACGGACCAGGATAGGCGCGATCCACCACGTCGCGCGGGTGGGCAGGCGAGGGCGGTTCGGAACCGCTACCCGGTCCGTGCCCGCTTGAAGTTCTAGCGCTGACTCTGCGCCTGCGGTCGGGTGAGGTCGCCCTCGGATGGCTGCTGGGCTCACTTGCTTGAGCACTGAAGGTTTGGGCGCCGCTGGTCGCACGACCCCACACGCCCCCCATGAGCAGGTCGATCTCAACCACTCGTGCGTTACGGCGGCTAGCGGCAGAAATTGGACGGTCGTTCTCCTCCTCATTCTCGGTGTGGCTACAAGGGCGCCTCGAGGTCATGACGCTCCACACGGAGGGTCCGTGCCAACGTTATGGATCGGGTCGATCGAGTCGTCACCCAGGCCTAGTCATGCTGCGCTAAAAACGTCGCTCTCGATGTAACCGAGCTGCTCGGTCTGATCCAGTAACGCTTCAGGCGTAGTAGGTCGTGCAATCGCGGCCGCCCCCGTCGAATCGACGTGCACGTACTGGTTCCACGCGAGAGACCACGCGCACTGCCGGCACACAACGAGAAGGTTTGAGCGGTACATCGAGCCGCCGCACCAAAAGCAGTCCGGCGCATCCGGGGATGTTGTAACAGCTGCTTCAACGTTTTCGACGAGTGAGACTTCCGTCGTTGGAGTCCCCTCAGTGTGGCAAACCTGCTCGTGCATCAGGCCCCCCGGCGATGACGTAGTGGTGAGTGTGTGAGTGTGTGAGTGTGTGAGTGTGTGAGTGTGTGAGTGTGTGAGTGTGTGAGTGTGTGAGTGTGTGAGTGTGTGAGTGTGTGAGTGTGTGAG
>JBEEGH010000026.1:0-67319 GCA_041166745.1 Acidimicrobiaceae bacterium
TTCCGAGGAGCGTGATGGCGGCGATGCAGACGACCGCGATCAGCGCAACGAGGAGGGCGTACTCGACCAGCGAGGCGCCACGCTCATCTTCCACATGGGCACGGAGCCAGGTGGCGAGGAACTGGAAAGAGGTGATCATTTCAGTAGTGCTCCCTATTTGGTGGTGTTGGTGACGACCGCCCCCGGTTCCGGGGAGCTGGCTTCCTGTCACGAGAACTATCGACGGGGGGGAGGGGGCTCTCCATAGGCCGCTCGACCCATTTTCGTACTGGCCCGCTCACGCTCCGTAGCCATAGTCACCGTGAACGGCGTTAACAGTAGGAAGACGCAGGTCAGCGCAGGTGGATGATGCCCATCCGTACGGCCTGGAGAACGGCTTGGGTGCGATCACGGGCGTCGAGCTTCTGGTAGATCGACGCCAAGTGGTTCTTGACCGTCTTCTGGCTGATGTACAGCTTGGCGGCCACTTCAGGGGTCGAGCACCCGTCGGCGATGTGCTGGAGCACCTCTTCTTCGCGGTGGGTGATGACCCGGTCGTTCTCGTCGTCGCTCGGCCGTTCGAGCTTACGGAGCTCGTCCAGCATGCTCGACGCCAACTGCGGTGACAGCGCCGTGTCGCCACTGACGGCCATGCGCACCGCCCCCGCGATCTCCTCGGTCGAGCAGTCCTTCACGAGATAGCCCGATGCGCCGGCCCGGATGGCCGATGCCACCACGTCGGCGTCCGCGTGCATCGTGAGCATCACGACCCGAACGTCGGGCTGGGCGGCGTGCACCCGTCTCGCGGCCTCGACACCGTCCATCTCCGGCATCGTGACATCCATCAAGATCACATCCGGCGACAGCTCTTCAGAGAGCCGGACCGCCTCGAGGCCATCGGAGGCTTCGCCGACGACGTCGAATCCCTCTTCGATCATGGAGCGGCGCAATCCCTCGCGCAGCATCCGGTGATCGTCAGCGAGGAGCAATCGGATCGCCGCCATGCCGGAAACCTAGACCCCTGACCGACGCAGACCGAGGAGGCTTGCTCGTGGGGCCGGCTGGACGCCGAGCATGCAGCGGACACGGGTGCCGGTTCCGGGATCGCTGTCGACCTGCAGCGTTGCGCCGATGCTGGCCGCCCGCTCCCGCATGCCGATGATGCCGTACGAGTCGAGCCGGCCGGCCTGGCCGATCGGGAAGCCCTTGCCGTTGTCGGCGATGTCGAGCACCGCGGCGTGGCCTGCGCATTGCCAGTTGATCGTTACCTGTGTGGCCTCGGCGTGCTTCTCGATGTTGGCGAGCGCCTCCTGCGCGATGCGGAACATCTCACGCTCCTGAGCGAGAGGGAGGCGCCCGGTTTCCTCGCTGCGCAGCACGACGTCGAGGCTCGACCGATCGCGGACTCGTTGCAGGTAGAGGTTGAGGACCGAGAGCATGTCGTGTTCCTCGGAGACGTCCGTGCGCAGGTCGTAGAGCGTGTCGCGGACCTCGCGGATCACGTCGCGGATGTCGGAGCGCAACTGCTCGAGGGACGGCCCGACGGCGTCACCCCGTCCGTCGCTCTTCACGATGCGGTCGAGCTCGAACGCCAGGTAGGCGAGCGACTGGCCGATGCGATCGTGGAGATCGCGCGCGATGCGAGTGCGTTCCTCCTCGGCGCCGACCGTGCGCAGCCGCCCGAACCACCGAGCGTTGTCGAGCGCGAGCGCTGCCGGCTCCGCGAACCCCTTCAGCAGCTCCATGTCGCGCTCCGTGAAATGGTTCGCCTCAGGGTGCTCGAGCGAAACGAGCCCGATCACCGACCCGCGGGCCAGCAGCACCGTGTAGATGCCGGAATACATGCGCGGGGCCAGACCGGGCCCCCCGGCGACGAGCAGGTTCGGCTCCGACACGGTGCCGCGCTGGGCGACCGCGGTGGCCAGGGCCGGTGGAAGGTCGTCGAAGCCGATGCGCGGGGGAAGGCGAGTGCCCTCGCGCCTGGCCACGACCCAGCCCCGGTCGGTGTCGTCGAGCAACAGCACCGCGGCGGCCGTGAACTCGAACAGGTCGCGCAGGCGGCCCATCGTCGAGTCGAGAGCCTCGTCGAGGTCGAGTGATGCCGGAAGGGATTGGGCCACTCGGTGCAGCGAGAAGAGCAAGGCGTTGGCGTCGGCCAGCCGTCCGAGCCGATCGAGGGCGAGTGTCTGCTGGCGATCGGCCTCACCCGAGATACGCCGGGCATATCCCGCGACGAGTGCGATCAGCACCATCTCCGACGCCCACTGCGCCGCCACCCTCAGGTCGGCGTGATCGTTGCGGACATAGTCGGGGACGGTGACGGCCAAAACGGACACCGTGGCAACAAGCAGCGAGAACGCAAACCCGCGCGTGAACCCCGCGACGATGACCGCAGTGATGAGAGAGAAGACGAACGGCGAGTCCCAGTAGCCGGTCGACACCACGATCACGACGTGGAGCGCGACCTCCGCCACGACTGCCACCACGCTGCGAATGTCGTCGTGGACCTGCATCGGCCGGAGGGTGCGCAGGCCGGCGTAGGCGACCACCAGCAAGCACCAGAGGCCCGTCGAGGCGTTGTTGTCCTTGACGTCGGCTGCGGCCAGCACCAGCCCGACACCGACGGTTCCCCAGCGAACGCCGATGATCGCCGAGCGGAACGGGGCGAGCCTGTCGCGCCGTTCGTCGAGGTCGGCTATTTGAAGGACTGACCGATTTGCGCGGCGGCGGGACCAAGCACGATGACGAAGACCGGCGGGAAGATGAAGAGGATGAGCGGGAAGAGGATCTTGACGGGCAGCTTCGCTGCCTTCTCGCGCGCCCATTGGCGGCGCTTCGACCGCATCTCGGTCGCCTGGGTCTTGAGGACGCGGCCGATCGGCATCCCCAGGACGTCCGCTTGTGTCAGGGCCAGTACGAAGTTCGATAGCTCCGGCACCTCGGTGCGCTTTTTCAGGTTCTGGAGGGCGTCCCGCCGAGGCAGGCCAAGCTCCATCTCCTTCAGCGTACGGGAGAACTCATCCGCGAGCGGGGAATCAAAGTGCTCGCACACGATCCCGAGGGCCCCCTCGAAGCCGACACCGGCCTCCACCGAGATCGCCAGCAGGTCGAGCGTGTCCGGGAGGTCCTTCAGCAGCTGCTCCTGGCGAGACTTCATGGCGGACGACAGGCGGGCGTTCGGATACGCCGCACCGACCGCCGGGAGCGCCACGAGGAAGATCAGGGCGAACCCGGTCGACGGGTGCGCGGCGACGCTGTACGCCAACGCGACAGCGAAGCCGATGACACCGAGGAGGACTTGCGCCGTGATGATCTCTTCCGGGCGGTAACGACCGGACAGGCCGGCATAGACCAGCTTCTGGCGGATGCTGTCTCGGTAGTTGCTGGGGAGCAACATGGCGATGGATCCGAGAGCTCGGCTCCCGAGCGGTCGCAGCACGCGGCTCAAGAACGGTTCGGCGAGGAGTTGCTGGAAGTCGTCGGCCTCCTCGACGTCGAAGTCGAGGCTGCGGAGGTAGGCCTCCGGGTCGTCGACGGCAACGGTCGTGCGATTCGTCAGCCCGGCGTAGATCAGTACACCGGCACCGACCGCGAAGAACAGAAGTGCAGCAGTCATACGTCGATCTTCACCATCTTGTTGATGAACATGACTCCGAAAGCCACCGAAGCGGCCGAGCCCGCCAGCCAGACGTAGCCCCAGCCTCGAAACATCGAGTCCATGTAGCCGGGGTTCATCACGGAGATGGCGACGAGTAGGAACACGGGAAGGGCACCGAGCACCCAGGCGGAGATGCGACCTTCGGCCGTGAGCACATCGACCTCACGGCGGATCTCCTCGCGTGCCCGAATGAAGTCGGCCAACGTGTGGAGCAGTTCGGCCAGTCGCCCGCCCACCGTCTGCTGGATGCGGATGGCCTGCACCACCCACTCCACGTCGCGGACGTCCATGCGCTGAGCCATTCGGTCGAGGGCATCGACGACCGGATCACCGAGCTGCGTCTCGTTCACCACTCGAGCGAACTCCTCGGCAAGCGGAGGTTCCGACTCTTCGCACATCAGCTGAATCGCTCGCAGGAAGGTGTGTCCCGCGGACAGCGATGACGCGATGAGCGACAGTGCGTCGGGGAACTGTGCTTCGAACTTCTTCCTGCGCCTGCTGATGCGCCGGCTTAGGTAGAAGTTGCCGAGCAGCACGGCGACGACCGCTCCCACCAGGCCACAGAACCACTGCGAGGTGATCGCCAGCCCGAAGGCGCCCAGCACCACCGCGCCGGCGATCACGATGACGACGAACTCGCCCGGCCGCAGCGGGAGCCTGGACTTCTCGAGCTTGGTGGCGAGCGAACCCTTCTCGTCGAGCTGCTCGACGAACCGACCGGCCATCTGGCTGAGGTTGTCGACGATCGTCGAGTGCTGCTCGATCACCGCGTCGAGAGGAACATCGGTCTCGCCGAACGGCAGGTCGAGGATGTCGGCCAGCCGTTCCTCACGGTCGTACACCCGCGACAGGAAACCGACGGCCAGCAGCGCCAGTCCGCCGCCGACGAGGACCGCTGCGAGCACAGTCGTCATTGCGTCACCGCGCTGTCTCGGGGGCTGCGCCCCCGGACCCCACCACCGTCCGGCTCGCTGGCGCTCGCTCGGCCGGTGCGCTGATCTCGCTCCGCTCGCTCACCGGAGCCGTTCCCGCTCGGCGATCTCACCGGGTTCAGGCACGCGCACCTTGCGGCGAACGGCGGATGCCGTACCGCTCGACCGGAGGGGAGTGGGGGACCGGAATGCGGACGCGGGAACCTCGATCTCGCGCTCGACGAGCTTGTCCATGAACTTCGGACGAAGACCGGTGGGCACGAGCTCGCCCGACGGCTTGCCCCGCTCGGTGCCCGGGAGGAACCGGAATTTGAAGATCTCCTGCAACAGGATCGTCTCGCCTTCGAGCCCTTGCACCTCCGACACGGCGGTGACGACGCGGCGGCCGTCGGGCAGGCGATCGACGTGGATGATGATGTCGATGGCCGACGCGATCTGCTCGCGGATGGCCTTCACCGGGAGATCGAATCCGGCCATCAGCACCATCGTCTCGAGGCGGCTCAAGCCGTCGCGCGGGCTGTTGGAGTGCACGGTGGTCATCGAGCCCTCGTGGCCCGTGTTCATCGCTTGCAGCATGTCGAGGGCTTCACCCGAACGGCACTCGCCGACGATGATCCGGTCGGGTCGCATGCGCAGAGCGTTCTTCACGAGGTCGCGGATCTTGACCTCACCCTGTCCCTCGGCATTGGCAGGCCGCGCCTCCAGGTTGATGACGTGGGGTTGTTGGAGCTGGAGCTCGGCGGAGTCTTCGATCGTGATGACGCGTTCGCCGTCGGGAATGAACGAGGACAGCACGTTGAGGTTGGTCGTCTTGCCGGTGCCGGTACCGCCTGAGACCAGGATGTTGAGCCGAGCGCGCACGCACGCCTCCATCACCGTCACGAGGTCGAGCGTGTAGGTGCCGAAGTTGATGAGGTCCTTGGCCGTGTAGGGGTCGGCCGAGAACTTTCGAATCGTGAGGACGGAGCCGTGGATGGCGAGGGGCGGGATGATCGCGTTCACTCGGGAGCCGTCCGGCAGTCGAGCATCGACCATCGGGGAGGCTTCGTCGACGCGCCGGCCGACGGCGGACACGATCTTGTCGATCACCTGGCGGTACTGCGCATCGTCCGTGAAGGCCATGTCGGTGCGCTCGATGAGGCCGGCGCGCTCGATCCAGATGTCGTCGTGGCTGTTGCACATGATCTCGGTGATCGTGGCGTCTTGTAGCAACGCGTCGAGCGGTCCGTAGCCGAGCGTGTCGGAGATCATCTCCTGGACGAATTTGCGCCGCTCGAGCGGCGAGACGCTGACGTCCTCGCGCTGCAGGATGCGGTCGAGGGCGCTCTTCACTTCCTCGTTGAGCTCGGGGCCCGACAGCCCCTTCATCTTCGGGGCGACTTCGTCGAGGACGAGCTCGCGTACTTTGCGCTTCGTTTCGTCCCAAGCATCACCACCACGAGCGCGCGCGGCACCGGCGGTCTTGCGCTTCGCTGCGCTCGGGCTGAGGTTGCCGGCCGTCGACTCGGCGACCTTCTCCTCTTCCTCGAGCGCGGCCAGCTTCTCCGAGAGCTTCATGTGTGCCTCCTGCTGCTACGTGCGCTTGCGGCCGAAGCGGCCGCGCTTCTTCTGCGGAGCGGCGTCTTCCACCTGAGACTGCGCCTCGAGTGGGAGAAGGGGCTTCATGCCCGACGTCATCAGCCGGCTGATCTCCGACTGCGGCGACGCCGCCATCACCGGCATCCCGAGGTTGATCGAGCGACTCACCTCCTTGGCGTAGGGCAGCACCGCTTGGAACCCCTGCGGGAACAGCTTCGTGACCTGGTCGATGTCGATGCCGACATCGGACTCGGCCTTGTTCAGGATGAGCTTGACGTTCTCCGTCGAGATCTTGAGCCGCTCGAGGGTGCTCAGGAACACGCTCATGTTCCGCACACTCGGAAGGTCGAGCGTGGCCATCACATACAACATGTCGGAGAGATCGAAGGCGGCGAGAACGCTCTCGTTGAGTTGCGGGGGTGTGTCGACGACGACGTAGTCGAACTGCTTGCGTACCGCTTCGATGATGCGAGTCACGTCGGGCGGAGAGATGCGGTCGGCTTCGGAGGGTTCGCGCGGTGCGGCGAGCACATGAACGCCGGTCTCGTGCGCAACCGTGTATTCCTCGATGTGCGCACGCAGGTCGTCCTCGTCGGCGTCCTCGCGTTGCAGGGCGTCGAAGATCGTGTATTTCGGCCGCAAGCGCATCGCGGTGACGACCTCACCGAATTGGAGGTCGAGGTCGACGATGCAGACGCGCTTCCCCGTGTAGCGCGTGAGGAAGTAGCCGATGTTGGTGGCGAAGAAGGTCTTTCCGCAGCCTCCGGTGGCCGAGGAGATCGTGAACACCCGGCCCGGCTGCCGTACCCCCGGGACCGGCGCCGCAGGAGCGACCGCGGGGGCCACCGTCTCCGCGGCCGCCGGAGCGGCAGTCTGTGCCAGCTCGACGGCTCGATCGATGGCGTCGATGAGTTCCTTGTCGTCGACTGGGAGCTGCAGCAGATCGATGGCGCCCGCCCGCACGATCTCGCGGAGGCTGCCGTCGGGACGCCGGCTGAAGGCCAGCACGACGCTCATCCCCGGCAACTCCTCGCGGATCAAACCCAGGCGCTGCAGTCCTGACCGGGTGCCGAGGCTCGGACCGGCCACGAGCACGTCGAACGGCCCTTCGTTCTCGAGCAGCTCGCCCACCGACCCGAGGCGCGTGCAGGCCACGATGTCGGGACGCGGCCGAAGCTCGTCGGCTACGTGCTGGATCTGCTGGGCGAGTTCCTCACCTCGGTCGAGAACGAGGATCTTTGGGTTCCGCAACGACGCTCCTAGTTGTGGTCGCGGGCGTTCGCGACTTCGGGTGATTCACCGAAGATGTTGTAATAATCACGGCCAGGTGTGGGTCCGGATGCCGCGGCCTTGTCGCCGACGCGGGTGAGGTAGACGTTGATACCGGCGGTGGCCGATCCGAAGATGATCTTCTCAGCGTCGATGGCGTCGAGCGCGAGCAACACGGTCAGATGGTCTGCCGTCGAACTGGGTCGCGACACGATGCCGGTCTGATTCGTCGCCGCAGTCGTCCCGCCGAGGGCGGCCACCTGTTGCTGCACGTCGATGACCTTCACGTTCGTGAGGACGAGTTGCGTGCGCGGCGTGGAGTAGGGCAGCTCCGTCGCGGCCTGACCGGTGGTGATGTCCTTGATGGCCGACGGAATGACTTGGTACACGTTCACGAGATCCCCGGGCGCCAGGTAGCCGGCGCCGCCTGCCACGAACGGCACGTCGACCGCGATGGCTTCCTTTCCGTCCGGAACCTGCACGCTCGGCACGGTGCTGCGCACCTTGAGCCCACCGGAGCGGATCTGCTCGTTCTTCGAGAACTTCAGCGTGAAGATCTGGTTGCTCAGCTGGCTCGGAGTCGAGAGCGCATCGGGCTGACGGTCGGACGCGTTGATGCGGCGTACCTCGACCTTGCTGGTGGCGTCGTCACCGTTCGTGCCCGCTGCGATGTCTTCCTTGGCTACGAGGACGTCGACCGTGCCGGCGGCCGTCGACGGTCCGTTCCCGTTGTCGCGTGAAAGCAGCGCAACGATGACGACACCGACGACGAAAAACGCGATGCCCGAGAGCACCAGCAGATTCGATCGACGCACAGCCACCCCCCTTGGTTTCGGAACTGTAGGACTGCTCGGCCATCAACGCGGTGGTGCATGGCCCGTGTCACCAGCGCGTCATTGCGCTTGTGTGCATGTCGTTCCGTATTGTCGGCATTCGAGGCCATCATCTCTATGGCCTGATCGGGTCATTTGCAGGTAGCCCAAAATGACTAGTCAACCCAGCCCGGGTGTCGCTGTGGTTTAGGTTGAGCCTGTGCTGCTGCTCGGCCTGACAGGCGGCATCGGGTCCGGCAAGTCCACGGTGTCGGCGCTCCTTGCGGAGAAGGGCGCCGTCATCATCGACGCCGACGCGATCACTCGCTCGCTCCAACAACCCGGACAGCCCGTGTTCGACGAAATGGTGGCCCGCTTCGGGCCGGGCATCGTCGCGTCCGACGGCAACCTCGACCGTGCGGGATTGGCGACGATCGTGTTCGCCGACGAGCAGTCCCGCAAGGATCTCGAGCACATCGTGCATCCGGCCGTTGGCGCCGAAATGCTCAAAATGATGCAGGACGAAGCCGACACCGACCATGTGGTCGTGTACGACGTCCCGCTTCTCGTGGAGGCCGCGCGCCGTGCGATGTCCTTCGCCGGAGTGATCGTCGTCGACATCGATCCCGAGATCGCGGTGCAGCGAGTCGTGGAACAGCGAGGAATGGCGGAGCACGACGTTCGAGCGCGGATCGCCAACCAGGCGAGCCGGGCCGAACGCATCGCCGTGGCCGACAAGGTCATCGACAACTCGGGTACCCGCGACGATCTGCAGCGTCAGGTCGACGAGGTGTGGGCGTGGATACAGACGCTGCCCCAGCCCTAGCAGCGGACCCTGGCCGGGCCGGCCCTGCGTCTGATGTTCTCGCCCTCTTCGCAGTGCTTTGGGCGGCGGCCACGCTGTTCCACGTGTGGGGCCCCAGCGGGCGGGCCTTCGAGCTCCTCACGGATGCGAGCTCCGCGGGCCTGACGCACGCCCTCGCCGGGGCGGCGGCTGTCGCCGTCCTGTTGCGGCCGCGTTCGATCGTGCTCGTTGCGGTGCTCGCGGTGCTCGGACCCGTGACGCTGTGGTTCGAGGCGCCGGTCCTCGGTAGCCATTGGGTCCTCGCGTGTCTGGTCGACGTCGCGTTCCTGCTCGCGGTCATCGCGGCGCGCGGGGGCCGGCGGCTCGAATCGATGTTCGTGCCGCTGGCGCGATGGGCGCTCATCGGCTTCTACTTCTTTGCCGCGTTCGCCAAGCTCAACCACGCGTTCTTCACACCGAGCGTGAGTTGCGGGACGTTCTATCTCGACGAGCTGACCGGGTCTCTGGGCATCCCGTTGCACAGCACGACGGCGGGGGGCTGGTCGCATTTGGTTCCGTTCGGAGTCGCCGCGACCGAGATGTCGATTCCGATCCTCTTGTCGATGCGGCGCACCCGGCACATCGGTGTCGTTGTCGGTCTCGTGTTCCACAGCCTGATCGCGCTCGATCAGACGCACCTGTTCTCTGACTTCTCCTCGGTGCTCGTCGCGTTGTTCGTCCTGTTCCTCCCGGCGGCGTTCGCCCGTCGAGCCGTTGCGCTGTACCGCGAAGGCATCCGCGTCGTCGTGGCGGCCGTCTGTTTCCTCCTGCTCCTCGTGCAGTGGAAGCAAGGGAACACGCGGCTCTTTCGCGACGGGCTCGGATGGGCGTGGGTGATCTTCGACGTCGCCGTGCTCGCGTTGGTCGTCCACTTCCTGATGCGACCGCACCCGGAGCCGATCGAGCATCCGATGAGCTTCGCCCGGCTCGGTGTCCCGCGGTGGCTGGCCATCCTGCCCGTGCTGGTGCTGCTCACCGGGCTGTCGCCGTACCTCGAGCTGCGGACCGCGTACGCGTTCAACATGTACTCGAACCTCCAGACGGCCGATGGCGACAGCAACCACTTCCTCGTGACGCGGACGCTTCCACTCACCGACTTCCAGTCGGATCTCGTTCGGATCACCGCCACGAACGACACGGGACTGCGGCCCTACATCGGCCAGTTCGACGTGCCGTTCCTTCAGCTGCAGGACTACCTGAGCCGCCACCGAGACTCGTCGCTCACCTACCTGCGGGGTGGGGTCGAGCACTCGGTCACGCGGGCGTCCGACGATCCGGCCCTGGTCGAGCCCGTGCCGTCATGGAAGTCGAAGCTGTTCGCCTTCCGATCCCTCGACCAGACCCAACCCAACCGCTGCCAACCGTCGTTCCTGCCCGCCCTCTGACGCCCGCGACGTTTGTGCGGCAGTAGCCGTTTGTGCGGTAGTAATCGCCGCTGGGCGGCGATTACTACCGGCGGAACGGGGAGTGTCGTACCCCCTTCGTAGACTTCCGGGGATGCCCAAGTTCGAGGTGGTTTCTGATTTCGCGCCGGCGGGCGACCAGCCGAAGGCCATCGCCCAGCTCGCGGAAGGCATCACCCGGGGTGACCGGTACCAGACCCTCCTGGGCATCACGGGCTCGGGCAAGAGCGCCACGATGGCGTGGACGATCGAGCAGGTGCAGAAGCCGACGCTGGTCCTGGCGCCCAACAAGTCCTTGGCCGCCCAGCTGGCCAACGAGTTCCGGGAGTTCTTTCCGAAGAACCGCGTGGAGTACTTCGTCAGCTACTACGACTACTACCAGCCCGAGGCGTACATCGCGTCGAGCGATACGTACATCGAGAAAGACAGCTCGATCAACGACGAGATCGATCGGCTCCGCCACGCGGCCACCTCGGCGTTGCTGACCCGCAACGACGTGATCGTGGTTGCGTCGGTGTCGTGCATCTACGGGTTGGGCTCGCCCGAGGAGTACCGCGACCACTACCTCGTGCTGAAGCCCGGCGAGGAGCGCGACCAGCGATCGATCCTGCGCCAGCTCGTCGACATGAACTACGACCGCAACGACATGAACCTCGTACGCGGCACCTTTCGGGTTCGCGGCGACACCATCGAGATCCATCCGGCGTACGACGAGACGGCCGTGCGCATCGAGCTGTTCGGCGACGAGGTCGAGCAGATCACGGTCGTCGATCCGCTCACCGGGGAGCGCGTGCAGACGCTCGAGGAGCTCATCGTCTTCCCGGCTTCGCACTACGTGGCCAGCGAGGAGCGGATGCAAAAGGCCATCGTCCGGATCGAGGCCGAGTTGCAAGAGCGGCTGGCATATTTCGAGCGCGAGGGCAAGCTGCTCGAGGCCCAACGATTGCGCATGCGTACGCAGTACGACCTCGAGATGATGCAAGAGGTCGGCTATTGCAACGGCGTCGAGAACTACTCAGGACCGATCGACGGTCGCAGCTCCGGCGAACCGCCCAACACGCTGCTCGACTACTTCCCGAAGGATTTTCTCGTGGTGGTCGACGAGAGTCACGTGGCCGTGCCCCAGCTCCACGGCCAGTACGAGGGCGACCGCAGCCGCAAAGAGGTGTTGATCGATCACGGCTTCCGGCTCCCATCGGCGGCCGACAACCGACCGTTGCGCTTCGATGAGTTCGTCGAGCGAGTCCCCCAAGTGGTCTTCCTGTCGGCCACGCCGAGCCCGTACGAGATCCAGGTCTCGTCGCAGGTGGTCGAGCAGATCGTTCGACCCACGGGTCTCGTCGACCCTGAGGTCATCGTCAAGCCCACGAAGGGCCAGATCGACGACCTGCTCGAGCAGATCAACGACCGCGTCTCGAGAGGCGATCGTGTTCTCGTCACCACGCTCACGAAGAAGATGGCGGAAGATCTCACCGACTATCTCCTCGAGCTCGGCGTGCGCGTTCGGTATCTGCACTCGAACGTCGACACCATCCAGCGCATCGAGATCATCCGCGACCTCCGCCTCGGCGAGTTCGACGTGCTGGTGGGCATCAACCTCCTCCGTGAAGGTCTCGACCTCCCCGAGGTCTCGCTGGTCGCCATCCTCGATGCCGACAAGGAAGGCTTCCTGCGCAGCGAGACGTCGCTGATCCAGATGATCGGGCGGGCAGCGCGCAACGTCGAAGGTCAGGTCGTGATGTACGCCGACAACGTGACCGCGTCGATGCAGAGGGCCATCTCCGAGACGAACCGTCGTCGGGGCGTACAAGAGGAATACAACATCGAGCACGGCATCGACCCGCAGACGATCCGCAAAGCGGTGACCGACATCCTCGCGAGCTTGCGTCCCGACGGCGATGGCACCGCTCCGGCGCCGGGCCGCGACCGCCGGGGACGGCTGCAGCGGGCCCGCGACGAGCGCCGCCGCAACGAGCTCGGCGATCTTGCGCCGTCCGAGCTCGGCCGCCTGATTCAAACGCTGGAAGAAGAGATGCACGAAGCCGCCGCCGACCTCCGCTTCGAGTACGCGGCGCGCTTGCGCGACGAGGTCAACGAATTGCGGCGCGAACTGCGCGACGCGGGCTGACGTCGATGGCGCCCCGCTTCACATAGAGGTCGATCACCAGCAACGTGATTGCGGGGCCGATGGCGCGCAGCGAATTTATCGAGAGGTACAGCACCGACGACCCGAGGAACGGAACGAGCGCGGCGAACGGAAGCCCTGCGGTGAGGGCCAGCGAGCGGTTCTTCCACCAGCGCGCGCCACTCCACGCCGCGAACGGAATCAGCGCGAAGGCCACGACGATGTCGCCGACCCCGCTCCGCTCCGGGTAGAAGTCGCGCAGCACTCCCGCGTATCCAGCGAAGGGCGCCGCGAACTCGTGCACGTCGGAGTGGGGCCACCCCAGCCGCCAGCGGGAGTACAGCGCCCACACCACCATCGCGGCGCCAGGAATCGCCGCGAACGTGATTCTGCGCACTCGCGGCAACGATGGCGACAACACGGCGACGGCCACGAGCGCGAGCAAACTCGTCTCTTTGGTGAGCACAGCGGCCACGCCTGCGACGACCGCCGCCATCCATCGCTGGCGCACGGTCGCCAGCAAGGCGCCGACGAGCAACGCGAGCGCCAGCGCGTCTGCAAAGTCGAACACCACCGAGTACAACACCAGCGGGTTGAGTGCGAACGCGATGCCGGCGCGCGCAGGCGCCCCAACGTCCCGCGCGAACAAGGCCGCCCAGTAGCCGCCGACGAGCACGACGACGAGGTTTGTGATGATCAGACCCCACAGCAGCGCGCTCTCGCCGGCGAGTCGCCACGGGGCCACGAGCGCGGGATAGAGGATTCGCTGGGCGCGATACGCCGGACGATCGACGTCGGCAGCCACGTTCTTGCCATCGAGGAGGAGAGGATCGTGGGCGACGGCCCAGAACACCTGCCCGTCGTGGCCCTTCGGGCCGGCAACGACGACATCGTCACCGAGCGCGGCCCGCGCGTGAGGTGACACGGGTTCGGCGGATCCGAAATGCACGAACCACGCCGGATCACCTTTGGCCGCCAGCAGCAGCGCGACGAGGAAGAGATTGACGGCGACCCCGATGAGGGCGACACGGGCTGCGGACCGGTCGAGGGTCACGCGACCGATCATCGCACGGCACCTACCCTGGACAGGTGGAGCCGATCAGCGCGGCGAGACGACTCGTAGCTGCGCCGATCTGGGCGCATGCCGCCGCGCTACTCGTCGTGCTGTGCGCGGTGCTGCCGATCATCGGCACGACGAGCCAGTTCTCCGCCGATGAGGGCGCGGCGATCGCGCAGGCCGTGAACCTCGAGCGGGGCGATGGGTGGGCGATTCCCCACCCGTTCCGGGTCGCCGATCCGACGGGCGACGCGTTCCCCCTCGAGCTGTCGACGCGCGCCGGCGACAAGTTCGCTCCGTACGCAAAGCATCCGATCTATCCCGCGATGTTGGCCGTCGCGTTCCGTGTCGCAGGGCGGGCCGGCATGGTCTTTCTGTCGATCGCCGGAACGGTCCTCGCCGCCGTGTTCACCGCTCTGCTGGCGCGCCGCATCGATTCGTCGTTGGCGGTGCCTGCGCTTTGGGTCGTCGGCATTGCCAGCCCGCTCTTCTTCGACAGCTATGTGGTCATCGCCCACACGCTGGGCGCGGCCTGCGCGGCGGCCGCCATGTTGTGTGCGTTGCAGATCATTCACCGTCCCGGCGCGCGGCGGTGGTACTTCGCGTTGCTCGCCACGATCACGATCGGCACGATGCTGCGCACCGAGATGCTGTTCCTTGCGATCGCGCTGTCGGTCGGCGTGGTGGTCGTGAGCCGGCGGCGGGGGCCGACGTCGTGGCGGCTCGTTGCCGTTCCGCTCATCGGAGCCGCCGGGGGCTGGCTCGCCGACCGCGTGCTTCTCGAGATCGTGGTGTCGGGTGCGACCGGCTCGACGCCGTGGGTCTCGCAGCCCTCGGGGGGCGTCGTCGCCAACCGCATCGTCGCGTTCATCGTCACGTGGTTGCTGCCGTCGTACGCGCCCGGGCCCGGCGATGTGTTGTTGCTCGTCGCGGTCGCGGCCGGAGCGGTGGCGGCCGTGGTGGCCCGCACGCGTCCTACGGATCTCGACGGGGTCCGGCTGTTCGCCGCCGTCGCTGGCCTCGCAGGGTTGATGCGCCTGGCGTTCGGCCCCGGCCCCGTCCCCGGGCTGCTCGTGGCCTTCCCCTTGGTCGCCATCGGCTTTGCCGCGCTCGGGCGACGCCGCCTGCCGACGGTGGCCTCCGAGCTGTACGCCACGACGTTCGTGCTGTTCGCGCTCGCGGTGCTCGCGACCCAGTACGGCACGGGCGGCTCGGGGGAATGGGGTGGTCGCTATTTCGCCATCGGACTCCCGTTGCTCGTTCCGCTGCTGGTCTACGGCGTCCACGAAGGAGGGCGCCGGGTTGACCGCCACACTGCGGTGATCGCAGTCGCGGGGCTGGCGACACTGTCCTTGTCGATGAGCGTTCTCGCGGTCGTGACGCTGCGCCATTTCCACCGCGAGACGGACGCGCTGGTGTCCGCCGTGGACGTGACTGCGAGCACCCACCCGGCGAGCGACGGCGGCAATCCCGTTGTGATCTCGTCGAGTGGCGCGGCGGCCCGGCTCGCCTTCACGCTGCTCGATCGCACGCGGTGGTTGACGGTGCCGTCCGATCAACTCGACGCGTACGGTCGCCGCGTGCGTGACCTCACGGCCGGCCCGGTCACGTTCGTGACACGCGACGAGGACGACGTGCATCGCCTCGATGCTGTCTATCGCGTCGAGACCGCGACCAAGGTTGCCGGTGACTGGATCGTGGTCGTCCTCCAACCGCGCTGAGGCAAGGGATGTCCCGACCAAGCGAACAGGTGTTCGCCACTCGGGTTGGTAGGGCGGGTAGGCTCCGATCCCAATGCCTGAACGCTCGACCTTCGACAAACTGGTGATCAGAGGGGCCCGGGAGCACAACCTTCGCAACATCAATCTCGAGATGCCACGCGATCGTTTGATCGTGTTCACGGGGCTCTCGGGATCGGGCAAATCGTCCCTGGCCTTCGACACCATCTACGCCGAAGGGCAGCGCCGGTATGTCGAGTCGCTGTCGGCGTACGCCCGCCAGTTCCTCGGCCAGATGGACAAGCCCGACGTCGACTTCATCGAAGGGCTGTCTCCGGCCATCTCCATCGATCAGAAGTCGGCATCCCGCAACCCGCGCTCGACGGTCGGCACGATCACTGAGGTCTACGACTACCTGCGGCTGCTGTACGCCCGCATCGGTGTGCCCCACTGCCCGTTCGACGGGACTGAGGTCACCCGCCAGACCCCGCAGCAGATCGTCGACCGCGTGCTGAAGCTGCCGGAGGGCACCCGCTTCCAGGTGTTGGCACCGGTGGTCCGCGGCCGCAAAGGCACCTACGACACGCTGCTGTCCGATCTCGCCACCCAAGGGTTCGCGCGAGCGCGCGTCGACGGTGAGGTCATCGAACTCACCGACAAGACCGATCTCGCTCGGTACGAGCAGCACACGATCGAGGTCATCGTCGATCGGCTCGTCCGGCGGACGGGCATCGAGCGGCGGCTCACCGACTCACTCGAGACCGCGCTCAAGCTGGCCGAGGGCGTCGCCGAGGTCGAGATCGTCTCGAAGGACGGCGAGCTCGAAGGTGAGACCCTCGTGTTCAGCCAGCACCTCGCCTGCTTGAAGTGCGGGCGCTCGTACGAGGAGCTCGCACCGCGCAACTTCTCGTTCAACTCGCCGTACGGCGCGTGTGAAAAATGCGATGGTCTCGGCACGACCTTCGAGGTCGACCCGGACCTCATCGTGCCGAACCCGGACCTGTCGATCAGCGAGGGTGCGATCGCACCCTGGGCCGCCGGGCGCAGCCAGTACTACAGCCGGCTCGTCGAGTCCGCGGCGGAGGAGAGCAAGATCTCCGTCGAGAAACCGTGGTCGAAGCTCACCGAGAAGCAGCGCAAACTGATCCTGTTCGGTTCGGGCGAACGAGTGCAGGTGAGGTTCCGCAATCGCTACGGCCGAGTGCGCAGCTACTCCGCGACGTACGAGGGCGCGGTGCCGTGGTTGCAGCGGCGGCATTCGGAGTCGGAGAGCGACGCGGTGCGTGAGCAGATCGAGGGCTACATGCGCGAGGTGCCGTGCCACGAGTGCGGCGGCGCCCGTTTGAAGCCCCTGTCGCTCGCGGTCACCATCGACGGGCGCAACATCGCCGATCTGTGTGGTCTTTCGATCGGTGAAGCGGCCAAGACGCTCAACGATTTGCAGCTGTCGGAGCGCGATCGCATGATTGCCGAGCGTGTCGTGAAGGAGGTCAATGCTCGCATGGGCTTCCTGCTCGATGTCGGGCTCGACTACCTCTCGCTGTCACGGTCGGCCAGCACGCTCGCCGGCGGCGAGGCACAGCGGATCCGCCTCGCATCGCAGATCGGCAGCGGGCTCGTCGGCGTGCTCTACGTGCTCGACGAGCCGTCGATCGGTCTGCACCAGAAGGACAACCGCCGCCTCATCGAGACGCTGCTGCGCCTTCGCGACCTCGGCAACACGGTGCTCGTGGTCGAGCACGACGAGGAGACCATCCGCGTCGCCGATCACGTCGTCGACATCGGGCCCGGAGCAGGCGAACACGGCGGCGCCATCGTCTACGAGGGTCCGTTCAAAGGACTGCTCAAGGCCAAGGAATCGCTCACCGGTCAGTACCTGAGCGGCAAGCGCAAGATCCCCGTGCCCGAGAAGCGCCGTCCGGGCAACGGCGAGCACCTTGTGGTGAAGGGCGCACGCGAGCACAACCTCAAGGACATCGACGTCGCCTTTCCACTCGGCTCGTTCGTCGCGGTCACCGGCGTGTCGGGCTCCGGCAAGTCGACGCTGGTGAACGACATCCTCGAGAAGGCGTTGATGCAGAAGATCTACCGGTCGAAGCATCCGCCCGGGCTGCACAAGTCGATCACCGGTATCGAGCAGCTCGACAAGGTCGTCAATGTCGATCAATCACCGATCGGACGAACGCCGCGGTCCAACCCCGCGACGTACACGGGCGTGTTCGATCACGTCCGCAAGCTCATGGCACAGACGCAAGAGGCGCGCGTCCGTGGCTACCTGCCCGGCCGCTTCAGCTTCAACGTGAAAGGGGGGCGGTGCGAAGCCTGCGCGGGCGACGGCACGATCAAGATCGAGATGCACTTCCTCCCGGATGTGTACGTGCCCTGTGAGGTCTGCAAGGGCGCGCGGTACAACCGCGACACGCTCGACATCACGTTCCGTGGCAAGAACGTGGCCGAGATCCTCGACCTGTCCTGCGAGGAGGCCTGTGATTTCTTCTCGAATCAACCGGCGATCAGCCGGCACATGCAGACCTTGGTCGACGTCGGTCTCGGCTACGTGCGACTAGGACAGCCGGCGCCAACGCTGTCGGGGGGCGAGGCGCAGCGGGTGAAGTTGGCGAGCGAGTTGGCGAAGCGGTCCACGGGGCACACGATCTACTTGCTCGACGAACCCACCACTGGTCTGCACTTCGAAGACATCCGCAAGCTGCTCGTCGTGCTGTCGCGCCTCGTCGATCAAGGCAACACCGTTGTGGTGATCGAACACAACCTCGACGTGATCAAGACGGCGGACTGGGTCATCGACTTGGGTCCCGACGGTGGGAACCGGGGCGGCACGATCGTGGCGGAAGGGACGCCCGAGGACGTCGCCGCCAACCCGGCGAGTCACACGGGCCGGTTCCTGGCACCACTACTCGGAGTGACCACGGCCGTCCCGGCCTGAAGTCAGCGACTCCGTCGCCGACCATTCCTTGTTCGAGGGGTGCCCGCGACCGATGCTTAGAGGATGATCCGGCGCGCCGCGAGACCGCTGCTGTACGCCGGAACCGTTGTCGTCGTGCTGGCGTTGGCCCGCATCCACGCGGCGTACATCGGCCGCTACTCCCTCCATGCCACCGACCCGAGCCGTCTCGTGTGGACGGTCGTGTTCGTTGCCATCCTGCTCGTCGCCAGCTATGGCGCGGGCCTGCCCGAGCTCCCGCGCACGACTCGTCAAGCCGTTGCCTCGGCAGTGATCGCGCCGCTGGCGGCGGCCACGGCCGTGTCGGTGGTGCAACTCATTGCGGGCGACGCACTGCTGCCGAGGTTCGTGGTGTTCGGATCGGCGTTGGTACTCATCCCGTGGAACCTCGTCTGTGTCGGCGTGAGCCGATCCGGGCGCACGCAGGGCGAGCGCCGGGACCGAGTCCTGCTCGTCGGCCCCGATGCCGAGGCGCTGGCCCTGCGCGATGAGCTCGAGGGCGCGCCGGAGCGACCGGCGGTGCTCGTGGCCACGATGCAACCCTCGGAGGCCCTTCCGACGGGCCAGCGGAGCAAGCCGTTGTGCGAGCGAGTGCTCAGCGAACGCGCCACGGTCGTGGTGCTCGAACGCGTCGCCCTCGCGGAGCCAGCGATCGTGTCGCAAGCCGCTTCGCTGCACGAGGCCGGCGTGCGGGTGCGCCCATTGCGGCTCTTCTACGGCGAGTGGCTCGGAA
This sequence comes from Acidimicrobiaceae bacterium, assembly GCA_041166745.1. Lineage (GTDB taxonomy): Bacteria > Actinomycetota > Acidimicrobiia > Acidimicrobiales > JACDCH01 > DASUCS01. The sequence goes on from JBEEGH010000026.1 coordinate 19,071, forward strand.
AGCTTCCGATGTCGGAGCTCGAGCGGGCATCGTTGTTGTTCGACATCCGCGAGGTGCACGGGGCGCGGTACATGCGCGTGAAGCGACTCGCCGATCTTGCCGTTGGGCTTGTCGGCTCGCTCGTGCTCGTCGTCGCGATGCCGTTCGTCGTCATCGGCAACGTGATCGCGAACCGCGGGCCGTTGCTCTACCGGCAGCCACGCGTCGGAAAGAACGGCCAGCAGTTCCAGATCGTGAAGTTCCGCACGATGCGTCCGGGAGCCGGACACGCGCTGGCCAACGAATGGACGACCCAGGACGACCCCCGCATCACGCGATTCGGACGGATACTGCGACGCACCCATCTGGACGAGCTGCCGCAGATGCTCAACATCCTGCGGGGTGATCTTTCCCTCGTCGGCCCGCGCCCCGAGCAGCCGCACTACGTCGAGGAGCTGAGCCAGAAGCTCGCGTTCTACAGCCTGCGCCATCTCGTGCGTCCAGGTCTCACCGGCTGGGCGCAGGTGAAGTACGGCTACGCCGGTGACGAGCGCGACGCGCTCGAGAAGTTGCAATACGAGTTCTGGTACCTGGAGCACCAGAGCGTGGCGCTCGACGCGCGCATCGTCGGCCGTACCATCCGCAGCGTCCTCGGGCGAGGCGGACGGTGAAGGGCCGGAGTGAGGGGCCACTTCGAATCGCACACATCATCACGAAGATGGCGGTCGGGGGAGCGCAAGAGAGTGCGATCGTGGCGGCGAGAGGACTCTCGTCTCCCGAGTTCGAGTCCGTGCTCTTGAGCGGTCTCGAAGCGGACGACGAAGGAAGCCTCTGGGCCGAGACCGCGGCCGACGGCGTGCGCGTCGTGCCGGTTCGTCACCTCGTCCGCGCCGCGCACCCTGTTCGCGATCTGCTGGCGCTGCTGTGGCTCGTTCGTTGGTGCCGTCGTTGGCGGCCTGATGTCGTACACACCCACTCGAGCAAGGCCGGTCTTGTGGGCCGCATCGCGGCTCGGCTGGCCGGCGTACCGCACGTGGTCCACTCGGTCCACGGTTGGAGCTTCAACGACGAGATGCCCCGCCGCGAGCGCGCGCTGGCGATCGCTTTGGAGCGGATCGGTGCGCGGTTCGCGGATGTCCTGATCGTCGAGTCGTCCACGGACCTGCCGAAGGGACTCGCTCGGCGCATCGGCCGGCGGGCCGACTACATGTTGATCCGCAACGGCATCGACCTGGAGCGCTTTCGCAGCGCTCGCCCTGATCGTGCACGGCTGCGAGCGAGTCTCGGAGTGCCCGAGGACTGTTGGTTGGCGGGCACCGTCGGGCGAGTCGCCGACCAGAAGGACCCACTCGCGATGGTCGCGGCCTGGCGCGCTGTCCACGTCGCTCTGCCTGATGCGCACTTCGTGTGGGTGGGGGATGGGCCGCTGCGCGGGGCGGTCGAAGCCGAAGCCCGCGCCGCGGGCCTGGAGAAGACGTTCCATGTCGTCGGCGTGCGGCGGGATGTTGCTGAGGTGCTCGCCACCCTCGACGCGTTCGCTCTCTCCTCATTGTGGGAAGGGCTGCCCCGAACGTTGTCCGAAGCGATGGCCGCAGGAGTGCCGGTAGTGGCCACCGCCGTCGACGGGACGACAGAGGCGATCGATCACGAGCACACCGGACTGCTGGTCGCGCCCAAGCGTCCGCGTGCGCTGGCCGCAGCGCTCGTACGGCTGCACGACGACGTCACGTTGTCGACGCGCCTGAGCGCGGGCGGCGAGGAGCGAGCTGCCTGGTTCGATCGCAAGGTCATGCTCGACGATCTTGGAGAGCTCTATCGCACGCTGAGCGCCGGAACGCCCGTCGGTACGGGTCACCGGCCCATCGTGATCGCCCATGTGATCACCGGGCTCGGCGTGGGCGGGGCGGAGAAGCAGCTCGCGCAGATGGTTCTCGCCATGGGTCTGCCCGCGGCCCGCCACGTCGTGTTCTCGTTGACGACGGTGGGCGAGACCGGGCGCCAGTTGCTGGACGCGGGCATCGATGTCCGCGCCATCGGCCTGTCGTCTGGTCGTCCCGATCCGACCGCCGTCCTGCGCCTGCGCGCCGCCCTACGAGAAGTGGCTCCCGACGTCGTTCAGACATGGCTGTATCACGGCGATTTGATCGGCGGGATTGCGGCTCGCACCGTTGGACTGCCGGTGGTCTGGAACGTCCGCATGTCGGCGATGGCCGCGCAGGAGACGAAACGCCACACGCGAGCGGCGGCCCGCGTGTCAGCGCTCCTGTCGCGGGTCGTGCCACACGCGATCGTGTGCAACTCGCAGTCGGCGGTGGACGATCATGCCGCTCTGGGCTTCGATCGCAAACGAATGAGCATCATCTCCAACGGCGTCGACAGCCAGCGCTTCCATCGCGATGAATCCGCCAGGCGCGCCCTTCGTGTGGAGCTCGCAGTCGACGAGGCCACTCCGCTCGTAGGGCTCGTCGGTCGATTCGATCCGCAGAAGGACCACCGAACATTTCTCGAGGCGATGGCGCTGGTCGCGGCGCACCGCCCTGATGCCCACGTCGTGCTGTGCGGGCAGGGCCTCGACGGGGTCGATTCGCTCGTCAGTGAGATCGCCGGTGGTTGCTTCGATCGGAAAAACATTCACGCCTTGGGGGCACGGATCGATGTCGAGCGCATAACGGCGGCGCTCGACGTGTCGGTCTCGTCGTCGGCCTACGGCGAGAGCTTCCCGAACGCGGTCGCCGAGGCGATGGCCTGTGAGGTGCCCGTGGTCGTGACCGACCTGCCCGGCTCGGTGGCGTTGGTCGACGGCATCGGGTCGGTCGTCCCGACGCGCGATCCCGCCGCCTTGGCCCAGGCCATCGAAGCTGCGCTCGAGCTCGACAGCCCGACCCGGGCGAGCCTCGGCGCGCGGGCTAGGGCGCGCATCGTCGAGCAGTTCGACGTTCAGGTCAGCTGCGATCAGTACCGCGACCTGTACCTCGCGTTGCGATGACGAGCGGAATCGCAGGCCGGAGCCGTCCGCTCGCGGCGCGACGCGCGGCTTGGACCATTGTCGACCAGTTCCTCTCGGCCGCTACGAACCTTGGCGTCGGCGTCGTCGTCGCTCGACACACGTCGGCTGACGAGTACGGCGTCTTCGGTGTCGCCTTCGCGGCGTATGCCGTGGCGCTCGGTATCTCTCGCGCTCTCGCTACCGATCCGTTGGTGGTCAGGTACAGCACGACCGCTGGCGTGGACCGAAGACCGGTGCGGGCGGCGCTGGGCACGGCCCTTGTGATCGGAGGCGCCCTCGGTGCCCTGGGCGCGATCGCCGGTCTGCTCGTCGGCGGGCACTTGGCGACGACGCTCGTGATCACGGGCCTCGTGCTCCCCGGTCTACTGCTGCAAGACGCGCTCCGCTATGCCGCGTTTGCCGAAGGCCGTCCGTCAATGGCCGCCCGCAACGACGCGCTTTGGCTGCTGCTGTTGGTCGTGGCCTTCGTCGGCCCGGCCCGTGATGTATCCACCGCCGCGGCCTGCCTCGTGGGGTGGGGCCTGTCGGGCGCCGTCGCCGGGCTGTCGACGATCGCGATGATGCGCATCGGCCCGTCGCTCGTCGTCGCCGCCGCATGGCTCCGTGACCACCGCGATCTCGGACCGCGCTTCGCGATCGAGTTCGTGTTGACGAGCGGAGGCTTTCAGCTCGTGTTGTTCGCCACCGCCAGTATCGCGGGCTACGCGGACGCCGGCGCGTTGCGCGGCAGCAGCGTCCTGCTCGGGCCGGTGACCGTGCTTTCCGCCGGAGCGATGGCCGCGGCGGTACCCGAGCTCGTGCGCGCGCGGCAGCGGTCGTCGGCGAATGTGCGCACGGCCGTGATGCTGCTGGCGGGCGGCCTCGCAGTGGTCACCGCCGCGTGGGGTGTCGTCGCCCGGCTGCTTCCCGATCGCGTGGGGGAGGCGCTGCTGGGCGACACATGGCCGGCCGCGCGCTCGATCATGATCCCCCTCGGGATCGCCGCCGCGGGCAATGCCGCGGCGACGGGATTCGCCATCGGCTTGCGCTCGCTCGCCGCCGCCCGTCGCAGCCTCGCCGCTGCCGCTCCGGCCGTCGTACTCGTGATCGTCGGTGGTGTCACCGGCGCAGTGATCGACGGATCTCGCGGCGCGGCGATCGGCATGATCGCTCCGACATGGATTGGCGCAGCCCTCTTCGGCCGACAGTTCCGGCTGGCGGTGCGATCGATATGACGGCGGATCGTTCAGCGGGCTCGGTAGCGGGCGAGCATCGTGTGCTCATACCCGAACCGGCGAATGCGTTCCGCGATCGAAGGGCGGGGCCCGCTCGGCATCGTCGTGCTGCGTCCCGCACTCCGCTGGCGCGGTCTCGCGGCCAGGTGACGCAACAGCCGAGGCGCGGCGCGACCGACGCTCCCCGGCGTTCGCCGCTGTGCGACGACCTCGACCACGTCGAGGTGCAGGCGTCGTCCGAGCTGCTCGAGATCGCGGGCCGCCCACCGCGAGACGTGGTGGGGAGGGAAGTCGAACGGATCGAGGCCGCCCAGACGCGCTCGCTCGCGATTGGGCACGGAGATGAGGACAGTGCCCCCGGATCGCGCGCATCGGGCCGCCGCGAGAACGAACGGCGAAACGTCGTCGAGATGTTCGATGACCTGGAACATGCACACGACGTCGAACGCACCGGCGTGATCGGTCGCGAACTGTTCGACGGTCACGCACTGCGCCTCGAGCCCCTCGTCCACCAGTCGTTGTACTCCGAAACGGTTGGTGTCGATGCCCACCGCCCGCTTCACGGCGGGGGCGACCTCGCGCAGGAAGCTGCCGTTGCCGCAGCCGACATCGAGCACCGACGACGACCGATCGAGCAGGCGCGCCGTTCGCCGGAACTCCCACTTGTTCGACTCGAAGTAGTAATCGCCCGGTCCCGAGAGGAATTCGTAGAAGTCCGGACCGCCGGCGTTCATCTTTCCGAAGTACTGCAGACCGCACGTCTCGCACTGCACGAGGTCCGCGTTCTCGGCGGGCGTGTAGCGGTTCCGAAGGTCTTCGGGCACGGCCCGGCCGATCTCGTCGGCCAGCGTTTGCCACACCTCGACGTAAGGCACCGACGACACCGGATCGGCGTGGCGGTCTCCGCACAGTGGGCACGGGTCGGTCATGGTTCCGCCGGGGTTTCTACTCCATGGAACGCGGTCGCCTGAACATGTGTGGCATCGCCGGTCTGCTCGCGCCGCGTGACGGGATCTCCGCGGACACGCTCGCCGCACGCGTCGCTCGGATGGTGGGCGTTTTGCACCGCCGCGGCCCAGACGACGAGGGCGTGTGGGTCGACGCCGAAGCGGGGGTTGCCTTCGGGCACCGCCGATTGAGCATCGTGGACCTGTCGGAGCACGGCCACCAGCCGATGGCGTCCGCCTCGGGGCGTTACGTGCTCGATTACAACGGCGAGCTGTACAACTTCCGCGAGCTCCGCCGCCTGCTCGACGCCGGCACGACGTGGAGAGGCACCTCTGACACCGAGGTGGTACTAGCCGGCATCGACGCGTGGGGGGTTTCCGGTCTCATCGATCGAGCGGTGGGGATGTTCGCGTTCGCGCTCTGGGACCGCACGACCCGCCGCCTGCTGCTGGCCCGCGATCGCGCCGGAGAGAAACCGCTGTATTGGACCAGCGGTCCCAACGGCTTCGTCTTCGCCTCCGAGCTCACCGCGATCGTCGCCGACGGTGGCCGCCCGCCGATCGACCGAGAAGCGCTCGCGCTGTATCTGCGCCACGGCTATGTGCTCGGGCCGCGCTCCATCTACCGGGGCATCCAGAAGCTTCCCGCCGGCTGCACCCTGGTGACCTCGGGTGACGATGCGCCGCGGATCGAGCCGTACTGGAGCGTGCGCCCGTGGGCCAAAGGCGCGCGGTCTGATCACCTCACGCTGACGACCGCCGCGGACGAGCTCGAGGCACTGCTTTCGGGCGCGGTGTCGGGTCAGATGGTGGCCGACGTGCCAGTCGGAGCGTTTCTCTCCGGCGGTGTCGACTCCTCCGTGGTGGTCGCGCTCATGCAGCAACACGCGCAGCACACCGTTCGCACGTTCAGCGTCGGGTTTCGGGAGGCCGGGTTCGACGAGGCGACGTTCGCGTCGGCGATAGCGCGTCACCTCGGAACCGAGCACACGGAGCTCTACGTGACGGCAGACGAGGCGCTCGGCGCCGCGCAGCGCCTTCCGGCGGTGTTCGACGAGCCGTTCGGCGACTCCAGCGCACTCCCGATGCTGCTCGTTGCGGAACTCGCTCGCCGCGACGTCACGGTCGCGCTGTCGGGTGACGGGGGCGACGAGCTGTTCGGTGGCTACGACCGCTACCGCCGCGCGCGGCTCGCCTGGCGATGGATGGCACCGATCCCCGCGCCGATGCGCCGTCGGGCGGGCCGGCTGCTGCAGCATTGGCCAGTGGGATCGCGTCCGCGAGATCGGATCCTGAAGCTCGCGGCGATGCTCGACAGCGCGGGCCCGGAGTCCGTCTACCGACACGTGATCGGCCATTGGGACGATCCCTCCGCCGCCATGCTCGGCACGACCGAGCCGGCGAGCGCGCTCACCGATGCGGGGTGCTGGCCCCCGGGGCCGACCGACGTCGAACGGATGATGGTTCTCGACCTCGAGACCTATCTACCGGACGACATCCTGACGAAGGTCGATCGCACGACGATGGCAGTGAGCCTCGAAGCGCGTGCGCCGTTTCTCGACCATCGCGTCATCGAGTGGGCGTACTCGTTGCCGCTGGCGCTGCGTATCCAGGGACGCGACCGCAAGCGGGTGCTGCGAGAGGTGCTGCATCGTCATGTCCCACCCGAGCTGGTGGACCGCCCGAAGCGAGGCTTCGTCGTTCCCATGGGCGAATGGCTGCGAGGGCCGCTGCGGTCATGGGCCGACGCGCTCCTCGATCCCGATCGGCTGCGCGCTGAGGGCTACTTCGACGTCGGTGTGGTGCGCGCGCGTTGGCACGAACATCTTTCGGGGGAACGCCAGTGGAGCTATCCGTTGTGGGATGTTCTTGCCTTCCAATCATGGATGACGAGCGACCGCATCGAGGCGCACCAGACGTGACCACCCCGACAGAAGACCTGCGGTTCGGCTTCGGTCGGAACTGGTCGAGGTTCCTCAGCCAGGTCGACGCCGATCGCATCGAGGCGGCCGAGCGGTCGCTGTTGTCGATGTTGCATCGTTCGACGCTCGACGGCACATCATTTCTCGACGTCGGCTCCGGTAGTGGATTGTTCTCGCTCGCGGCGCGCCGGCTCGGCGCCCGCGTGCATTCGTTCGACTACGACCCCGAGTCCGTGGCGTGTACAAGCGAGCTGCGGCGACGTTTCCGGCCCGACGACGACGGTTGGACCGTCGAGCACGGTTCGGCCCTCGACAGGGAGTATCTCGAAGGGCTCGCTCACTACGACGTCGTGTACTCGTGGGGGGTGCTGCACCACACGGGCGCGATGTGGGACGCGATCGATCTGGTGGCGGAACGCGTGGCCGACCACGGCTCGCTGTTCATCGCGATCTACAACGACCAGGGCTCGGGCTCGGCGCGCTGGACGGCCATCAAGCGCCGCTACAACGCCAGCGGCCGAGTTGCGCGCGGCGCGCTCCTCGGCGGAGTCGGCGCGTACTTCGCGGTGAAATTCGTGTGGAAGCGCTCCGTCGGTCGCGTCAGACGTAGTGCGACCGACGGCGCCGCGCAAACACAGCGTCGCGGCATGTCGTATGCCACCGACCTCGTGGACTGGGTCGGGGGATACCCGTTCGAAGTGGCAAAACCCGATGAGATCGTGGCCTTCCTCGCTCGGCGCGGATTCACACTGCGCTCGCTGATCACGTGCGGGCGCAAGAACGGCTGCAACGAGTTCGTGTTCGATCGATGAACGCCTCCGGGGTGAAGGGGCGCGTGCCATGGCCCGCCAAGATCGCGGCGAAGGTCGTTCTCGCCCGCCTCCCCGTGTCGTACCGGGCATGGAGCAAGCTCGGCCTGTTCCGCCATGGGTCGATGGACGAGCCCGACTACGCGATAGGCGTCGTCCGGACCCATCTCGAGCGCGCGGGAGTGGCCATCGGGTCGCCGTTCCGGGCGCTCGAACTGGGCCCTGGCGATTCCGTCGCATCGGCGATCGTTGCGTGCGCGTTCGGCGCAACCGAGACCTACCTGGTCGACGTGGGCCGCTTCGCGGCCATTCCTGTCGAGGACTATCTGCCGCTGGTCGACGCGCTGGCAGCGCAGGGGTACGCGGTGCCTGATCTTCGCGGGGCAGCGTCGATCGACGAACTGTGCGAGCGCGTCGGCGCTCACTATCTCGTGGACGGTGTCGCGTCGCTGCGCGCCATAGCGTCGGCTTCCGTCGACATCGAGTGGTCGCAGGCGGTCCTCGAGCACGTCCGCGTCGACCAGTTCGACGAGATCCAGCGCGAACTGCGGCGCGTCTTGCGTCCGTCCGGCGTCGCGAGCCACCGCGTCGACCTGCAGGACCACCTGAACCTGTCGCTCAACAACCTGCGCTTCAGCGACCGGGTGTGGGAGCGACCGGCGGTGTGGAACTCGGGCTTCTACACGAACCGATTGCGCTGTGCCGAGATCATCGCTTCGATGACGCGCGCGGGTTACGACGCCGAGGTCGTCGACCACGACCGCTGGCCAGACCTGCCCGTCAAGAGGGCGAAGCTCGCTGCTCGGTTTCGCGACCTTCCCGCGGACGAGTTGCTGATTCGGTGGTTCGACGTCGTCGCTCGTCCGTCCTGATCGGGTCAGTCTCGGTTCGGCGCGTCGGTGATGTCGAGCATGCGTTGCAAAGCGACGCGAGCCCATTCCGCCGTCTCGTCATCGACGGTGATGCGGTTGACCACGTTGCCCTCGACGAGGTTCTCCAGCACCCAGCACAGGTGGGCGCCGTCGATGCGAAACATCGTGGAGCACGGACAGATGAGCGGATCGAGCGAGACGATCGTCTTGCCGCCGGGCGTCTCGTTGGCCAGCCGTTGCACGAGGTGGATCTCGGTGCCCACGGCGATGACGGCGCCTGCCGGCGCGGCCTCGACGGCCTTGATGATGTAGTCGGTCGAGCCGACCTGGTCGGCCAGCTCACACAGCTCGGCCGAGCATTCGGGATGCACGATCACGATGCCATCGGGGTGCTCGGCGCGGAAGGCCTCGATGTGTTGCGGCTGGAACCGTTGATGCACCGAGCAATGGCCCTTCCACAACAGGAACGTGGCGTCTTTGCACTCGGCCTCGGTGAGGCCGCCGCGCTCCTTGCGGGGGTCCCACACCCGCATGTCGTCACGGGAGTAGCCCATGGCGAGGCCGGTGTTGCGGCCGAGGTGTTGATCGGGGAAGAACAGCACCTTGTCTCCGCGGCTGAACGCCCAGTCGAGGACCTGCCGCGCGTTCGTAGAGGTACAGACAGCACCGCCGTGCTCGCCGACAAACGCCTTCAGCGCGGCGGACGAGTTCATGTACGTGATCGGCACGAGCCGCTCGATGTCGGTGACCCGCGCCAGGGCGTCCCAGGCCTCCTCGACCTCGTCGAGATCGGCCATGTCGGCCATCGAGCACCCGGCGTTGAGGTCCGGGAGGATCACCTGCTGGTCGTCGGCGGTGAGCACGTCGGCCGACTCCGCCATGAAGTGCACGCCACAGAACACGATGTACTCCGCCTCAGGCCGCTGTTGCGCGAGCACCGACAGCCGGTACGAGTCGCCCCGGGCATCCGCCCAGCGCATCACCTCGTCGCGCTGGTAGTGGTGGCCGAGGATGAAGACACGATCGCCGAGCCTCGCCCGGGCCGCGCCGATCCACGTCGACAGCTCCTCGGGCGTTGCCGAGGTGTAGCGGTCGGGAAGCGGTGATTGGAGCCGCAACATTGTCGAACCCCCAAGGGTTTGGCGTTCCGATTGGCGGACGGTGCGGACAGCCAGGTCGCCCTGCACGGGGTTGTCGTCCTCGGAACGGATATGTCGCCGGATACCTGGCCGGCGTTCAGGAACTGTACCCAAGAAGTGTCAGATGCCACCCGTACGATGGCCGGAGCATGATCCAGCGTCCCCCGGCCGGCACGATCCCCGACACCCCGGGCTCCTACCAGTTCAAGGACGCCCAGGGTCGCGTGATCTACGTGGGCAAGGCCAAGTCGCTGCGGTCGCGCCTGTCCAACTACTTCGGAAACCCTTCGACCCTGGCGCCCCGAACCGCCCAAATGGTGGCGAATGCGGAGACCGTGGAGTGGATCCAGGTCCGCAACGATGTCGAAGCGCTGATGCTCGAGCACTCGTTGATCAAGCAGCACAAGCCGCGCTTCAACGTCCGCCTCCGAGACGACAAGAGCTACCCCTTCATGGCCGTGACCATGGACGACGAGTGGCCCCGGCCGATGGTCATGCGGGGGAAGCGGCGCAAGGGCGTGCGCTATTTCGGGCCGTACGCCCACGCCTACGCCATCCGCGAGACCCTCGATCTGCTCCTGAAGATCTTTCCGGTGCGCACGTGCAGCGACAACAAGTTCGTCCATCACGAGCGGCAGGGCCGGCCGTGCCTGCTGTTCCACATCGAGAAGTGCTCGGGCCCATGCGTCGGCGAGATCGACAAGCCCGCCTACGACGAGTTGGTCAACGAGTTGCTCGAGTTCCTCGACGGCGACACCGACACGATCGTGAAGAAGCTCGAGGTCGCGATGCGCGAAGCGGCCGACGCGCTGGAGTACGAGCGCGCCGCCCGGTTGCGCGACCGGCTGACGTCGGTGCGCAAGGTGATCGAACGCCAGCAGATGGTGGCCGATCGCAACGAAGACCTCGACGTGATCGGTATCGCCGACGACGATCTCGAAGCGGCGATGCAGGTGTTCTTCGTTCGCAAAGGCCGCGTCGTGGGGCGCAAAGGTTTCATTCTCGACAAGGCCGAAGACCTCACCGACGCCGAGCTCGTGAGCAAGATCCTCGAAGGCCTCTACTACGAGGACCATCCGCTCGGTCCGCCCAAGCAGGTGCTCGTGCCGATCGAGCCGGACGACATCGACCTGTACCAGCGGTGGTTGACCGATTGTCGCGGCTCGGCCGTCACGATTCGTGTGCCGCACCGAGGCGACAAACGGTCGCTGCAGGAGACGGTCACGCAGAACGCGAAGGAGGAGTTCGTTCGCCATCGGTTGCGCCGCTCGTCGGATCACAGCAGCCGTGCCCGCGCGCTCAACGAGTTGCAAGACCACCTCGGACTGCCCACCGCGCCGTTGCGCATCGAGTGTTACGACATGAGCCACATCCAAGGCTCCGACTACGTCGGCTCGATGGTCGTGATGGAAGACGCGCTGCCGAAGAAGTCGGACTACCGGCGTTTCAAGATCAAAGACGTGCCAGGAAACGACGACTTCGCGGCGATGGAAGAAGTCCTCACGCGTCGCCTCACCGCGTACCTGATCGATCGCGACAAGCCGCCGGCCGAGAAGACCGGCCGGTTCTCGTACCCACCACAGCTACTGCTGGTCGACGGCGGCAAGGGTCAGCTCGCAGTGGCGATACGTGTGGTCGAGGAGCTCGGTCTCGCGGAAGAGATCCCGGTCGCCTCGCTCGCCAAGCGATTCGAGGAGGTCTTCGTACCCGGCCAACCCGACCCGATTCGCATTCCCCGTCAGTCGGAGGCGCTCTACCTGCTGCAACGCGTCCGCGACGAGGCGCACCGATTCGCGATCACCTACCACCGCGAGCTGCGCGGCAAGCGAATGACGAAGTCCGTGCTCGACGAGATCCCGGGGCTCGGTCCGACTCGGCGCAAGCGACTGCTCAAGGAGCTCGGCAGCATCAAGGCAGTCAAGGACGCGTCGCTCGAGGAGCTGCGGGCATTGAAGTGGCTGCCCGACGCAGTCGGCGCCGCCGTGTACGAGAAGATCCACGGGGTTCCAGCTCGCCGTTGACGAAGCGATCAGCAGCCCACTGAGTGCGGGTGCGTGGTGTCTCCAGAAGGGCAATCATGCGTGCATGACTTCTGCCTCGAACGCATCCCCGGTCCGCTTCGAGGGGAGCGTTGCGGACATCGCTCGCGACTGGTCGATGAACATCAGACCTGCCCCGGGGGGACCGCCACGGCGAATCGATGGATACACAATCGGAGCGATCCCGAACATCGATGGGCCCGGACCGCATGGTGGTGAGGTCCACCCGGACGGTGACGAGTTCCTGTACGTCGTGAGCGGAACGATGGAATTGATTCTCGACGACGGTGATGAGCAGGCGGTGGGCGTCGAGACGAAGCTGCTGCTTCGGTCCGGCGACGCGTACGTCGTGCCACGCGGCGTTTGGCACCGGCTCGAATCGGTCGAGCCCAGTTACCTCATCCATGTCACACCTGGCCCGAATGGTGGCCATCGACCGCTTCGTTGAACGACCCGGGGGAGGTCAGACTGCGAGCATGAGCGGGCACGAACCCTGGACGGGCTGGGAGAGTGACGACGTTGCCCGTTGGTGGCAAGCGGGATTCACCGAGGGCGCCGATCCGGAGTACGAGGAACAGATCATCCCGATGGCGGTCGAGTGCCTCACCGGCGCCAGGCGAATCCTCGACATCGGCTGTGGTGAGGGTCAGATCGCGCGGGTCGCGCGATCGATCGATGGCGTAGAGCGAGTCGTCGGGGTCGACCCGACGGCCGCGCAACTCGACGCCGCCCGTGAGCGCGGGGGAGGGATCGCGTACGCGAGAGCGAGTGCGGCCGCGCTGCCGTTCGCGGAGGCCTCGTTCGACGCGGCTGTCGCGTGCTTGGTGTTCGAACACATCCAAGAGGTTGACGCCGCGATCGCCGAAGTCGCGCGCGTCCTGAAACCTGGCGGACGGTTCGCATTCTTTCTGAATCATCCCTTGCTCCAGACACCGAACAGCGGGTGGATCGATGACCACGTGCTCGATCCACCGGAGCAGTACTGGCGCATCGGGCCCTATCTCCAGGAGGACGAGACGCTGGAGGAGGTGGAGAAGGGCGTCTTCATCCCGTTCATCCACCGACCGTTGAGCCGCTACGTGAACGCCTTGATCGCGAACGGTCTCGTGCTGACGCGGATGGAGGAGCCCGCTCCGCCACCCGGCTTCATCGCTCGAGCGGAGGAGTACGCGGACGCCATCACGATTCCTCGACTGCTGCTGCTGGAGACGACTCGGACGTGAGCACCCGACCGAACAGCACGACGAACCCGAGCGCATACAGCGGGAGCAGCACTCGGGCGAAGAACTGCCAGTTGCTCCACACGTACTCGCTGAGGAACGCTGCGAACGCCCCGAACATCAGGACGACCTTGCTCAGCACGTCGTCGCGGTTGATGAATGCCAGAAGCGCCAGCAGGGCACCGACCACTGCATAGGGAGCGACGGTGCCCAACGGCGCGTGCCGGAGTGCGCCGACGAGTCCTTCGAAGGGAACGGCGGTCAGCGCCGGATTCGCCGATCCGAGGCTGCCCTGTCCGGAATCCGTCGGCCAGGCTCCGAAACGGGCGTGCACCACGACCAGCCAGGCGACCCAGGGCAACGCCGATGCCGCGAGCATCGCGGTGTCGCGGAACCGCCGCTGTGGCAACGCGACCAGCGCGAGTACCGCGGGCACGAGCAGATACGTCTCGCGGGCCAGGCCGGCCAGCGCAAACAGCACGACGGCAACGACGGTCCGTCGATTGGTCGGGGGTGTCCACGCGATCAGCCCCCAGACGACCAACGCGAGCCCGAGGACTTCCGGGCCGAAGTACTCGAGCGAGGCGTACGTCCCGGGCAGCAGGAGAAGGCCGACGGCGAGCCACGGGTTGCACCGACGTCGCTCGAGCAGCGTCGCGAGGCCCGTGGCCGCGGCCGCGACGGCGAGCACGAACAAGATCGCGAGCGCCGGCGGCACCCAACCCGAGCGGCCGAACGATCCCATCCAGGCCAAGTAGCTGAGCAGCGGACGTTGCGCGCGATACGCGGCCTCGCCCCGAGACGTGAAGTCGTCGGGCCGTGACAGCGAGGGATCTCGTGCGAGCGTGGCGAACGCTTGCCCATCACTTTGGATGAGCAGGATCTCGAGACCGTCGTGCAGCACACGGTGGTCGTAGCTGTGGACGAACGCCCCTTGGGAGATCGGGGCGAGGCGGGCGGCGCCGACGGTGATGATGCCGATCACGATGGCCGCGAGGACCGCGGTGGTGATGCCGGCTGCCACGCATCGCTTCGTGGCGAGCACGACGACACCGTACCGAGCGACCCCACTGGGTACGGTGACGGGCAGCAATGAGTGAGTTCGTCGTCATCACGGGGCTGTCGGGCGCGGGACGTTCGCAGGCGGCCGATCATCTCGAAGACCTCGGTTGGTTCGTGATCGACAACGTGCCGGCCGCGCTCATCCCGAAGCTCGCAGAGCTGGTCGCGGATCCGGGGAGCACACACGAGCGCGCCGCGCTGGTGGTGCGGAGCGGCGACTACGACGAGGAGATCCGTCCCGCGCTCGAGGCCTTGCGGGAGACCGCTCAGCGCGTGCGCATCCTGTTTCTCGATGCCGACACCGACATCCTCGTGCGCCGCTACGAGGGCAGCCGCCGCCGTCATCCCATCAGCGGCTCGAGCTTGTCCGACAGCATCGAACGCGAGCGCCGGATGCTGGAGCCGCTCAAGGAGCAGGCCGACGTCGTCGTCGACACCAGCGAGCTCAACGTCCACCAGCTGCGGGCGTGGATCGTCGAGCTGTTTGCGGCGGATGCGCTCGATGCGGGGTTACAGGTGAGTGTGGTGTCGTTCGGCTACAAGCACGGCCTTCCACTCGATGTGGACATGGTGTTCGACTGTCGCTTCCTCCCGAACCCGCACTGGGTGGACGACCTTCGCCCGCTCACCGGCCGCGATGAGCCCGTTCGCGACTACGTCCTGGGCCAACCTGAAGCCCGCGATTTCCTCGAGCGGCTCGATTCGCTCTTCGGTCTGCTCGTGCCGGCGTTCGTCCGGGAAGGCAAGTCCTACCTCCGGATCGCGTTGGGGTGTACGGGTGGACGCCATCGGTCGGTGGTGATCGCGGAGGAGCTTGCCGGTCTTCTGCGGGCGCACAACCTCGATCCCGCCGTCCTGCACCGCGACGTCGACCGATGAGGGTTGTCGCCATCGGTGGAGGCCACGGTCTCGCGGTCACCCTGCGGGCCGCGTCCACCTACGCCGACTCGCTGACCGCGGTCGTCACGGTGGCCGACGACGGCGGGTCCAGCGGACGTCTCCGTGATGTCACTGGCCTCCCAGCGATGGGCGACATCCGCCGGTGCCTGTCCGCCCTGGCGCAGCCGCCGGCGCTCGGTGAGGCGTTCGAGCATCGCTTCACCGGTGCGCTCAACGGCCATGCGCTCGGCAACCTCGTGATCGCCGCTCTCGCGCAGCGGGTCGGGTTTCGGGCCGCCATCGACGAGCTCGCACGCTTGCTCGCCGTACCGGCGCGAGTGCTCCCCGCAACCGAGGAACCCGTCGAGCTCGTCGCCATGACCGGCGACGGCATCGTGCACGGCCAAGTGGCGATCCAGCAGTCGACCGGGGTGAAGCGAGTGAGCCTCGAGCCATCCGATCCGAAGGCCGATCCAGACGCCGTCGCCGCCATCGAGCTCGCGGATCAGATCGTCATCGGCCCGGGTTCGTTGTTCACGAGCGTCCTGGCCGCCCTCGCGGTCCCCGGCATCCGAGACGCGGTCGCGCGAAGCAGCTCGCCCGTTGTGTATGTGGGCAACCTGCGGCCGCAGATCCCAGAGACGAACGGCTTCGCGTCGGCTGCTCACGTGGAGGCGCTGCACGACCACGGCGTCGAGCCAGACGTGGTGATCGCCGATCCGGGTCTCGCCCGCACGGACGGGCGGGCGCACGACCCGACCTTGCTGGCACAGGCCCTTGTTGGGTACGCCAAGCCCGTCTGAGTAGGGTCGAGAGGCACGCTCTGAGGAGGCAAATCAGCACATGACGATCCGCGTCGGCATCAACGGTTTCGGGCGCATCGGGCGCAACTTCTTGCGGGCGGCGAAGCAGCGCGGCGCCGACATCGACTTCGTTGCCGCCAATGAGCCGTTCCAGTCCATCGGGCTGGCGGCCCATTTGATGAAGTACGACACGATCCTCGGCACGTGGGACGCCGACATCGAAGCCCTCGACAACGGCATCAAGGTCAACGGCGACACGCTCAGCATCCTCACCGAGCGTGATCCGAAGGCGTTGCCCTGGGGAGAGTTGGGCGTCGACATCGTCATCGAGTCGACCGGGGTGTTCAGCGATCGTGACAAGGCGGCCCAACATCTCGATGCCGGCGCGACGCTTGTCATCGTTTCCGCGCCGAGCACCGGTGCCGATGCCACGTTCGTCGTCGGCGTGAACGACGACACCTTCGACCCGGCGAAGCACAAGGTGGTGTCGAACGCGTCGTGCACGACCAACTGCTTCGTACCGATGGTCAAGGTGCTCGACGATGCCTTCGGCGTGAAGCAGGGCCTCATGACGACCGTGCACGCCTACACCGCCACCCAGGCGATCGTCGACGGGCCCAGCAAGGATCTGCGCGAGGCACGGGCCGCCGCGCTCAACATCATCCCTTCGTCGACAGGGGCGGCCCGGGCGACGGCCCTCGTGCTCGAGTCCATGAAGGGCCGCCTCGACGGTCAGTCCCTGCGGGTGCCCGTGGCCGACGGCTCGATCACCGACTTCACCGCGATCCTCGACCGTGAGGTGACGAAGGACGAGATCAACGACGCGTTCCGCGCCGCGGCCGAATCCGGCCCGCTGTCGAAGGTGCTCGTGTACAACGAGGCACCAATCGTGTCGTCCGACATCGTCGGGAGCCCCGCGTCGTGCACGTTCGACGCGCCGCTCACCATGGCGATGGGCAGCCTGGTCAAGGTCATGGGCTGGTACGACAACGAATGGGGCTACTCGAACCGCCTCGTCGACATCACCGAGATCCTCGGCGCCAAGCTCAAGTAACGGGTGTCGCTTCCGCAGCTGGAGGACCTGCCCTCCGTCGATGGGAAGCGCGTCCTGCTGCGCGCCGATTTCAACGTCCCGCTGGAGGCGGGCGAGATCACCGACGACCTTCGCATCCGCGCGGCCCTGCCCACGATCGAGTGGCTGCAGGATCACGGCGCGCACGTCACGGCGTGCACGCACCTCGGCCGGCCGAAGGGCAGACCCAACGAGAAGTACTCGGTCGAGCCCGTGCGTCAGCGGTTGGCCGAGCTCGCGCCAGGAGTCGAGCTCCTCGACAACCTCCGGTTCGATGCCGGCGAGGAAGGAAACGATCCGGCATTCGTCCAGCAGCTCATCAAGGGCTTCGATGTCTACGTCAACGATGCCTTCGGCGCTTCGCATCGCGCCCACGCGTCGATCGTCGGCCCCCCTCAATTCCTGCCGAGCGCGGCGGGGCGCCTCCTCGCCCGCGAGGTCGACGTGCTCCTCGGCTTGCGGAACGAGCCACGCCACCCGTTCGTTGCGGTGCTCGGCGGATCAAAGGTCTCCGACAAGCTCGGGGTGATCGACGCATTGCTCGAGATCGTCGACGAGCTCGTCATCGGTGGGGGCATGTGCTTCACCTTCCTCGCAGCGCAGGGTCACCAGATCGGCGACTCACTCTGCGAGCGAGATCAGATCGAGACGTGCCGGCGTCTGCTCGAACAGCCGAAGCCCATTCACCTACCGAGCGATGTCACCGCGCTCGGGCCCGCCGACGAGATCCGCCAAGCCGGCGTCGACCTTCCGGCGGGATGGAAAGGTCTCGACATCGGCCCGGGTTCTGCCGCAGCCTTCAGTGACGTGATCCTCGATGCCCGCACCGTGTTCTGGAACGGCCCGATGGGTGTCTTCGAAGACGATCGGTTCGCCGCCGGCACGCGCACCGTCGCGCAGGCGGTCGTCGACACCAAGGCATTCACGGTCGTCGGTGGTGGTGACAGCGCCGCCGCGCTCGCGCAGTTCGGCATGGCCGACGGTGTCGACTGGATCTCCACCGGCGGCGGCGCGTCACTCGAGCTCCTCGAGCTCGGCGACCTACCAGGATTGCAAGCGTTGCGAGGTGAGCCGTGAGCAAAGCCGATTCGAGAAAGCCGCTGATCAGCGGCAACTGGAAGATGCACCACAACCACTTCGAGGCGATCCAGACCGTCCAGAAGCTCGCGTTCTTGTTGGCGAAGGACGACTACGACGCGGTTGACGTGTCCGTTCATCCGCCGTTCACCGACCTGCGGTCGGTGCAGATCACGCTGGCCGATCAGAAGGCCACCGACATCAACCTCGGCGCGCAGAACTGTCATTGGGAGGAGAAGGGCGCGTTCACCGGTGAGATCAGCCCGGCCTTCCTCGCGAAGCTCGACTGCACGTACGTCATCGCTGGTCACTCGGAGCGGCGCCAACTGCTCGGAGAGACCGACGAGATGGTGCACAAGAAGGTGCAGTCGATCCTTCGTCACGAGATGACGCCGATCCTGTGCGCGGGGGAGACGCTCGACGAGCGCGAGGCCGGCTCGACCGAAGCAAAGGTCGTCGGCCAAGTCGAACGCGGGCTCGCCGGGCTCAAGGGCGAACAGGTCGCGGGCCTCGTGGTCGCCTACGAGCCCATCTGGGCGATCGGGACCGGCCGCACCGCGACCCCCGACGATGCACAAGGGATGTGCGCGCTGATCCGATCGACGGTCGCAGCCGGGTTCGGGGCCGAGGCGGCCGCGAGTGTTCGCATCCAGTACGGCGGCTCGGTGAAGTCGGACAACATCGCCGAGCTGATGGCGCAGCCCGACATCGACGGCGCCCTCGTTGGAGGGGCCAGTCTCGATGCCGATGAGTTCGCCCGCATCGTCCAGTACCGCCAGCGCTGACTCCGGCCTCGTTGGACAAATTGTTCCGCAGTTTTTCCGAGCACTGGGCAATCTGTCGAACCGTCCGCCATCTGTCGGTATGTTGCGACTTCTTTAAGGTCCAGCGGAAGCGTCCACGAATCCTCGACGGGTCCGTGGGATGTGGCTAGGGTCACCACCCGCAACACGGACAACGAGCGCATAGGCGCTTCGCGTTCGCCCTGGTGGTGGTTTCGGACCATCTCGGGGGGTTGTGCGAGGGGAAGGCGTTGTGCCGACCCGGAACTGCCGTGCCAACGGCGTCACTGTCAACCAACCAGGAGGTCGGCTTTCGTGAGACGACAGCGCCGGGGCATTTCGCTCCTCTGTCTGCTGTTTGCTTTTGCCCTGCTCGCCGCTGCGTGCAGCGATGACAAAAAGACCGGAGCGGGTACGAGCAGCTCGAGCGGTGCACCCACCCAGAAAAAGGGTGGCACGCTCATTCTCGGCGCCGAGCAATGGCCCGACTGCCTGAATCCGATCACCCAGTGCGCGAACTCGTCGTGGATGCACTGGGCCGTGGCAGGTCACGTGATGCCGCGTCTGATGGAGCTCGACGAGAAGGGCAACTTCCGTCCTTCGCCCGTTCTTGCGGGTGACCCGAAGCTCTCGGGCGAAGGCACGACGAGTGGCACCGGCAAGTTCACGATCGTCTACAACATCGATCCGAACGCCGTGTGGGACGACGGGTCGCCGATGACGGCTGACGACCTCATCTTCAGCCTCGACGCGTACCTGAAGACAACGGGCGCCGTCAGCACCGCCGGCTACGACAAGATCGAGAAGATCGAGTCGTCGAACGGTGGCAAGACCGCCACGTTGACCTTCTCGGTGCCCTACGCCGACTGGCAGGACCTGTTCGGTGGCAACCAGGGCTACTTCTACAAGAAGGCTGCCTTTGCGGGTCCGGACACCAAGGCCGACATGCTCGACTCGTACAAGTTCTCGGGCGGTCCGTTCAAGCTCGATTCCTTCGATGCGACCCAGGCCACGTTCTCTCCGAACGCGAAGTACTGGAACAAGGACCGCATTCCGTTCGTCGACAAGGTGATCTTCAAGCCTCTGGCCGACAGCGACACCGAGTTGAACGCCGTCAAGGCCGGTGAGGTGTTCGCGATCTACCCGCAGGCCTCCCCAGGAATCAAGGACCAAGCGGCACAATCGAACCTCAAGCTGGAGTTCGCTCCGGGCGTCTCGTACGAGGCGATCTACATGGATCAGAACAGCCTGCAAAACCCGAACACCGTCTTCAACGACAAGACCGTTCGCGAAGCGGTGATGTTCGCCATCGATCGCCAGGCGATCCTCGACCAGGTCATCCATCCGGACTTCCCTGACGTCGAACTGCTCCAGTGCGGCGTGTGGGTTCCGACCGTCGGCGAGTGGTGTGACCAGACCCTGTGGGCCGACGTGAAGTTCGACGCCGGCAAGGTCAAGTCGCTCCTCGAAGGCGACGGCTGGACGAAGGGTTCGGACGGCATCTACGCCAAGGCCGGCACGCGTCTGTCCTTCAAGTGGACGATCAACGCCGGAAACAAGCGTCGGGAGAGCATCCAAGCGCTCGTCATTCCGAAGCTGAAGGACCTGGGCATCGAGGCGGTGCCGGACAACACCGACGCCGACACGCTGTTCCAGACCCGCCTGCCGCAGCGCCAGCTCGAGATGGGCACGTACATTCAAACGGCGTCCCCTGACCCGAGCGTCACGACGATCCTGAGTTGCAAGCAGATCCCGTCGCCGGAGAACAGCTTCTCCGGCCAGAACTCGGTGGCCTGGTGCAACCAGCAGGCGACCGACTTGATGGATCAGTCCGACAAGACCCCGGATCCGGGGAAGCGTCTGGACCTCATCCACCAGATCGCCAAGCTGCTCCGGCAAGACGCCGTGTTGCTGCCGATGTACCAACTGCCGAACGTGACGATCGTCCGTACGGACAAGATCGACGGACCAACGACGTTGTACACACCGGCGTCGTACTCCGCATTCGGCAACATCTACGACTGGTCACTGAAGTAACCCATCTGATTCGCTCGGCGGGGGTGCCAAGCAGGCACCCCCGCCGGTCGAGCAGAATCGCGGCGCTTTATGGTTCTCTACGCCATTCGTCGGCTCTTGTGGTCGATTCCTGTCGTCATCATCGCGAGCATCCTCGTGTTCGTCGCTGTGAAGTCGACGACCAATCCGTCGGCCCAGCGGTGTCCGACATGCCGCGCTGAAGACTCGCAGCGCCTGGCACAGCAATTGCACCTGAACGAATCCGGCGCGAGCCAGTACATCAACTGGTTCGGGAAGTTCTCCCACGGTGATTTCGGCAAGACGTTGCGGCAGAAGCCCGTCTGGCCCGACCTGCGCGACGCGATCATCGTCACCCTGCAGCTCGGCGCGCTGGCCTACGTCATCACGATCGGGCTCGGCCTCACCATGGGGGTGATCTCGGCGATAAAGCAGTACTCGTGGTTCGACAGTCTCTCGACGGGCGCATCGTTCTTCGGTCTGTCGATACCACCGTTCTTCTTCGGCCTCATCCTGCAGATCGTGCTCGTCCTGAAGTTCCGAGACTGGTTCGGTACCACGCCGTTCTTCACCTCGGGCGTGAACAATTCGAGCAGCACCGGGCTCGGCTACGACCGGTTGATTCACCTGATCCTCCCCGCGTTCACCGTGGCCGTGCAGGGCATCGCGATCTACAGCCGGTACATGCGGTCGAGCATGCTCGACGTGCTCAACTCCGACTTCCTCCGCACCGCGCGGGCCAAGGGCATCTCGGAGCGGCGGGTGATCGTGCGCCATGCGCTGCGCAACGCGCTGATTCCGGTCGTGACGTACTCCGCGATCGACGTCGGCGCGATCATCGGCGGCCTCGTGATCACCGAGCAGATCTTCCAGATACCCGGGATGGGCGTCTACTTCCTGCAGGCCTTCCGAGACGGCGAGTACGTCAAGATCCTGCCGTGGATGATGCTGGTCGTCCTGTCGGTCATCGTGCTCAACCTCATCGCCGATCTTGTGTACGGCGTGCTCGATCCGAGGATTCGTCTTGACTGAGCTCGAGCACGAGCACCGTCCGGGCGAGCACGCGGTCGTCCTGCAGGGCGAGCTGCCGCCCGACGACTCCCTCGAGACGCCCGATGCTGTCGATGCGCTGACGACCGCCGGCCAGGGTCTCTCGACGAAGCCGCTGTCACCCGGCCGACTGGCGTGGCGCCGTTTCCGGCGGCACAAGCCTGCGCTCGTCAGTGCGTTCTTGCTCGTCGTCATCTCGGTAGTGGTGTTCTTTCCGCAGCTCCTCACGAGCTCCGACCCCATCCGCGGCAACCCGAAGGCCGCCAACCAGGCTCCGTCGGCGACGCATTGGTTCGGCACGAACAACCTCGGCGTCGATCAACTGTCGCGGATCCTGCACGGCGGCCAGATCTCACTGAAGGTCGGGCTGGCCGTCGCCCTCGTGTCAGCGGTGGTCGGCGTCGCCATCGGGGCCATGGCCGGCTACTACGGCAAGTGGCTCGACAACTTGCTCATGCGCGTGACCGACCTCTTCCTCGCCATTCCACTCTTGGTCGCACTCATCATCCTCAGCCGCCTGCCCGCGCAGAACAAGTGGGCGCAGACCGTTGTGGGGGAGACGAACAGCTTGCGGTCCATCGTGACGATCCTGTCGCTGTTCTTCTGGATGCCGATGGCCCGCATCGTCAGGGGTCAGATCCTCTCGCTCAAGGAGAAGGAGTTCGTCGAGGCGGCGCGAGCACTCGGCGCCCGTGACCGACGGATCCTCGTCCGGCACCTCGTGCCCAACTGCACTGGCGCGATCGTCGTGAACGTCACGCTCAGCGTCGCCGCGGCCATCCTCACCGAGGCCGCCTTGTCGTTCCTCGGCTACGGCATCCAGGGAACGCTCATCCCGACATGGGGGTTCATGATCGCCGACGAGAAGGGCTCGTACCAGACCCACCCCTGGCTCGTTCTGTTCCCGGGCATGGCCATCCTGCTCGTCGTGCTGTGCGTGAACTACCTCGGCGACGGTCTTCGCGACGCGCTCGACCCGAAGCAGCGCAAGGTCTAGTGCGGCACTAGATGTCCGAGATCGTGCTCGAACCTGCCGAGAGCGGCGCCCCAAAGGGCGGCCCGGTCCTCGAGATCGAGGATCTGCATGTCTCCTTCTTCACCGAGGAGGGTGTCGTGCAAGCGGTACGCGGCGTCGATCTCCAGGTCAACGAGGGTGAGGTGCTGGGTGTCGTCGGTGAGTCCGGCTCGGGCAAGTCCGTCACGATGCTCGCCGCCATGGGTCTCTTGCCCAACACGGCCACGATCACCGGTTCCGCCCGCTTCCGTGGGCAGGAGTTGCTCGGCGAGCACGCCAAAGCGGCACGCCACCTGCGCGGCGGCAAGCTCGCGATGATCTTCCAGGATCCCCTGACGGCGTTGAACCCAGTGCATCGAGTGGGTGATCAGATCGCTGAAGCGGTCGAGGCGCACCATCCGGAGATGTCGTCGAAGCAGGCGCTCACACGTGCACTGGAGATGATCGAGTTGGTGGGTATCCCGCAACCGGTGACACGTGCTCGTCAGTTCCCCCATGAGTTCTCCGGAGGCATGCGCCAACGAGCGATGATCGCGATGGCGATCGCCAACGACCCTCAGTTGTTGATCGCCGACGAGCCCACCACCGCGCTTGACGTCACGATCCAGGCGCAGATCCTTGAGGTGCTGCAGCAGGTCCAGGCCGTCACCGGTACTGCGATCGTGTTCATCACGCACGACCTCGGAGTCATCGCGCGGCTCGCCTCGCGCGTGCAGGTCATGTATGCGGGACGCACTGCCGAGGTGTCGAACGTGGACGCGTTGTTCACTGGCTCGTGTCATCCTTACACCCGAGGCTTGCTCGGCTCATTGCCGAAGCTCGACGACACTGGCAGCGAGCAGCTGCTTCCGATCCCCGGCGCACCGCCATCGATGCTGAGTCCGCCTCCCGGATGCGCCTTCCATCCCCGGTGCCCGATGGCGCACGCGATATGTGCGAGCGAGGAACCCGCCCTGCACCTCGTCGGCTATGACGGTCAGACCTCGGCATGTCACTTCGCGGAGCAACTCGAAGCGATCGAGTCCGCCACCGACCTCCCCGCGGAAGTCGTCGAGCAAGCCGCCGGCAAAGCCGTGCTCGCCGAGGAAGCGATTGCGGTGATCGAGGCCAGCCGTCCGAAGATGCGCCTCTCGTTGTACGCAGTGGCCGCGTTCGGGCTCGGTCTGCTTGCGCCCATCCTCGCCATCGCACTCGTTGATCAGGACGTGACGGTCCGCGGCGGCGTGGTCATGCTCTTCGGCCTTCCAGCGGTGCTCGCGGCCCGACGGGCGCGCCGGGAGATATTCCTCGGGGCGGGTGCCGTCAAAGGTCGGCTCCTGTTGCAGTTCGGCGCGGCGTTCGCGTGGGTGGCGCTCAGCATCTGGGCGGTGTACTGCTTCCTGTGGCTGGTCTCGCTGCTGCCGGAGGCCCAGCCGTGACCGCCGTCGACGCGGCTTCGGCCGACCCGAGCGCTACCACAGCCGTCCTCGAGGTCACCGACCTCGTGAAGAACTTCCCGGTGCGAGGCAGCGGATTGCTCGGACGAACCGTCGCGCAGGTGCAGGCAGTGTCGGGTGTGAGCTTCACGCTCGAGGAAGGAAAGACCCTCGGGCTGGTCGGCGAGTCGGGATCAGGAAAGTCGACGGTCGGGCGCTGCACGCTGCGGCTCATCGAGCCCACGTCCGGAACGATCCGCTTCCGTGACGTCGATCTCACCGCAGCCGACAACAACACCATGCGGCGACTGCGACGCGAGCTACAGATCGTCTTTCAGGACCCGTACGCGTCGCTCGATCCACGCATGACCGTCGCCTCGATCGTGCGGGAGCCGCTCCAGATCCACCACATCAAGGGCGACCAGGACGAGCGCGTCGCCGATCTGCTGCGCCTGGTCGGCCTCAACCCCGAGCACAAGAACCGGTTCCCTCACGAGTTCTCGGGCGGGCAGCGGCAGCGTGTCGGCATCGCCCGTGCGCTCGCGCTCGACCCTGCTGTGTTGGTGCTCGACGAACCGGTCTCAGCGCTCGACGTGTCAATCCAGGCCGGTGTCGTGAACCTGCTCGAAGACCTACAGGACCGGCTCGGGCTCTCCTACCTGTTCATCGCCCACGACTTGTCGGTGGTGCGGCACATCTCCGATGACATCGCGGTGATGTACCTCGGCAAGGTGATGGAGGTCGGCGGGAGCGACGACATCCACGAGCGACCGGCGCATCCGTACACGCAAGCCCTACTGTCAGCGGTGCCGGTGCCCGACCCGGTGCGTGAGCGGACCCGGAACCGCATCGTGCTCCAAGGCGACGTGCCGAGCCCGATCAACCCACCATCGGGATGTCGCTTCCGCACGCGCTGCTGGAAGGCACAGGACATTTGCGCGGAAGAGGAGCCCGCGCTCATCGACCGCGGTCAGGGACACCCGGTCGCGTGCCATTTCGCCGAAGTAGTGGAAGTGGTCTAGTTCGAGCGGACCTCGTCGAATGCCGACGCAACATCGCGGCAAGCGCGACCCCACAGGGGCTTGGCAATGAGCATCGGACCGGCTTCAAGCAGCACTACGACGCGCGTGAGCCACAACCGCGTGACCACGCGAACGGCAGCCACCTCTCCGAGCGGAAGGCCGCCGACCAGCTCGACTGGGCGGGCCAGTGCCTTCGATGCCTTCCAAAACAGGAGGCGCTCGTTGCTGACGCCGAGTACGAAGATGGTGCCGGGAATCGGGAAGCCCGTGGCGTCGGCGTGCGCCAGCGCGCTCCGAGCCTTGGCCTTCGTGAGTACGACGCGATCGGCAGCCCGCACCTCCTCTCCCGACTCGAGACCGATTTGCAGGTTGTCGAGATGGCGCGCCGCCCACCGGTTCACTGCTTCGGTAGGTGGCAGTAGACCCCGTTTGTCGGCACAACGATGGTCGTGTCGCCATGCCCGTCGGCGCTGCCGTCAGTGCTGCACTTCAAGACGTCGGGCAACTGCTGGCGATCGGGCGGACACAGTGCCTTGTTCCGGGCGGCGAAGACGCCGTCCGTATTCGTGACATCCGGGGCGACCCACACGTGGAGCATCCAGAGGTCGCTCCCGTTCAACCACTGTCCCGCGCATTCGTTGCTCGAGGAAACGTTCTCGCGCGCGAGCCAGCCGTTCTCGAAGCAGAGTCCCGAGTGGCGGTGCCACACGTCGTTCGGTCCGGTGAATCCTTCCGGCGGATTGTCACTGCGCACCCAGTACGACAGCCCGGCCAGGCGCGTGGGGTGTAGCGCCGATTCGTCGAAGAGCAGCATCGACGGACGGGTCGGGTCGAACGGCGCGTCGACAAGTGACCACTTGATCCAGTGCGTGCCGATCGCGGGCAGCTGGAGCGAGGACTGGACATAGCCCGCGGCGGCGGCCGCCTCCGTGCCTGCGAACTGTTTCGCCGTGTCTACGGCCGCCTGGATCTCCGCCTCGTATCGGGCCTGCTCTTCGGGAGGTAGCGAGCTGACCAAGGTGACCGTGCCGTGGTGGTCGGTCGCCGCCGCGTCGATCGGCTTGCTGCGCGCCGCCAGTTGGATCAGCGCCGTAGCCTCGACCGCCGGGAGGCGATCGTTCGGCGTGGGGGAGAGTGATTTTGAGCTGGTTGCCGGTAGAGCGGCTGTGGCGGAGCCGCAAGCCATGAGCGGAAGCATCAGGGCGAACAGCAGGACGCGTCGCGTCGGGTGCACCCGAGCAGGGTAGTCTCACTGCCCGTCATGCTTGCCGCACTTCCGATCACCAAGTTGATCTTCTGGGTCGGGCTCATCCACGTCGCCGACGGCCTACTGCTCATCTTCCTCGTGCTGCTGCACAGCGGAAAGGGCGGCGGATTGTCCGACATGTTCGGCGGAAGCATCGGCGCCACCGCCGCCGGTTCAACGGTCGTCGAGCGCAACCTCGACCGAATCACAGTGGTGGCCGCGCTCGTGTTCGCTTTCACGACCGTCGGCTTCGGTTTGCTCCTCTCGTAGTGCGACGCCTCGCGATCGCGATCGTCGTTGTCCTGCTCATTGCGGCGTGCAGCGACTCGAAGAAGCCCAGCGGATCATCGAACTCGTCCGCCGGCACCAGCGGCAAACCAGTGGTGGGCGGCACGCTCCGCGTCGGAATCGAACGGCCGAAGACACTTGATCCGTCGCTGGTCTCACCGGGATCGCAGAGCGAGCTCCTCGTTGCCGACCTCCTGTTCGATGGCCTGACGCGCCTCGACAACAAGGCCGTGACGACATCGCCGGCCATCGCGATCTCGTGGGCTTCGTCCGCGGACCAGAAGTCGTGGGAGTTCGTCCTGCGCGCCGACGCCCGCTTCAGCAACGGCCGGGCGATCACGGCGACGGACGTGAAGTACTCGCTCGAGCGGGTGGCGAAACTGGGGGAGACGTCGCTCGCCGCGCTTCGCATCGATCAGATCAGCGGCTTCACGCCGTTCGCGACCGGTGCCGCGCCGGAACTCGCCGGGGTGCGGATCATCGACGAGCACATCGTGGCGATCGACCTCGACACCCCGGTTGCGATTCTGCCTGAGCTGTTGTCGGCCCCGGAGTTCGGGATCGTTCCGCGGGAAGCCGTCGAAGCGGCGACGCCTGCGTTCGCGACGGCGCCGATCACGAGCGGTCCATTCTCGTTCGCGGGTACGCAGGGCGACATCGTGAAGCTGGTGCGGGCCACACAGGGAGGCGCCTATCTCGACGCCGTCGAGTTGCACGAGTACGACAGCCAGAACCTCGGCAAGTCCTACGACGACTTCATCGCCGGCCAGCTCGACTGGAGCGTCGTGCCGAACGACCGCGCCGAGGACGCGGCCCAGCGATTCGGGCTCGACGCCTTCCGCCCGTTCGACGCCGAGTTGTTCTACGCGTTCAACCTGCTCGACCCGACATTCGCCGACACGCGGTTCCGTCAAGCCATCGTGAAGGCCATCGATCGCGCCGCGATCGTCAAAGCCGTCTACCCAGGTATTGCCGACCTCCTCAACGGCGTCGTTCCTGCCGGTGTCGCCGGCCATGTCGACGATCCGTGCGGTGAGCCGTGCAAGTTCGATCCCGACGCAGCGCGCCTGCTCCTGGCCGCCGCGTTCCCGGACGGCAACATTCCGACGTTCAACCTCGACTACTTCACCGGCACGGGCGAGGAAGCGGTGGCCGGCTCCATTGCCACGAACCTCGCGGCCGTCGGCATCAACGTCACGAAGCGGCCACTTGCTCCTGGCGGAGATCCTGGGCAGTACGACCTGTTCGCCGTCAGCGGTCAACAGCAACTGTTCCGTCTCGGTGTCATCGGCATGTATCCATCGCCTGACGCCTATCTCGTGCCGTTGTTCTTGTCGGGCTCGCGCGACAACGCCACGGGCTTCAACGTGCCGGACATCGACCAGCTGCTCCAGTCGGCTCGCGCCACGTCTGATCCGGTGGCGCGCCAACAGCTCTACCAACAGGCCGAGCAGCAGATCATGGCGCTGGCCCCAATCGTGCCCATCGCCCAGTTCCGCACCAAGGCCGTCGTCGCCAAGCGGGTACGGGATCTCCTCGTGACCGTGAACGGTACGTTCGCCGGCGACAAGGTGTGGCTCGGGTAACCTGGCCGACCCCGCGGACGTGGTGGAATCAGGTAGACACGCCAGCTTGAGGTGCTGGTCCGGGCAACCGGGTGGAGGTTCAAATCCTCTCGTCCGCACGAGATGACGCCGCTGCAGGAGCGCTTCCGGCAGGTCGTGCGCGCGCTCCAGCCGGGCGAGGTGGTCTCGTACCGCGAAGTGGCCCGGCGCAGCGGCAACCCACGATGGGCCCGGGCGGTGGGCGCGTTCCTTGCGGAGCACGGTCACGACGTGCCGTGGTGGCGCGTGGTGCACACGGACGGAGGGTTGTCGGCACCCGACGCGGCGGATCAACGCCGACGCTTGCGCGCCGAAGGTGTGGAGATCGACGGTGAACGCGTGATCGGCGGTGTTCCGTGACCGACGACGTGGACATCGCGAGCATCACCGTCGACCGCGCCTCTCATGTGGAAATCACGTTCACGGACGACAAAGTGTGCCGGTACGACCTCGCGGAGCTTCGGGCAATCTGTCCCTGCGCCGCGTGCCGCAACGCTCGCGACCACGGCAAGGTGGCGTGGCCACCTGCCGGGCGACCGCCACCCGAGCTGGCGATTGCCGACGCGCATCTCGTCGGTGCCTATGGGTTGGGCGTGACGTGGAGCGACGGTCATTCAACGGGCATCTATCCGTTCACCTCGCTCCGCCGTTGGTGTGACGCCGGACGACCGTCGGAGTGGGTTGACTAAGGTCCGGCGCATGGCAACACCACAACGGTCCATCCTCACGGCGCTCGGCGAGCACCAGTGGTACGTGCACATGAGCCGCACCGAGGGTGCCGACCTTGAGGTCATCAAACAGGCGCTAGTCGCGCTCAGCCTCGACTGCGAGCACTTGGGCGTGAATCTCTGCATCATGTTCGGACCCACGCTCCTCGCCGACCTGACGGCCGACATCCCCGCTGACTTCCAGCCGTATCCCGGGTACGCATCCGACGACGGCCACGAAGCCAAGGCGACGCAAGAAGAGCTGCTGATCTGGGTGCACTCCGATCACAAGGATCGGAACTGGGACAGTCAGTACAAGTTCCGCACGCAGGTCGCTGGTCACATGACCGTCGCGCGCGAGACCATCGCGTGGATCTACGGCGCCAGCCAGGATCTCACCGGCTTCATCGATGGCACCGGTAACCCGGCGTTCGATCGCCAGTACGAGTGCGCCGTCGTGCCCGACGGCCAGCCGGGCGCCGGCGGCTCGTTCTCCATCGCGCAGCGCTGGGTGCACGACCTCAACTTCTTCAACGGGCTGAGTCTCGAAGATCAGGAGAACCTGTTCGGACGTACGAAGCCGCAGTCCATCCGGCTCGACAAGCAGGTGGCGACGTCGCACTTGTCGCACGTCGAGCTTCGAGAGGGCGAGACCGCCGATGCGTCGAAGCCCAAGCGCAACGAGATCGTCCGCCGCTCCACTCCCTATGCGCTGCACGACGGCACCGTCGGGCTGTACTTCCTGGGGTTCTGTCGCGACCAGGCCCCGTTGCGTGAGCGCATGGAAGCCATCTATGGCATGAACGGTCAGGTCCGGGACGCATTGACCGACTACTCCACACCGGCCTCAGGGTCCTTCTACTTCGCCCCTTCGCTGGAGACGCTGCAAGCCGCTCTGACCTAGACCGCGTGGCAGCATGGCGCGGTGACCATCTCCGTGCACGACCTGGACCTGCCAGAGATCGAGCTCATCGACCTCGATCGCGACGAGGCGATGGCCCTGTTCGCGGCGGCTCGGGAGCGGCACTGGCTGGCCCGCACGCCGCTCGGCTACGTGGTGAGCCGGCACGAAGACGTGACGGCGATCCTCCGGGAGCGTCGCTTCCACTCCGCGTTGGCGATGATCACGCAGATGGCGGGGTTCACCGAGGATAGCGGCGAGTTCATGGAGCGGCGTCAGCGTTCGATCCTGTCGCTCGAGGGTGAGGAACACGCACGGTTGCGCAGGTTGGTTGCGGGTGCGTTCACACCCAAATCAGCCGAGCGGCTGCGCCCGTTCATGCGCGAGGTCATCGGAGGGCTCGTTGACGCCGTCGCCGCGTCCGGTCGATGCGAACTCGTCGAGGATGTGTGCGAGCCGTATCCCATTCCGATCATCTGCGAGCTGTTGGGTGCACCGAAGGAGGACTGGAAGCTCTTCTCGCATTGGGCCACCGACATCTTCCGCATCTTCAACAACGACCTCGCGAACGACATGCCGCTCATCGACGCCGCGTCGAATGAGCTCGATGCCTACGTCGCGGCGATGGTCGACGAGCGTCGTTCGCATCCCGCCGACGATCTCCTCAGCGAGTTGATCGCGGCCGAGGAAGCGGGCGATCGGCTGTCGACCGAGGACCTCATCGGATTGGCCGAGGCCGTGCTGATGGCGGGGACCGACACCACGCGCAACCAACTGGCCTGCAGCGTCGCGCTGTTCGCGCAGTATCCGGAGCAGTGGGCGCTCCTCGCCGAACGCCCGGACTTGGCCCATCGCGCCGTGGAGGAGACCATGCGCTACCTCGGCGCGGTGCGCGGCACGGCACGTATCGCGTCGGAGGACATCGAGTATCGCGATGTGCTCTTCCCGAAGGGGACGCTGGTCGCCACCAGCTTGGCGGGGGCCAACTTCGACGAAACCGCGTGGCAGGAGCCTGCGACATTCGACATCACGCAAGAGCGGACGGCACCGCAGATGACCTTCGGGTCGGGCGTTCATTTTTGCCTCGGAGCATCACTGGCGCGGGCGGAGCTGCAGGAAGCGCTCCCGTTGCTCGCTCAGCGCATGCCCAACCTCGCGGTCGACGGAGTCATCGAATGGAAACCGGCAACGGTCGGGATCTGGGGGCCGGCACGCCTGCCGCTGCGGTTCGACGCGACGAACTGATCCACTGCGGCCGATGATCGAGACGCTTCGATCTGTCCTCCAGTTCCGGCGCTTCGAGTTCGACGCGAACAAGCGGCGCTTGGCCCGGTCGGCGAATGTCGACGACCTGCGAAAGATCGCCAAACGGCGGTTGCCGCGAGGTGTCTTCGACTACATCGACGGCGGCGCCGAGGACGAGCGAACGCTGGCCGCGAACCAGGCTGCCTACGCGCGCCGGACATTCCGGCCGCGCGTGCTGCGCGATGTCGGCCGCGTCGATCCGTCGACCACGCTGCTCGGGCGTCCGCTGCCGTTCCCGCTCGTGCTCGCTCCGACAGGGTTCACGCGCATTGCCGATCCTGCAGGCGAGCTGGCCGTGGCGCGCGCCGCCGACCGTGCGGGAATCCCGTACTCGCTCTCGACGATGGCCACGCGTTCGATCGAGGAGGTGGCCGCGGTCAGCACGGGCCGCAAGTGGTTCCAGGTCTACGTGTGGAAAGACCGCGGCTTGGTCAAGGACATGATCGAGCGAGCGGCCCGCGCGGGATACGAGGCCCTTGTGCTCACCGTCGACACGGCAGTGCTGGGCCGGCGCGAGCGCGATGTGCGACGCGGCTTCACGCTTCCTCCGAAGATCGGTCTCAACACCCTGTTCGACGGGGTCGTACATCCCGGTTGGACCTGGGCATTCGTGCGCTCGGAGCCGATCAGATTCGCCAACGTGATCGGAAGCAGCGTCGGCGATGGCAACACGGCAGTCTCCTTGGCTGCGCAGGTCAACTCGCAGTTCGATCGCAGCCTGTCGTGGTCCGACGTCGAGTGGATGCGGTCGGTGTGGGATGGTCCGATCGTGATCAAGGGTATCCAGACGGTGGAAGACGCCGTGCTGGCGGCCGACGCCGGTGTCGAAGCGATCGCGCTGTCGAATCACGGCGGCCGGCAACTCGACTCCGCGCCGGCGACCCTCGATCTCGTCGCACCGGTGGCCGACGCGGTGGGTGACCGCCTGGAGATCATCTGTGACGGCGGCATTCGTCGGGGGAGCGACATCGTGAAGGCCGTGTGCCTAGGCGCTCGGGCGTGCATGGCCGGCCGCGCGTACCTCTACGGGCTCGGCGCGGCAGGCGAGCAGGGCGTCGACTTCGTGCTGTCGGGCCTCCATGCCGACATGAAGCGCTCGATGGCGCTGATGGGTGCTACGCGCATATCCGATCTGAATCGAGAGCTGGTGGACTGATGGCCGACATCGAGGGACTCGTCAACGACCTCACGCTCGACGAGAAGGCCGCGCTCACGGCGGGCGAAGACCTGTGGTCGACGGTCGCCGTCGAGCGCCTGAGCATCCCGAAGATCCGTGTCACCGATGGACCGAACGGCGCGCGGGGCGCGTCGCTCCCGGGCGAGGAGGGCAACACCTCGGTGTGCGTTCCCTGCGGCTCGGCGCTCGGCGCGACGTGGGACGTCGACCTCCTCGAGCGGGTCGGTGCGCTCTTGGGTCGCGAGACGAGGAGGCGTGGGTGTCGCGTCTTGCTCGCGCCGACGGTGAACCTCCATCGTTCGCCGCTCGCAGGGCGAAACTTCGAGTGCTACTCCGAGGATCCGCTGCACTCCGGGACCTTGGCGGCAGCGTTCATCCGGGGGGCGCAGTCCGAGGGCGTCGCGACGACCGTGAAGCATTTCGTCGGAAACGACTCGGAGTTCGAGCGCATGTCGATGAGCTCGGTCATCGACGAGCGCACGCTGAGGGAGATGTATCTCGTCCCGTTCGAGATGGCCGTCCGCGACGGCGGATCGCTCGGACTGATGACCGGCTACAACCGGCTCAACGGCACATGGTGCGGCGAAGACCCGGAGCTGCTCGGCATTCTGCGTGACGAGTGGGGCTTCGAGGGTTTCGTCCTGAGCGACTGGTACGCGGCCACGTCTACAGCGTCGGCGCGCGCCGGCATGGATTTGGAGATGCCGGGACCGGCCCGTGCCCTCGGCCCGGCCTTGGCCTCCGCCGTACGAGCCGGTGAGCTCGACGAGTCGGTGCTCGACGGGCAAATGCGCAGGCTTCTGACCGTGTTCGATCGCGTTGGCGCGCTCGGTGAACTGGCGGACGATCAGTCGATCTCAGTCGACCTCCCGGAAGATCGCGCGCTGGCGCACGAGGCCGCCGCCGCGGCGATCGTGTTGCTCCAGAACGAAGGCGTCCTGCCGGTGGATCCGGCAGCGGTGAAGCGCGTGGCCGTGATCGGGCCGAACGCGGATCGCGCCGTGATGATGGGGGGCGGCTCTGCGCGCGTCATGCCCACGTACCGGATCACCCCGCTCGAAGCGCTTCGCGATCGATTGGGTGAAGGTGTCGAAGTGGTGTACGAGCCGGGAGTCGGTATCGACCGCACGGTGCCACCGCTGGCCATCGAGCTGCACGCGGAGTACTTCAGCGGTGTCGACATCGGCAACGCGATCGAGGTGGTGCAGCGCACCGATCACTCCAAAGCCGAGGTGTTCTACCTCGGCGCACCGCCCGGGGTGCCCGAGCCCTTCTCGCTGCGGGCGACAGGTGTGTTCGATCCACCGGTGAGCGGTCCGTACGTGTTTTCACTCGTGCAAGCCGGTCGAGTCCGGCTCTCCGTCGGTGGTCGTGTCGTGATCGATGGCATGGCCGACCCCTTGCCGCGCGACCCGAACAGCTACTTCGGCTTCGGAACCGAAGAGCGGATTGCCGAGGTCGAGCTCGAGGGCGGACAGCCCGTCGACGTGCTCATCGAGTACACGAGCGAAGGCGTGAACGGTGTGTACGCGTTGAAGGTCGGTTGTCGCGCGCAGATCGCGGCTGAGGCGTTTCCACGCGCGGTGGCCGCAGCGGCCGATGCCGATCTCGCGATCGTGGTCGTCGGCACGACGCACGAGTGGGAGTCGGAAGGCTTCGACCGGCGCACACTCGCACTGCCCGGGCAGCAGGACCAGCTCATCGAACAAGTGGCCGCTGTGAATCCGAACACGATCGTGGTGGTGAACACCGGTGCGCCGGTCACGATGCCGTGGTCGGATGCCGTGAACGCGATCGTGCAACTCTGGTACGGCGGCCAGGAGATGGCGAACGCGCTGGCCGACGTCGTGATAGGCGCGGTTGACCCGGGTGGACGGCTACCGACCACGATGCCACTGCAACTCGAGCACAACCCCTCATTCGGCAACTTCCCCGGTGAGTACGACGAGGTGCGATACGGCGAGGGTCTGTTCGTCGGCTATCGCTGGTATGAGGCGCGGCACCTTCCGGTGCGATTCGCGTTCGGCCACGGCCTGTCGTACACGTCGTTCGAGATCCTCGAGCCGACCGCCTCAGCCAACGACTTTCGGCCGGGAGGCTCGCTCGAGGTCGACGTCTCCGTCGCGAACACCGGTGAACGCGCCGGCGCGGAGGTTGTGCAGTGCTATGTCGCGCCAGCGCGGTCGAGAGTCATGCGTCCGACGAAGGAGTTGAAGGCATTCGCCAAGGTGCATCTGACGCCGGGCGAAACGAAGACGGTGAGGCTCACGCTCACCGACCGTTCCTTCGCCCATTGGGACCGTGGCTCTGGCGAGCGAGCCGCGCTCAAGGCGCGCCTACCGTTCGCGGACCAGATGGCCGAGACCACCGAGCGGGCACCAGGCTGGCGAGTCGTGCCGGGCGACTACGTGCTGCACATCGGCCGCTCGTCGGACGACATCGCGCACACGCTCCCGGTCACTGTCGCGCCGTGATCGGGGCACGCACATCGGCGTACCAGGTGAGCGCCAGAGCGACCGCGGAGTTCACGAGCAGCACCGCGGTCACCGACGTGGCGTCGATGATGCGGCCGGCGATGAGGTTGCCCAGCCCGACCGTGCCGCCGAAGCCCATGATCCACAACGCCATCACCCGACCCCGCACCGCGTCGTCGAGCCGCTCCTGGAGCGTCGTGAGCAGCGACGTGACCATCGCGAAGTAGAAGAAGCCGAGGATGGCGACGACGGGATATGCCGCGACCGGCGCGCGCAGGACGGCGAACACCGCCAGAACGATCGCGTAGCCGAGCATCCCGATCCGCACCATGCGCGGCCGCGGCTGCCGTGCGAGCAGTGTGCCGATCGAGAGCGCACCGCACAGCGCACCGACGCCGAACGTCGCGTAGAGCAAGCCGTAACCCGCGGAGTCGGCGTTGATGCCGTAGTTCTCCTCGGCGACGACCGAGAGTTGGCCGACGAACGTCAACGCGAAGGCCGAGAACAGAAAGATCGTGACGAGGCAACGGCCGACCACGCGATCGGCTCGCGCCACCCGGATCCCGACCGTGAGCTGCCGGAGACCACGCGTCTCGGGTGAATCGAACCCGACCCGCGCTGGGAGCTGAACGGCCAGCAGTGCGGCGATGATCACGAGATAGGTGAGCGCGTTGCCGGCGAACACCCATGACGGGCCTACGAGATGAAGCAGCACCCCGCCGATGGCCGGACCGACGACGCGTGAGCCGTTCATCTGCGCCGAATTGAGGGAGATCGCCGCCGGAAGGTTCTCTCGCGCGACCAGGCTCGGAAGCAGCGAGCTGTAGGCCGGTGCATAGATGGCTTGTCCGAGACCGACGGCGAGCACCATGAGCACGATGCCGGTGTGCGACGGGTGGCTCCCTCGTGTGATCGCGGCCAGGCCGAGCGAGAACGCCAGCTGCTCGAGCGACACGATGATCAGGAGGGCGCGCCGGTCGACGAGATCGGAGATCCACCCACCGATGATCGAGAGGAACAGTGACGGAGCCAGCTGGCAGGCCACGATGATCCCCACGAAGGTGGCGCTCTTCGTGAGGGAGAACGCGTACCCCATCAACACGGCGTTCTGCATCCAGCTTCCGATGTTCGACGCGAACGCGCCGAAGAAAATCGTGCGGAACGTGCGATCACGGAGTACGTCGGCGGCGTTCCCGATGACGAACGGCCGATCGCCGTCGACGAGCGCGTCTTCGCTGTCCTCGAATCCGACGTGCTGTTCCGACGTGGTCACTGGCCGATGGTTCTATCGGAACCAGCCGAACCTGCAACGCTGACGTCGTGACAACGGTCGACCGGGACCTGCTCGCCGAAGCCGTGAGGACGGCCTATCTCCCGGCCTTGCTCATCGCTCTGGCCCACTCCCTCGGCGATCTGTCGCTGTTGCGAGAGGGCCTCCGACCCGACGCCGCCAGGGTGCAGGAGCCGAGCGCCGGCTTGACACGAGAGCAACGCGACGAGGCTCGAGAGCTTGCGATCGAGCGTCTGCAGCTGCTCTCCGATCAGCCGGTCCGCCAGGTTGCTCCGGTGGACGACGACACGCTCCGCCAGATGTTCGCATTCCTCATCGGCCAACCGGTGTCAGACGACTACTTCGACCTCCTGCGCGAGGAGCTGGGTGTCTCGGGCGAGGACGTCCGCACGCCGCTGTGGCACAAGGACGACATCGACGCGACACGGCCGTTCTCTGTCGTGATCGTGGGAGCGGGGATGTCCGGGTTGGCGGCCGCGCACCGGCTGCAGCAGGCGGGCGTGCCGTATCTGATCGTCGAGAAGAACGGCGACGTCGGCGGCACGTGGTTCGAGAATCGCTATCCAGGCGCCCGGGTGGACGTGCCCAACCACCTCTACAGCTACTCGTTCTTCCAGCGGCCGGACTGGCCGCAGCGGTTCACGCAGCAAGACCTGCTGCTCGACTACTTCCGAGACGCGGCGGATGCCCTCGACGTGCGCAAGCACATTCGCTTCGGCACCGAGGTGCTCGATGCCACCTTCCAGGAAGCCGATGGCGACTGGGTGATCCGCGTACGGACGACCGACGGGCGCGAGGAGACGCTCACGGCCAATGTGCTCGTCAGCGCCGTCGGTCAACTCAATCGTCCGAAGCTGCCCGACGTCGCCGGCCGGGATTCGTTCCGCGGGGCGTCGTTTCATTCCGCGCAATGGGACGACAACGTGGATTTGAAGGGCAAGCGGGTAGCCGTGATCGGCACGGCGGCCAGCGGGATCCAACTCATTCCCGCGATCGCCGACGAGGTCGCCGAACTGCACGTGTACCAGCGCACTCCCAACTGGTTCATGCCGACGCCCGACTATCACGCCGACACACCGGTGGGCATGCAGTGGTTGCTCGACAACGTGCCGACGTACAGCGAGTGGTACCGGCTCTCGTTGTTCTGGCGTCTGTCAGAGGGAATGCTGGCGGCCGCCCGCGTCGATCCGGAATGGCCGCAAGACGGCCGATCCGTGGGTCCGCTGAACGAGGGTCTGCGAACGTTGCTGACGCAGTACCTCGAGTCGCAGTTCGCTGATGCGCCAGCGCTGCTCGAACGAGTCCTCCCGCAGTATCCGCCGCTCGCCAAGCGCATCCTCCTCGACAACGGCATCTGGGCAAGCACGCTCAAGCGCGACCACGTGGAGCTCGTCACCGATTCGATCGACGAGATCACGCCGAACGGAATCGTGGCGGGCGGACAGCTGCGCGATGTCGACGTGATCGTGTACGCCACGGGCTTTCATGCCTCGGAGTTCTTGACGCCGCTGCGCATCAAGGGGCGCGGTGGGATCGATCTGCACGACCGCTGGGACGGCGATGCTCGCGCGTATCTCGGGCTCACCGTGCCGGGGTTCCCGAACCTGTTCTGCATGTACGGGCCGAACACCAACCTCGTCGCCAATGGCTCGATCATCTACTTCAGCGAGTGTGAAGTGCAGTACATCCTCAGCGCGATCAGACTCCTGCTCGAGCGACGAATGAGCGCCTTCGACTGCCGCCCGGAGGTGCACGACGCCTACAACGTCGCCGTCGACGACGGCAACGCGCGCATGGCCTGGGGCGCGGCCTCGGTGAACACCTGGTACCGCAACGCCCGCGGACGGATCGCGCAGAATTGGCCGTTCAGCTTGCTGGAGTTCTGGCAGCGGACCCGCGAGGTCGATCTCTCCGACTACGAGTTGATGTAGACACTGGGCTGTCTGCAAGCAGACGAAATAGGGGGAGCAGATGGCAACGATCACCGGTGCGCATCACATTGCGCTGACCGTGACCGACGTGGAGCGCAGCGCGCAGTGGTATCAAGAGCTTCTGGGCATGCAAGTGGTGTTACAGGGCGACGATGAGACCGTGCGCTACCGAGTGTTGGCTCACCCTTCAGGGTGGATCATGGGCTTGCGCCAGTATCCGGGCAAAGAAGTGGAGCCTTCGACGAGTTTCGGACCGGGCTCGACCATGTCGCATTCACGGTGACGAGCCGAGACGAGCTCGATGCCTGTGCCGCTGAGTTGGCCGAACGGGGCGTCCCGTTCTCGCCAGTAGCGGAGACGCCGATCGGCACGGTCATCGTCTTCCGCGATCCGGACAACATCCAACTCGAGTTCTGGCTGCCGGCCGGCAGCTGATCTCTCCGGACCCATGGCCGGCGATGCGCTGCCCGCGGGGACGGTCACGTTCGTCTTCACCGACATAGAAGGCTCCACGCGGCTGCTCGGTCAGCTCGGCGCGACGTACGCGCAGCTTCTCGATCAGCACAACCGCCTCCTCGCTGAGGTCTTCGCGCGGCACGGCGGGGTCGTGTTCGGCACGGAAGGCGACGCGATGTTCGTCGCCTTCGAGCGCGCGTCGGCTGCGATGGCGGCCGCGGTCGATGCACAACTTCGTCTGCAGGAGCAAGCCTGGCCGGAGGATGCCGTCGTTCGCGTGCGAATGGGGGTGCACACCGGCGACGCGGACGTGGTCGGCGACAACTACGTCGGCATGTCCGTGCACGTCGCGGCGCGCGTATCGTCGGCCGGCCACGGCGGTCAGGTGCTGGCGAGCGACGTGACGCGCCACCTCGCGCCCGACGTCGACAGCATCGATCTGGGCCGCCACCGCCTCAAGGACGTCGGCGAGGTTGGCCTCTGGCAGCTCGCCCACCCCGGGCTCGAGCGCGACTTCCCGCCGCTCCGCACGCTCACCGCCATGCCGAACAACCTGCCGTCTGCGGTCGATCCCTTCGTGGGCCGGACGGCCGAGCTCGCCGGCGTGCACGAAGCCCTCGCGGAGAGCCGGCTCGTCACGCTGACCGGCCCCGGCGGCTGCGGCAAGACCAGACTCGCGTTGGAGGCATCCACTGCAGCGTTGTCGTCGTACCCCGACGGCGTCTGGTTCGTGAGCCTGGCCGTGGCCGAGGACGGCGAACGAGTCGTGCCGCTCGTTGCAGAAGTGCTGCGCGTGTCAGAACGTACGGATGAGCCACTGGCCGACACACTCGAGCAGTGGCTTCGCGAGCGTCAGCTGCTCCTGGTGCTCGACAACTGCGAGTCGGTCGTGCCTGCAGTCGCCGGGTTCGCCGACCGCTACCTGGGGCAATGCGCCGGCGTTCGCATCCTGGCCACGAGTCGCGAGTTCCTCGGTGTGCGCGGCGAGCGGGCCTTGGCCACACCGCCACTGAATGTGGCCGACGATCCAGTCCTCGCAGGTGTGTCCGACGCGGTGGAGCTGTTCCTCGTGCGGGCCTCCGCCGCGGTGCCGAGCTTCGATGTCGGCGCCGCCGACGTTGCCACTGTCGCCCAGATATGCCGTCGGCTCGACGGGCTTCCCCTCGCGATCGAGCTCGCAGCGGCGCGCTTGCGGGCTCTCTCACTCGAACAGCTCGCGACGCGGCTCGACGATCGGTTCCGGATCCTGAGAGCAGGGGAGCGCACGCTCCAAGCGGTGGTGACCTGGAGCTATGACCTCCTCACCGATGCAGAGCGAGAGTTGTTCGTACGCCTTGCAGTGTTCCCTGCCCACTTCCGCCTCGAGGCCGTCGAGATGGTCGTCACCGACGACCTCGTCGACGAGATCGACGTGGTCGACCTGCTCACACGGCTCGTGGAGAAATCACTCGTCACGACCACGATGGAAGGTGATGCCTACCGCTACCGCTTGCTCGAGACCCTTCGCGAGTACGCATTCGCTCGGCTCGAGGAACGAGGGGAAGTCAGCCGATGGCGCGACCGGTTGCTCGAGTGGGCCATGACCCGCGTCGATCATGTCGAGGAGTCGCTGCGCCGGCCGGCGCAAGACGCGGCGCTGCGCTCGGTGATCTCCGACTCCGTCACGCTGCGGGCGTCGATGGACTGGGCGATGAGCCGAGGCGATGACCTCGCGGCCTTGCGGATCGCGACGGCCGTACCGATCGGCCTCAACGGGGAGCGTCGCCAGATCATCACCGACCTGCTGGTCCGCGTCGGATCTGCGGCGGACGGATGGATCGCGGGTCGGGCCTATTCCGCGCTCGGCAACATGGCATTCGAGCAAGCCGACTGGTCCGCCTCGACAGAGGCGAACGCAGTCGCGCATGACCACTTCCTCGCGGTGGGTTCCGATCGTCACGCCGGATGGGCCATCTATCTCCGCGCACACGGCGCATGGGGCATGGGCGACCTGGCTGCGGTTGATCGGCTGATCGTGGACGCGATCGCATACTTCCGGAGCGAGGCCGACACCATGGGCCTCGGTTACGCGCTGTGGGTCGCGTCGCTCCGAACATCGGATCTCGACGACGCCAAGCGCATGGCCGCGGAGGCCGACGAGTTGCTCCGCGGTGATGGATCGGTGATGGGCGTCGCACACAACGTCGAAGGCCGCGGAATCATCGCGTTCGACAGAGACGAGCTCGACGACGCAGCCACGTTTGTCGCAGAGGCCGTCGAACTGTTCGCCACCTACGGAAACGTCGGTTGCAGCGCGCACGCGCTGGAGGCGGCCGCCGTCGTCGTGGGTCGCACGGGACGGGCGGAGGTCGCCACCGAGCTCCTCGGTGCGGCGGAGGAACTGCGCCACCGCAGCGGCCAAGGTCACCGCCCGTGGGAGATCCGGGCCCGCCACGGCGACATCGAGGATCGCATCGCGCCGTTGACTCCCGCCGCTCAGGAGGCCGCCTTGGCTGCGGGACGGCAGCACTCGCTCGAGTCAGCCGCTCGCGCTGCGCTCGACGCGCTGTCGTCGGCTGGACGGGGTGTGACGACCGTCCGCTAGCTGCCGGCTTCCTCGAGCGCGCGCCGAACGAGCACCTTCGTGAGGTGGCGGCGGAACTCTGGTGATGCGTTGAGATCCGCGGGCGGGTCGGTGCCCTCGTCGGCGACGTTGGCCGCATCCGCGGCGGACGCGCCCGAGGTGATCGCCGCCTCGGCCGCCGACGCCCGTAGGGGAGTGGAGCCGACGTTGACGAGCCCGATGCCCGTGGTGCCGTTGCGGACGCACGCGACGCCGACGATGGCCCAGTCCTGGGCGCGCCGGTTGAACTTCTGGAATGACCAGCCCGCGCCCGGAGCCTTCGGCACACGGATCTCTGTGAGCAGCTCGTCTGGATTGAGTGCGGTCTCGAGGAAGCCGGTGAAGAAGTCGTCGACGGAAATCTCGCGGGTGCCGCTCGGTCCCTGGGCGACCAACGTGGCCCGCAGTGCGAGTAGCACGGCCGGGAGATCGGACGCCGGATCGCCGTGGGCGATCGAGCCACCGATGGTGCCGCGATGTCGCACTTGCGGGTCGCCGACTTGTCCGGCGGCGTGACGCAACAGTGCCGCCTGCTCACCGAGAAGGTCCGAGTGCTCGAGATCGTGGTGGCGCGTCAGCGCACCGACGGCCACATGATCGCCGCCATCGCGGATGTACGACAGATCGCGCAGTCGGCCGACATCGACGAGCACCGATGGTGTGGCCAGCCGCAGCTTCATGAGCGGTAGCAGCGAATGGCCACCGGCCAGCAGCTTGGCCTCGTCGCCGTGCTCCGTGAGCAGAGCGATTGCGTGCTCGGCCGAGTCGGCCCGTACGTAGTCGAAAAGTGCGGGGATCACTTCGACGCTCCCGCCCTGGCCGCCGCCAGCACCGATTGCACGATGTTGTGGTAGCCGGTGCAGCGGCACAGGTTGCCTTCGAGGCCTTCACGTACCGATGCTTCGTCGGTGACGCGGCCCTCCTCGACGAGGGACACTGCGGCCATCACCATCCCCGGAGTGCAGAAGCCGCATTGGAGTCCGTGGTTGGCCTGGAACGCGGCCTGCATCGGATGGAGTACCCCGTCGGTGGCGAGGCCCTCGATCGTGGTGACCGCCGACCCGTCGGCCTGGGCGGCCAGAACCGTGCACGACTTCACCGACTCGCCGTCGAGGTGGACCGTGCACGCGCCGCACGACGACGTGTCGCAACCCACATTGGTGCCGGTGAGGCCTACGACGTCACGTAGGTAGTGAACGAGGAGGAGACGGGGCTCGACATCGTGCTCCGTGGCCTCGCCGTTGACCGTGATGGAAACCTTCAAGGTGACCCCCCACTTCGGCTGCTTACCGGGCGCTCATCCTGCCGCAAATTCGGGGCCCGTGCTGGCGACTAGGAAGCGGATTCGACCAGGTCGAGAGCTTCGGCGGGTGTCACCGTGGTGGCGTCGACGCCCCTCACCGCCGGCAGGTAGTGGTCCATCGTCGTGACGTTTGCATAGGCGACTTGTCGGAGGAGCCCGTCGGTGAGCTCGCCGCCCTCGATGTCGAGGCTCGTGCGGAATCGGGCCTCGCCGTCGTCGAGGTCGAGGTCGAAGCTGCCCACCAACAGGTTGAAGTTGATGCGGATGAACAACTCGGCCACGTCTCGACGACTGCGGTCGGACACGTGCTCCGGATACACGGAGTAGAAGACGATCCGTTCCTCGTCTTCGAAAACGGTGACGTAACACTGCCACTCGCCGTTGTCGCCCTGGAAGCCGCAGGTGATGTAGCCGTCTTCGACGGTCGGTGACCACCCGTCGCGCTCGAGGAAGTCGACGACGTCGTCGGCCAATGTCGTCACGGCAGGCGTCACCCGTTCGCGTTGCGGTACTGGAAGTACCGGTCGCGTCCGATGTAGCTGTTCTTCTCCGTGAAGCGATTGAGTCGGAAGTTCTCGTCTTCCTCCTCGAAGCTGTCGAACACGCACATGTCAGACATGAGCTGCTTGAGGTGGGCCTGCACTTTTTGGAGTCGTTTGATCGCCGCCAGTAACTCGTCGCGCGACAACGTGCTGCCGAGCAGGGCCCGAAGGTCGGTCTCCGTCATTGCGAGGATGCGCTTGGCCGTCGACGTCGTGCAGATCGGCGGCAGCTCTTCCATGGACTTGTCCGGTGCGACACCGACTGTGGTCGCCGCCTTGATTTGGTCGACGTCCTTGTCTTTGCCGAAGGACAGGTCGGGGTCGATGCCCTTGACCTTCGTCTCCTTGCCGGGGCCTTGGTCGACGAAGTAGTTGCTCGCGTGACGGTCGACTTGGCCGGTGATCGCGTCGAGGAGTTGGAGTTCGACGAGTTGCTCCTGGAGCCTGGAGTCCTTCCAGTCGATCTTGTTCACGACCATTTCGGTCTTGAACGGACCCTTCTCGTCGATCCCGTACCCGGGACTCTGGGTCTGTACGCAGTCGCTCCAGCTGTTGGCTTCCATCTTGTTCTGGGGGCGGATCTTCTTCTCGCCCTTCGGCTGCACCCCCTTGGCCTGCTCCATCATGTAGCCCTTTTGGCCACCACGGGTCGCCTTCACCGTGTCGGCGATGACATCACTGCCCATCAGCTTCGCGACTGCGGACGACGCCACGGCTCTCTCGGTGAACTGAGCGTCGTCCATGTCGATGCCGGACGCATTGGCCGCCGGCGCATCCCACGCCTTGTAGCCCTTGGGTGGCGCCTTGAACACGCCCGTCTTCGACTTCGAGGTACCGATCGACTTCGTCGTCTTGACGCCGACCTCGACGGAGTTCATCCCGCCGCTGTCGGACTTGCCGCTGCCCCGCTGCTGCCCTGGCGTGACCTTCGCCATC
The DNA here is from genome assembly GCA_041166745.1 of Acidimicrobiaceae bacterium. Lineage (GTDB taxonomy): Bacteria > Actinomycetota > Acidimicrobiia > Acidimicrobiales > JACDCH01 > DASUCS01. Next base: position 63,193 of record JBEEGH010000026.1, read on the forward strand.
ATCGTGTACTCGGCCTGGATCCTCGGGACGAGCCACAGCATGGCTTCCTTGCGGTTCTTGTGATCCTCGCTCGCATCGGCCTGGATCTTCTTGTCGGCCATCCACTTGGCGATGTTGTCGTCGATCGACTTGAGCTTGGCTTCCTTCCACTTGCGATCTTTCGTGTCTTGCTTCTGGACGTACTCGTCCAGATCGGTCTTCACCCTCAAGTAGGCGGGCGTTTTGAAGAAGGTCTTCTTGTCTTCCTTGCCGGTGGTCTTCTTCGACATCTCGTCGAAGATGTATTGCGTCGAGGGCTCGATGCGACGACGCACGGTGCGCCGCTGGACGTCGCCACCCTGCTGCACGACGTGTGACAACTCGTGCGCGAGCAACTCTTTGCCGTCACTCGACGCCGGGTTGTACGTCCCTTGCCGGAAGAAGATGTCTTTGCCGGTCGTGAACGCCTTGGCTTGCAGCGACTGGCTGAGTCGATCGGCGTGGACGTCGGTGTGCACCCGAACGCTGTCGAGCGCAGCGGAGTCGGCGCCGAACGCACTCCGGACCTCGGTCGGCACCTTCTGGCCGCCCCCGCGCTGCTTGTCGATCTCCGATTCTGTTTCGGTGCTCACGTCGAGGCCGCCGAGCGGATCAGGCCCGTGATCTTCGTCGCTCGAGCGTCGCGCGCTGGTGCCTTGCCCGTGCGTCAGCGCGGCGAGAACGTGGTCGGCCCTGAGGTCGGCTTCGTGTTCCGCGGGATCAGCTGCCTTGCCCACCATCAGCTTCGCTTGGACGACGAGCGCGTTCACGGCTTGATTGCCGGCCGTGCGTTGCACGTCGAGCACCCGCTGTCCCGACGGTGCGTCGCTGGTCCGCTCGGTGTCCTCGAGCTCCTCGATCTCTCGGAGGTGGGCTGCGAAATCGGTGTGCTTCATCGATCCCCCCGTTTTTGGCATCCGATTCACGCCGGGATGCTGCGCACACAGTACAGGTTGTTCCGTTCGCAACGGGGTGTCGGTCACTAGCTCCGTTATGACCGATTCGTCCTCGCGCGAGAGTGTGTAGCTGTGACTGGCAGCCCTCGTTTCACGCAGCTCGACGACGTGAACTGGCAGGAGGTGCGACGGCAGCAGCACGGCGAGCGGATCGCGTCGGTGTACGAGAAGTGGATGGAGTTCTCGAGCCGCTACTTGTCTCTCTATGCGAAGTGGGACCCGGGCATGATCGTGCAAGCCCACGGTCACAACAGCGATCACATCGTGTTCGTGCTCGACGGATCGATGACGTGTGGCGACATCGAGTGTCCGCGCGGGACGCACATCGCGCTCGATCAGGGCGACACGTTCGGGCCGTTCGTCGCCGGGCCCGAAGGGGTGGTGCTGTACGAGATCATGATGGGCGACCCACGGTCGTTTCCCGCAGACCTCGATGGCTACGAACAGTTCCTCGCCGATCGCGGGGTCGTGCAATTGCCGAACCCGCCGATCGAACTGCCGAACGGCCTCGAGGACACCCGCACCTGATGGCACACCCGTTCCGAAACGTCGCCATTGCCGGCGTGTTCAACACGCAGCAGGCCCGCACCCTCGAAGGGCGTGACTCGCAGTCGATGGCAGTTGAGGGAGCACTCGGTGCTCTGGCCGACGCCGGTATCGGCCTCGACGAGGTCGATGGGGTCGCCGGACAGTTCGCCGCCGACATGGTGCTGGGGGCGCGGATGGGGCCGTGCTCGCGCAAGCTGTCGACCCACGGGATACCCACAGTGCTCGACGCGGCGTCGATGATCGCGTTCGGCGAATGCGAGGTCGTCGTGATCGGGGCCGGCGGCGCGGCGATGTACACGGAACGGTCGTCCACGGCGCCCTGGACTCGTCCCGCCAATGAGCTCGTCGTCGGCTACGGGCTGTTCACGGCCGCGGAGTTCGCGCTGATGGCGCGCCGGCACATGCTGCAGTACGGCACCACGCGCGAGCAGCTCGCGCTCGCGGCGGCGACCGTTCGCAACAACGGGCACGTCAACCCTGAAGCCGTCTACTACGGACGCGGCCCGTTCACGGCGGCCGACATTCTCGAGTCGCGCATGGTGGCTGACCCTTTTCATCTGCTCGAGTGCTCGATGACATCGGAAGGCGGGTGCGGATTGGTGCTGACGACGGCCGAGCGCGCCCTCGACGCGGCGTCGACGCCAGTGTGGATCCTCGGAGGCGCGGGTGACACCTACGGGCCGGCGTACGTCGTTCCTCCGGTGTGGGATCTTCGAGGTCGAGGTGACGACATCCCCGCGGGATATGTCGGTCGTCGCGCGGCTCGCAAGTGCTTCGCGCTTGCAGGACTGAGCCCGGACGACGTCGATGTCGCCGAGTTGTACGACCCGTTCTCGTTCGAGATCATCCGGCAACTGGAGGCGTTCGAGTTTTGTGGCGAAGGCGAGGGTGGCCCGTACGTCGAGGCCGGACACATCGCACCCGGCGGCCGGCTCCCCGTCACGACGGATGGCGGCACGATGTCGTTCAGTCACGCCGGCCTCAATGCACAGATGTTGCAGCGCGTGATTCGCGGTGTGCAGCAAGTTCGAGGCTCGTGTGAGACCAGCCAGGTCGCGGGCGCCGAGGTGGCGATGTGCACCAACGGCGGATCGGGCGCTCTGTTCACCGACGTGATGCTGTTGGGGTCGGAACAACCGTGACGGCCCTCCAGCCACAGGCAGTCGGGATCCCGGTCGGAGCTCACTCGGTCGCGGCCGAGCCGTATTGGGCGGCCTGTGCGCGCGGTGAGCTGCTCTACCAGCGCTGTGCCGAGTGCCACGAGGTCAACATGAAGCCCGCATCGTCGTGTGCCGCGTGCGGCGCGGCAGCGCTCACCTGGGAGCGCAGCGTGGGTCGCGGTCGTCTCTACAGCTGGACGGTGGTGTGGCGGCCGCAGCATCCGACGTTCCAGGTGCCGTACGCCCCGGCGATCATCGAGCTCGACGAAGGCTTCTGGTTGATGAGCGCGATGGTCGGCTGCGATCACGAGGAACTGCGCGCCGAGATGCCCGTCGTCGTCGAGTTCCATCCCGCCAGCGACGACGTGACGCTCCCGTACTTCCGCCCGGAGTAGCTGGTATTCGTCGCGGGGCCCAGCACTCATGCGGTCTCGCGACCTAGGGGGCCGCGATGATGACCCGCGTGTCGGACCGCATCCACGACGACGAACCGGACACCTCCGAGGCGACGGTCCGCGCTCTGCTGTCGGCCCAATGCCCTCGATGGGCCGATCTTGCGCTGACCTACTTGCGAACGTCGGGCACGGACAACGCCATGTGGCGAGTGCACGTGCCTTCCGGTGCCGACGTGGTCGTGCGACTTCCAAGGCGCCCTCGGGCCGCCGCGAACGTTGGGCAGGAGCTCGACGTGCTGCGAACGCTTGCAGACAGCCCGCTTTCGACCCTTGTCGATACGCCACCGGTGCTCCACGTCGGGGCGTCCGACGAAGCATTCCCGCACCGGTGGGCCGTTCTCGGCTGGCTCGATGGAGCTGACGCGTGGACCGCCCGAAACTCGCTCGGTGGTGCGCTCGAGCAGATGGCGATCGACCTCGCGGCGACAGTGCGTGCGATCGGCGCTCTGACCGACATGCCAGTGCCCGATCGAGAGCCGGGCGATCGAGGAGGACCGATCGAGCCGCTGTTACAGCGGCTCGACTCGTGGCTCGACGATCCGACGTGGCGTGCAGGCGACCTCATCGATGTCGCCGCCGTGAGACGATGCGCAGACGAGACGCGGGAGGTCTCTCGCGATCCCGTCGATGTCCGGTTCGTGCACGGCGATCTCATCCCGGGCAACCTGCTCGTGGCGGCGCGCCGGCTCTCCGCGATCATCGATTGGGGCGGTGCCGCGTACGCCGATCCCGCTCAGGACCTTGGGCCGGCATGGGCACTGTTCGACGAACGGAGTCGGCCGGTCTTTCGAGAAGCGGTCGGAGCCGACGAAGCGACCTGGCTCCGAGCACGTGCGTTCGAACTCGAGCAGGCCGTTGGCGGCGTCCTCTATTACACGCCCCGGCGCCACCCGCTGGGCGATGTCATGGCTCGCACGCTGCGTCGCATCCTCGAGGAGCGTTGATCGTCGCGACCGGGTGCCCACTCGAAGTCGACGCGGCTGTGCGGC
>JBEEGH010000027.1:0-7307 GCA_041166745.1 Acidimicrobiaceae bacterium
CGGTCTCCCGCCTACGGCCTCTTACTCCTGCGCGTTCGGCTTTCGCCTCGGGTGCCCCGGCGGCACCTGTTGTCGGGATTGGACCACGCTACGGGAGCCGCTCGCAGCAGTCGACCGAGAACGGCACATTCCGAATGGTGAGCTGTCCCGGCCGTACCCTCACAAAAGTGCTCGCGTTCCTCGCCGTTCTAGCCGTGGCCTGCGTCGTTGTCCCAGCGGTGCTCATCTATCGGGACGTCGCGAGGCACGTCGATGACCCGGTGCACTCTGATGAGCCGATGAGGGCTGCTGTGTGGTGGTGGGTGCTCTGGCCGGTCGGCCTTTTCTACTGGATACGGGCGCGACGCCGATGGCGGGAGCAGCAGCGATAACGGCACGTTCAGTGCGGCGGAAGCCCCCATGCTCGTCGGAGTATCTGAGCGATGTCGGTCATGCCGACTCGTTCGAGCTCGACAACAAACACGTGCCGCGGCGGCTGATTGCTTCGATAAGGGTTCGTGCTTGGGCCTGTACAGAGCCCACCGCCTGGGCCCGCCGAGAGGCCACCACCCGGTCCCGTAGATAGTCCGCCACCGGGACCGGTTGAGAGGCCACCACCGGGTCCAGTCGACATCCCGCCACCGGGACCCGTCGAGAGGCCACCACCAGGTCCGGTCGACATTCCGCCTCCGGGTCCAGTCGACATCCCGCCACCGGGACCCGTCGAGGCGCCACCCCCTGGACCCGTCGAAAGACCGCCACCGGGGCCGGTCGACATTCCGCCTCCGGGGCCGGTATTGCTGTCACGCGGCCAGGTCGCCATACCAACAACCATACGGATGGGCTGTGACACTGAAACGGCACTTCCCGAGCGTTTACAGGACGAGCAAGATGCCGATGGCGACGATTGGGTCCCACACCATGCACGTCACGACGTACCACGGAGGTACACCTTTGACGCCGAGCAGGTGTCGGTCGCGGCGATGCAGGAAGTCCCAACCACCGTGCAACGCCCATCCAAGGGCGAGCCATGCGGGGTGGTGCCAAAGTCCGAGCCCGACGAAGACGAGGCCAAGCCCGAGGGAGGCGTTCTCGACTCCGATCTCGCGTGAGTCGCCGCGGGTGAGGGCGACTCCGGCGTAGGTCGCGTAACAAGTCGCGAGTGTGACCGCGGCGATGTCGACGCCCGCGCCCGTCCGGATCTGCTCGGCCGCCCAGATCGCCGCGACGAGCCCAAGCGAGCCGACGATCCCGGCGATGGTGGCGGCCGGTGTGCGCATGAGTCCGTCACTGGGTGTCGCGACGTTGGTCACGGGCAACACCGTACGCGGCTGTCGCGATCGTGTAACGGCACGTATGCGCCCCCGCTGTCACTTATCACTGGCTGTGGACTGGGGAACTCCGCGTGGCTTATCGGTATGACGTTTCGTAGTTGGACGGCCGACTAGTTGCCGGCTCTGCAGACCACCTTCGGGTCCTGTTGACCTGGTGGCAGGCAGGGTTTGTTTGGCTGAGGCTGATCGACCTTCGCCGGATCGGGCTCGGCGACCGTCGTCGCGCCATACGCCTCGAACTCGTAGCGGACGACGCCTTTGACCGACTCGTAGGAGACGTCGGTTACGACTCCACTGGTCACCGTGACATCAACCGCGATGTGATCTCCGTTGAAGTCGTAGATGAAGCGATACCCGTTGTCAGTTCGAGTCACGTTGTTCGCCGTGGTGAGAACACTCAGCGCATCTCTCAGGCTGTCGAAATACCGAGGGTTGCCCTGGTCGTAGACGATGAACCGCTCCGGCGCGCGTTCGCGTATAAAGATCTTGCGACCAATCACAATCGACTCAATGCCGTCGGAGGTCGCCGGAACGAAGCGAGCTCGGTCAGGTGACTCGAAATCGACGGTTCCCACGATGCTCGGCGCGGCAGCGGAGCCGGAGATCTTCTCCCGAAAGCTGGTTGCGGCAAGCGACCGACTCGCTGCCTGTCGAAGCTCGAGAGTTACTGGCGACGGCGGGGAAGCACCCGACTTGTGACGAGCGACAGCAGCGCCTACAGCCGCCACGACGAGCACAACTGTGATGCCAAGGGCTCCAAACAAGATCATCCGCCGGCGGTGAGGCGGCGCCGGCAACTGAAGTTCTGCGGAATGCTCGACTTCGGACACTCCGTCCCAGGTCGCCGGAGCACCGGGAACGGTGCAAGCGGTCTGTGCCGCGGATTCGCCCGGAGCGACCCACGACGACGGCGATCCAGTCGGTTCGCTCACTACGAGTCCATGATGCCCGACATCCCGTTTGGGCCACGACCAGCCAAAAGTACTCAGGCGATTCCACAAATCACCTGGTCAACACGACGGCTCCTCGCCTGTCGCAATCAAGTGCGCGGGAATGCCGGATGTGACCGACCGGGATCGGCACGTTCCGGACGCTTATCCGATGTGATGACCGATGTCATCGCCCCGCAATCAGGTGGAGAGCAATAGGGCGAGATCTACAAGTGGCGGGGTCGGCCGACTTCCCCCCAGTCCCGCCCCCTACCTTTCGCGTTGGCAAGGCAACGTTCCGGTTGCCTCCGCGGCGAGCCTGGCGGACTCGCTGACGTACCGCACCTGACAAGGGAAGTGCCTCGGAGGGTCTGCGCTGAACTCGACCCACCGCCAGCCGCCAAGCACCACGACGGCTCCCGCTATCGCTGCCCAAGCCCGGCGCCTCACCCCGTCAGCGTAGAGGCCTGCGTCAGCTAGATATCTCCATTGTCATGCAGTCTCTCTGCACGAAGGAACGCACGGAAATGCCGGGCCTGCTCGCGCTGTACCGGCACCTTCCGCACACTCGTGCGCAGCCGGTTCTAACGAACGGCCTTCGAGATCGCGGCGGCGATGAGGTCGATCCGCTTTCGATTGCTCCTGAACGCCGGCGTCGCCGTCTGCTGAGGTGCCGAGCAATCCTCCGAGCACGTCACTGACAACGGCTCGGACAGCTACGGAGTCCATGCTGGGCGTTAGCCGCCGCGCAATCAGTTCGGCCTCGCGATCCCAGTAGTGCTCGTCCCGCCCGCTTTCGGTCAGCCAGGGGTCGAGCGGATCGTGTTCGCGAACTGCTGCCGACACAACGACGGCCAACTCATCCACTCGCGCATAATGCCGGATCGGAGCTAGCCGCGCAGCGATCGGAAACGGCACTTAGTGAGCGTCGGTCAGCGAAACCACTCGGCCTCTTCTGGCCACGAGCGAACGCCTCGCTCGAGACTCTGCGATAGCTCAGCAACGCGTTGGCCGGCGGTTTCCCTATCGGCGTAAAGCTCATGCAGCAGATCCTTGTAGCCGCGGAATGGCGAGGGTCGCACGATCACACTCCAGCGCCACGGCTTGCCGCTCACTCGATGACGGAGCAATGCGATTGCGGTCGGTAAGACCGAGTATGCGTTCAGGTATGCCGCCGACCGTGTGTACAGCATCACGCCCTCGCGATTTGCGAGCACGTCATACCACCGACCGTCGGGTGCTTGGACCTGTTCGAGATCAGCAGCGAGACGAATGGATGTGATCCACAGCGCCCACGACAACGCGAGGAGTGAGACGAATATGAGCAGTGCGACGACCGGCATTTGGTCATCAGCGTGTCACCAACACGCGCCGCAGGGCGTAACGAGATGCCCGCCCTCCACAGGAACCGCTCACCCATCGTGTAGTGCCGACTTTGCGCTACGAATGAAAACCGCGAGATCGGCACGTATGCGCTGGCGAGTGTCCTCCGTTGTCGCCTTCGTGGCAGCCTGATCCCGTGCTACGTGAAGACGATCCTGGGTGGCCCAGAGGCCCGGCCCTGCTTCTTCTTCTTGTGCCCGGAGGACTCCGCTACTTCCTTCGTCGACGGCAAGCTGAGGGAGCGAACGGCCTGTTGATACTGCGCCAGGTGTTCGTGACGTTCTGCGTGGCGCTCGGGATGTTCGGAGTCGTCCTCGTCTTTCTGTGGCCGTCGCAGTCGAAGGAATCCGACTCGCCAGGATTCGCGATCTTCCTCCTTGCTCTGGGTGTAGCTGCAGGAATCGTGGGCCGCATCGTGGAGAAGCCGCTGGCGTGCACGAATGACATCAGTCTGGCGGCGAGCTATCGGACCCGGTTCTTTCTGCGCATAGCGTTCGCCGAGAGCGCGGCGCTGTTCGGATTCGTTGGGTTCTTCACAGCCTCCGTGTGGTGGGTGTATCCCGCGGGCACCGCTATCGCGTTCGTGGGCTTCGCTCGAGCGGCCCCGACGCGGACACGGCTACGGCGCGACCAGGACCGATTGAACGAAGAAGGATGCTTCCGGTCGCTCGTCGCCGCACTTGCCAGTCGACCGACCGCGCCCCCACACGGCTCGACCTGAAACGGCACATCTGCGCTCCCGCTCATCGGCCCTGCCGATCGTTCCGAGGTCGAGCGACGCGTCGGTTGTGTGCTCGGACCTTCACCACGATTGCGACTACAACCAGACCTTCGGCTGCGAGCGCGGACCCAGTGCCGACCGAGTCTCCAGTCGCCAAGAAGATCAGTAGAGCGAACCCTGCACCAGTAATGAGGGCCGCGATCACTGCGAACAGGATTTGACGAGGCGGAATCGGCTCCGTGCCTTCCTCTATCCAATCCGGACTGTGACCAGTGAGACACCACGAACACAGCTCGCCCTTCGCTGTCGGTGTCCAGAACGCCGTGCTGTCATTGATTGCACGACCGCAGCGGGCGCAAGGCACGAGCGCATGTTGCCGGATCGGCACTACCGATGAAGCCGCGAGATCGGCACCTTCCGGCCGTTTGTGGGCTACCGCCAAATCAACCAGAGCACGAGCAGCGTCGCGGCGGGGGCGATCAGCGAGCCTGCGACTAAGCCAAAACCGAAGGGCGCTGTGCGACGAGGCAGCATCAGTGCCAGGCCAACGATGGGCGGAACGATGTAAGCCCAGAACGCCAGCCAAGGCGAGCGCTCACCGACACCGACTAGGAGCACGGCGACTACAAGCGCTGCGGACGGAAGAAACACGGCGGGGAGAACAGGCCAGAGGAGTGGCCCATCGCTTCCGGCACCCGCGTTCATCATCTGAATCATGCCGTCGGTCGCCGTCACGAGCCGAGCAGGAACGGCACTTCTGCGCTAGTGCCGGAAGAAACCGTGAGCCTCTTGCGCCAGCCCTTCGAGTGCACCCGCCTCGACCACGACGGCTCCGTGAACGCGCCAGGGAACCACCGGATCGATTGTCAACCATACCGCGAAGGTGATGTGGCCGAGGCTGTCGGCGCTGGACACCAGACCCAGCTCGCCTTCCAACGACCCCCATGACAACTCGCCCCTTGCGCGGCGCCAATCAGCGGCGAGGTCATCGAACATCTCGACGAGGCCCACGAAGAACGTCCCGCCGCTCTCGTCGACCCGCATACGGGCGACCATCTGATCGGGCAGTTCCAGAGTGGCGAGACAGGAAACGACCGCACCGGACAGCGGCGACCGCTCCGAGAACGTGAGCCGGCCCGGCGTCGCTCCGCCGATCGTCAGCGCAAGGCCGGCTGGCTCACTCACAACACCAGTGTCGTCCATCCGATTGCCGTAATCGGGATCGGCACTTTCCGCCGCTTCTTAGAAGGGCGGACGAAGACCGGACGCGTACAGCCCGACGATCCGACGGAACTCGTTGGATGCGTGCTCGATGGCACTCGGATCGCCGGCAGCCTCGATGAAGTTGTCGAGCCCGCCTTCCGGCCACACCAACAGCTCTAGCTGTCGTCCACCGTGCGCCTTGACGCGGAAACCCACACCCTCGGCTGATCCCCTGAACTCCCGAGTAAGGCGCCCCGCGATCGCTCGAAGAGCTTGGCGCTCTCTCCACCAGGTCATCACTGCTCCAGATTGTCGCGTCGATGGCGGCGAGATCGGCACGTACAGAGCGGTTCGTCAGCGTGGAATGTCGCTCGTATGGATGCCCCACCGTTCACGCCCAACAGGCCCGAGGCACCGCGCGAAGCGCTCGATCGCCGTCGCCCTTTGCTCGACCGGCTCCCATGCGATGAGGTTGCCGAGCGTTTCAAGCAGCCCCGTCTCTGCGTACTCCGCACCCCACTGACCGCCTTCCACGAGACACCGCTCGACCACCGCGCCAAGGTTCTCTAGAGCGGAGTCATCCCGGTGCAGCGTCAGGCCCAAGACCTCGCGACAGAGGTCACCGATGACCGAGTGACCTATGAGCGTGCCGTCCTCGGTCCAGTAGCAACGGTCGGCGCGCCAGTCGGTCTTAAAGCTCGGCACTGCCGACGTCAGCGCATCGATAACGGCCAGGGGGTCGTCTTCCGTGGGCCAATCGTGCACCATGCGAGTCGCGAGAACGGCACTTTCCTATCAGCTCGATTTACACGAACGACCAGACGAGCACCGCGACTCCGAGGAAGCCCGCCCAGGCAGCGAATGCGAAACGAGCACCGCGGTTCTTGCTGCGAACGAAGGGCCATTGATCGACTTCGATCCGCCCGACTGCGGCGAGATATTGGATCGTCGCCATACCGAAGAAGACCAGCGCAAGAAGCAACAGGCCAGGACGTTGCACTAGCGCATGATGCCGGATGTGCTCGCCCGAGAACGGCACCGTCCGGATGGGCTCCCGCTATCCCAACACAGCGCCGACGATGCCGACCGCGATCCCGAGCGCGATAAGCACGAAGCCGAGCTGGATGGCACCGCGCCAGCGGTGTCGCAGGTCGAACGAGTCCCAAGTCGAGGGACCCGGCGGCGATCGGAATCGGATGATTGCGTTGATAGCCGTCGCACCAATGAGCACACATCCGACTCCGGCCAGCGCAGACGCGAACTCAGTCACCACCTCGATACTGGCCGATTCGCTCGCAGACCGCGGCCACGCGAGATCGGCACTTTCAGTGCGCTCGGAGCTGCTGTCTACTCTCACCTCATGGCCACTGCGCTGAGTCGGTTGCCGAAGCGGCCTCTGTGGCTCGCCCTTCCGATACCGACGATCTTGCTCGTCGCCGGATTGATCGTGCCTGGGGTCTGGATCGCTTTCGCTGTCGCGCCGCTGGTTGGTTTCGCATTGCTGTTCACGCGGCGGAACCCGAACATCGCCGTCGGATTCGGGTTGCTGATCGGATGGCCGCTTGCTCTCGTGCTGGTCCTCGTCGCTGCGGCGACCGTCTAGGTCGAACTCGCGCTATCGGCACGTTCCAGTCTGTCGTCTGACACCCTGTTGCAGTGGACCGCGCGTCGATCGTCGGCCTGGCGCTGACCGTGATGTTCGGGACAGCAGCCATCGTCGTGCGTCGTCAACTCCATGAAGCCACGGCAAAGTCGCGC